>NZ_CP072793.1:1433984-2150977 GCF_017901175.1 Thiothrix unzii
TATTGCTGGCAACTGCGGACGCGATGCCATGTGTGCATTGGGCGGGTTGCGAAATTCGCCGTTATCGCGATGATTTGTATGCCTTGCCGCCGCTCGTGGCGCATGATTCCACTCAAATTTACGGCTGGGATACGCAGCAACCGTTAGTTTTACCCAGTGTTGGGGTAACGTTAGTGCCGGAAATGTTGGGTGCGTGGTTGCCGATAGTGCGTGATAGCGGGAGTGCGGTGACAGTGCGGTTTCGCCAAGGCGGGGAAATCATGCAGTTACCGTATCGCGGCGGGAGTCATTCGCTGAAACATTTATTACAAGAAGCAGGCATTCCCCCTTGGCAGCGCGAATGTTTACCGCTGATTTATGTGGGGGAACGCTTGGTGAATATCGTGGGCGTGTTGCAGGTTAATCCGTGACGCATTAACGCTTAAATGCACCTAACGATTTGGGTTTGTCATAACGGATGGCGTGCCCGAAAATGTAGGTCGAAACCGGTACACCCAAAACCAAACCCCAAAGATGGAATAACTTGCCGCCTACGGTGAGGATAATTAGGACAATAACCGGATTAATCCGCAAGCGCGCGCCGTAAATCAGTGGATTTAAAATATAACCTTCGACCATGTGAATGAAGGTAATCATGAGAATCCCAAGGAACATTAAATGTACCCCGCCTTCATTTAATGCCAGTAAACAAATGGGAACGGAGCTAATGAAAACCCCCGCAACGGGAATAAAGCTGCACAAAAATACAATAACCGATAAAAATGCAACGTGTTGCCCCATGCCTAATACCAATAAACCAATCGCCGTTAATAGCGTATTGACGCAGGCAATATAAAATTGCGCTTGCATAGTATGGCCTAAGACTTTGCCGAATTCGTAAATATTATCAATGACTTCATCGTAAACAAAGCGCAGGCGAGTCTCGCGTAAATCGCGGATACTGCTGGCTAAACGCGGCATATCTAATACGATTAAGAACGAAAATAGCACGGCTAACATAAACGTCGATAATAGCCCGACGGCTTGACGGCTAATCGTGGTTAATTGATCAAGCACGAGTTTGACCGATTCGCGTGCATCCAAAGATTTTTCCGTTCCCGTGAGCATTTTCAGTAAGACTCCACTGGGGGAATCCGCAAATGCGCGTGGTGGCGCGGCTGGTTCTGGGGTGAGGGTGGCAACGCCCGTTTGACCATTGTATGCCCACGCGGGAGGAGTCACGTTGGATGGTGCGGGAGGCGTTGGTTTGCGCAGTTCGGGAATGGCCTCTTGCAGCATGGGGTAACGTTCGGCAAGACTGATTAATTCCACATCAACCCGTTCCATATAAACAAAAAAGCCGCGCACAAATCCGGTGGCTTGCTCATACACTTTGGGGGCGAGAAAAAAACTGACCGCAATAATGACGCTTAAAAACAATCCGCCCGTGATAAAAACTAAGCCGGTGCGTAGCCAGCGGATACGGCGTGACAGCATATCGACGATGCTGGATTGCAGGTAAGCAAACACAAAAGTCAGGAAAATCAGGGTGAAAAATGAACTCAACAGGGTGAGTAACCCGAAAAAAACGCCCCATACCAGCAGGCGTGTGAGCAACGGCAGCACTTGTTCCCAACGCAATGGGGTAACTAGCCCGGCAGTTTGCGGTGGTGGCAAGAGTCCAGCGACGCTGGGATCATCAGTCGGCTGCATCGTATTTTCCTTGATTTAGGTTGCCAGAGTGTAACATTTTGCAGTGCGGTAGTTTGATGAAACTTTCATTTTCAAGGTTACTTCGTTGGCTTATTTATTCAAGCGTTTGGGTGTTTTTGTGGCGGTGATCAGTGGCACTTTATCCGCTGAAGTGTCGATTAACAGCTTGTTTCTTTCTTGGCGAATGCGCAAAACATAACCGCCTAATGCACCACCGACACTGGTTAGCAACAACAATCCCAAGGTCATAAATTGGGTTAACAACAATAAACCGCCTAATCCGGCAGCTCCCGCGAACGCCAAACCGACCTTGATATTGGCTTGGGTGGTGGTGCGGCGTACTTCCTGCATGGTTTCTTGGTGTGCTTGTTTGACCACTTTTGCCTTGGCGCGTTCCGCGTTGACGCGAATTGCTTCACGTTCTTTCGCATGACATGCTTGTAACTGATTGATTTCGTCTTTACGTTGGTGTGCCGCAATCGAGCTAAACCAAAAAGCGGTGACTACGCCCGCAATCACTAGGGGGACGATTAAGCGCAGCCAACCAAAGCCGTTCAATTCGGGTGCGGTCAAGGTGATGACGACCGTGATGACTTGCAACAAAATCAAGCCGGGAAGAAATTTCAGCATAGAGGGCAGTCCTTTTTTTCTGTCATGTGTGCATCGGGGGATTATAATGGTTTTACGGATTTAACAGGATACCGCAATGCTGCCCCCCGACCTTGTAGCTGAATTAATCGACTTTCGTGCCGAACGTGATTGGCAACAATTTCACACGCCCCGCAATCTGGCGATTTCGCTTGCCCTTGAAGCAGGCGAAGTGCTGGAATTATTTCAGTGGGAAGACCGCCAAGGCGACGCGCTCCACAAGGTTTTGCCCGCCTTGCGCGATGAAGTGGCGGATGTCGCGGTGTATTTGACCTACCTGTGTCACGACTTAGGGATTGATCTCGACGCAGCGATTCGCAGCAAAATGCTCAAAAATCGTGAGAAATACCCGGTGGCTTTGGCGACGGGTTCGGCGAAGAAGTATACCGAGTTACAAGTGGAGAGCAGCGAATGATTACAGAACTACGTCTGGAAAACTGGAAAAGCTTCGGCGAGGCTACGCTGTATATTGATCCGTTGTCTATTTTGATTGGCACGAATGCTAGTGGTAAGTCGAATGTACTTGATGCGCTCCAGTTTTTACAGCGTATTGCTTCTGGCGTAACTTTTTCGGATGCTTTAAATAGTATTCGAGGTGGTTCTGAGTGGGCAACAAAAAAAAGCAATCTTGCATTTAGTCTTAATGTTGTTTTTTTGGAGAAAAATATTGAATATAAATATGGTATTAATCATTCGTTAGATAGTCTGTTTGTGAATGAAAGTGTTTCTGCTAATGGACGAACACTTGACCGTAGTTTTGAAATTCGATCTCCTTCATTATTAGTACTGGAAGATCGTTCAGACTTACGTGAAGGGTTTGAATTTATATCAATAATTTTCAATATTCTAAGTAAAATTGTAATTTTTTGTCCAGATCCTGATAGCATGAAAGGTTATTCTCTATTATCTGATAATTTATATTCTGATGCGGGTAATATTGCAGGCGTTTTGGCTGCACTATCTGTTGAGCGGCAAAAAGAAATCGAGGATACGCTCACTCAGTATGCCAGCCGTTTACCTGAGCGCGATATTCATCGTGTCTACGCCGAAAAAGTTGGGAAGCTGGGTAAAGATGCGATGCTTTATTGCGATGAGAAATGGGGTGAATCCGGCGAGATATTTACTGTTGATGCCCGCGCTATGTCCGACGGCACATTACGCTTTCTCGCCATCCTTACCGCGTTACTGACCTTGCCAGAAGGTAGTTTGTTGGCAATCGACGAAGTGGATAACGGTTTCCATCCTTCCCGTGCCCACTTATTATTGGAAGCCCTGCAAACCATCGGCAGACAACGCAATATTGATGTATTAGTCACTACGCATAACCCCGCGTTATTGGACGCATTGGGAACGGAATTTGTGCCATTTGTCACCGTTGCCCACCGCGATAGCATCACAGGTGAAAGCAAACTGACGTTATTGGAAGACATCGAACAACTCCCTAAACTGTTGGCGCAAGGCACTGTCGGCAAACTTTCCACCCAAGGCTTGATTGAAAAGTCGCTGGAGTCGGTGCATGGGTAGGCGTGTACTGATTTTGGATACGTCTGTATTGTGCTGCTGGCTGCAAGTACCGGGTAAAGAAGAGGCGGGGACGCACGAAGATCGTTGGACTCATGCCCGCATCGACGTGTTATTGCAGGCAGAACAGGCGAAACACAGTACGTTCGTGTTGCCAGTCGCCACGCTGATTGAAACGGGCAACCATATTGCGCAAGTCGGGGGTGATCGTTTCAGCCTTGCTACCAAGCTGGCTGATTACTTGCGTTTGGCAGCGGATGCCTGTTCGCCGTGGGCAGCATTTACCGAACAAGCCGACTTGTGGCAGGCTGACAATTTGCGTGCTTTATCCGAAAATTGGCCTGCGCAAGCCGCTCAAAAGCTATCAATAGGCGATGCCACCATCAAAGACGTTGCCGAGTATTACCATAAAGCGGGCTATACTGTGGAAATTCTGACGGGTGATCAGGGCTTGAAAGCCTATGAGCCTGTTCGACCTGCGATGATTCCGCGCCGCCGCCAACCTAAATCGTGAAGGCTGAATTGTATGTATATTGAAAAGATTGAAATCAAAAAATTTCGTGTGCTGGAAAATATGGAGGGAGTCAACGCTATCCGTTTTCAGCCACCTAGTGGTATAACGGCTAATCCCGTAACAGGTAATGTTGTTAATGTGATTGCGGGTGTTAATGGCACGGGGAAAACTAGCTTGCTTGAGGCGATCTTTCAAGCCATATCACAACCAGCACTCTTTTTTCATCAAAAAAAATGTGGTCAAATTAGTATTTTTGATTTTAATGAAGTTAATTTGGATGATGTGCCTGAGATATATAATCAACTTAACTGGATGGAGGTGTTAAATAAAATTTCTTATTTAAATAATACCAATTCCGATATCAATGGCTTTGATGATCAACCTCGTCTGATTTTCATGCCATCACAGCAAAATTTTCAGTATTCACCTGTTACACAAATGGCTGTGCAATATGTTTTTGCACAAAAAGTTGATATCCAGAAAATTCTTGGAAATGCAGAGTTTTATACAAAAGAATACGTCCTTAATAAAATATTGGAAAGTAATATTGCCGATCCTGTGGAGCGTACAAAAGTAGCCGTAGATGCATTTAATAGCCATTTTTTAAATGCAAATTTGCTAACGAAGTTGTCGAACTTATCTAAAACTCTTTTTAATCGTCCTGTTTTTTCTAATGCGGCAAATCAAGAGGTTACGATTGATCAACTTAGTGATGGTGAAAAACAACTTTATGGACGTGTGATTGCATTGATGATACTCAATCCGAGTAATTCTATGATTTTGATTGATGAACCGGAAATCGCCTTGCACCCAGCATGGCAACAAAAGATCATGCAAATCTATAGCCGAATTGGGAGAAATAACCAATTTATTGTTGCCACACATTCGCCGCAAATTATTGCAAGTGTTCCCTATAAGAACCGTATTTTGTTACGCAAAGAAAATGGAAAAATACAACCTGTTCATATGAATCAACCACCTTCTGGTGTCGATGTGAACTCCATCCTTTCTGAAATTATGGGAGCAGACCCACGTCCACCAGAATTATTGAAGCTATACGCGCAATACCGTAAATTTGTTGAAGAAAGCAAAGAAAATACACCAGAAGCCTTGGCTGTGAAGGCTCAGTTATCTGAAGAAAGTGATCATTCCCGTTTCATGCAAGAAATGGCGTTCCTTATTGAGCTACGGGATGCTGTCTAATGCGTCATGTAAAAAAAGGTAACAGTCCCGATTTTTTTGAAGCTTGTAAGACCAATTTGCCAGAGAATGCTGGATGGCATGAGTTTTCTGAGAATCAAGAGCTTAGTGAATGCAAAAAAGCGTTACATCAGCATTTGATAGCTGAACAAGCAGAATTATGTATTTATTGTGAGCGTAAGATAAGCAAAGATATTTCTCATGTTGAGCATATTCATCCCAAAGACGTAAGCGGTAAGTTTGCGCATCTTACTTTTGCTTATACAAACTTAGTTGCTTCATGTAATGGTGATTTATGTGACACCGACAACAAAAAGGTCTATAAGCCAGAGGATGTACATTCTTGTGGTCATAAAAAAGCTAATGATTTCAATGAAAAACAGTTCATAAATCCTGTGCAAGATGAAAATATTGGCGAATTCTTTAAATATAATAAAGATACTGGCGTAATGTCGGCAGCTAATGAAAATGCAAGAGCCGAATACACTATAAATTTGCTCAATCTTAATTGTATCCGCTTGCAGAATGATCGCGTTAATGCGGTACAAGCTGTCTTTGATGTGATTCTTAAAACCAATAATCCTATGTTCCGGCAATTGAGTAAGCAGGAAATGGTGCGTATCTTATTGAAACGTAATCCTCCTTTTCCATTTATCTCCTTTCTGCATTTCTACTTTGCCGCATCTCAAGCGAGTATACCATGACCCAATTCGTCCACCTCCGCCTCCACACTGAATACTCCCTCACCGATAGCACTATCCGCATTAAGCCGCTGATGAAAGCTGCGGAGAAGATCGGGATGCCAGCTATCGCGATTACCGATTTAACCAATTTTTTCGGTTTGGTGAAGTTCTATAAAGCCGCAATGGGCGCAGGTATTAAACCCATTTTCGGGGTAGATGTGCTGCTGGTGGATGAAACCGGCGGTGATACCTTGTTTCATGTGATTTTGTTGTGTCAAAACAATACGGGTTATCGCAATTTAACCAAATTGATTTCGCGGGCATGGCAACAAGGGCAGGTGTTGGGCGTGCCGCGTGTGCAGCGGGCATGGCTTACGGAATTCAGTGATGGTGTCATTATGCTTTCCGGCGGGCGCGATGGTGACGTGGGGCAGGCGTTGTTGGCGGGTAATCAGGAGTTGGCGGAAAAGCGTTTGCAGGAGTGGCTTGCGGCGTTTCCTGAACGTTATTACCTTGAATTACAACGCACTGGGCGTGATGGCGAGGAACATTATACGCACGCAGCGGTGGATTTGGCGTTGGCTTACGATGTGCCGGTGGTGGCGACTAATGATGTGCGGTTTGTGGCGGCGAGCGATTTTAATTCGCACGAAGCGCGGGTTTGTATCAATAGCGGTAATGTGTTGGCTGATCCTAAACGCCCTAAACATTACAGTCAGCAGCAATATTTACGCACCTCTGAAGAAATGGTGGCGTTGTTTGCGGATATTCCGGCGGCGATTGCGAATACGCTGGAAATTGCCAAACGCTGTAATGTGTTGCTGACATTGGGTAAAAACTATTTGCCGCAATTCCCGATTCCTGAAGGTATGACCGAAGCGGAGTATTTTTGTAAAGTCAGTGAAGAGGGTCTGGAGCAACGCCTTGATTTCTTGTTTGGTGAGCAGTTTCCACGTGGTACAGCCGAATTTGCGCAAAAGCGTCAGCCGTATGATGAACGCCTTGCGATTGAACTCGGTGTTATTAATGCGATGGGGTTCCCCGGTTATTTCTTAATCGTTGCGGACTTTATTCAGTGGGCGAAAGACAATGCGATTCCGGTGGGGCCGGGGCGGGGTTCGGGTGCGGGTTCCCTAGTGGCTTACGCGCTGAAAATTACTGACCTTGATCCGTTGGCTTACGATTTGCTGTTTGAACGTTTTTTGAACCCAGAACGGGTTTCCATGCCGGACTTCGACATCGACTTTTGCATGGATAATCGCGATAAAGTCATTGATTACGTGGCACAAACTTACGGGCGTAATCAGGTGTCGCAGATTATTACCTTTGGTTCAATGGCGGCGAAAGCGGTGGTGCGCGATGTGGGGCGGGTGTTGGGGCATCCTTACGGTTTTGTGGATCGGGTGGCAAAATTAATCCCGTTTGTGCTGGGCATCACTTTGGAAGATGCGCTGGGGCGTACCAAAAAAGCTCAAGATGACCCGGAGCGGGTTTCCCCAGATTTGATCGAGCTTTACGACAAGGACGAAGAAGTTAAAGCCTTGTTGGATATGGCGATTTCACTAGAAGGTTTGACCCGTAATACCGGTAAACACGCGGGTGGGGTGTTGATTTCGCCGTCGGATTTGACGGATTTTACCCCGATTTCCTGTGATGAATTCGGCAATGGGGTGGTGTCGCAATACGATAAAGACGATGTGGAAGCGGTCGGGCTGGTCAAATTCGACTTTTTGGGGTTGCGCAACCTCACGATTATTGACTGGGCATTGCGTACCATTAATCGTAAGCAGGCAGCGAAAGGCTTACCCGAAGTCGATATTAACCGTATTCCGCTGGACGACAAAGCCAGTTTTGATTTACTCAAAGCGCAAAAAACCACGGCGGTTTTCCAGCTTGAATCACGAGGGATGAAAGACCTGATCCGGCGGTTACAACCAGATGTGTTTGAGGATGTGATTGCGTTGGTGGCGTTGTTCCGTCCGGGGCCGTTGCAGTCGGGGATGGTGGACGATTTTATCAACCGTAAAAAAGGTATTGCTAAGGTTGAATACCCGCACCCCAGTTTGGAGCAAATTCTCAAGCCGACTTACGGGGTTATCGTTTACCAAGAACAGGTTATGCAAATTGCGCAAGTCCTCGCCCAATACACTTTGGGCGGTGCGGATATGTTGCGGCGGGCAATGGGTAAAAAGAAACCGGAGGAAATGGCCAAGCAGCGTTCCATTTTTATGGACGGGGCGCGTAATAATAATGTCGATGAAAATCAGGCTGGCTACATTTTCGATTTAATGGAAAAGTTTGCGGAATACGGTTTCAATAAATCGCATTCAGCCGCTTATGCCTTGGTTGCGTTTCAAACTGCTTGGCTTAAAGCGCATCATCCGGCAGCGTTTATGGCGGCGGTATTATCGGCGGATATGGATAATACCGAAAAGGTTGTAACGCTATTAGACGATTGCCGTCAATTAAGTTTACAAGTTTTGCCACCGGATATTAACCGCTCGGATTTTCAGTTCACGGTGGATGAGAAAAATCGCATTATTTACGGTTTGGGTGCGGTTAAAGGTGCGGGTGAAGCGGCATTAAGCGTAATGGTCGAAGAACGCGAGAAACACGGTGCGTTTAAATCATTAACCGATTTATGCAAACGCTGTAGTTCCCAAAAGGTCAATCGGCGCGTATTGGAAACCCTGATTAAAGCTGGTGCATTTGACAGTTTGGGCGGTACGCGCCGCGCTATGCTGGAATTTTTACCTGAAGCCTTGCGAATGGCGGAACAACACAACCGCGATCAAGGCACGGGGCAGGTGGATTTATTCGGCGGGATGTTTGCCGGTGTTAAAGAAGATTCGCCCGAAATGGGCGTGCCGACGCGCCCTGAATTCCCCGAAAAAGAACGCCTGCGTTTGGAAAAAGAAACGCTGGGCTTGTATCTCACCGGGCATCCGCTGGATGAATACACCGAAGAATTAGCCGCCTTGCCGCATCGCAAACCGCTGGCGGATTTAGCAGAAGATGAAACCGTTAAATACCGCCGCGAGCCGGTGATGCTGGCGGGTTTAGTCGCCAGTGTGCGTACCCAAGCGACTGATAACGGCAAACGTGCGTTTGTGCAGTTGGACGATAAAACCGCGTATTACGAAGCCCTGATTTTCACCGATGCGTTTGCACAATTCGGGCATTTGCTCGAAAAAGAAACGGCGGTGGTGCTGGAAGGCACGCTAGATACCGATCAGCGCACCGGCAAAACTCGCTTGCGTGTGGAAAAAATTCACAATATGTTGTCGATTCGTGAAAATTTCCTGCGCAAACTGGTATTGCGGGTGGATGCGGCGGAAGTGCAGGCTGGTGCTTGGGCGGAATTACGCAAGTTTTTACAGCCCGACGCGCCGATGAAATGCGCGGTAACGGTGGAGTACCGCACCCCGCAAGCGCAAGGCGAATTACGCCTCGGCGGGCAATGGGGTGTGGCGTTGGACGATGCTAATTTGCGCGATTTACGGGTGGCATTAGGGCGTGAGAATGTCAGTTTGGTGTTTTGAGGAACGTGGGGACGTGCACGAAGCATCGCTTTTTGCCGTCCGAGTTGACGCGATTGTTATGCCGTTCTTGCGCCAACATTTTCGGTTAGTAATCTAGAAAGCTCATTTTCATTTGGCAGTGCCCTTGATGGCACCGTATGAAACATGTTGCTGGTTACATATAACAGGTAAACGCCATTGGCACTTTTCCATTTGTGAATATCATCCCACTGCAACTTGCTTTCTCCTGATTCGCTTTTGAAATCAATTCCTTGCGGAGAAAGCGTCATGTGTATTTCATTCTTCAAAGCACGGAGCTGCTTATACTGTCTCTTTGCATTGAACGGAATTAGTAGGTACAGAACAGCAAAATAACCAATGATTCCTCCAATAGAACCACCAAAACCTATTGCCTTGTAATCGGTAAGAACACCTATCAACACTAAAGCAATGCCTACAATAGAGAGTACAACCAAGGTTCTATTGTTACCTCGACCATGAAGTTGCATTGCTCTTACAACTTCCGGCTGAGTTAATTTGTAGTTACAACTCATCAGAATCTCCATAGGCATAACGAGGGTGTAAGAAAATCCCCATTTTTGAGGGATGTCTCTTTCATAGCTATATGATTCATAAGGTAATTAAATTTAAATTTCGAGGTTATTCTACAGCCGCAACGCCAGCGTAACGGGCCGGTTTGGAGCGCTAGCAGAAAACCGGTCACGTTGACGCAATCGTTATGTGTCATTGATGATCTCCATGCTGTGTGCTAAGAACGTGATTCCAGGATCTTGCTCGATATTCTGAACTTCTATGAGCGCGGAGTCCCATTGCCGCGCGGAGACGTCCACGACCAACATTCCCGACAAAGACCCGGAAAAACCTTCCTGAATTTTCAGATTACTGACACCGTTAAAACGTAGATGGCGAGTTTTTTCACCTTTTTTAGCAAAGAGCTCAATAAAGCTATCCTTCCACGATTCCCATTCAATATGGTAATGGAAATCCACTAGCTCCATATTGCTAAACCCTGCCAGAATAATTGGATCACTCACCAGTAGTTTCTCCGTAACACATAACGCCTGAGTTAGGCGGCACTGGTGCGTGAATTATGCAGCCCTGTAATGCGGGTGATGCGCCCAACAGCGACTCTCTTTGACCCTTCATGGCAATAGAACTCAACGCCAGGTTCTATACGTGCCCGGTGAACCTGTTCTCGCATCTCGTCAATGACTATGGTCATACGAGCGGGAAGATCCACACCCAAGGGCAGCGGGGCATCAGTTGGTAGGCTATCCCCGGATTGTGAGTAAAAATCCGGATGGATCATGTAGAGATTTTCCGCTGGTTTGTCAGAAGCATATGCAAAGTCCCAACGTATGCCATTGAAGGGTGGATTCATACGGCCACCCTCAGCCTCGGTTAGAATTCGGATAGTTGCCTCAAAGTCGTCAGCGATACGATAGAGACGATGCATGGTGTGCCGCCTAACGTGAAAGTGAGCGGCCTGCGCGGCTTTTCGCGCAGGTCCGCTCGACTGCAAGGTTATGCGTCGCCAGGCTAGGCATCGTAGTAGCAGACAAAGTACGGTCGTTCGCGAAAGACCAGAGATCGGTCGTAGTCTTCGGGTTGTGCTCCCATTCCCTGCGCGAGAGCACTGAGCGCCCCACTCGGCGAGACGTAGGCGTGGTTGTGAACTGCAACGACGTTCTCGAAACCGTAACCGTCTGGAAGACCGAAGAACTCCACGCCAAACGACGTTCCATAGGAAAACAATTTTCCATCCTGCATTTCAAAGACGAACCCAGTCCACGCCATGGTTGTTTCGCCTTCGATCTTCTTCAGTAGCGCAAGAGGGATAGCGAATCTACTTGGTTCGACACGCTCGATGTCATAGTGATTTAGGCGGTTGCCAGAAGCTACAAAGTTCCTGACGATTGTTTCGTAGCCGTTGCCTGAGCGGAAGATGCTCTTGCCGTTCTTCTCCTGCTCAAACCGCCGAATCGCGAGCTCGACGATCGGGCCGCTTTTTCTCAGCATTACGCACGGTAGGTACGTGCCGTCCTTTAGGTAGGCACTACAGCGAAAGCCCTCGCCGTAATTGGAGTCGGGAAAGGGCTCTACGCCAGATTTCAGGTAGTCGAGGATCAGTTTGCTCATGAGCTAAGACGCATAACGTTAAAGCATTTTATGCCGTGTGCGGCAGCACTGGGCATAAATGTCTTGTTGGACGGAACCGCGTGCTACGGAGTCCCACTCTTTATCTATAAGGGGATTGCTTTTCCAGCCTTTCGCTACATTAGCCCATGCTGCCCGATTATTTAACACCGACTGCTGCTTTTCCATTGCCTTGTCACCGCCTGCTACCCTGATTGTGGTCAAACATAGCACAGGGTCAGGGGCGTTTCGAGCCTTTTGTCCAGCAGACGCAACAGCCGTGGGGGGCAGTCCGGGGCTGCCTGTTTTTCCCTTGCCCAAAGCTAAACCTACCTGCCTATTGTGCCGTCAACCATACTCCAACCGTTGCGGCGGCAGCGGGTAACGCACCCGCATCATCCCGGTTTTGCAACAAGGGCAAGGGATGCCATCAAAGCGAGCAATGGCTTCCATTGGCTTGTCTGCCACCATTGGCAGCGTGGGTGCGTAACGGGCAATGGCCTCGCGCACTTGCGGCAAGCGGGTTTTGCGGCAGGCATTCGCCAACCAGCCGTAATGGCGGATGCGCAGGAACCCCGCAGGCAATACGTGTTGCAGGAAGCGGCGCAGGAACTCATCACCCGCCAAGGTCATCACTTTCTGCTGCCCATCGCGGTAATCGTGGTAGCGGAAGCTGACCGTTTCATCGGTGATACCCAACAGGCGCGACTCACTGATGGCAATCTTGCGGGTGTAGCGTGCCAGATATTTCACCACCGTTTCGGCCTTGTGCAGGCAGGGTTTGGCATACACCACCCAGTCTTTACGCATCAGTTGCCCCAGCAATTGTTTAACCTCACCGGGGTGGGTGACACGCGGCAATTGCCCATCCTCGGCAGCCTCCCGCAAGCGGCTGACCAGCTTGCCCCGGAACAGGCGCGACAGCACTCGGATCGGGAACAGGTAGGTGCTTTTTGCCGGATGCCACTGTTGCGCAGCATCCAATGCCCCGCCGGGGATCAGGCAATGCAGGTGGACATGCTGGCTGAGGTTCTGCCCCCAGGTGTGCAGTACCGCAGTCATCCCCAATTGCCCGTTGAGGCGTTTGGGGTCATGCCCCAAGGTGTTGAGTGTGTCCCACACGCTGCGGAACAGGGCATGGTAAACCACCGCTGGATGTAGCCTGACCCAACCGTTCAACTCATGTGGCAGGGTGAACACCAGATGGAAGTACGGTGCAGGCACAACATTCGCCAGTTCACGCTGTTGCCACTGCTCGCTGGCCTGCTGCTGGCAACGCGGGCAATGGCGGTTGCGGCAGGCATGGTACAGCGGGACTTCCTCGCCGCATTCCCCACAGCGCAGTTGGAAACCACCCAAGGCAGCGGTGCGGCACGCCAGCAGTTGTTGGCACACCTTGTTCACTGGCGGTGGCAGCGGCGGCAAGTGTGACTGAAACCGCTGCACCACCTCGGCTAGGCGTAACATACGGCGGCGGCATCCAGCCCCGCCAGCAGATCAATGGCTTGCCCGCCTTGTTGGGTTTCCGGCAACCAATGCGCATAGCGCATCGTGCTGCTGACATGCTCATGCCCCAACACCTGCTGCAACTGGTGGATCGGCATTCCCGCCTGCAACGAATGCGTGGCAAACGCATGGCGCAGGCTATGGATGCCGCCTGCCTTGCGGATACCCACTTGCCGCTTGGCGCGCAGGTAGATTTTCTGGGGTGTCGTCATCGACTGTTGGTAGCCGTAGTATTTCCCCGGAAACAGCCATTGTTTGGGGTGGCAACGCTGCCAGTAAGCCCGCCATTGTGCCAGCAAGGTGTCGGGTACGGGCACGTAACGGTCTTTTTGCCCCTTGCCCTGCACCACATGCAAGATGCGGCGGCTGCCGTCAATGTCCTGCACCCGGATATTCACCAACTCACTGACCCGCAGCCCGCAGGCATAACAGCTCAGCAACAGCAGCCGGTGGGTCGGGTTGTCGGGGGCTGCCACCAGTTGGCTGACCTCCGCCCGCGACAGCAAATCAGGCAAACGTTGCTGGCGTTTGGGCAAGGCAAAGCGGTAAGCCATAAAATCCGCATCTTCCAGCACCGTCACAAACAGGAAGCGTATCCCGTTGAAATACAGGTGACAGGTGGAGGATGAAACGTGGCGTTCTTTTAACAGCCACAGCAACCATTGCTGCACCTCATCCGCCGAAATCTTGTCTGGTGAGCGGTGGTAATAGTGGCTTAGGTCAAGGACGGCTTGGACATAACTGTCGTGGGTTCTGGGGGAATAGCCACGCATCTGCATGGCATCCAGCATCCGCTGGCGCAACGGGCTGACTTTCATGATGGGTTCTCCTGTAAATGTCCATCTATCGGACACTTAAAGTGTGGCTCATCAGAGGAAAATCGTTGGGAATCAGTGGGCTACCGCGTTAGCGGTTTAGTTCAACAGTTTATTAGGCGGAAGCCATGTCTAACAGGCTATGCGGAAGCAGGCTATCAGGATATGAAGCCATCTGTGCTAAGCAGTAATTAGTTGTCATCATGGCGTATTTCCCCATTTGCTAATCAATTGTTCAGGATTATACAGCCGCCGAGCGGTGGATGCATTATTTTTGCCGAATTCGCTTCGCCGTATTTCGGTTTTACGACACCTTGCTAACGTACTACTGGCAGCATTGATCAGCGCGAATGGTGCGTCACATTTCATTTGAAAACAGAAAATCGCGTCATTGCTGGATAAAGTGCCACACAATCCTAATGTACCGAGTTGGGATCAGTTGTGACGTGGTGACTCAGTTTGGTGTTTTGATAGGGTTAAATGCCTTCATCATCCAAACCACCTTGGCGATTAATTCGGCGGTTTGCTACGAAATACAGCCATAGCAAACCCGCCATAATCGCAATCAAGGCCACGCTAAACGCCGCCCCGAATGGCCAGTCGCGCACCACTAAAAACTGGTTGCGGATAACGTTACCCACCAACAGGTTTTTTGCCCCGCCTAATAAATCCGCGACGTAAAACATTCCCATCGCCGGTAAAAACACGATTAAACACCCCGCGACAATGCCGGGTGTGGTTAACGGCAAAATAATATGGCGAAAACGTTGCCAGAAACCCGCGCCCAAATCGTGTGCGGCCTCAATCAAATGACCATCCAGCTTGTCGAAACTCGACACCAACGGCAATACCATAAACGGCAGCAACACATAGACAAGGCCGAAAATGACCGCAAATTCGGTATACAATAATTCCACCGGCTCGTCAGTAATCCCCAACCCCAACAACGCGGTATTGATCACGCCTTTATTACCCAACAGCAATTTCAGCGCGTAAGTACGGATCAGGCTATTCGTCCAGAACGGCACAATCATTAAAAACAGCAGAACGCCGCGCCACAATTTCGGTAGTTTTGCCAGCAAATACGCAAACGGGTAGCCCAGCAACAAACACACGAGTGTCGTTACCGCAGACAACCACAAACTGTGCAAAAACACTTCCGCGTATAACGGCTCCCACACCCGCGCCCAGGAATCCAAGGTCAAAGGCCACACCGCCAAATGTTGCGGATCAGGGCTTAACACGCTGGTGAGCAACACCAATACGTGTGGAACCAGCACAAACAACCCCAACCAGAACAAAGTCAGGAAAATGATGCCGCGCCGGAAAGTGAAAAGGGTATTTATCAAGCGTATTTGCCCCGTTGGCTAAGAGTCCAGCCCCATTATATTTCCCAGACAGCGACATTCAATGGATAATGTGCCTCAGGATTAAAAAGGCAATGGAAGACTCGCAACCCATGAAAATTACCTCGCGTTTACGTTGGCTGTTAGCAGGCTTGGTGTTACTGCTAACCTTGTTGTTTTTAGTGTTCCTGTTTTTTGCTACCAAAAATTTCCTAGATCTGTGGGATCGTCTGCAACAATTGCCGCCTTGGTTGGCTTACAGCTACAGCGGGTTGGTGGGCATGGTGATCCTGTTCAGCGGCTGGGTGGTGTATAAGCTAGTGCGCGGTGGCTCTGGTAAAACCTTGCCCAAACGCACTAATGAGCCTGTCACCGAAGCCAGTGTGGTGCGTGAAATCGAGCAAAGCGCGTCAGTGGGCATGGATACCGCACCGTTACAAGCAGAGTTGGAACGCCTCCATGCGCGTCAGGTAGCGGGTCAGGTACACATTGCGTTTTTTGGCGATGTCAGCACCGGCAAGTCGTCGCTGATTAAAGCCTTGTTGCCGGATGCGGGCGTGGAAATCAGTTTGCGCGGTGGCTCGACACGTGAAGTGCGCGAATACACTTGGTTGACCGTGGGTGGCGATCGTTTATTGCTAACCGATTTGCCGGGGCGCAATGAAGCCCAAGGTGAGTTGGACGCGCTGTCGCGGGATGAAGCCATTCGGGCGCATATTGTGGTTTACGTGACCGATGCCGATTTGAGCCGCAGCCAATATCAGGATTTACAAGCGTTGGCGGGGTTTGGTAAACCGTTGTTAATCGCGCTTAATAAGCGTGACCAGTACAGCCGCAGTGAACAACAGCAATTGATTGAGCGCATCCAAAGTCGCTTTAGCACGCCGCAGCCGACGGTAGTGTTTATTCAGGCGGGCGGGGTGGAAGCGATTACCCGCATTTACCCCGATGGGCGTGAAGAGGTGGTGGAACGCCCGCGTAAGGTCGATGTTGCCGCGCTTGCACAGTATTTACAGCACGAAATTGATCAGCGTTTAACTTGGTTAGCCACCCAGCGCGATACCAGCGTATTGAGTTTGGTGCAGGAAAAACTCGATGTAACACGCCTTGATTTTCGTCGCCAACAAGCCGAAAAAGTGGTGCGTAGCTCGACCCGTCAAGCGATTTTGGGGGCGTTAGCTTCGGTTAGCCCAGGTACGGATTTAATCATTCAAGGGGTAATTGGCACGCGCATGGTGCAGGAGTTGTGCAAACTGTACGATAGTCCGGTGAGTGAGCTTGATATTGATCAGTTTCTCAACTTTAGCCAAGGCGGTGTCAATAAAAGCATACCGTTGTTACTGGCTGTGGCGGGTAACGGTTTGAAAGCCTTTCCCGGTGTCGGCACGGTGGCGGGTGGTTTGGTACATGCGGTTGCCTACGGGCTGATTTTTGACGCGCTCGGTCATGCCGTGGCGCACACCCTCGAACAACGCGGTACGCTCAAAGTAGCATCCGCTGCCACGACTTTTCAGGAGATGCTTAGTGGAAATCTGGAAGAACGTACAAAAACATTTGCCAGATTGGTTATTGAACAGTATCGGGGGAAAACCGCCGACTGAGGCTCTTGAGCCAGCCAATGTGCCAACGACTGGCGACACCCATTTGCAATTAGCGTCGGCAAGCTTGCGGCAATTGCTGGAAGATGCGCGGATTCCCGACACGATTCGCAGCACGTTGAGCGAAGATTATGCGCAAGTGCGGGCAATGCTCGATAAGCTTGAACACGGGCATTTACACATTGCGGTTTTCGGGCGGGTCAGCGTTGGCAAATCGTCCTTGTTAAACGCGCTGCTGGGTAAAACCGCGTTTAGTGTCAGCGTGTTACACGGCGAAACCCGCAGCGTTAATATGCAGCAGTGGGAAGAATACGCTGACGGCGGTTTGTTTTTGATTGATACGCCGGGGATCAATGAAATCGACGGGGAAGCCCGCGAACGCATGGCGCATGAAGTCGCCAGCCGTACCGATTTGCTGTTGTTTGTGGTGGACAGTGACCTGACCGATGTGGAGTTTCAGGCATTAAAAATTGTCGCGGCAGCGCATCGCCCGATATTATTAGTGGTTAATAAAGCCGACCGCTACACCGAAGATGAGCAACGTCAATTGCGCAGTATTTTGCGCACCCGGACTCAAGGGGTGATTGCGCCGGAAAACATTGTGTTCACCACGGCGCAAGCCAGCCGCCAAAGTGTGATTTTTATCGACGAAGACGGCACGGAACGCGATGGCATCCGTGAGCGTCCGCTCAATGTTGGCGCACTTAAAGCCCGCTTGTGGGACATTGTGGAAGCCGAAGGCAAAACTCTTGCCGCGCTCAATGCTTCGTTATTTGCGGGTGATCTCAGTAACGCCTTGGGGCAGCGCATCTTGGCGGTGAAACGCGAATTGGGGGCGAAAACCATCCGCTTGTATTGCTTGGGTAAGGGTATTGCGGTGGCATTTAACCCGATTCCGGTGGCGGATTTGGTGGCGGCGGCGATGATTGACGCGGGCATGGTGGTGCATTTGTCGCGGCTTTACGGCTTGTCGATTTCACGCAATGAAGCGGGCGATTTGGTGCGCACTGTGTTAGCGCAAATGGTGTTATTAATGGGGGCGGTGTGGGCAGTGCATTTGGTCTCTTCCGCGCTCAAACTCGGTTCGGCGGGGCTTTCCACGGTATTGACCGGCGCGGCGCAAGGGGCTGTGGCGTGGTATAGCACCCTCGTAGTGGGGCGCGTTGCCGAGCAATGGTTAGCCAATGGCAAATCATGGGGCGACGCAGGGCCGAAATTAACCGTGCAACAGATTTTGGAGTCGTTAGATCGCGATTCGGTGCTGGCGGAAGCCCGCGAAGAAATCCTCACTTACGTGCGCACCACCGTTAAAGGTTAACGCTAGGAATTTTAGATGCAAGCAAAAATTGTCAAGGCAGTCGTATTACTCGCAGGCGCGGGTTTATTCGCGGTTTATCAACATTTTCAAAAACCTGCTGAACCCAGTGCGCCCGCGCGTGCGCCCAGTGCGCAGGTGCAAACTGCCAATCCGGGTGCTTCAACCGCGCAAGCTGTGGAACAAATCCGCCAAGCCAGCCGCAATCCCGATGCCAAGTTTTGGACAACGATACAGGGCAAAGTCGTTAAATTGCTCAAAGACGACCGCGACGGCAGCCAACACCAACGCTTTTTAGTGGAAATTGCCCCCGACATCACTTTGCTGGTGGCGCACAATATCGACCTCGCGCCACGCATTCCGGTAGCACAAGGCGATGCCGTCACGATCAAAGGCGAATACGTGTGGAACAATCGCGGCGGGGTACTGCACTGGACGCACCACGACCCCAAAGGGCGCAAAGGCGGCTGGGTTGAGGTGGCGGGGAAGCGGTATGAGTAGGTTGCCGACACTCATTCCTGACTATCCCACTAGGTAATTACCACCCCTGAATGGGTGCTTATTTCGACTGACGCTTTTAATAGTGTAGAATCGCGTCCACATTGATTGAAGCCCATTTGAGGAGAACCCCTACATGACACGCGAACAGGTTGAAGCCGTATTAAAAGGCATCAAAGACCGTTATCTGGATCAGGACATTGTGAGCCTGCATCAAGTAAAAGACATTACCACCGACGCTGGCAAGGTTGCCGTGCGTGTGGTGCAAGGTTATCCGGCGGGTAGTTACCGCGATGAATTAGCGGCTGAAATCAAAGCAGCATTAGCGGCGGCTGGCGTAAGCGATGCTGAGGTGAGTGTGACCACGCAGGTGGCGGCGCATTCCGTGCAAAAGAGTGTGAAGCGCAAAGACGGCATTAAAAACATTATTGCAGTGGCTTCCGGTAAAGGCGGCGTAGGTAAATCCACGACGGCGGTGAACCTCGCGCTGGCACTGTCAGCCGATGGCGCAAGCGTCGGTATGTTGGATGCGGACATTTACGGCCCCAGCCAACCGCGTATGTTAGGCATCAGTGGTCAGCCGGAATCCAGCGATGGCAAAAGCTTAGAGCCGATGCAAAACCACGGCATCAAAGCCATGTCGATTGGTTTCCTGATCGAAGAAGATACTCCGATGATTTGGCGCGGCCCGATGGTCACACAAGCGTTGGAACAGTTGCTGGGCGACACCAACTGGGGCGATTTGGATTACCTCGTAATCGACTTACCACCTGGTACGGGTGACATCCAGTTGACGCTTTCCCAGAAAATCCCGGTTTCTGGCGCGATTATCGTTACCACACCGCAAGACATTGCCTTGTTGGATGCGCGTAAAGGTCTGAAAATGTTTGAAAAAGTCGAAGTGCCTATCTTGGGTATCGTCGAAAACATGAGTATGCACATTTGCAGCAACTGCGGCACGGTTGAACACATCTTCGGCGAAGGTGGCGGTCAGCGCATGGCGGAACAATACGGTGTGAACTACCTCGGTGGCCTGCCACTCGACATCAAAATCCGTGAGCAAGTCGACAACGGTAATCCTACGGTAGTGTCTGACCCGGATGGAACTGTGGCGCAAATCTACAAGGACATTTCCCGTAAAGCTTCAGCGCGTCTGGCGCAAAAAGCCAAGGATTACAGCACCAAGTTCCCGACGATTAAGATTATGAACGTGTAAGCCTTCGTCCAAAGAAACCTCTCCCAGCCTCCTCTTGTCAGGGGAGGCGTTTCTTCTATTCTGATCTTCTGTTTTGTTTTAGTATTCGCTATCGCCCTTAACACAAAGAAAAACCCATGCTGAAACGAATATCCCTATTGCTATCCACTTCCCTGTTACTGCAAGCGTGCAGCAGCGTCCCCGGTGTGATTGAGCAGCCCAAAGTCTCGATTCAAAACATCCAAGTGCAAGAGATTTCCCTCACCCAAGGCACGGCAGTTGTCACCCTGAATGTCAGCAACCCGAATGCCTTCCCGATTCCGTTGCAGGGCATTGAATACGGTTTAACCCTCAACGGGCGGCAAGTCGCCAGTGGTGATCAAACCGAAAATGTCACGCTCGGTGCACGTCAGGATGTGCCGGTTAAAATTCCGGTAAAACTCGATTTCGCCGAAATTTTACGCCTCGCACCGGACGCTATCCGCTCACGTACCGTGGCGTATAACCTCAGTGGTGCGGTGCGTTTACCGTTTGTTAAAGTACCGTTTCAGCGTCAAGGTGGCGTAGGGGTGAAAGGATGAGCATTAAATCCGACCATTGGATTCGCCGCATGGCAGCCGAACACAATATGATCGAACCGTTTGAAACAGGGCAGGTGCGCACTGCCAACGGCGAAAGAATCGTCTCTTACGGCACGTCGAGCTACGGTTATGATGTGCGTTGCGCCAACGAGTTTAAGATTTTTACCAATATCAACAGCACCATTGTTGACCCGAAAAACTTTGACGAAAAAAGCTTTGTCGATTTTAAGGGTGACGTGTGCATTATCCCGCCGAATTCGTTTGCATTAGCACGCACCGTTGAATATTTCCGCATTCCGCGCAGCACGTTGGTGGTGTGTTTGGGGAAATCGACGTATGCGCGTTGCGGCATTATTGTGAATGTAACCCCGCTGGAACCGGAGTGGGAAGGTCATGTCACCTTGGAATTCTCCAATACCACCACCTTGCCTGCGAAAATTTACGCGAATGAAGGCGTGGCACAAATGCTGTTTTTTGAGTCCGACGAAGTGTGTTCAACCTCGTACAAAGATCGCGGCGGCAAATACCAAGGGCAAACCGGTGTTACCTTACCGAAAACCTGATGCCGCAAGGCTGGCAACAAGGAGTGTGCAATGAAATCGCTGGCAACCATTGGTGCGTTTAGCCTCGCGCGTTTACCGCGTATTGAGTTTGGGGTAGGTGCGCTCGATAAATTGCCTGCGATTGCGGCGCAATACGGTAAGCGTTTGCTGATTGTGACCGGGGCGAGTTCGTTTACCGCATCACCTGCGGGGGAACGGGTGTTGGGCGCATTGCACGCTGCCGGTTTTACTTGGGAATTGTGCCGGGTGACTGAGGAGCCTTCGCCGCAATGGGTGGATGCAACCGTGGCGCAGTACCGTGATCAGGCGTTTGATGCGGTGGTGGGGATCGGTGGCGGCAGCCCGTTGGATGCGGCGAAAGCGGTGGCAGGTTTGCTCAAGCCCGCTAATTCGGTGATGGATCATCTGGAAGGTGTCGGCCCTGAATTGCCTTATCGCGGCTCGGCGACACCGTTTATTGCCGTGCCAACGACTGCCGGAACGGGGTCGGAAGCCACTAAAAATGCGGTGCTGTCGGTGCAGGGTGTCAACGGTTTTAAGAAATCGTTTCGTGATGAGCAATTAATGGCGGAATACGCGCTGGTTGATCCGAGTTTGCTGGCAACCTGTCCGCCTGCACAAATTGCTGCCAATGGCATGGATGCGTTTACCCAATTGATGGAAGCTTATGTGTCCACCCGTTCAAATCCGCTGACTGACGCGCTGGCATTGTCGGGGATGACGGCGGTGCGCGATAGTTTGTTGACACTTTACGCTGACCCGACGGATGCACAGGCACAAGCGGGCATGGCTTACGCGGCGTTGCTGTCTGGGATTTGTTTGGCGCAAACGGGGTTGGGGTCGGTGCATGGGATTGTCGCGCCGTTGGGGGCGTTTCATCCCGTACCGCATGGGGTCGGTTGCGGAATGTTAGTCGCAGCGGCAACTCGCATGAATATTGACTGCCTCGAAGCCCGCGAGCCAGACCATCCGGCCTTAGCAAAATACGCGCAAATCGGTAAGTTATTTCGGGGGCGCAGTCACGTTGATGAGGTTGGGGCGCGGGTATTTTTAGTGCATACCCTGACAACTTGGGCGCAGCAACTGAATTTACCGTCTTTAAGCGATTTCGGGGTAACAACCGCTGCAATTCCACATCTAGTAGCCAATTCACGCGGATCAAGCATGAAAACCAACCCCGTGAAACTAACTGACGCAGAAATAGCCGCAGTGATTACTGCGTGTTTGTAGTGTTATGCCCCTCTCCCCTTGAGGGAGAGGGGTTGGGGTGAGGGGGGTCTTCCGTCTTACTTCGCCGCTGGCGCAGCCGCCGGAGGTGTCGCAGCAGGTGCTGAGGCAGCCGGAGCCGCTGGTGCAGTCGCAGGAGGAGCTGGCGGCGGAGCCATGCTAGGTTCAAACACCGTGAAACCTTCTGGAATCGCAAAATCCGCATCGTTAAGCGCGTCTTTCGCAATCGCATTCAACTCACTACGCGGGCCTTCAGGAACAGCTTGAATTCGTACCGCCAAGCCTTCTTTGTGAACGGATGCAGAGCCATCGCTCGGTGCTGCGATACCTTGTGCCTTCGCAGATTCAGCGGTAATGCCATCCATGTATTCAAACATAGTGAGCAACATGGTGTGGTCGGCGGCATCCATTGCATCGCTTCCTGCAACGCATACGTCGCGCATTGGTTTGCCGTCAATACTAATGCTGGAAATTTGGCAAGCAATGTTTTGAACGGTGTCTTTACGATCCGTTTTTTCCATTTTAATCGGCGGTGCAGGGGCTTTCATGGCTTCTTCGGCTTGTTTCATGCGTTCTTCAGCGACTTTACGCTGATCTTCCGGCATTGCCGCGATTTGCTTTTTCATTTCCTCTTTGAACTGGTTTTGCATTTCCACCACTTTACCCATGCGTTCGCGCATTTTTTCAGGCGTGGTTTCAATGTACTGCTTGGTTTTGGTATTAACCGTGAACAGGGCTTTTTTGGTGTTGTCGTACAGGGTGTAAATGCCGCTGTCGGCTTCTTCCATGCGCACTTTGTCGCCATTCACTTGGATAATGGTTTTACGCTCCTGCGGGCCAAAACCGGAGTCGGTATAGGTCAGTTTAGTGTCCGCCAACAACGGTGCGGAAAGGCTTAAAGCCAGTGTGCTGATCAGCAGTGTGAGGGATTTACGGTGCATTATTTACTCCTAAGCAGTGCATGAGCTTGTATCGTTGCAATCGGTAAAGCTTGATTAGACTGAACTGTTACACAAGGTTCATTATCCTGCAATGGTTTATAGTGTGCTAATTGTTGATGCAGCACAGCAATATCAGCATCAGACGCATCATTATTGGCTGCTTGGCGGGTGCGAATATTGTGTTCGAGTTGTTCGACACTCGCGCTGAAATGCAGGATGAGAAAGCTGGCATCATGTGCCGCAGCGAGTGCTTGGAAGCGTTGGCGTTGTGCGCCATCCAAAAAAGTCGCATCTACCACCACGCAATAACCCTGATCTAAAGCCAGCGCACTGCATTGCGCCAAGCGGTCGTAAGTGCGTGCGCTCATGCTGGGGCTGTAAATGCCCTGATCCAGCCCTGCGGTGCTGCGTTCGGTGGCTGACATTGCGTTTAGGCGTTTGCGTTCCACATCGGAGCGCAGGTGGATAAACCCCAGCTCGTCCCCCAATTGACGGCAACCCCAGGATTTACCGGAACCGCTTAAACCGTGGCTAATGATTAATACGGGGCGGGTACGCTGGGTGTAACGTTGGGCTAAATCCAGATACGCCGTGCAAGTTTTGACACTTTCAGCCCGTTCTTCGGCTGCGGTTTGTTGGGGTAAACGCAGGGCATTAACTTTGGCTCGCACTAAGGCACGGTACACGCAATAAAAACCAAAAACCGCTAATAAACCGTAATCACCACTGGCTTCGAGGTAGGCATTCAACGCGCGGTTAGCGTATTGCGGGGCGTTACGCGAGTGCAAATCCATGCATAAAAACGCGATTTCACTGGCGGTATCAATCCAACGTAAACTGTCGTTGAATTCAATGCCGTCAAAAATTGTGATTTCCCCGTCAATCATGGCTATATTCCCAAGGTGCATATCGCCGTGACACGCCCGAATCCGCCCTTCGTGTTTGCGCTGGGCTAAGATGGGTTGCAACGCTTGCCATGTGTGTTGCGTCCACTGTTCGAGTGTTTGCAGACGGTCTTGTAACGCGGGATCGGTTAAATGTTGGCGCAATGGCACAAAGTTATGCAGCATCGGTTCCAGTACGCTGGCAGGTGTTCCCCACGGCGTTTCGCTGGCGGCGCATTCGCTATCGCGGTGGAACTGTGCGATTTGCAGTGCCAAGGTGTCGATATGCACCAGCGACAGGGAACCTACCTTCAATAACTGGTCTAACTGTTGTTGGGTGTCGAACTGGCGCATTTTTACGGCATACTCCACTACGTCAGCGGCGGGTAAGTCTGATGCGTTAGCTTGATGCAGGCGGTATGTGCCATTTTTATAGGCAATTGCGACCACCCCTAGGTATAAAGCAGGGGCAAGGCGACGATTTAGGCGTAATTCTTCTTCACAGAAATGTTTCCTGTCTGCCAATTGTGTAAAATCCAGAAAACCAAAATTGACTGGCTTCTTTATCTTGTAAGCAAACTCGCCGGTCAGGAAAACGCTCGATATGTGCGTGTGGATGACTTGAATATCGGGATTTGCTGGATGCGGATAAAATGCGGGATGCCGCATGGCTTCCAGCAGAGTGTCAGGTGTATGGGTGAACATGCCGTGTCTCATTGTTGCGCAAAAATGGTAACCCTAAAACGTAAGCATAGCAGGAAACTAACTTGAGTCAGGAAGCCGGTCAGGAAACACAACAGGACGCACTCTGGAAGCGATTTTTCAAAGCAGTATGGTTTATTTTCGCGCTGTTTGGTCGGACATTCCGCATCCTGTTTATGGTGGCACTTATTTTAGGTGTGTTGGTTTTCGTGGTTTACACCATGCAACTCGACGAAAACGTGCGTTCGCAATTTGAGGGCAAGCGTTGGGAATTGCCTGCACGGGTGTTTGCACGTCCCTTGGATATGTACGAAGGCCAGCAACTTTACGCTGATCATTTAGAGCAGGAAATGAAACTGCTGGGCTACCGCGCGGTGGCAGAGCCGACCCAGACCGGGCAATACCGCCGCAAGGGTGATCAGTTCATGATCAATACCCGTGGTTTCCAGTTTGCAGGCGATAAAGAGCCAGCCCGCAGCATTAAAATTAACATCAATGGCGGTAAGATTGCGTCGTTAGGGTTTTCCGACGGCAAAAGCCCGTTGAATTTAATGCGCTTAGAGCCGGTACTAATCGGGAATTTCTACCCGCGTCAAAACGAAGACCGCGTATTGGTCAAGCAATCCGAAGTTTCGCCGCTATTGATTCGTGGCTTATTGGCGGTTGAAGATAAAAAATTCTATGAGCACCAAGGGGTTAACCCGCTGGCGATTGGGCGGGCAGTGGTCGCCAACCTCAAAGCAGGGCATACCGTGCAGGGCGGCAGTACCTTAACCCAACAGCTCGTCAAAAACTTTTACCTCACCAATGAGCGCAGTTGGCAGCGTAAAATCAAAGAAGCGATGATGGCGTTTTTGCTGGAATTGCATTACGACAAGCGCGAAATTCTTGAAGCATATTTAAATGAAATCCATCTAGGGCAAGACGGCGATCGCGCGATTCACGGTTTTGGGTTGGCGGCACAGTTTTATTTCAATCGCCAAGTGGGTGAGTTAAAAGCCGATCAAATTGCCTTGCTGATTGGTTTAGCCAAGGGCGCGGGATATTACGATCCACGGCGTTTCCCCGAACGTGCAGTGGAGCGGCGTAATCTGGTGTTGCAAGTGATGCAGCAAGAGGGTGTGATTAATCCGCAGGAGTTTGCTGAAGCCAGCCAACGCCCGTTGGGTGTGGAAGAGCATAAACCTTCCGGCGCGTCACCGTTCCCGGCTTATTTGGACGTGGTGCGCGGTCAATTACAGCGTGACTACAAAGAAGAAGATATTCACAGCGCGGGTTTGATGATTTTTACCTCGATGGATCCGATTACCCAGTTAACCGCTGAAACCATTTTGCAAAAACGGGTGGCGCAATTAGAGCGTTCGCAAGGTATCAAAAAAGGTAAGCTCAACGGCGCGTTGATTATCAGCAGCGTCCAAGGCGGGGAAGTGGTAGCTCTGGTGGGTAGTCGCGATGTGCGTTACGCGGGGTATAACCGGGCGTTAACGGCGCAACGTCAAATCGGTTCTTTGGTGAAACCGGCGATTTACCTCACTGCATTTGAGCAAAAAAACAAATACAACCTCGGCACGCGCATCAGCGACGGCCCTGTTACCGTCAAGATTGATAAACGCAAGTACTGGCAACCGGGCAACTACGATCAACGTCACATGGGTTACATTACCGTGCTGAAAGCACTTACCTTGTCGCGTAACACGCCAGCGGTGCGTATCGGGGTGGATGTCGGCGTGGATAATGTTATCAATACCTTACACGGCCTTGGTATCAACAAGAAAATCCCTGAATACCCGTCGATTTTGTTGGGTGCGCTGGAAATGTCGCCAATGGATGTCCAGCAAATGTACCAAACCATTGCCGCCGGTGGTTCGTATTCCCCGTTAAAAGCCATTCGTAGCGTGATGAATTTACAGGGGAAAGTGTTAACACGCTATCCGCTCACGGTTCAACAAGTTGCCAGCCCCGAAGCGGTGGATTTATTGCATTACGGTCTGCATCGTGTAACGGTGGACGGAACCGCTAAGGAATTATCCAGCGTGTTACCGGAATGGAAAAAAGTTGCAGGCAAAACCGGTACAACCAACGATAAAAAAGACAGTTGGTTTGCGGGCTTTTCCGGGCAGCACGTCGCGACCGTGTGGGTTGGGCGTGATGACAATAAACCCACCAACATGACCGGGGGAACCGGGGCGTTAAAAGTGTGGGCGGATTTGTTCCGGGTATTGCCGACTAAACCTTTGAATGCGGGTGGTTCGTCGCGCTTGGTGTGGGTTGATATTGATCCTACCAGTGGTTTGCGGGCAAATCCGGCGTGCGGTACATCAGTGCCTACGCCGTTTATTCGTGGCACACAACCACAGAAAACCCATTTCTGTGCGCCGGTTGCACCACCTGTTGAAGAAGGTACGGCTGCCCCCGCGCCTGCTGCTGCGCCACAGCCAGCATCGGGCAATTCCAATTGGATTGATAATTTAATGCAGTAATGACAATGAAAATAATCCTAGCTTCAAATGCCGTGCGTGCGCTACTGGCAGTGGCAGCAGCAAGTGCACTGTCCGCTTGTGCGCCAAACCCGCAGGTTATGCCGGATGCGGTTTACAACCGTTACCCACAACCGCATGTAGTGCAACCGCCGCGTGTGAATCGTCCGGCTCCGGCGCAACGTCCGGTTACACCGCCACCGCGCAGGCTGCCTTTACCGCAAGAACAGGCTCCGGTAGTTGTTGCGCCTGCACCGATGCCTGAGGTGATTACATTAGAAGCACTGCAACCCCCGGAAACACCGGAACTCCCGGAAACACAGGTAGCCTTGCCGCCGAAAAAATACGTGTCTTCGCCCGCTGCCCGTGGCTTACGTCAACAAGCGCAAACCGAAGCCGGGCAGGGCAATGTATCTGGTGCAGTAGCCACGATTGAACGCGCATTACGCATTGAGCCTGAAAACCCAGAGTTGTGGTTAACCCTCAGCGAGTTAAATAAACAGCAAGGCAATGCCCAGCAAGCCGCAAGCATGGCGGCAAAAGCCCAGTATTATCAGGAGTCACTCCATTAAAGCCGGGTCTGCCACCACGCCTGAGTTACCCATGAGCGATTTGCTGGGGGAATTTGGGCCATTCGCGCAATTGATAGACGGGTTTCAGCCGCGTCCGCAACAGCAAGCGATGTTGCAGGCAGTGTTAGAGGCTTTGAAAACGCAAGCTACCGCTGTGATTGAAGCCGGTACGGGGGTGGGTAAAACCTTTGCTTACCTTGCTCCAGCGTTGCTGTGCGACGAGCGCGTGATTATCTCCACGGGCAGTAAAACCCTGCAAGATCAGCTTTACCACAAAGATTTGCCATTGGTGCGCAAGGCATTAAAAAGCAGCAGCAAGACCGCTTTGTTAAAGGGGCGTGCCAATTATTTGTGCTTGCACCGCTTAAAGATCACCCAATCCGAAGGGCGTTTGCCCGATAAAAAAAGCGTGGTGTGGTTGCGGCGTATCGGTGACTGGTCGGGTTTAACCCGTACCGGCGATGCTGCGGAATTATCCGCAGTGCCGCGTGATGCCGAAATTTGGCAGCGGGTAACATCGACCACCGAAAATTGTATTGGCGCGGAATGCAGCGATTACCAAGAATGTTTTGTGGTCAAAGCGCGGCGTGCTGCGCAAGAAGCCGACATTGTGGTAGTCAATCATCATTTGTTCTTCGCCGATTTAGCGATTAAAGAAGAAGGCTTCGGCGAATTATTGCCGCTGGCGAATGTGGTGGTGTTGGACGAAGCGCACCAGTTGCCGGAAATTGCTTCCAGCTTTTTCAGCGATACCTTCAGTAGCCGTAAGTTGCAGGATTGGAAGCGCGACACCTTGCTCGAAGTATTGGCGAATGCGTCCGATATGCCGGATTTACGCGACCAATTGGATGTGCTGGAAAAAGCAGTGCTGGATTTGCGCTTGGCAATGGATACACCGGGGCAGCGTGCGCCTTGGGCGCGTATTTGCCACAAGCCCGCGATTGTTGAGCATGTGGGATTATTAACCGCAAGCATGGAACAATTAGCCGTATTGCTGGAACTCGCGTCATCACGCAGCAAAGGGCTGCAAGCCTGTTACGAGCGTTTACTGGAACAGCAAGCGTGTTTACAACGCCTGCAAAATCCGCCTGCGGATACGGTGCAATGGTTTGAAACCTTTACCCGTGGTTTTGCTTTGACCAGTACGCCGCTGGATGTTGCGGTGCCGTTTAAAAAGTGCATGGCGGAATTGCCGTGCAGTTGGGTAATGACTTCGGCAACCTTGGCGGTGGGGCAATCGTTCGAGCATTTCAATCAGCGCATGGGGTTGGATAATGCCACCACGTTGCAGCTCGATAGTCCTTTCGATTATTGGCGTAACGCTTTGTTATATTTGCCTTCCCGGTTGCCAGAGCCGCAAGACAGCGGATTTATCAGCGCGTTGGTCGATGCGGCGGTTCCGGTCATTGAAGCCTGTGGTGGGCGCACGTTTATGCTGTTTACCAGTTACCGGGCGTTGAATGAAGCGGCGGAACTCTTGCAGGATCGCATTGATTTTCCGTTGTTGATTCAGGGTGAATCGACCCCGCGTGATATGATCGACCGCTTCCGGGAGCTGGGCAATGCGGTATTGCTGGGAACAGCGAGTTTTTGGGAAGGTGTCGACGTGCGTGGTGATGCATTGAGCTGCGTGATTATCGACAAATTGCCGTTTGCCGCGCCTACCGATCCGGTGATGGAAGCACGTTTGGAGTCGATTCGGCAACGCGGCGGTAATCCATTCGGTGAATACCAGATTCCGCAGGCGGTCATTACCTTGAAACAAGGGGTAGGGCGGTTGATTCGGGATCAAACTGATCGCGGAGTTTTAATGATTTGCGACACCCGGTTGCGTACCCGCAGTTACGGTAAAGTGTTTCTCGACAGTTTGCCGCGTATGCCGCGTACCCAAAAGCTGGAAATCGTTGAACGTTTTTTTGAGAATAAGATGCTGCCTTTGCGAGAGCCTGATGAAACTGTTAGCACTTGATACTTCCACCGAAGCTTGTTCCGTCGCGGTTTATAGCGATGGCGTGACGTTTAGCGCGTTTGAATTAACCCCGCGTGAGCATACCCATAAAATTTTACCCATGATTGAGCAGGTATTGGCGCAAGCAGCATTGCGCCTGTCTGAGGTTGATGCTTTGGTGGTGGGGCGTGGGCCGGGGGCATTTACAGGGATTCGGATTGGCATTGGGGTGGCGCAAGGGTTGGCATTGGCGGCGGATAAGCCGGTTATTCCGGTGTCGACTTTAGCCGCATTGGCGCAGCAAGCGTATCAGCAATACGGTGCGATGCAGGTATTGGCGGCACTGGATGCCCGCATGAACGAGGTTTATTGGGGGGAATACACCGTGCAAAATGGCCTAGTGCAATTGCAAGGTGAGGAACAAGTGTGCGCTGCGGAGCATACGCCCTTACCTGAAACGGCAGGCTGGTTTGCGGTAGGGCATGGTTGGTCAGCGTATGCGGAAACGTTACAAGCGCGTTTCAGTGGCAAGCTGGAAGGTGAGAATACCGAATTGCTGCCTGCTGCGGAATTTATGTTGCCATTGGCGGTTGCGGCTTGGCAGCGCGGTGAAGCGGTTGCGCCGGAATTGGCGCAGCCGGTGTATTTGCGTAATAAAATTGCCCTAACCACGCAGGAACGGTTGGCGCGTCAGTGAGCAGCACGGTAGCAGTATGGCAACGTGAACTGGCGGGTGCGGTGCGTGATCCTGCGACTTTGGTGCGCTTGTTGAATTTGCCGCAAGATGCGGTAAGTGTGCAAGCAGCACAACAATTTCGCTTATTAGTTCCACATAGTTATTTAGCGCGGATGAAGTCAGGGGATTGGCACGACCCGTTATTGCGGCAGGTGTTACCGCTGGACGAGGAATTGCGCGTTGTTGAAGGCTTTAATCACGATCCGGTCGGCGATCAAAACGCGCTGGTGGCTGATGGGGTTTTGCACAAATACCAAGGACGGGTGCTGTTGGTAACGACGGGCGCGTGCGCGGTGCATTGCCGCTACTGTTTCCGGCGGCATTTTCCTTACAGCGAATCCAATCCGGTTAAAGGCGAGTGGGAAAGCGCGTTGGCGTATTTGCGCGAGCATACCGATGTGCGCGAAGTCATTTTGAGTGGCGGTGATCCGTTAACTTTGTCCGATGAGCGTTTAGCTTCATTTTTCAGTCAATTACAGCATATTCCTCATGTGATAAGGGTGCGTTTTCACACGCGCTTGCCGGTGGTGTTGCCTTCACGCATTGATGCCGGATTTCAACAGCTTTTGGCACAATTGCCACAGCAAAAAGTGATGGTGATTCACGCCAATCACGCTCAAGAATTAGCTGCAACGGATGTACACGACGCATTAGCTGCATTGCGTGCCAGCGGCGTGACCTTGTTAAATCAAGCGGTATTATTGCGCGGGGTGAATGATACGGTAGACGCGCAAGCTGATTTGAGCGAAAGCCTGTTCGCGCAAGGCGTGATGCCGTATTACCTGCATTTGCTGGATCGTGTCGCGGGTGCGGCGCATTTTGAAGTTACTCAAGCCCAAGCTGTGCAATTACTGGACGCATTACGCCAACGTTTACCTGGCTTTCTCGTGCCGAAACTGGTGCGCGAAGTTGCAGGTGAAAAAGCGAAAATGCCGGTTTAAGTGTGTAGGTTTCTTGCTCTTTACCTGTTGTAGCCGATACTTGGGTCTTTAGCATTGAGGGCTTTTATGTATTGCTGTTCTACCCGAAGGATGTCGCCAACTTTTACATTTTCTTGGGCATAAAGAATTTCCTTCTGAAGAACATAAGCATCACCCGTCGTCAGGTATGCGCCTAATTCGTGAAGCATGTCAGTTTTAGCCTTACGAGGCGAGCCAAAATATTTGAAAAAATCGAGACGTGCAGTGCTGGCAGTATCACTACCGACATAAATTTTTCCATTGGGAAATGTGATTTTGAAAACGCAACCCCATGAAATGACGGTATCTTTATTTGGGTGCATGGTTTGGTAACTAAACCCATAACCGTTCAAAGCAACTGCCATCAGCAAGGCGGTACACCGAGAAATCCCGTTCGTCCACGGTCAGTATGTGCCGGACTTTGAGTATGCTCGCCAGCGTTACCAGCACTGCGTCGGTAAAATCCGGCTCAAGATTTTGGTATTTCTCCAAGGTATTACGCACCATTGGCAGGTCTTGCGGGCTGAGATCGTGGAGTGTCATTGCGCCGCGCTCAATCCACTGGAGCAGGGCAAGCTTGCCCCGAATGTCAAGGAAGAAGCAGGCTTCCACGACTACAGGCCAAATGGAGTGCAGCTCGATTCTTCCCAACTGCTTCAAAAACGCATTCGCTGATTGATGATGAGGATCTTCTTTGGCAAACAGGGCAACCAAATAGCCCGTATCAACCCAAGCGGCGGTGTTTGGCACGCAGCTTCTCCCAAATCTGGCGTTTCATGGGGTCAGTGGGTGCAGGCGCGAGGCTACCCGTCCCAAACAAATCTTGCCCCAAGCTGTAAGGTGTGCGGTTATCCGCAGCTAAACGTTGGCAAAGCTCCCGTACTGCCTGCCGCATCAGGTCACTTTTGCTGCGCCCCACGCGCCGCGCCAGCACTTCCAGCATGTGTTGTTCTTCCGGTGGAAGACGTACAGAAATAGTCATGGTGTCATACCGTAATACGAGATGGTTTGAGTGTAGCAACAAACCGCTGAATGGAGAATATCGGGCGTTACCAATACGCGATTTTCACTTAGCCTAAAGCAACATGGCATAACTTTTGCCTTCCTATTAACATTACTCATTCATGGTCAACGGAGGTAGTTATGAGAATATTTTGGGCTATTTTGCTGGTATCTGGTGTCGGGTTTGCAACAAACACCGCCCTAGCGGATGAAGTGCAAGTCGCCGTTGCCTCCAACTTCTCCAAGCCACTGGAAGCCATTGCGGAAAAATTCAAAGTTACCAGCGGACATGAATTGAAAATATCCGCAGGTGCAACGGGCAAGCTATACGCCCAGATCGAAAACGGCGCACCGTTTGAAGTGTTCATTTCCGCCGATAGCAAGACCCCGAAAAAGCTGGTTGAAACCAAGATGGCGGAAGCTGACACCCAATTTACCTACGCTTTCGGCAAGCTGGTGTTGTGGAGCAGTACCGAGGGTTATGTGGATGACAAAGGTGAGGTATTGCGCAAAGGCGACTTCAAGCATCTGGCAATTGCCAACCCCAAAACCGCCCCTTACGGTGAAGCGGGTATGGCGGTGATGGAAAAACTGGGGCTGACTGCTGCTATCACGCCCAAACTGGTGACGGGCGAGAATATTACCCAGACGTATGATTTCGTTTCCACTGGCAATGCGGAACTGGGTTTTGTCGCACTGTCGCAGGTGCAAAAAGACGGCAAACTCAAGGGCGGTTCGGCGTGGATCGTACCAGCGGATATGTACCAACCGATGGCGCAGGATGCGGTATTGCTCAGCAACGCCAAAGACAGTGCCGCAGCTAAAGCCTTGCTGGAATTCCTCAAAGGGGAAGAGGCACAAGCCATTATCAGCAGTTACGGCTACGAAATCCCCACACCTCCCCGTAGAGACGCAAAATCTTGCGTCTCTACCGACAGTGCCAAGCCATGTTGAGTGCTGGCGACTGGTCTGCCATTTGGCTCACCTTTAAACTTGCCAGCCTGACAACTTTGATTTTGTTGGTCATTGGCACACCGCTGGCTTGGCATCTGGCGCGTACCCGCCGCTGGTGGAAAGCCCCGTTGAGCGCGGTGGTGGCGTTGCCGATTGTGCTGCCACCCACCGTGATCGGGTTTTACCTGTTGATTACCCTTGGGCCAAAAGGGCCGATTGGGCAATTGACCGACTCATTGGGTTGGGGGACATTGCCGTTTACCTTCACTGGCTTGGTCATTGCCTCGGTGTTCTATTCGCTGCCGTTTGTGGTGCAGCCTATTCAGAATGCGTTTGAAACGCTGGATATGCGTCTGATGGAGGCGGCAAGTACGCTGCGGGCAAAACCGCTGGATGCGTTTTTCAGCGTGGCGTTACCGATGGCGCGACCCGGTTTTCTCACTGCCTGCATTCTGGGGTTTGCGCATACCGTGGGCGAATTCGGCGTAGTGTTAATGATCGGCGGCAATATTCCCGACAAAACCCGCGTGGTGTCGGTGCAGATTTACGACCATGTGGAGTCGATGGAATACGCGCAAGCGCACTGGTTGGCAGGCGGCATGGTGGTGTTTTCCTTCATCGTGTTGTTGCTGATGTATACGCTTAACCGTGGGATCAGGATGTCAAAAATATGAGCAATACACCGCACGATAACCTACACGCCCGCTTTCAACTGGCTTTCAGTGGCTTCAAACTGGAAACCGATTTGCAATTGCCGGGGCGTGGTGTAACCGCATTGTTTGGGCATTCCGGCTCTGGCAAAACCACCTTGTTGCGCTGCATTGCTGGGTTGCAACGCCCGGACAGCGGTTTTTTGCAAGTGCGCGGGCAGGTGTGGCAGGACAGTACGAAGGGCGTGTTTTTGCCGACCCACCAACGCCCCTTGGGGTATGTGTTTCAGGAAGCCAGCCTGTTCCCGCATTTGACCGCCCGCAAAAATATGGATTACGGGCGCAAACGTGCCGCGCAATCCGCCACTGATGCCGAACTGGCAGCGATTGTGGATATGCTGGGGATTGGGCATTTGCTGGACAAAATCCCCGCGCAACTCTCCGGCGGGGAACGCCAGCGGGTCGGCATTGCCCGCGCCCTTGCCCTCAAGCCGCAAGTGTTGTTGATGGATGAACCGCTTGCCGCGCTCGACCTCAAGCGCAAGCAGGAAATCCTGCCGTTTCTGGAACGCTTGCACCGCGAACTCGACATTCCGATTCTGTACGTGACGCATTCGCCGGAGGAAGTGACCCAGCTTGCGGATCATCTGGTGGTGCTGGAAGCGGGCAGGGTGGTGGCTTCGGGCGCATTGGCGGAGGTGTTGACGCGGCTGGATTCGCCAATGGCGCAAGGCAAAGAAGCCTCCAGCGTGTTGCAGGTGAAAGTGTGGGATCATGAGCCAGAGTTTCACCTCAGCCACGTCGGTTTTGCAGGGGGCGTGATCAGCTTGCCTTACCAGCAGGCGACTGCCGTGGGTATGCCGTTACGCTTGCGCATTGATGCCCGCGATGTCAGTCTGACGCTGCAACAACCGGCGCAAACCAGCATTCTCAATGTGTTGCCCGCCAGCATTACCGGCATGGCGCAACCGGTGGCGGGGCAAGTGATGGTGCGTTTGAACATGGGCGGTGTGCCATTGCTGGCACACATCACCCAGAAATCAGCGGTGCAACTGGGGTTGAAGGTGGGGATGGCGGTGTTTGCGCAGATCAAGGCCACCGCGATTGTATGAATTACAAACGTTGGAGTAGTTCGGCCTTTTTGCTGGCGAACTCGTCGTCGTTAAGGATGCCTTTTTGTTTCAGGTCTGCCAGCCGTTCGATCAACGCGAAAATGTCGCCATTGTCTGCGGGGGCAGGGTTGTTATTGCTGACGTTATTGTTGTTCGGGTAGTAAGGGGCAGGCGCAGGTGCGGGTGCAGGCACGAACGGCGCAACCCCATTCACAGATACGATAGGCAATTGGTCGACTTGCACATTGCCGTATTGGCTGCTGAAAGTCATGGAATTATTGCCACCTTGCTGTTGTGACACACCGCCGATTTGATGATCCAGCGTGTTGTAGACGGTGACTTGACCATTAATGTCGACTGCCAAACGGCAGGTAGTCGGGAAATAGGCGTAACGGGTGTTGTTTTGCCCGCCAGTGGTGGAGGCAATGCCCAGCTCATCCGGCCACCAGTTGCGGTTGCCATGAAACTGTGTCGGGTTGCTGACCGGCATAAATACCGCTTGTTGCCCGCCTAACAGGTTGGATAATTCCACGCACAGGCCGTCGACTTTAGCTTTCAGGCCGTAGTTGAACATATCGCCCACCATGGTCATGCCACCTTGCATCCATTGCCCGCCGCCGCCGAGTTCGGGGTGGTTGAATTGTGCCATTGTGCCGTTGCCATTCATTACGGCGTAAAGCATGTGGGTAACGGCATCGTTAGAAACGCCATAGCGTTGCGCCAAATTATTGATGGCATTTTGTCCGTAATCGGTGAAAGTTTGCATGGAATGATCTCCAAAAGCTGCTAGGTAGGGAAGGCACTGCCAGCCCGTTCAGGGCGATGGGTTGTTAGCATTGGTTGGCAGGTTTGTTTGGTTGTCGCTGCATTATCAAGTGTTCCTGAGGAATTGCAATGCTTTTAGAATCCATGATGCGGTGGTATCGACAAAACAAGCGGTGTTGTATCCTTAAATCCCTCACTCTCAAATACCTCTTATGAAAAAAGTTAGCTTATTCGTTGATGTGCAAAATATTTACTACACCACCCGCGCGGTTTACGGTTGCAGTTTTGATTACAACCGTTTTTGGCAACAAGCCACCGCTGGTCGTGAAGTGGTGCAGGCGTGCGCGTATGCGATTGCGCGTGATGACGACAAGCAGCGGCAATTTCAGAATATTTTGCGTGCCATTGGTTTTGAGGTGAAGCTGAAACCGTATATCCAGCGCAGTGACGGTTCTGCCAAAGGCGATTGGGATGTGGGAATTACCTTGGATGTGATTGAAGCAGCCGCAACCACCGACATAATCGTGTTGGCTTCGGGCGATGGTGATTTTGATCTGTTATTGCGCAAGGCTAATGCGCGTTACGGGGTGGAAACCGAAGTGTACGGTGTGCCGGGTTTGACCGCGAATACCTTAATGCAGGCGGCGACGCGCTATATACCGGTTGCTGATCGCTTGCTGCTGAGGAGTAAATAAGCATGGCGCAAGTGTCTGAATTTGATCTGATCCGCGATTATTTTCGGTGGGATCAACCACCGGATTCGGTGCGTGTTGGGGTTGGTGATGATGCGGCGATTTTGCGGGTTCCAGCGGGCAGTGAATTGGTAGTGTCGGTAGATACCTTTAATGCAGGGATTCATTTTCCGCACGAAACCCCGCCTCATGCGATTGGTTATAAAGCGTTGGCGGTAAATTTAAGCGATTTAGCGGCAATGGGGGCGACACCGGCATGGTTTACCTTGGCGATTTCCCTGCCACAAGCGGATGCGCAATGGGTGGCGGAATTAGCGCGTGGAATGCGTGAACTGGCGCAGCAGCACAATATTTTTCTGGTGGGGGGCGATACCACGCGCGGAGCATTGAGTATTACGGTGCAAGTGATGGGGTTTGTGCCGTGCGGTGCGGGGTTATTGCGTAGTCATGCGCAACACGGCGATTTAATTGCTGTTTCCGGGACATTGGGCGATGCCGCAGCGGGTTTGGCGGTGGTGCAACAGCGATTGCAGTTACCCATAGCGGCAGCGGATTATTGTGTGCAACGCTTGAATTATCCGACCCCACGCAATGCCTTGAGTCATTTGCTGCAACAACACGCACACGCTTGTATGGATATTTCCGATGGGTTATTGGCAGATTTAGGCCATATTTTGCAAGCATCGGGCGTGGGGGCGCGGCTTGATCACGAGCTTTTGCCTTGGTCGGAGGCTTTACAAGCGATGCCGCAAGCGCAACGTTTAGGTTTCGCGCTTAGTGGCGGGGATGATTATGAGTTATTATTCACTGTGCCACCTGATGCATTAGCAGCGTTAATAATGGCAGCAAATGTTGTGGGGGTGCGCATTACCGTGATTGGTGAAGTGGATAAAATGCAGCAAGGATTGCTTATGAATCATAGGCTTTCGGATGGAAGGCGCGGCTACGAGCATTTTTCTTCAGAATGAATCCTTGTTTGCGAAACTTCAGGAAGATAAGATTGTCTACCAATACAACAACTACTTAGGGCCTTTTATTATGCAAAACAAAATGAAACTGGGGGCTGCCAGCCTCACTTTGGCAGTATTGATGTCTGGTTGCGCACCGATGGCAAGCACGACACCGCAAGCGTCAGCAACGGGTGATTATAATACGGGTGGCAGCTATGCTGCGGGCACGACTGGTGCTTATGATCCCAATGCAGCGGCTCCGGCTGCGAATAACTACTACGATTACAGCAGTGGCTCTTCGTCAACAGGAGCAGCCGCGCCGTCTTCGTCGGGTTACGACAATTATTACGCAAATAGTACGGGTGGTTCATCCGGTGGTTCTTACGATTACAACAGCGGTTCTACGGGCGGTAGCAATGGCAGTGCCAGCGGCTCTTACGCCGTACAGGTATTAGCCAGCCCTAACCGTGGCACGGCAGAATCCATGTTGAGCCAAATGCGTTCTGCGGGCTTCACTGCGGTGATTGATAATGTGGGTGGCTACTATAAAGTGCGCATCCCGTATGGCAGTGCCAGTGAAGCGAAAGCCAGTTTAGGCCGTGTACGCAGCACTGTGCCGGATGCGTTTTACACGACCCGCTAAGGTGCGCGATTCTTCCTTCTCGTTCCCTTCACTCCTTACGGGAGGAAGGGGCGGGGACGGAGAGTAGTGAAACCGACTGATTTTAATCATAAAAAAGACGTGTCATGGTCGGAAATCTGAAACTTTTCAAAACACTTTTGATTGTCACATTGCCGTGTTGGTGTACTTCATTGAACGCGGGTGTCTACCGTTGGGTGGATAGCAGTGGCGAAGTGCATTACGCTGATGTGGTTCCCCCGGCTGTCTCTTCGCAAGGGCACAGCGAATTGGATAAACAAGGCATGACGCGCAAAACCGTAGCCGCAGCCCCTACGCCGGAAGCGATTGCCGCGCAGCAACGTAGCGAAACCTTAGCGAAATTACGTGCTGAAAAGGAAAACGAACAACAACAACGTGATAAATACCTGTTAGCCAATTACGCCAATGTTGCGGAGTTAGAAGCGGTATTTAAAAGCAAACTGGAACTGCTGGATAAAAACACCCGTTCAATGCAAGAGCGGCGTGATTCTTTAAAGAAGCGTTTGGAAACGGTAAAAAAGCAGCTTGAAGGTTTAAAAGAAGCCCCCCAGCGCAAAACACTGGAAGGCTATGTCAGTGAGGCGGAAACTACCTTGGGGCATTACACCCATGCTTTGCAGGAAAACCAGACCGAGCAAGACAACCTGCGTCAACATTATGACAAGGACAAAGCACGCCTGAGCGAATTGCTCAAGGAGTTACCATCGTCCCCACACCCTGATCCGTCAAAAGCTCCAGCAACACCGCGTGCGGAACCCGCCCGTCAATAATACTGGCACTTTTTGCCCCAGCGGACAGCGCGTCCGTCGCACACGCGAGCTTCGGCAACATCCCGCCTTGAATCGTGCCGTCAGCCACCAAGTCCTGAATGTCTTGTTGGGTTAAAATCTCCAGCAATACACCGGCTTTATTCAATACACCGGGGGTATTGGTGAGCAATAACAGGCGTTCTGCATTCAACACTTGCGCCATTTTACCGGCGACAATATCGGCATTGATATTGTAACTCGTACCATCCGTACCCACGCCAATCGGCGCAATTACCGGAATAAAGCGGTCTTCTTCCAACATGCGCACCACGCTTGCGTCAATCTCAGTGACTTCGCCGACGTGTCCAAGGTCAATGATTTCAGAAGGTTGATCGCCAATCGCTTTACGTTCCAGCACCATTTTCTTGGCGATGATCATATTACCGTCTTTGCCGGTCAAACCGATGGCGCGTCCACCCGCTTGATTGATCATATTAACGATTTGCTTATTGACCAAACCGCCTAACACCATTTGCACCACGTCCATCGTTTCCGCATCAGTGACACGCATTCCATCAACGAAATGGCTTTCTTTGCCGATTTGCTTGAGCAAATTACCGATTTGCGGGCCGCCACCGTGAACCACGACCGGATTAATCCCGACCTGTTTCAGCAGCACAATGTCACGTGCGAAACTTTGTTGTAACGCAGGGTCGGTCATGGCGTTGCCGCCGTATTTGACCACAATGGTTTTGCCAGCGTATTTTTGGATGTAGGGCAGTGCCTCCATCAAAATCGCGGCGGTATTATTCGGGCTGTTGTTCATGCTTAATGTAAACCTTGTAGTTGTCACGGAAGTCGCGCAAATTATCGCCTAGCATGTGGCGAAATTGTTTGCTTAAGTAATCCATGCTTTCGTCCATGTCAGCAGCGAATTCTGCGCGGTCAATGGAAGCCGAAGCCACCACAAACGCATTAAAACGGGTAGCGGCAAACAGCATGGCTGCACCAATTTTACCCGCATCGGCGGTTTCTAGCGACTGGTTAGCCATTTCAATGAATTGCTCGGCTAATTCCCAAAACTGTTGGTCATTGTCTTGGATAGAAGTCGTTTGTTTTTTACTCATGCTTAATGCGTCCCTGAATGCCCGAAGCCACCTGTGCCCCGGTCTGATTGATTGAAATCGTCCACTGCCTGCAAGCTGACTTGTACCACGGGTACAAACACCAATTGCGCGATGCGTTCGCCCGGTTCGATGGTGAAACTGTCCTGCCCACGATTCCAGCAGGAAATCAGCAATTGTCCCTGATAATCGGAGTCAATTAAACCGACTAAATTGCCCAACACAATGCCGTGTTTATGCCCCAAACCGGAGCGCGGCAAAATCACCGCCGCTAAACCGGGGTCGCCAATATGAATCGCTAAACCGGTTGGAATCAAGGTGGTATCACCGGGATTTAACGTAAGTGCGCTATCTAAACAGGCGCGTAAATCCATCCCGGCTGAACCCGTAGTCGCATAAGCGGGGAGGGGAAATGCCGTGCCAATGCGCGGGTCGAGGATTTTGTATTCAATGGCGGTCATGCAAACGGTTTCCGTGTGTGGTATTGCGCAGCAACAAGTTTCAACAACTCATGGGCAAGCGTGTGCTTGTCCATCTCTGGCAGCGAAGTATGCCCGTCCTTCCACACGACTTCCAGCGCGTTGGTGGGTTGATCAAACGCTTTGCCATCCGCCACCGAATTTGCCGCGATCATGTCTAACCCTTTGCGTTCGAGTTTGCCGCGTGCGTAAGCCATGACATCGTTGGTTTCCGCCGCAAAACCCACGGTAAAAAGCTGTGGGTGGGCGAGTTTAATGGTGGCTAAGACATCCGTGGTTTTTTTCATCGCCAGTTCTAACACATCGGCATTTTTCTTGATTTTCTGCGCTGCCACGCTGATCGGGGTGTAATCCGCAACGGCGGCGGTGGCAATAAAAATGTCCGCATCAGTGGCGTGTGCTTGGGTTGCGACTAACATATCAGCGGCGGACTCCACCCCGATACGTTGCACACGCGGTGGGCATTCCAGCGCGACTGGCCCTGAAATTAACGTGACTTGCGCACCCATCGCCGTAGCGGCCTTGGCAATCGCGTAACCCATTTTACCGGAGCTGCGATTGGTTAAAAAGCGTACCGGATCAATCGCTTCGCGGGTAGGGCCTGCGGTAATCAATACCCGCTTGCCTTGCAAGAGCGCGTTGGTGCTGCAACAACTGCTTAATGCTTGCACCAATTCCGCCGGTTCTAACATCCGCCCCATACCCGTATCGCCGCAGGCTTGCACCCCTTCAGCGGGACCGAATACCCTTACTCCGCGTGCTTTGAGGGTTTGTAAGTTGTGTTGGGTGGCGGCATTTTTCCACATTTGTTGGTTCATCGCAGGCGCGACCATCAACTGTGCGGCAGATGCGAGGCAAACCGTGCTGAGTAAATCATCCGCAAAACCGTAAGTTAACCGCGCCAGTACATTGGCGGTGGCGGGTGCGATCAGGATCAGCTCCGCCCAGCGTGCGAGTTCAATATGCCCCATCCCTAACTCGGCTTGTGGGTCGAGCAATTCGGTATGCACGGGATTTCCCGACAACGCCTGCATCGTCAGGGGCGTAATGAATTGCTGGGCGGAAGCGGTCATGCAAACCCGCACGTTCGCACCTTGTTTAATCAACAAGCGTACCAGTTCAGCGGATTTATACGCGGCGATACCACCACTTATCCCTAAAAGAATGTTTTTACCGTGAAGGAATGACATAAGATTTGCATCCTAACCCATGAATAAAAAAGCGAAAATAATGGCAATTACCGACTGGCCTGTGGATGAACGACCACGCGAAAAACTCTTAGCACGCGGCTCGCAAGCCCTGTCTGATGCCGAATTACTGGCTATTTTCCTGCGCGTTGGGGTCAAGGGCAAAACCGCCGTCGACCTGTCGCGGGAGCTATTACAAACGTTCGGTAGTTTACGGCAATTATTTGATGCAGATGCACAAAAATTTTGTGCAACGCACGGTATGGGCGAAGCCAAGTACGTGCAATTGCAAGCAGTGCTGGAAATGTCGCGCCGCTATCTGGCGGAAAATATGCGCCGAGGTGACCCCTTGAGTGACCCGGATGCGGTGCGTTATTACCTGACCGCGAAATTGCGCGATTACCGCTCAGAAGTGTTTGCGTGCCTGTTTTTGGACAATCGCCATCGCGTCATCCAGTACGAGGAAATGTTCCACGGAACGATTGACGGCGCGTCAGTGCATCCGCGTGAAGTGGTGCGGCGTGCCTTACACCACAATGCGGCGGCAGTCATTTTTGCACACAACCACCCGTCCGGCGTGGCAGAACCGAGTCAGGCGGATGAGCGCATCACCCAAAAACTCAAAGACGCGCTACACCTGATTGATGTGCGCGTACTGGATCATTTTGTCATCGGTGACAGCGTGGTGTCGTTTGCGGAAAGGGGGATGTTATAAACGCACGCTCTGCGGATGCCGAATACGATTATCCGGGTCAAATTGCCGCTTTAACGCCTGTAAACGCGGGTAATTGTCGCCGTAATACGCGGTTTCCCATGCTTTGATTTCGACATCTGGGTAATTGCGGTAATGCGCTTTGATGCCACCAGCGGTTAACATTCCTTGAATCTCGCGCACAATGCTTTCTGCCTCTTTGGTTTGGGTAGCTTTGTCGTAGTAGGTTTGTAATTCGCCTAAAAATCCGAAGGCACGGTGAGGGTAAGCGGCGGTGTTTGCCATACCTGCTTTATTAATTTCCCCGCCCAAGGTATTGATCTGTAAAAGGGTTGTCATTTTGGCGGCAGCTATTTTCTTGGCAATAGCAGGTAACAACGTTTTAATGTCGCTGAAGCTGTGGTAGTAACCCGCCGAAACGTTTTTGAAATACATGGGGTCAACGCCGCCTTTATAGCGTTGAATGCCCGCTAAAAAGCTGTCTTTGCGCGGAGTCATTACTTCGGTAGCACCCGTTTTGAGTTTGGCGAGGATGATTTTGAGTGTTGCGCTGGGGGTAGGGGCGGTATCTGTTAGTAATACCGTGAGGTGTTTGCCATTAAGTACCCACGATGAATACGCTGTATTAGGTAAGTTTTTCATCAGTTCAAACCAGCGTTCGGCTAATTGCGTGGCAGCTTCCGGGGTTAAATTGCGGTATTTGTAGCGGTGGCTGCTGAAATACGTCGGGGTTGGGTGGGTGTTGAATTCCAGTTCGGTAATAATCCCGAAATTGCCATTGCCGCCGCCTTTGCACGCCCACAGTAGTTCAGCATTGTCTTTAGAATCATGAACTTTTCCCGTGCCATCGACCATGCGTACCCGTTGCAGGCTATCGCAGGTCAACCCGAATTGCCGCCCGAAAAAGCCGTAACCGCCACCTAAGGTTAAACCAGCCACGCCCACACCTGCGCACGAACCCGCCGGAATCAGGCGTTTGTATTGGTTGAGGTATTCGTAAACACCGCCGAGTTTTGCTCCAGGTTGGATAATCAGGCGTTTAGTGGTGGCGTTGTATTGCGGTTTATTCATGCCCGAAAGGTCGATCATTAAGCCACCGTCATTGGTGGAAAATCCTTCAAAACTGTGCCCGCCACTTTTTACCGCAATCGGTAGCTCGGCTTGACGTGCGTAGGCGACCGCTTCCTGCACACCTTTTTCATTGGCACACACCGCGATAATTTTGGGCATGGCGGTAATGCGTTTATTAAAAATTTGGCGATGTTTCAGGTAATTTGCATCGTTACGCTGCAAAAAGCGCACATTATTGCTGGAAGGTGGTGCAGTATTGTCAGCATTAGCAGCAACAGGGTAATAAAAGGCCGGAATGCTCGCGGCAAGTACTAAGGCATCCAGCAGGAATTGGCGACGCTGCGGATTGATGGTGGAATCTGGCATAAGTAACTCCTGTGAATGATTGAGGTTATTGTAGGTGGATTCGTGATTTTTTACAGAGCTTAATCCCTTGTTAATCCAAGGTGAAGTGAGTGTGGTGGATAATTTTTGATTTATTTCAATGCGGCTGACAGGGCTTTTCAGGCACTTTCCACCGCTGTTTTAACACGGTATGTAGCATTTTGAGGTATGACGATGAATAAGTATGTATTAATGGTTAGTTTGGTGGCTTTGTTGACTGCTTGTGGTGAAAAATCCGAACAAGCAGCCGCACCTGCTGACGCGCCTAAAACAGCCCAACAGGTTGCTGCTCCAGCGGCTGCTGCTGCACAGGGTAATGATAAAGCAGCTTTGGTTGAGCAAGCGAAAGGCGCGGTACAAGCCTTGGGCGGTACACTCAAAGGCGAACTCGAAGCGGCAATGAAAGCGGGCGGCCCTGTTGAAGCCATGAACATTTGCCACACTAAAGCCCCGGAAATTGCCAAAGCAGTATCAGCGGAAAAAGGCATGGAAATCAGCCGGGTCAGTCTGAAAAATCGTAACCCGGAAATGGGAGCAGCGAATGAATGGCAAGTGGCCGTTTTAAATGATTTTGAAGCCAAAAAAGCAGCGGGTGAAGATCCTGCAACAATGGCTTATGCGGAAGTGGTTGATAAAGAATTCCGCTTTATGAAAGCGATTCCAACCGGCGCGGTTTGTTTAAAATGCCACGGCACAGATCTTAACCCGGAAGTTACTGCGAAATTGACCGAACTTTACCCACAAGATAAAGCCACAGGGTATAAAGAAGGGGATTTACGTGGTGCGTTTGTGGTGGTTAAACAGTTGACTCAGTAAGCACGAAGTTTGGTGTTGCTGAGCAGATTCAGCAGCACCAATTCAACTGGCTGTTTACAGTTTTCTAAATGCTGCCGCAATATCTTCGACTTGCAGATCTTTGAACGCTTTTAATTGAGGTTCTGGCTCTGGCATAACCACGTATTCAGATGGAATAGCAAGACTTAATGCGCGGGTTTGTACGTTAAACGTGGCTTTATCTTTGGAGAGTTCTACGGCAGGGCGGGGAAATTTATACAACTTTGAATAAAAACACAGTTTATAAAAGCCACTGCTGAGTTTAATCTTTTTGGCGTAAAATGAGGTTTCTGTTGGTTCTGGAATTTTACTGATGGCGATAATGTTTTCTTGGCTCACATCAAATTGCAGCCAATCACCGGATGACCAGCCCAGTTTTCTGAACAGCCCCGAACCGAAAGATAAGCAGAGATTGCTTCTCCCGCCTATATCTTCCATACCCAAAATAATATCGAAACTTCCCGAAGATTTTGTAGTCATCCCTTTCCCATAATCGTATCTGACTCGCTCACACTGCGCTGTGTTTGAATATTAGCACAAATGCTTCCCTAATAAAGCATTGCGTGTTGCCGTGGGTAGCATGTGCGATGATTTGCAGCTAATGCTGGCGTTTGTGAGTGGCTCTCCGGTAAAATCGCCCGCCTTGTGACTAACAATAAGCAGTTGAACCGTGCGCTTAAGTAAAATCCGCATTGCCGGATTCAAGAGTTTCGTTGATCCCGTGACCTTAGATTTACGCAGTAACCTTACGGGTATTCTCGGCCCTAATGGTTGTGGCAAATCCAATACCATTGATGCGGTACGCTGGGTTATGGGCGAATCTTCGGCTAAACATTTGCGCGGCGCGTCAATGGAAGACGTGATTTTCAATGGTTCAGCTTCACGTAAACCTGTAGGTTTGGCTTCGGTCGAATTGGTGTTTGATAACAGCGATGGCAAACTCGGCGGCGAATACGCGCAATACGCCGAAATCTCGGTCAAACGCCAAGTCAGCCGCGACGGCGATTCCAAATATTTTCTCAATGGCGCGAAATGTCGCCGCCGCGATATTACTGATATTTTTCTTGGCACCGGTTTGGGGCCACGCAGTTACGCCATTATTGAACAGGGGATGATTTCGCGCTTGATTGAGGCGAAACCCGAAGAGTTGCGCAATACCCTCGAAGAAGCAGCGGGCATTTCACGTTACAAAGAGCGGCGGCGTGAAACCGAAACCCGGATGACGCATACCCGTGAAAACCTGGAACGCTTAACCGACTTGCGGGATGAGTTGGAAAAGCAGCTTGAACGCCTTGATAAACAAGCCAAAGCCGCCCAGCGTTTTCGGGAATGGCGCGAGCAAGAACGGCAGTTGGAAGCGTCTGTATTGCTGTGTCAATGGGAGGCGTTGCAGCAAGATGGTGCGCAACGTTTGCGCGAACTCAGTCAGCAATCAACGACTTACCAAGCACAAATGATGCAAGTACGTCAGTTAGAAACTCAACTGGAAGCCTTACGCAGCGATTACCACAGTGCCAATGAAACCCTTAATGCGGTGCAGGGTGAGTATTACCAAGCGGGTGCGGAAATTGCGCGACTTGAGCAAACGATTCAACACCAGCGTGATATTCAACGCCGTCAGCAGCAAGCCTTACAACAAGCCCAACAAAGCATCACGGAAACCCAGCGTCACGCGGACGAAGACCGGATTAAATTGACCCAAAGCGAGGCGATGCTTGCCGAATGGGAGCCGCGTGAAGCCGAAGTAGATGAGCAATTAAGTCTCGCTGAGGCGCAATTAGCCGAGGCCGAAGACCAACTTAACGACTGGCAAGAGCAGTGGCACGCCGTTCAGCAAGCCGTGGCAGAACCTACCCGCCAAGCGCAGGTCGAAAAAACCCGCATGGAACAGTTGGAGCGTCAACTCAACCAAACCGCGCAACGCGCCGAACGCTTGCAACAAGAAGCCACTCATTTAAGCACAGCTCGTTACAGCGAAGAGCGCGATGTAGTGAGCGAACAATGTCTTGAAGCCAGTAACGCGCACGCCGCCGCCGAAACGCAACTAACCCAATTGAATGCAGAGTTGGCAAGAAATCAGCAAACTCAACGCGAATGGCAGGCGCAACTTGATAACCAACGTTCACGCCGTCAAGCTTTGCAAGGGCGGTTGGCTTCCTTGGAAACCTTGCAACAAGCAGGGCTGGATAAAACCAATAAAGCCCGCCAGCAATGGTTACAAACGCACGGTTTAAGCGCAAATCCGCGTTTGGCAGAGCAATTGCAGGTGGAAAGCGGTTGGGAAACGGCGGTGGAAGCGGTGTTAGGTGGCGATTTGGATGCGGTGGGGTTGGATGCTTTTCCTGAATTGACTGCCTTTCCGCAAGCGGGTGTCACTTTGTTGGAAACCACGCAAACTGCGCTGCAAGCTTCAGCGCGTAGTCTTGCCAGTAAAGTGATTCAGCCCCACGCGGTGCTGCCTTGGTTAGCGCAGATTTATTGCGTGGAAACCTTGGATGAGGCTTTGGCACAGCGTGGCAGTTTATCGCCCACGGAATCGCTGGTAACACGCGACGGGGTATGGGTTGGTCGTCACTGGTTACGCAGTCGCCGCCAAAACGATGCCAACAGCGGTATTTTGCAGCGTCAGCAGGAAATTGATGGCTTGCGCGAACAGCTAATCCTTGTGGAAGCCAGTTTAACGGCGTTGCAAGACGATGCCGACGCACTGCGCGAACGTATTCGTGAGCAGGAGCAGCAACGCCAGTTTTTACAAACGGAAACTAATCGGTTGCACCGTGCGGAATCGGAATTACGCAGTCGTTTGCACGCAGTACAACAGCGCATTGAACAATGGCAGCAACGTCGTCAACAGCTTGAGGCTGAACGCGAAGAGCTTGAAGCACAGCGATTGCAACAGGCGGAAGATCACTTATTAGCTACCGAACGTCGCAACGAAGCCCTAGAGTGCTTGGAAATGGCGCAAAATGACCAAGAAGTGTTAGCCGATAGTCGCCATGATTTTCAGCAAGCGGTAACGGATGCGCGTCGTCAGCAGCGCGAATGGCAGGATCAGGCTCATGCTTTGCAATTGCGCCTTGAAACTAACCGCGCCCAGCGTGCTAACAGCCAACAGCAATTGGAGCGTGTTCACAGTCGTCTTGCGCTGCTGGAAGAACAGCACGCCACGCTCATTCTGCAACTGGAACAGCAGCAAGACCCGGATGCCGATTTGCAAATGGCACTGGAAACCGCGCTGGAACAACGGCTGCTGGTAGAAACCCAGTTGAGTCAAGCCCGTCAAGCGGTGCAAGGGTTGGAAGCGACGATTCGCACCCATGATCAAGAGCGATTACAATACGAACGTTTGGCAGAACAAAGCCGCACTTCGCAGGAAAATCGCAAACTCGAATGGCAGGCAATTCAGGTACGCGAACAAACCACCGCTGAACAATTCGCCAAAACCGGCTTTGACCCCGCTACCTTGCGTGCACAATTAGTCGCTGAAGTGGATGTCAACGCACTCCAGCAGCAATTGGAAGAAATTCAACGCCAGATTCAACGTTTGGGTGCTATTAATCTGGCAGCGATTGACGAATTCCGCGAGCAAAGCGAACGCAAACAATACCTTGATCAACAAAACGCGGATTTGCTGGCGGCATTAGAAATTTTAGATACGGCAATTCGTAAAATTGATCGAGAAACCCGTGCACGTTTTAAAGAAACTTTTGAGCGGGTGAATACGCGCCTGAGTGAAATGTTCCCGCGTTTGTTTGGTGGTGGTGAATGTTATTTGAAAATGACGGGCGATGATTTGTTAACCACGGGAGTGGCTATTATGGCGCGTCCGCCGGGTAAGCGGCTTTCCAGCATTTACCTGATGTCGGGTGGTGAAAAGGCATTAACTGCCGTGGCATTGGTGTTTGCGATTTTTGAATTGAACCCCGCACCGTTTTGTATGCTTGATGAAGTGGACGCGCCCTTGGATGAAGCCAATGTAGGACGTTTTTGTGAACTGGTGCGCCACATGGCAGAACAGGTACAATTTATTTTCATTACCCATAATAAGACCACAATGGAACTTGCCGAAAATTTGATTGGTGTTACCATGCGCGAAGCAGGTGTTTCACGCTTGGTGTCCGTGGATATGGCGGAAGCTGTGAAGTTAGCCAACGGCTAATGCAATAAGGAATTGTAAGGATTTTGTAATGGAATTGATAAGCCTCGTTATTATGGCGTTGGGTTTGGTGGCTTTGGTAGCCATTTATATTTTGAGCCGCATTTCACGTCGCGATTTGCCCCAAAAACGTGATGAAAGTGTGCCGGTATTGCGTGATAAAGACGGCAATCCGATGTCCAGCGTGTTGGAGGATGTGCCCGCCCGTGATGGCAAACGTCCGGCTGCGAATGCGCGTATTTTATCCGATGCGATGATGTCGGGTGTTGCGACTCCCGCAACTACCTCCGATGTGGCCTTAGAGCCTGAAAACAGTGTGATTTTGCCGCCGCAATTGGTGCTGTTTGTTGCGGCTGATATTGATGCGGGTTTTGCTGGTGAAGAAGTGCTTAAAGCCTTGGATAACGCGGGCTTGCGTTTCGGCGATATGGGTATTTTCCACCGCATCATTAATCACGATGGTACGGAAGTCAGCTTGTTTAGCGTGGCGAACGGGGTAAAACCTTGGACATTGGTTCCCGAAGAGCTGATCGAACAAGCGACACCGGGTTTGTCGATGATCCTGAATTTACCCAGCCCGATTGCCAACGGTGATGCTATTCACGATTTCTTGCGCACCGCAGAACGTTTGACGGGCGATTTGGGCGGCGTGTTAAAAGATCAGGATCAGCAAGCGATTACCGCTGATTCTCGCGCCAGTTTGTTAGCGTTAGCGGGGTAAGTGCTTCAAAATCACCCGATGCTGCATATCCAGCTCGAAACACACCGTCGTGCCGATAGCGTGGGTCTCGTGGCTGGGGGCGACGGCTAAAATTTGACTGCCATCCGCTAAACTTAGCACGTATAAGTATTCTGCACCCCGAAATACCCGCGATACCACGGTGGCTTTGCGTGGCGCATCTGCTACCAGTTTCAGGTCATCAGGGCGTATCAGCACGTCAACCGGACATTCTGGTTGGCAGCCTGCGGGTATTTCACCTTGTACCGCACCCATTAACGTCGATACGGTATTGTGATTTAGCACTGTCCCCGCAATCAACGCACCTTGCCCAATAAACCCCGCCACAAACTGATTCACCGGCTTGTGATACAAGTTGTAACCCGTATCCCATTGCTGCAACCGCCCGCTTTGCAACACGCCAATCTCATCCGCCATCGCAAACGCTTCGTGCTGGTCGTGTGTCACCAGAATCGCGGTCATGCCTTCGCGCTTGAGAATGTCGCGCACTTCCCGCGCTAACATTTCGCGCAATTCCACGTCTTGGCTACCGAATGGCTCATCCAGCAACAGCAAACGTGGTTGCGGCGCAAGGGCGCGTGCCAACGCAATGCGCTGCTGCTGTCCCCCTGACAATTCGTGCGGGTAACGCTTTTCGTAACCGGGCAAATTCACCAACTCCAGCAATTCCGCCACGCGCCGCGTCTTATCTTTGCCCGACTGTTTGCGAATCCCGAAGGTGATATTGTCGGCAATGCTCAGGTGCGGAAACAGCGCGTAATCCTGAAACACCATGCCAATATTGCGTTTTTCCGGCGGTAAATGCACATCAGGCGCACTGATTACCTGATCTTTGAGCGTAATCGTGCCACGGGTGACAGGCTCGAAACCAGCGATTGCCCGCAGCAAAGTCGTCTTGCCACAGCCGCTGGGCCCCAGTAAACAACCGATTTGCCCGTCTTCCACCGTCAGATTGACATCGTGTACCACCGCATTGCTGCCGTATTCGATGTGGATGTTTTGCAGGACTAACTTGCTCATCAATGTTCCCCAGCCCGCGACCGACTAATCGAGCGGCTCAATAAAATCACCGGAATAATCCCTGCTGCCACAATCATCAGCGATGGCAAACCCGCATCCGCCAGCCGTTCATCTGAAGCCAATTCATACGCCCGCACTGCCAGCGTATTGAAATTGAACGGGCGTAAAATCAGCGTGGCAGGCAATTCTTTCAGCACATCCACAAACACCAGCAAAATCGCGGTGAGTAACGAGCCTTTCATCAACGGCAAATGCAGCCGCTGCAATACGCCCAAGGGACTCAAGCCCAACGAACGCCCCGCATTATCCAGCGTTGGTTTAATCTTGCCCAACCCCGCTTCCACTGTTTGCAGCGACACTGCCAAAAAGCGCACATTGTAGGCAAACAGCAGCGTAAACAGCGTGCCACTCAGCAACAAGCCTGCGTTACTGTCGAAAAACTGTTTGCTCAGGTGGTTGAGTTGCGTGTCTGCCCACGCAAACGGAATCAGCACCCCAATCGCAATCACCGTCCCCGGAATCGCATACCCCATCGCCGCAATCCGCGAAGCAATATTCACCAACGGATCATTATTTAGCCGCTTGCCATAACCCAAAATCAACGCCAGCAACAGCGCAAATACTGCCGCCAAACTTGCCAGCATCAAGCTATGCCACACCAGATTCATGAAATCACTGTCCAATCCTTTGCTGGCAACTTTAATGCTCCAATGCAGCAATTGCCCCACCGGAATCACAAACCCCAACAACAAGGGCAGGGCGCACGCCAACACCGCAGCCACTGCCGTCCAGCCACGCAAACGGAATTTCGGAATGCGCGAATACTTGCTGGAGGTATGGTGATACCGCGCCCGACTGCGCGACCAACGTTCCAACAGGATCAGCACAAACACAAACCCCATCAGCAACGCCGCCAATTGCGAAGCCGCCGCATGATCGCCCAGCCCAAACCAAGTACGGAAAATGCCCGTGGTAAAGGTTGATACGCCGAAATATTGCACCGTGCCAAAATCCGCCAACGTTTCCATCAAGGCCAGCGACAAGCCGGTAATAATCGCTGGACGCGCCAACGGCAACGCCACCCGAAAGAAACTTTGCCACTGGTTTGACCCCAGTGTGCGGCTCACTTCCAGCACACAAATCGACTGTTCCAGAAACGCTGCCCGCGCCAACAAATACACATACGGGAACAGCACCAGCGACAACATGGTGATTGCGCCACCCAGAGAGCGCACATTCGGGAAGTAATAATCGCCATACCCCCAGCCCGTCAGCTCGCGCAGCAAGGTTTGCACCTGCCCCGAAAAATCCAGCATTCCGGTGTAGGTGTAGGCAATAATGTAAGCAGGCATCGCCATCGGCAACAGCAATGCCCATTCAAATAAGCGTCGCCCCGGAAACTCGCACATGCTGTTCAACCATGCCGCCGGAAGCCCCAGCAGCAATACGCCAAACCCCACGCCCAATACCAGCCACAGCGTATTCAGCAAGTAATCGGTAAGCACGGTTTCGCGCAAATGCTGCCAGACTTCGGGCGCAGGCACGAATACATAGCCGAACACCGCGAGGATCGGCAAAGCAGTCAGCAATGCCATGCCCAATAGCACGGCACGCCAGAGCAGGGGTTTTATTTCCACCCAGCTTTGTCCATGATTTTCACGGCTTCGGCATTGTGTTTGCCGAGTTCGGACAAATTCAGGCTATCGGCTTTGAACTCGCCCCAACCTTTGAGCATCGCACTGGGCGCAATACCGGCTTTCACGGGGTATTCCTGATTGGCTTCGGCGTACCATTTCTGCGATTCGTCGTTGACCAAGAATTCCATCAGTTTGACGGCGTTATCCTTGTTTTTGGCGGTTTTGGTGACAGCCGCGCCGCTGATATTGATGTGTGTGCCACGATCACCTTCGGCTTGATTAGGCCAGAAGATTGCGACTTTTTCCGCAGCGGCTTTGTCTTCCGCCTCTTCGCCCGTCAGCATTTGCCCGTAGTAGTAGGTGTTGGAAATCGCAATGTCGCATTGCCCAGCCGCAGCCGCCTTGATTTGATCACGGTCGCCGCCTTCGGGTGGACGCGCAAAGTTTTTCACCAAGCCGTCAGCCCATGCCTGTGCCTTTTCCGCGCCGTTCACTGCAATCATCGACCCCAACATCGACTGGTTGTAAATATTGTCGGAAGAACGCACGCAGATACGTCCTTTCCACTTCGGATCAGCCAAGTCTTCGTAGGTGGAAAGTTCTTCCGGTTTCACCTTGTCTTTCACGTAAAAGATCGGGCGAGCGCGGGAGGTCAACCCAAACCATTGATTGGCGGGGTCACGCAGGTTTTCAGGAATGTCTTTTTTCAGTGTGGCGGATTCGACGGGTTGGGTCAGCTCCATTTCTACCGCGCGGTACAAACGCCCAGCGTCGGCGGTCATCAGCAGGTCGGCGGGGGTGTTTTCACCTTCGAGCTTGAGGCGTTCCAGCAGTGCATCGTCTTTGCCAGTGACGAGGTTGACCTTGATGCTCGTCGCTTCGGTGAATTTGTCAAACAGCGGCTTGATCAGTTGTTCCTTGCGGGCGGAATAGACATTGACTTCGCCATCTGCCAGCACGGGGGTAGCGATGCTGGCAACCAGTAATGACAGTGCGATTTTCTTGAACACGATAACACTCCTGATGAAAACACTAATAATAAGAGTTCTCATTATTTACGAGTTGTTTATTGAATGCAAGCAATTCTCATTATTCAGGGTGAATTCAACGGTAGCCTTGTGGATTGTTACGTTGCCAGTTCCAAGCATCGTTACACATGGCAGCGAGGTCTTTTTCTGCTGTCCATTGTAATAATTCTTGTGCTTTGGCGGGGTCGGCATAGCAGCAAGCAATGTCACCAGCGCGACGTGCCACGATACGATAGGGGATTTCGCATCCGCTGGCTTGGGCAAACGCATTGACCATATCGAGTACCGAATAGCCTTGCCCCGTGCCTAAATTGACGGTCAATAAATCCGGGGTAGCGGGGCGTTGAAAGGCTTCCAAGGCTTTGACATGGCCTTTTGCCAAATCGACGACGTGGATGTAGTCGCGTACTCCCGTGCCATCTGGCGTGGGGTAATCGCCGCCAAAAACGGAGAGGTATTCGTAAGTACCGACTGCTACCCGTGCGATATACGGCATTAAATTATTTGGAATGCCTTGCGGGTCTTCACCAATCAGGCCGCTGCTGTGCGCCCCAACTGGGTTAAAATAGCGCAATAAAGCTATTTTCCATGCAGGATCAGCGCGGTAAAGGTCACCTAACATTTCCTCAATCATGAGTTTGGAACGCCCGTAGGCATTGGTGGCAGACAGTGGGAAATGTTCTTGAATCGGCGTGGTGTGCGGGTCGCCGTAAACCGTAGCGGATGAGCTGAACACAATGCACTTAACTTGATGACGCTGCATGGCTTGCAGCAATTGAATGGTTCCAGCGACATTATTGTCGTAATAAGCCAGCGGTTTCTCGACCGATTCACCTACGGCTTTTAAGCCCGCAAAATGAATTACGCTGTCAATGGAATGCGTTTGGAAAATCTTATCCAGTAACTCAGCATTGCGAATATCGCCTTCGTAGAAAGTCGGGACTGCTTTGCCGGTAATGGTGGCGACACGTTGCAGGGATTCAACGGAACTATTGCAAAGATTATCGACAATAATCGGGGTAAAACCTGCGTTTAGCAATTCCACGCACGTATGTGAGCCAATGTAGCCCGCGCCACCAGTAACTAAAACCGTTTGTGACATTTACTTATAATCCTTTTGTTGGGTGTTTCAGGGACACCCAACAAAAGATAGCAGCGATTAGGTATTGCTGTCAGTTTTTGATGCGGATTTTTCCGATACTTTGTCGGTTTTATCCGCTGATTTGGCATCTGCTTTCTCTGCTTTGTCGGCCTTGTCAGTGGTTTTTGCATCCGCTTTGTCGGTCGATTTGTCCGGTGTGGTGGTGCTGGCAGTGCTTGCGCCTTCTGTCAGGGAAATATCAGCTTTAATTTTATCAAATAATTTGTCGCCGATACCGCTGACTTCTTTGAGTTCGTCTAAGGTTTTGAATTCGCCGTGTTCAGTACGGTAAGCAACAATGGCTTCCGCTTTTTTCGCGCCAATACCATCCAAACCATCTAAGGTGGCAGCATCGGCCTTGTTAATATTGATCATTTCGGCGAAAACAGATGGTGCGCAAGACAGGCAAGCTAACAGGGTAGCGGCAATCACAGTTTTTTTCATGGTGAAACACTCAAGGGTAATGTTATATAAATAATTATGGGTTTGCTTAAGCTGGGCGTAATTTCTCATAAGATAGTGCATCGTTGAACTATTTTCTGATAATTGGTCGGGTGATTTTTTAGCTTTATTCTGACAGGGTTTTGTGGATTTTGCGTGAGTGATTGGTTATTGTGGCGCATCCATTTTTTATAGGAGCAACCCATGCGTAAACCTTATGTTAAAAGCATTCTTTCTTATTCGATGGTCGGTAGTATTGGCCTGACTATCGTTGCCAGTTTGCAAGGTTGCGGTGGCGATCAACCGCCTACGCCGCCACAAAATCAAGCTCCCGGTGCGATTTCAGACGCAGCCAAAGGCGAGGGGATGTTTTTGGTGATTCAGCAAACCGGTGCGAATCCAGATACTTATGAGTTGAAAGAAAAACACCCTTCCAGCGAAGGTACACGCGCGATTCTCAAGGGCATGGATGGCTCTGAGCGCATCCTGAGTGAAGCAGAACTCAAGAAAATTGCCGAAGAAGAAGCTAAGAAAGTCGAAGATGGCACGTCCAAACTGACTCAGCCAGCCGCAGAAAATCAAGGCTTGAGCTTGGGTGAAACCTTGCTGGCTTCGGCGGCGGGCGCACTGATTGGCGGGATGATTGCGAATAAACTCATGGGCAATTCCAATTATCAGCAACACCAACAGCAGCAAACCCAACGGGCGCAAACCAGCATTAGCCGTCCGGCAGCGGGTGGTACTGACACGCGTGCAGTGAATCCGGGGCAAAATCAGCCTAAATCGGGTTTCATGGGTAATAACAATAATGGTGCTGGTTCTGCTGCGGGAGCGGGTGCAGGGTCAAGCACATCGGGCGGTTCTTCAGCGTCCGGTAGCAATTCTTACGGTGGTTAAATCACAATGATTCGTTTGGAAAAAGTCAATCCCATTAGCCCCGCGCTGATGGAGGAAGTCGGCATGACTTGGCACACTGACCCAGATGGGCAGCCTTACATTGCCGATGAAATTGTCCTGGTCACGGAAGACGAAGTAGAAGCGTATTACGAAGCGGCGAACACCCTGTACGATATGTACGTTGAAGCTGCGCAGCACGTTATCGACAACGAGCGTTTTTTAGAGCTGGATATTCCGTTTAACCTTGTTGATCCGATTAAACGTAGCTGGGAAAACGATCATCGGCATTTATACGGGCGTTTCGATTTTGCCGGTGGGGTGGATGGTTTGCCGATTAAACTGATTGAGTTTAATGCGGATACCCCGACCAGTTTATTTGAAACGGCGATTGTGCAATGGGCATTGCTGAAAGCCAATCATATGGATGAGGCTTCGCAGTTCAATTCTGTGTATGAAAGCATTCGCAACAGTTTCCGGCGTTTGGTGACGGGCGATAATGATCCCGATACTTTCGGCGAGTATTATCGTTTCCAAAATATTTTGTTTTCCAGTGTGCGCAATGAGCCGGAAGACGAGCGCACTGTGCGGTTTTTGCAGCATTTAGCCAGTGATGCGGGGTTTCAGACCGACTTTTGTTACACCGACGAAGTGGGCTTTTTGGAAGAAGAGGGGATTTTTAACCCGCAACAAACGCGCTTCGATTATTGGTTTAAGTTGTATCCGTGGGAAAATATCGCGCTGCAAACTGACGGTATTAATGGCATTTTAGATGACATTACCCGCAATACCGACACCGTGATTCTCAACCCGGCGTATACCTTGCTGTTCCAAAGCAAAGGTATGCTGAAAGTGTTGTATGAGCTGTTCCCGGATTCGCCGTATTTGCTGGAAACCCGTGGTGAGCCATTGCAAGGTCAACAACAGGTGGCAAAGAAAATGTTTGGGCGCGAAGGTGCAAACACGGTGATTTACGATGCGGCAGGGGCGATTTTGCACGCAATGCCGGGTGAATACGACCGTTACCGCAGCATTTACCAAGCGTTTGCCGCTTACCCGAAAGATGCGCAAGGCCGCAGCTACCAAGCTGGGGTGTTTTTCGCGTGGGAAGCTTGTGGCTTAGGTTTCCGCCGTGGCGGGGAAATTCTCGACAATCTCAGCAAGTTCGTGGCGCACCGCATGGTGTAAGTTTCACACGGCTAACTGGACATAAGCGTAAATAGCACCCAAAACGGCAGCTAACGGAATGATCAGTATGCCGACCGTGAGCCATAGCAACAAACGTCTAAAGGGATAGCCCTGATGTCGCCAAAAGCGCGTCAGGGTGTACACCCCGATCAATAAGACTTCCAACAACGCTGTGCCAAAAATAGCGAACAGTGCCCAATCAAGCATATCGCTGTAACCGCTCAGCAATAATGAACTTACCAGCGCAACCCCGCGCCCGATGAAATACACCGGTATCAGCAGCGATACCCACGATAGCCAGAACAGCGTGTGTTGCCATCCGGCATAATTTTGAACACCCAACTTACCCATAACTAGGACACTCACTAATGGCAGGGGGAGTGAGCGGGGTGTTTCAGCAAGCCCCGTTCACTTGCCTCATTGATAACAGATTTTGCGGTAATCTGCTGTATCATCTATAGCCAACTGGCAGTATTTGGCGGATGGGGAGTATCGGATGAACAATTTGGACAGTTTAACCCTCGCGGAAATCACGCAATGTTTGTGTCAACCAGGTGGCGCAACCCATGATGTACCGTTGCAGGCTAACCGTGACGCGGGGGTGTTAGTCCCGTTTGTGCGGGTGGCGGAAAGCTGGCATCTGGTCTTTATCCGCCGCCCGAAGTCTGAGCGCGATTACCATAGTGGGCAGGTGGCATTCGCGGGGGGTAAGCGTGACCTTAGCGACAGCGATTTGTGCATGACGGCATTGCGTGAGGCGTATGAAGAAATCGGGGTGGCGATGCAAGATGTGACGATTTTGGGGCAGTTGGGTATCCATCACAGTGCCAGCCGTTACCGCATTACACCCACCGTTGGGGTTATGCCTTGGCCTTATGCACTCACCTTAAATCCGCTGGAAGTGGCGCGGGTTTTCACCATCCCGTTGCAATGGTTGGCGCAGCCGCACCACCACGAAATCCGTTACCGCGAATTGGCGGGCTTTGCCGAACCTGTGCCTATGGTGTATTTTCAGGAATACGACGGCGAAGTGCTGTGGGGGGCGACGGCGCGGATTACGTTGTCGTTGTTGGCGTGTTTACGGGCATAAAAAAGGGCGCGATCAACGCACCCTTTCTTTTCGATTAAGTGAACCGCAGGATTAGTTCTTAGACTTATCTACGATCTTTTGAATCCAAGGCATCATCGCACGCAGCTTGCCACCGGTTTGTTCAATCGGGTGCGCTGCATTGTTACGGCGGTATGCAGTCATGGATGGGTAGTTAGAAGCCCCTTCCAGGATGAAGTTTTTCGCGTATTCGCCGTTTTGGATGTCTTTCAGAGCTTGACGCATCGCTGCGCGGGATTGCTCGTTGATGACTTTCGGGCCAGTTACATACTCGCCATACTCCGCATTGTTGGAGATGGAGTAGTTCATGTTGGCAATGCCGCCTTCGTACATCAGGTCAACGATCAGTTTGAGTTCGTGTAGGCACTCAAAGTAAGCCATTTCTGGCGCGTAACCCGCTTCAGTCAGGGTTTCAAAGCCCATTTTGACCAGTTCAACCGCGCCACCGCACAATACCGCTTGTTCGCCGAACAAGTCAGTTTCGGTTTCGTCTTTAAAGGTGGTTTCGATGATACCAGTACGACCGCCGCCGATAGCAGAAGCGTAAGACAGCGCGACTGCTTTCGCTTGACCAGAAGCATCTTGCTGGATAGCAATCAGGTCAGGGATGCCGCCGCCTTTGACGAATTCGTTACGGACAGTGTGACCCGGTGCTTTAGGGGCAATCATGATTACGTCCAAATCTGCACGTGGCACGATTTGGTTGTAGTGAATCGCAAAACCGTGCGCGAATGCCAGCGTTGCACCTTGTTTCAGGTTTGGCTGGATTTCTTCACGATACAATTGGCTTTGGAACTCATCAGGCGTCAGGATCATGATGATGTCAGCAGCAGCAACAGCTTCAGCAACAGGTGCTACTTTCAGGCCAGCGTTTTGCGCTTTGGCTACCGTTGGGGAATTGCTACGCAGACCAACAGTGACATCCACGCCGGAATCTTTCAGGTTGCAAGCGTGTGCATGACCTTGTGAACCGTAACCAATGATGGCAACTTTCTTGCCACGGATAATAGAAAGGTCAGCGTCTTTGTCGTAATAAATGTTTAATGCCATGAGTGTTACCTTAAATCAATCAAATACTGGTTAAGCGCGTAACGCGGTATCGCCACGTGCAATGCCCATACTGCCGGAACGCACCACTTCAATGATGCGAAAATCTTTGAGTGTGCTAACAAACGCATCCAATTTGGAGCGATCACCCGTCAACTCAATGGTGTAGGTGTGGTCAGTTACGTCAATGATATTGCCACGGAAAATGTCCGAAAGGCGTTTGACCGCTTCACACGTCGAATTTTTATCAACGCCGACTTTAATGAACATCATTTCGCGTTCAATGTGAGGATACTGCGCCAAGTCCATGATCTTGACCACATCAATCAGTTTGTGTAACTGCTTGAGTATCTGCTCGACAATTTCATCACTGCCGCGTGTTACCAGCGTCAGGCGGGAAAGGGTTGCATCTTCAGTCGGTGCAACGGTCAGGGATTCAATATTGTAACCCCGTGCGGAGAATAATCCGGCAACACGCGACAACGCGCCTGCTTCATTCTCCATTAAAATGGAAATCACATGCCGCATCTTGTCACCTATACCAGAATCATTTCGTTATGACCAGCACCTGCCGGAACCATCGGGAACACGTTATTTTCCTGTTCCGTCACGAAGTCCATGAATACCAAACGGTCTTTCATTGCCATCGCTTCTTTCAATGCGCCTTCCACATCTGCCGGATTTTCGATGCGCATCCCGACATGCCCGTAGGCTTCGGTTAACTTCACGAAATCAGGCAGGGAATCCATATAAGACATGGCGTAACGCTTCTGGTAGAAGAATTCCTGCCACTGACGCACCATGCCGAGGTAGCCATTGTTTAAGCAGATGATTTTAACGGGCAAGCGGTATTGCAGACACGTCGCCAGTTCCTGAATACACATCTGAATACTGCCGTCGCCGGTAATGCACGCCACGGTTTCTTCCGGGAATGCCAGTTGCACACCCATTGCTGCCGGTAAACCAAAGCCCATCGTGCCTAAACCACCGGAGTTAATCCAACGGTTCGGTTTATTGAACTTGTAATACTGCGCCGCCCACATCTGGTGTTGACCGACATCGGAGGTGATATACGCATCACCGCCAGTAACTTCCCAGAGCTTTTCAATGACGTACTGCGCCCGAATCGCTTTTTGCGGGTCTTGCGTGTATTTCATGCAATCGACGCTGCGCCATTCCTCGATTTGTTTCCACCACGTAGCGAGTGCCGCCGGATCAGTGCGTTCGGTGCGCGTGCGCAATTCTTCCAGCAAATCGACAATCACGTTTTTGACATCACCAACAATTGGCACGTCTACTTTAACGTTTTTAGAAATGGAAGCCGGGTCAATATCAATATGAATGATTTTGGCGTAAGGGCAGAATTTTTCAATATTGCCGGTAACGCGGTCATCAAAACGTGCCCCAATCGCAATAATCAAATCGGAGTCATGCATCGAATGGTTGGCTTCATACGTGCCGTGCATCCCCAACATGCCGATGAACTGCTTATCCATTGACGGGTAAGCACCCAAACCCATCAGGGTATTGGTAATCGGGAAGCCCAATTCACGGGTAAGCTCAGTCAATTCGTGCGCTGCACCGGATAACACCACGCCACCCCCGGTGTACAATACCGGACGTTTAGCTTCCAGCATCAGGTCAACCGCACGGCGAATTTGCCGTTTATTGCCTTTTACCGTGGGGTTATACGAGCGTAAGGTGATTTCCTGCGGGTAATGGAACTCGCAACGCGCAGTAGTAATGTCTTTAGGAATATCGACTAACACTGGCCCCGGACGACCGGTGCTGGCGATAAAAAACGCCTTCTTAATGGTCGTGGCAAGATCTTTAACATCCGTTACCAAGAAATTGTGTTTCACGCACGGGCGCGTAATGCCCACAATATCCACTTCTTGGAATGCATCATTACCAATGAGCGCGCGCGGCACTTGCCCGGTAAAGACTACCAGTGGCACAGAATCCATGTAGGCATCGGCAATGCCTGTTACTGCATTGGTCGCGCCAGGGCCTGATGTGACTAGCACAACACCCGGTCTGTTGGTTGCTTTGGCGTACCCTTCCGCTGCATGGACAGCAGCTTGCTCATGTCTTACGAGAATATGGTTGACCTTATCCTGTTGCTTATACAGCGCATCATAGATGAACAGGACAGCACCTCCGGGATAACCGAAGATGGTTTCAACCCCTTCTTCCTTAAGACACTCGACGAATATCTCGGCTCCGGTCAGTTCCACAATTAACTCCCTAAATCGCATTGGGCGAAGGAAAAGATTCGCATCATAATACGAACGCTTCAGGGATTACACCCCAAAAACCGTAATGTTGGCGGATTTTTTCAGGTTTGCAGCATTTCATTGTTACCTGTCAGCTAAAATGCAATGCGTGTCGGGAAAAATTGGCGATGTAGTGATAGAATCCACACTCTAACTGAACAGATTGCCGCAGCATACACAGGTTTTTGAATGAAATATTCGCGTTATTCCCACAAAACAATGGTTCATCGTCTTTTGTTAGCTTCCATGTTGTGGTTGGCAACTGCGCCGAGCGGCATGGCTGAGGATGCGCCGCGCATCAATTTACAGGATGTTGAAATCCGTCAGTTAGTTGATATTGTTGCAAAAGATACCGGTAAGAATTTCATTGTTGACCCCCAAGTGCGTGGCAAGATCACCTTTGTTTCAGGGCGTGGCTTGGATAAGTCCGGCTTGTATGAAGCCTTTCTTTCGGTGCTACAAGTTCACGGTTTTGATGCGATTGAGTCGGGTGATTTAATTAAAATTGTGCCCGTGGGCAAGGCGCGTTCTCAGGTCGCTCCCTTGGTAAACAACGCTGGTGAAAGCAATGTTGATGAAACCGTCACCGAAGTCATCAAACTGAATTACATTCCTGTCGCGACGGCATTACAGACGTTGACCCCATTGAGTGGTCAAGGCGAAACCCGGATTCAGCCGAATCAGGCCAGTAACTCTGTGGTTATTACCGGGCGGGCGCAAAACGTCGCACGCTTACGCGCGGTGGCAGAGAGTATTGATAACCCTAATAACGATGATTTTGAGCTGGTGGAATTGCAGTATGCAGTAGCTTCGCAAGTGGCAACCACGTTACAAGGTTTAATGGCTCCCGGTGGCGCGGCAGGCGAAGGTGCATTGCCTGCAACCGGGCGGGTATCAGCAGATGAGCGCACCAATAGCGTATTAGTTTCCGGCGACAAGCAAACCCGCGAACGCATGAAAAAAGCGATTGCCAAACTGGACGTGCAACGTGCTACCGAAGGCGATACCCGTGTTATCCCCTTGCGTTACGCTAAAGCGGAAGATGTGGTGGCGGTGCTTAACGGTGTATCCCCTGCGTTGCAAGAACAATCGGGGGCAACCCCCGCTGCGGGTGGAGCTGCCCCAGCCGCAGTAGCGAGTGCCGCACGCAGTGGTGGGGTGACGGTATTAGCGGATAAGTCCAGCAACTCGATTATTATCAGCGGCCCGCCGACCTTACAGAAAAACATGATGGGCGTGATTGCACAACTGGATCGGCGGCGTGCGCAGGTGCTGGTTGAAGCGGTTATTGCGGAAGTTTCGACCGACTTGAGCAATAAAATTGGCGCGACTTTGCTCTCCAATGGTGCAGCCGATGGTAAGGGCGCGGTGGGTTACAGCAACTTTGCTACCGACGGTTTAAATACGGCGATTGCGCTGGCAAGTGGCACAGCAACAGCCGTACCTGGTGGTTTGTTGCTGGGTGGTGGTAATAAAAGTTTTGGTGCGATTGTGGAAGCCCTCAAGGGCGATGCAGCTACCAATATTCTTTCCACGCCTACCTTGGTGACAATGGATAATGAGGAAGCGGAAATCACGGTTGGTCAGGAAGTGCCGTTTATTACCGGCAAAAGTACCAGCAGCTCTAGCGATACCACCAATCCGTTTACCACCATTGAACGCCGTGACGTGGGCTTGAAGTTTAAAATTACCCCGCAAATCAATCGTGGCGAAACGGTTAACCTGAAAATTGAGCAGGAATCCTCCAATGTGGCTTCCAGCAGTGCGGGCGCGTCCGATTTGATTACCAATAAACGCCGTATTATGACCAATGTGATGGTGGATGACGGGCAAATTTTGGTGTTAGGCGGTTTAATCGAAGACAATTACCGCGATTCTGAAAATAAAGTGCCGGTGCTGGGCGATATTCCGGTATTGGGCGGCATTTTCCGTAATAACACCACCAACAAAACCAAAAATAACCTGATGGTATTTATCCATCCGGTGATTTTGCCGGATGCGCAATCCGCTGATGCGTATACCCGCCGTAAGTACCAAACCATGCAACAGCAACAACAGCGCAGCCAAGTGACTCAGCGCGGTAGTTTGCCAGAAAAAGCCTCCACTTTGCCTGCGGATATGAGCAAAGTGAGCAATGGTTCGGCGGACGATTTGCACCTCGGCTCACCGCTATACCCCGTCCAGGGAAGACCGCATAAACCTGCCCAGCAAGGGGCGTGCGTTAATTCGGCAGACCCGTTCTGTAATGGTACGTTATGAGTGATACCCAACCCACTGCGCTGCTAAAAGATTTACCGTATAGCTTTGCCAAGCGGCACGGGGTATTGCTGCAAAACACTTCAGACGGGGCAACGGTGCAATGTCGCCAAGGTGTCAGCGCGTTAGCATTGGCAGAAGTGCAGCGATTGGTGGCGGGTGAACTGCACTTTCAAGCCGTGGATACCGAAAGTTTTGACCGTTTGTTAGCGGCGCATTATGAGCGCAGCCAAGTCGGGTCTTTGATGATTCAGGAGATTGATGAGGATGTTGATCTTCAGGATATTGCCGGTTCCTTGCCAGAGCCAGAGGATTTGCTGGAGTCGGCAGATGATGCCCCGATTATTCGTTTAATCAATGGGTTGTTGGCGCAAGCGGTGAAAGAAAACGCCTCGGACATTCATATTGAAACCTTTGAAAGCCGGATGTCGGTGCGAATGCGGGTGGATGGCGTATTGCGTGAAATTATCGAGCCGCCGCGCCGTTCCGCACCCGTGATTATTTCGCGGATTAAAGTCATGGCGCGTCTGGATATTGCCGAAAAACGCTTGCCGCAGGATGGGCGTATTTCTTTACGGATTGCGGGGCGTGCGGTGGATGTGCGGGTGTCAACCTTGCCGTCGGGTCATTCGGAGCGGGTGGTATTGCGCTTGCTGGATAAGCAGGCGGGGCGGTTAAACTTATCGCATTTGGGAATGGATGAGGGTGTCCACACGCGCTTGCAGTCGCTCATTGAAAAGCCGCACGGGATTATTTTGGTGACGGGGCCAACCGGTTCGGGGAAAACCACTACCTTGTACGCCGGATTGACTCACTTGAATGATCAGCGGCGCAATATTCTGACGGTAGAAGATCCGATTGAGTATTACATCGACGGTATCGGGCAAACCCAAGTCAATAATAAGGTGGATATGACCTTTGCACGGGGTTTGCGGGCAATTTTGCGCCAAGACCCGGACGTGGTAATGGTCGGGGAAATTCGCGACATTGAGACTGCCGAAATCGCGGTGCAAGCGAGTTTGACCGGGCATTTGGTGTTTTCAACCTTGCATACTAATACCGCGATTGGGGCGGTGACGCGCTTGCGGGATATGGGGGTGGAGCCTTATTTATTGTCTTCCAGTTTATTAGGGGTGGTGGCGCAACGCTTGGTGCGGGTATTGTGTCCGGCCTGTAAAACGCCGATCTTACCGGATAAAACGGAGCGGGATTTTTTCCGCAAACACCTTTCTGACGGCGACGATTTGGAAGGCACAACGCCGTTTCGCCCGGTGGGTTGCCCTGCGTGTAACCATACCGGTTTTGTGGGGCGGGTAGGTATCTATGAATTGGTGGAAATTGACGACACCTTACGCCAAATGATCCATGACCGTGCCAGCGAAATTCAGATGGGCGAATACGCTCACCAACACGCACCCAGTTTGCGGGATGACGGTATCCGTTTGGTGTTGGAAGGCAAAACTTCATTGGATGAAATTTTGCGGGTAACGCGGGAGGATGCCTAAGTGCCAGCCTTTGAATACCTTGCATTAAACCCAGCGGGTAAAGAAGAGCGCGGTATTTTGGAAGCGGATGCGCCGCGTCAGGTGCGCCAATTATTGCGCAATCGTGAATTAGTGCCGCTGGAAGTTAACGAGGTTGCCCAAAAGCAAAAGACGGCGGAAAACCGGGGCTTTCTGGGAAGCGGTCGGTTAAATCCGACCGACCTTGCGTTAATGACGCGGCAATTAGCCACTTTGGTTGGTGCAGGTTCACCCGTTGAAGAAGCCTTGAGTGCCATCGTGCGCCAAACCGAACGGCCTTCCGCGCGGCGTATTTTCTCGGCAATTCGGGCGCGGGTTATGGAAGGTCATGCCTTGGCAAACGCGCTGGCGTTGTTTCCGGGGGCGTTTCCGGTGTTGTATCGGGCAACCGTGGGCGCGGGTGAACAATCGGGGCATTTACCGGCAGTGTTAGAGCGGTTGGCGGAATACACCGAAAATCACCAGCACGGGCAGCAAAAAATCATGACGGCGTTGGCTTACCCTACCGTATTACTGTTGGTGGCGATTGGGGTGGTGGTGGCGTTATTGCGTTTTGTTGTGCCGAAAGTGGTGGAAGCTTTTGAAACCCTTGATGTGACATTGCCGCTGCTGACGCGGATGCTGATTGCCTCCAGCGAGTTTTTACAGAATTACGGTTTGGTGTTACTGCTGGGCATTGGTTTGGTGGTGGCGGGCGTGGCGTGGTTATTACGTAAGCCGCAGTGGCAACGGCGTTACCATCAATTGCTGTTGCGCGTGCCGATTATTGGACGCTTGGTGCGCGGTATTAATACTGAACATTTTGCCCGCACTTTTAGCATTCTCAATAGCAGCGGGGTGTCGGTGTTAGAGGCGATGAAGATTTCGGCAGAAGTCGTGACCAATATTCCGATGCGCGAATCCGTGTTGAGCGCGGCAGATCGGGTACGCGAAGGGATGCCGATTCATAAAGCATTGGAGCGTTCGGGGTATTTTCCGCCGATGATGGTTTACCTGATTGCCAGCGGAGAAGGCAGCGGTCGTTTGGATCAAATGTTGGAACGCGCTGCGATTCAACAAGAACGCGAAACCCAAGCCCGACTCGCTACCTTGTTGAGTTTGCTGGAACCTGGGCTGATTTTGTTCATGGGCGGCATTGTTACCTTGATCGTGTTGTCAATTATGTTGCCGGTGATGGGCGGCATGTCTAATTTAATGCATTAATCTTTTTAACCGATATAACTCGTCTAACGCTTGGCGTGGGGTGAGTTCATCCGGGTCTACGGCGGCGAGTGCCGCTTTCACCTTTTCGGCGATTTCATCTTTGGGTTCGGTGGGTGTGCCGAACATCAGTGGCAGGGTTTGCCCCGGTTGTGGGGCTTGCTGGCTGTGCTTTTCCAGTGATACCAGTTTCTTTTTTGCCTGTGCAATCACGCCTTTGGGTACACCTGCCAATTGTGCTACTTGCAGGCCGTAGCTTTGGTTGGCGGGGCCTTCTTTCACCGCGTGTAAAAACACGATTTTGTCGCCATGCTCTACTGCGTCGATATGCACATTCGCAATGGTGCTGATTTGTTCGGCGAGGGAGGTTAGCTCGAAATAGTGGGTGGCAAATAGGGTGAAAGCTTTGCGGTCGCGGGCGAGGAATTCGGCGATTGCCCATGCCAGTGACAAGCCATCGAATGTGCTGGTTCCGCGCCCGATTTCGTCCATTAATACCAAACTGTGGGCGGTGGCGTTGTTGAGGATATTGGCGGCTTCGGTCATTTCTACCATGAAGGTTGAACGCCCGGTGCTTAAGTCGTCGTGTGCGCCAATGCGGGTGAAAATACGGTCAATATTGCCAAGACGAGCGGTTTGCGCGGGGACGTAACTGCCAATGTGTGCCAGCAACACGATCAACGCAACTTGGCGCATGTAGGTGGATTTTCCGCCCATATTCGGGCCTGTGACCATCAACATACGGCGGCGCGAGTCCATGTATAAATCGTTTGGTACGAAGGGGTTATCGAGGGTGCGTTCGACTACCGGATGCCTTCCGCCTTCGATTTGAATACCCGCACCATCCACCAGCGCGGGGCAGTTGTAATTTAAGGTGTTGGCGCGTTCGGCGAAATTGCTCAATACATCGAGTTCGGCGATGGCTTGTGCGGTGTTGCGAATGGGGTTTAAGTGTTCCAGTAAATCACGTAACAGGTTGTCGTAAATCGCTTTCTCGCGGGCAAGGGCGCGTTCGCGGGCAGACAGCACTTTGTCTTCAAATTTTTTCAGTTCGGGCAGAATGAAGCGTTCCACGCCTTTAAGCGTTTGGCGACGGATGTAGTCGGCGGGAATCCGGCTCAGTTGACTTTGCGGGATTTCGACGTAATAGCCGTGGATACGGTTGTAGGCGACTTTGAGATTGTTGATACCGGTGCGGACTTTTTCGCGGGCTTCGAGATCAAGCAGGTATTGGTCGGCGTTCTCGCTCAAATTGCGTAATTCATCGAGTTCGGCATCGAAACTGGGAGCGATTACGCCACCGTCGCGGATGACCACGGGTGGGTTGTCGATAATGGCGGAATCCAGCAGGTAGCGGAGTGCCTCGTGCAGGTCGATATTGCTTTGTAATTGCTGGATGTGCGGGTTGTCGATGGTGCCGATCAAACCGTGAATGCCTGGCAATACGTGCAAGGAACTACGCAGGGTGGACAGGTCACGCGGACGTGCTGAGCCGAGGGCGATGCGGCTGGCGATGCGCTCGATGTCGCCGATGCCGCGCAAGGTTTCCAGCAGGGTTTCGTAGCGGTATTGGTCGAGCAATGCGCCGACAGCTTGGTGGCGGTTGCGTAAGGTAAAACGGTCGCGCAACGGTTTGTTGAGCCAGCGGCGTAGCAGGCGGCTGCCCATGCTGGTGGCGGTTTTGTCGATCACCGAAATCAGGGTGTTTTTGTGTTCACCGCTGATGCTGTATTCGAGTTCCAGATTGCGGCGGCTGGCGGCATCGAGAATGATGCCTTCGTCGCTGAGTTCCACCGTGAGGCTGTTGATGTGGGGCAGGGCGGTGCGCTGGGTTTCTTGCACGTAATTGAGCAATGCGCCCGCAGCGGCAATCGCAAGTGGCAGGTGATTGCAGCCGAAACCGTCGAGATCGTGTACCCCGAATTGGCGTAGCAGCAGGCGTTTGGCGGTGTCGAGGTCGAAGTGCCATTGCGGGCGCGGGGTGGAAATGCGGTTGCGGGCGAAGGCGGGTTTCCAGTCTTCGTCGTGCAGGATTTCAGCGGGTTGCAGGCGTTCGATTTCATTGTGCAGGGTGGTGTCGGAATCGGCTTCTTGCACGGTGAAGCGTCCGGTGCTTAGGTCGATGGCGGCGATGCCGTAAGACCCCCCCTTCCCCGGCCCTTCCCCCGCAAGGGGGGCAGGGAGTCTATGAATCGCGACGAGCAGGTTGTCGCGACGATCATCCAGCAAATAATCATCAGTGACAGTGCCGGGGGTTAGTAGGCGGGTGATTTTGCGTTCGACCGGGCCTTTAGACTTAGCGGGGTCGCCGACTTGTTCGCAAATGGCGACAGATTCGCCGACTTTAAGGAGTTTGGCGAGGTATTGTTCGACCGCGTGGTAAGGCACACCCGCCATCGCAATCGGTTCCCCAGCGGAAGAGCCGCGTGCGGTGAGGGTGATGTCGAGCAAGGCAGCGGCTTTTTTTGCGTCATCCATGAACAGTTCGTAGAAATCGCCCATGCGGTAAAACAGGAGGATGTCGGGGTATTCCGCTTTGATTCGGAAATACTGTTGCATCATGGGGGTGTGTTGCTGTTCTTTGCTCATGGCTCGTCGGGGCTGCTGGATTAAGCAGGAGAGTTTAGCAGTAATCGGGGGAGGGCGTGAACGGATTGGGAAACGGCATTTTTCACACATCGCCCATCATTCCCGTCTATAATTACCCCACACCATGATTCCGGGGGCTTCTCATGTTAACCACACTCCAACGCGCCTTGCTGCTTGCCGTCCTGCTGCTGGCGGCTTTACCCACCCTTGCGGCAGAACCCGACCCCACCCCCATCCTGCGCATCGAGCCGGGAATGCACTTCGCCCAAATCAAGCGGATTGACGTGGATGCTGCCGAGCGTTTTATGGTCAGTGCCGCCGATGACAAAACCGCACGGGTGTGGGATTTGCACACCGGCAAGCTGTTGCAGGTGCTGCGCCCGCCGCAGGGTGAGGGGCATGAGGGCAAGTTATTTGCCGTGGCGATTTCCCCGGACGGGGAACAGGTGGCGGTGGCAGGCTGGGACGCGAATATCTACCTCTTCCAGCGCAGCAGCGGCGCATTGCTCACCCGGCTGCGTGACCTGGCTGATGTCATCAACCACCTCGCCTTTTCCCCGGATGGCAGCAAGCTGGCTGTAGCGTTGGGAGAAGGTGGCATCCGCCTGTTCTCCACCCGCGACTGGCAGGAGCTTGCCCGTGACAGTGATTATGGCGGCAACAGCTACAGTGTCGATTTCGATGCGCAGGGGCGTGTGGTCAGCACCAGTTACGATGGTCAGGTGCGCCTGTACGATGCCGGGTTGAAGCTGCTGCACTCATACAAAACGCAGGGCGGCAGCCGCCCGTACTTCGCCCGTTTCTCCCCCGATGGCAAACAAGTGGCTGTGGGCTTTGCCGACAGCACGGCGGTGGAAATCCTCGCCGCTGCCGGTTTGCAGCCCGTGCGCAGGCAGGATACGCAGGGGATTGATAATGGCAATCTGGGCAGGATTGCCTGGTCGCAGGATGGTCGCCGTCTGACTGCGGGTGGGCGTTATGAGGACGGCAACGGCAGGCCGCTGGTGGTCTGGGACAAGGGCGGCGCAGGCAAACGCTCGCTGTGGCGTGCTTCGCAGAATACCGTGATGGACATCAAGCCGCTCAAGGATGGCGGGGTGGTGTATGCCAGTGCTGATCCTGCCATCGGACGGCTGGATGCCAACGGGCAGGTGGTGTGGAAGCAGACTTCCGGGGTGTTGGATTATCGGGATATTGATGTTTCTTTAGGAGATACGGGCGATATGGTTGCCATCCCATATGCCTATGAAACTAAAAAAGGTGATGTTGTTAGGGGTAAATGGGAATGGTTGGTGAATGAACTTCAATCGCCAAAGCAGGGTACTGCTAATCTCAAAGGAGTACGACAAACCGCACCGGGATTGAATATTTCTGAATGGAAAAATACCACACATCCCAAACTCAACGGCCAACCCCTGCCGCTGCAAGACTACGAAACCTCCCACAGCCTCGCCATCGACGCCCAAGGCAACAGCTTCGCGCTGGGTGCGGACTGGTCTTTGCGGCTGTATGGCAAAGACGGCTCCTTGCGCTGGCAACAGTCCGTGCCAGTGGCATGGGCGGTCAATATCAGTGCCGATGACCGCTGGGTGGTGGCAGCACTCGGCGATGGCACGATCCGCTGGTACGAAAAGGCAAGCGGCAAAGAGCGGCTGGCCTTCTACCTGCACCCGGATGAAAAACGCTGGGTGACGTGGACGCCGGAGGGCTTCTACGCCGCTGCCGAGGGTGCGGAGGATCTGATCGGTTATCACCTCAACCGGGGCGCGGATCAGGAAGCCGAATTCGTCGGGGTGGAGCAGTTGCGCCAAGTGTTCGCCCGCGCCGATCTGGTCACCAAAGCGCTGGATGACGACTACCCGCAACTGGCACAGGCCGCGCTGGAAAAAGCAGGCGATGTACGCCAAATCCTGCAAGCCGGTCTGCCACCCACGGTCGAGGTGGGGGGTGGGCCACAGCAGCAACTCAAACAGCGCAGCTTCGATCTGGATGTGACCCTGCATGATCAGGGTGGCGGCATCGGGCGGGTCGAATACCGCGTCAACGGCGAGGTGGTCAACAGTGCCGCCGCCCGCCCGTTTAGCCCACGCTCCCCCGCAGGGCAACAGGCATTGCGCCGCCCATTCTCGCTGCGCAACGGCGACAACACCATCGAAGTAGTGGCCTACAGCAAAAACGACAAGGTGGCTTCCAAACCCGTGCGTGTACAGGTGCAGGTGGATGACCCGGTGCAGCGCGAACCGTCGCTGTACATCCTCAGCATCGGCGTCAGTGACTACCGCGACCAGAGTTTCGCCCTCAAATACGCCGCCGATGACGCGGTGGATTTCGCCGCTGAACTGCAAAAACACGGCGACATGTTCCAGAAGGTCGAACCCAAAGTCCTGCGTGACAAGGACGTGACCCTCGCCAGCATCCACGCCGCATTCGAGGAAATGGCAGCCAAGGTGCAGCCGCAGGACGTGTTCGTGCTCTACCTCGCCGGGCATGGCGTGGTTGCCGATGGGCGCTACCACTACGTGCCGCAGGATGTGGTCTACGAAAACAGCGACGCCATCCGCCAGCAGGCGCTGGGCGAAGAAAAGCTGCGTGACTGGCTGTCACTGGTGGAGGCAGGCAAGCGCGTGATGGTGATCGACACCTGCCACGCGGGCAAAAGCCTCACCACCCTCGCCGCGCTCGACACCCCGGCCGCACGCGGCATGGATGACAAGGCTGCCATCGACCGCCTGATGCAGGCTACCGGCACCTCGATCCTCGCCGCTGCTTCCAGCCAGCAACAGGCACTGGAAGGCATCGCCGAAGGCGGGCAAGGCCACGGCCTGTTCACTCACGTCTTGCTCAAAGGCTTGCAGGGCAAGGCCGACCTGATCAAAGATGGCACGGTCAACGTGGGGGAACTGCAAGCCTACGCCCGTGACGAAGTGCCGCGCCTCTCCAAACAGCAATGGCAATACGAACAGTTCCCCATGTTCCAGTTGAACGGGCAGGACTTCCCGCTTGCGCAGGTCAAATAGTGGGTACGCCGCCGCTCAGGATTTTCATCAGCTATAGCCATGATTCTGATGAACACCGTCATAGGGTTCTAGCACTTTCAGACGGCTTGAATAAAAGCGGTCTGAACTGCGATATTGACCAATACATCAATGGTTCACCGGAAGAAGGCTGGCCTCTGTGGATGGAGCGGATGTTGGAAACAGCATCGTATGTTCTTGTCATTTGCACTGAGACTTATCTGAATCGTGTACAGCGCAAAGAAAAGCAGGGCATCGGCAAGGGCGTAAAGTGGGAGTCATTACTGACTTATCAGGACATTTACGACAACGACGGGTTAAACCGCAAATTTATCCCGGTTGTCTTCACCGCCGATGACACCGTTTTCATTCCCAAACCGCTGCGGGCAGTGTCGCATTACAACCTCAGCATTGAAGGCAGCTACGAAAAATTGCTGCGTCACCTTACAGGGCAACCTGTTGCTGTCAAACCACAACCGGGGCAAGTACCCTCTTTAGCACCGATCAACCATTTTCCTCCACTTTCCCCTGATACCTTGGCGGATATTCACCACCGAGTATTTCTAGCCAATTCATCTCATCAACTTAACCAAGTGAGGTATGAGCTTGAACAATATATGGCAGATTATCCCCATTCTCCCGATGCTTTAATGCTGCTTGACCGTCTAAAAATCGCTATTGAAAAAGAAGATGAACGAAATCGTCTTCCTTCCTCTGCACCTTTAAAAAGTGCCCATATCTCTTGGTGGAGTGTGATCCTATTAGTCCTCGCAATTGTTATGGGGCTGATTTTTTATTGGCTTAGTCAGAAGACAACGCCTATTGGTGAAACCCTGCTCCAACAAGGCGAATACCAGCAAGCCCAACAGGAATGCCAAGCCGCTCCCGCATCCACCGCCCGCGAGCGTTGTTTGCGCATCACCAGCCTGATGCTGGAACCACGTGATGTAGAAACCTTTTACGCCGCCGCCAACCCTGAAGACTCTGCTTACGCATTGGCGGTGATGGGCGAAGCCGAAGCCAGCCGCGAAGACTTCAGCAACGCTGAAAAACACTATCAGGATGCGATTCAGCGTAACCCTGCTGTGGCACAAGCCTATTTCGGTATGGGGCAAATTCGTCAGATGCAAAACCGTGCCGCAGAAGCATTGGACTGGTACAAACAAGCAGTGGATTATGCGCCCAATAACCGCCGTTTCCAGCTAAATCTCGCCTCCACTTATGTCGAACAGGGACAATTACCCGCAGCCGAACAGCACTACCGAAAAGTGTTGTCATTGGATAACAGCACCTTGCTGGCTTACGCCGAGTTAGTGGATGTATTGCTTAAACAGCAGAAAACTGTCGAAGCCCGCGCATTGGCACATCATGCACAACAAGGGCTGGCGAATAATCCCGACTGGAAAAACAGCCCGCTCAATCAGGATGTATGGTTGGTGATGCAGGATGGCAACCCCGCCTATCTGGAAAGCTGGGAAGACAAGCAGGCGTATTTGCTTGCGCAGTTTCAGAAAGCAGGCTTTGTAAGCGAGAATAAATAAAATACTGGCTTGGTTAACCCTCCACCACCCAATCATCCACACTCTTCAGCTCACTGCTAAAATTAATACCCACCAACACCTTCGAGCGCGGATCATCCCGAAATGCCCCCGCGTAATCGCGAGCCTTGATCTGCGCCATTGCCGCCTGTGCCGTTTTATCCAGTTTGAACTCCAGAATATAAATATGCGTTGCCGTTTTCACCACGCAATCAACCCGCCCATTACTCTCATTGACTTCCGCTTCGCTGTACTGCCCCAGATAGAAAAACGTCAAGTAAATCAAACTGTGGTAATACGCCTCACGGTCTTGCAGGAAAATCTGATACGGAATTTTCTTGAATACCGTTTTGATGATTTCAATTACCTCAGGTAAATCATTGCCGTCAAAGGCTTCACTCAGATGCACCACCATTGGTGTTGTCCTGGCAGGTTCAACATGCGCCCATTCCGCCATCAAAAACATCATCATTGACGCACGTACTTCACGGTTAGGGTAATCCAACCAATACATGCCACGTTTATCTTGGTCTTTTAGGGTCAAATAGCCTGTCTGGAACATTACGGGGACAAGCTCTAATTCTTCAAGATCGTAATTGCCCAAAGCCAATTCATCTACCCGCAACTTATCCAGACGATACACTTTCTTGCGGCGCATCAACTTCGGCAAAAACGTCGGTGTGCCCGATTCAAACCAGAAATTGCGGAATGCCTGCGCCTGAAAGAAGCTCAAGATCGAATACGGATTGTAAACGCGGGTACGTAAGTCCCAACTGTAACCGTTATACCATTCACGGATTTTTTCCTGCAATGCCGCACGGGTTAAGCCAAGATAGCTTTCCGTTTCCGGCATATAGGGTGTGAAATAGTGCTCCAATTCCGCTTGTGTATACCCCAATAGCGTGCTGGCACTGCGGTCAAATGTCAGGTCAAACAGGTTATTCAAATCCGAGAAAATCGACACGCGGCTAAACTTCGACACGCCGGTAATCAGCAAAAACTCCAAATACGGATCACTGTCTTTCAGCACCGAATAGAAAGTTTTCATGGTCTGTTGATTGGCTTTGGCTTGCGGAATGTCATCAAGGTAGTCAATCAACGGCTTGTCATATTCGTCGATCAGCAACACCACATTGCCTTGCTGTTTGGCAAGTTTTTCAAGTAGTTCAGCAAACACGTTTTTCAGCGTTGTGCTTACCAAAGTAAGGCCATGTTGCGTTGCAATCGCTTCCAGCGTTTGTTGCAAAGCTGTTTCCAGACCCAAACCCTGATAATCAAGCTTGTTGATAGACAGGTGAATCACGGGGTGGGTCTTGCTCCAATCCCATTGATCCGCGATCCACAGCCCATCAAACAGGGCACGATTGCCTTGGTAGATTTCTTTGATGGTGGAAAGCAACAACGATTTACCAAAACGGCGCGGTCGCGACAGGAAGAAATATTTGCCTTTGCACAGTAACCGTTGGATAGCTTCCGTTTTATCTACGTACAGACAGTCGCGTTCTCTCAACTCTGAAAACGTCTGGATACCAACAGGGAGGCGTTGCAGCATGGTAACAGTCTACGTAAGTAATCACATTGTGAAGGATAGCAGATTCTACACCCATGCCTAAGCCCACCGTCCGATAAACAGCTTGCCGCCTGCTTTTTGCTCCATCAGCGTAGTGCGTGCACTGTAGCGGGTTTTGACAATGTAATCGGGTTCGGATGACCAAGTGACGGTTGAACTGCTGATGCGCCCGTTGCTGTCTAATTCTACGGTCACTTCTTCCGCGTAAGTATTAATCAGCCCAAGGTTGGTGGGTTCAGTGTCGGATGAATTGTCACGTATATCGTCAAATGAACCCACCGCCATCACCAGTTTGCGGGTGCGATTGCCGCTATCCCGCTCAACTTTAATGACATTGACAGTATGGTCGAAACTGCCGTTGCCGCTGTGGTCAATGAAAATCAGATGACCGGGTTGTAACTGATTGACCGGCACTTCTGGTTTGCTGGTGTCACCGCCATTATGGGACGCGCTACTCCAGTCCCACACCCGCGTACAAGCTCGTGCCACGTGATGCGCACTGACTTCAGGGTAATGTACCGCTACGCCGTACAGCATGGAATGTTGCGGATCGAGTTTTTCCACGACTTTTACCGCCTCATAACCCGCCCGATTCGCGGGTGTGCCGCTGTCAGAACGATTGAAAAATCCGCGTGTTTTGTCGCGTGTTGCCACAATCCACGGTTTTTCCACCGCGCCGCGCCGCACCGGATGCGTCAGACTAATAAAACGGTCTTGCAAGATTTGCTTACGGAATTGATCCATCAGAAATAACGCCATGCCCTTGCAATCGGCTTCCACGCGGTTTTGCTTAAGCACTTCCCAGTACGAACCCACCCATTTGCCGTAAGCCACCTGAATTTCGGGGCTTGACCAGTTGTAGATTTCGCGTGTGCCGACGATGCGGATTTCCGGCATTTGTAAACTGCGAAAATCTGACAAATACGCCAAGGGATCAGCGGCTTTCATCGCGGGTGTACGCAAATCCAGTCGCGCCACCACGCTATCCAGTTTGGTGAGCAGCGCGGCATCCACCTTACCTGTGACCGGCAAACCGACCGCACGTTGATAGACCTTGAGCGCGGTTTCAGTATTACCGCCAAATTTTCCATCACATAAATCGTGTAAATGCCCTAACCGTCCGAGCGCGTATTGCACCGCTACCACAGCCCTGCCGCTTGCCCCACGCACGATTTCACCCTGCAAACCATTCGGAAATGCCTTGCGTAATGCCGAGTCCTGAAACGCCATCGCCTTACTCCTTTGTTAACATTGCCATGAGTGTATAAACAAGCTGAGGGATTTGCAGGAATAACACTTTCCTTAACTCCATTTGGGCAGCTATCCCAACAGAATCCGCTGGTGTTATGCTCCGCACGATAAGCTTTTTTAGAAGGAGGAGTCATGTCAGTAAAACACCCTATTGTCGCGATTACCGGTGCGATGGAATCAGGCTCTGTGTCGGTTATTCAGGCGTTGGAGCGGATTTTCTACCGTGAGCGGGTCAAGGCTGTGTATATCGACGGCAGCGCATTTCGTCGTTATGACCGCACAGCGATGCGCGATGAAGTGAATAAGGCCAAAGCGGAAGGCCGTGTGTTAGGGCATTTTGGCCCGGATGGTAATCATCTGGATAAACTCGAAAGCTTGTTTGTTGAATACGCAACGTCTGGTCAAGGTTCACATCGTCATTATCTGCACACTTCGGCGCAAGCGGCTAAATACGGACAGGCTGTAGGCACATTTACCCCTTGGGAAAGCATGGATTCCGACAGCGATTTATTGTTGTATCGTGGTTTACACGGTGCGGCGGTAGCCGATGGCATTAATATTGCGCAACATCCTGACTTGTCGATTGGGATTGCGCCGAATGCTAATCTGGAGTGGATGGCGAAAATTCAGCACGAAATCCACGATCGTGGCGTGGCTTTAGATGACGTGAAAAATGGCTTGCTGAATCGTCTGCACGATTATGTGCATCACATTACCCCGCAATTCATGCGTACCCATATCAATTTTCAGCTTATTCCGTTGGTGGATACTTCCGATCCGTTTGCCGCAGAACCTGTGCCGACAGCCGATGAATGTTATTTAATTATTCATTTCTGCGATAAATATTGGCCGGATTTCCAGCCTTTGCTGGCAGACATTCCGGGCGCGTTCATGACGCGCCGCAATACAATGGTAGTGCCGAGCAGCAAGATGTTAATGGCGATTGAACTGGTGTTGATGCCGATCATTCACGACCTGATTATTGCAAGTCGTGAAGTGCGCGGTATTACCGATGTTGCCGAAGACCGTGGTGCGGGGCTGTGCGCTTAGTACGGATGGTAAGTGGTAATCGGATCAAGTACCGTAGGGATGCCATCCATCCGTGCATCGGTTTTAGGGAAGTCGAGGGTGTAATGCAGTCCGCGACTTTCCTTACGCAACAACGCTGAACGGATAATCAACCGTGCCACCACTGCCAAGTTACGCAACTCGATCAAATCGCTGCTAATACGGAAATTGGCGTAATATTCATCAATTTCCCGTAGCAGCAATTCAATCCGATTACGGGCGCGTTCAAGGCGTTTGGTGGTGCGTACAATCCCGACGTAATCCCACATAAAGCGGCGAATTTCATCCCAGTTATGGGTAATCACCACGCGCTCATCCGAGTCTGTAACCCGACTTTCATCCCACACTGGCATGGGTAAATCCAGCGGGGCTTCGTTGAGGCGTGCGCTAATGTCGTGTCCTGCGGCCTGCCCGTAAACAATGCACTCCAGCAACGAGTTACTCGCCATGCGGTTCGCGCCATGCAAGCCCGTGTAAGACGCTTCACCAATGCAATAGAGTGCGTCAACATCAGTGCGCCCGTTTAAATCGGTCATAACCCCGCCGCAGGTATAATGCGCTGCGGGTACGACTGGCACGGGTTGCTTGCTCATGTCATAGCCAAATTTTTCACAAGTGGCGTACACATTGGGGAAGTGACTAATAATGAAATCTTTTGGTTTGTGGCTAATATCGAGATAAACGCAATCCAGCCCCAGCCGTTTCATTTCGTGGTCGATGGCGCGTGCCACAATGTCACGTGGGGCTAATTCTGCACGCGGGTCAAAACGCGGCATGAAACGGGTTCCGTCCGGCAATAACAAACGCCCGCCTTCGCCGCGCACCGCTTCGGTGATAAGGCTGGATTTTGCGTGCGGGTGATACAAACAGGTGGGGTGGAATTGCATGAATTCCATATTGGCGACCCGACACCCCGCCCGCCAAGCCATCGCAATGCCATCGCCGCTTGCCCCGTCGGGGTTGCTGGTATACAGATAAACCTTGCTGGCTCCGCCGGTAGCAATGGTGGTAAACCGTGCTTGCAGGGTGCTAATTTTTTTGGTTTTTCGATTAAAAATGTACGCGCCCACGCAACGGTTATCCCGATGACCGAGTTTGCGGCTGGTAATTAAATCAATCGCAATATGGTGTTCTAGCACGGTGATATTCGGGCGATGGCTGATTTGTGCCACAAGGGTGTTTTCAATCGCCGCACCACTGGCATCGGCAGCGTGGGCAATGCGACGGTGGCTATGACCGCCTTCACGGGTTAAGTGCAGGCGTGACTGGTCGTGTTCATCGCGGGTAAACGGTACACCGGCATCCAGCAACCATTCGATAGATTTTGCCCCATGTTCCGCCGTCATCCGCACCACATCCGCGTCACACAAACCCGCACCGGCGTTGAGGGTGTCTTCAACGTGTGAATCCACGCTGTCGGTTGCATCTAATACCGCTGACATCCCGCCTTGTGCGTACACGGTACTGCCTTCGGTAATCACATCTTTGCTCAAAATCGCAATCGTACAGGTTTCCGGTAAGCTGAGTGCGAGGGTAAGTCCGGCAGCTCCGCTGCCAATAATAAGCACGTCGTACACAATGTAGCTCCTGCTAGAGGGGGCGATATTACGCCGGATTATGATTCTGGTGTTGACAGCCAACTTGTAGGATATAATCTTGGCGGAAAACAACTATGGAGTACAGCCCTGATGGGCGAGAAGCCTACTGATCTCGAACTGGTTCAACGGATCCAGACCGGGGATAAAAAATCGTTTGACGTTCTGGTGCTTAAATACCAGCACAAGGTTGTTAGCCTAGTGCTGCGTTATGTGCATGATCATGATACTGCGCAGGATGTGGCGCAAGAAGCCTTTATTAAAGCCTATCGTGGCCTTAAGAATTTCCGTGGCGAAAGTGCGTTTTACACTTGGTTGTACCGCATTGCGATCAATACAGCGAAAAATCATCTGGTTTCACAGGGTCGTCGAATACCGGATACTGATATTGATGCAGAAGAAGCGGAACAATTTGGGGGGGAGTCCGCTCTAAAGGAATACGCAACGCCTGAACATGAATTATTGACGGCGGAAATCCAGCGGGTCGTTAATCGGGCGATTGACGATTTACCCGAAGATTTGCGCACAGCCATCATGTTGCGTGAACTGGAAGGGATGAGTTACGAAGAAATTGCGGTGACAATGGAATGTCCGATAGGTACTGTGCGTTCGCGGATTTTCCGTGCGCGTGAGTCAATTGATAAGGTCTTGAGGCCATTGCTGAGTTAAAACCCCACGAGAGTAGTGTCTCAAGGTGCAGGTGAAACAAATGAACACAAGTAAAACAGAATTCTTATCGGCTTTATTAGACGATGAGGCGGGTGAATTTGAGCAACGTCGGTTGCTGAATGAGCTGAACAAAGATGCTGAATTAGGGCAAACGTTATCGCGTTACGCGCTCATGGGTGAAGTGATGCGTGCGGGCAATAGCGGTCAACGCATGGGTTCGGGCATGTCGTTACTGGCGCGTATTCATGACGAGCTGGACGCCGAACCGGTGTATGCTGAAAACGTTATTCCCTTGCCGGTTGCTAAACCTAAATATTCCTACAAAACCTTGGGAATGGGTATGGCAGCAGCGGTGGGAGCTATCGCCTTAGGCGGCGTATTGTTCTTGCAACAACCCACTAGCGAAACCCAGCCGTTGGCAACGATGCCTGCAACCACGCCAGCCACTTCCGCACCTGTTGCAGCACAAGCCTTGGCTGCGTTACCGGCAGCCGACAGTGTGGATGCACGGATTCAGCAAGTTGGGCGGATTGACCCGCAAACCCGCGACATTCTTAAACAGTACGTGGCGCAGCATGTTAAATATGCTTCAACCACAGCCATTGCTCCTTCAATTCGAGCGGTTTCTTATGCCAATGAACGTTAAACTTAAGCTGTTAGTGTCCGTGCTGCTGGCATTGCCTACGGTCAGTATGGCAGACCAAGCTGCTGATCTGTTGGCGAAAATGCGCGGTGCGGTGCACACCTTGAGTTACCAAGGAACGTTGGTGTATGCGCGGGGCAATGAGCTTTCCACCTACCAGATTCGGCATGTGTTGGAAGGTGGTGCGGAAAAAGACAGCGTGATTCGCTTAACGCAGGGTGCGCAAGGCACGAATGCGCCAGCGGAAGAAAGTTTTTCACTGGCGAAATTCGAGCAAGTGCAACCGCAAATGGAGCAGGTTTACGCGCTAGATGTCGGCGGTGAAGAATCCGTTGCCGGGCAAACTTGCCGTATCGTGGTGGCACGCCCGCGTGACCGGATGCGTTATTTACAACGTTACTGCATTGATCCAAACAGCGGGATGTTGTTGAAATACGCCTTGGTGGATCGTTCGCATCAATCGGTTGAACAATTAATGTTTACCGCGTTGACGATTAATCCGCCGAGTGAAGCTGTTGTTGCACCGGCAATGGCAGTACCTCCACCTAGTGTTGCGGTTAAAGCGGAAGCGTTACCAGCCACAGTTAAAAACGATGCAGAATGGTCGTTTAGTGCGTTGCCAATGGGTTTTCAGCAAACACGCAATTTGGAACAAGCGGGTGCGGCAGGGCAAGCAGCAGTGCGTCAAATAATTTTGTCGGATGGCATGACTTCGGTATCGGTGTTTATTGCGCGTCCAGACAGCCCCGGTGTGCCGGAAGCCTTGTCTTTGTCAGCGGGTGCTATGAATATTTTCACCACCGAAGTGGATGGGCATAAGGTGACTTTGGTGGGTGAAGTGCCGGTAGCGACGTTGGAGAGTATTAGTAAAGGCTTACGTCATGCTCGCTGATCAGAAAGATCCATTGATTAAGTTTAAAGCAAGCTCCTCAGTATATGATGGTGACATAACATCAATAACGAGGGAGCACAAAATGATTGAACAAACAGCAACCGTTGTCAGCGTTGAGGCTGGTTACGCGTGGGTAATCCCACAACAAGCGGCTGGAAGTTGTGGTTCTTGCAAATCCAGTGGTTCGTGCGCAACCTCGTCACCACTGGAATTATTGTCACGTAAAGAGCCGCAGAAAATGCGGGTGTTGAACCCATTGTACGCACGTCCCGGTGAGCAGGTTGTGGTGGGAATGCAGGGTGAAGCGTTAATTGTCTATTCTCTATTAGCGTACTTAGTGCCGCTATTAGCTCTATTATTTGCAGCATTTATCGGGAGTGAAGTGTTTGCTTTCTTAGGCTTTAATGATGAGTTAGGGGCGATGTTAGCGGGTGTGGCTGGGCTATTGGGCGGTTTGCGCTTTGCTAATTTATTTAGTTTGCGTTCGTTAAATTCGCCAGATTTTCAGCCGGTTATTTTACGCGCTAAAGAGTCTGTGATTTATAGCCAGATTATTCCTTCCCCTTGATTCTTAGTTACTTTCTCCCGCATAGTGTGGCTTGTTTGAGTCACGCTCAGGAGAAAGGGCTTTATGTCGCAACGATTCTTATCCGCCGTATTGCTGGTGTGCTGCCAGTTAGCAGCCGCCAACCTTTACGCGCGTGATTTGCCAGACTTCACCCGTCTGGTAAAAGCTAACAGCCCCGCTGTGGTTAATATCAGCAGTCAACTGCCTTTCCCTGATCTACCCCTTTCGCTGCAAGACAAACCACAATCGCCCGAAACCGATGCCTTATTTGATGAATTGATGCGTCAATTGCTGGAGGAGGGCGGCGGCACGAATCCGTTTAATTTCGATGGAAAAGCCCACGGTTCGGGATTCGTGTATTCCACTGACGGTTATATTGTCACCAACCACCACGTCGTCAATGCCGCTTCTGACATTAAGGTCAAGCTCAACGATGGGCGCGAATTGCCCGCTCGTTTGATTGGCAGCGATGAACGCACCGATCTTGCTTTATTGAAAGTAGATGCGCGGCGTTTACCCGTTTTAAAGCTAGGTAACTCGAAAAAGCTCGAAGTGGGCGAGTGGGTGTTGGCTATTGGTTCCCCGTTTGGTTTTGAACACAGTGCGACTGCCGGTATTGTCAGTGCTAAGGGGCGCAGTTTACCCAATGGTAACTACGTGCCGTTTATTCAAACCGATGTGGCGATTAATCCTGGCAATTCCGGTAGCCCATTATTCAATTTAAAAGGCGAAGTGGTGGGCATTAATTCGCAGATTTACAGCGGTTCCGGTGGTTTCATGGGGGTATCGTTTGCGATTCCGATTGATCTTGCCCGCGATGTGATTCAGCAGTTAAAGAATCAGGGTCGGGTATCACGTGGGTGGCTGGGAATTTACATCGGTGAAATGGATGCGGCTTTGGTGCGTTCCTTGAAGTTACCCAAACCGATGGGGGCGTTAGTAACAGAGGTGTTGCCTCACAGTCCTGCGGTGGGGGTGCTGCAAGCCAACGATGTGATCGTGGCTTTTGAGGGCAAACCGATTGCGAATGCGGCGGCATTGCCGTTGTTAGTGGGGGCGACAACCTTGGGTAAAACGGTCAATTTACGCATTTTGCGTGGCGGACAGGCGCAAGTGGTGCAGCTCATGATCACGGAATTACCCAATAACAGCGAATTGGATGGCGCGAATGCAACTCAGTGAAGCAAAAAAGCATCTGAGCGTGTATCATCGCGTGGGCTGCCATTTGTGTGACGAGATGGTGGCTCTTTTGGCTGAATTTCAGGATGAACTGGACTTTAGTTTCGTGCTGGTTGACATCGACGCTGACGCAGACCTGGAGGTGCGTTTCAATGCTGATGTTCCAGTGGTGGCGTGGGGAGAGCGGATTTTGTTCCGGCATTTCTTCGACGAAGCGATTTTGAGGCAAGCATTACAGCATGGGTGAGGCGAACAAGAACATCCGCAACTTTTCGATTATTGCGCATATTGACCACGGTAAATCGACACTTTCCGACCGCTTTATTCAGTATTGCGGTGGTTTAGAACAGCGTGAAATGGAAGCACAAGTACTGGATTCAATGGATCTGGAGCGTGAGCGCGGCATTACTATTAAGGCGCAGAGCGTCTCACTGGATTACAAAGCGCGTAATGGCGAAACCTATCATTTAAACTTTATCGACACCCCTGGGCACGTGGATTTTTCTTATGAAGTTTCACGTTCATTGTCCGCTTGCGATGGCGCATTGCTGGTGGTGGATGCGTCACAAGGTGTGGAAGCGCAAAGTGTTGCCAACTGCTACACCGCGATTGACCTGAATCTGGAAGTTGTCCCCGTCCTCAATAAAATTGACTTGCCTGCGGCTGATCCTGACCGTGTGTGCCAAGAAATCGAAGATATTATCGGCATTGATGCATCGGAAGCGATTCACGTCAGTGCTAAGAGCGGCATCGGTATTGAAGACCTGCTCGAACAGTTGGTGCAACGCATTCCACCACCCGTGGGCGACCCTGATGCGCCGCTAAAAGCCTTGATCATTGACTCGTGGTTTGACAACTACCTCGGCGTAGTAGTGTTGGTGCGGGTGATTGACGGCGAAATTCGCAAAAAAATGAAAATTCGCTTTATGTCCAGCGGGCGTGATTTCCAAGTCGAACGTGTTGGCGTGTACACCCCGAAAATGAAAGATTTGGACGTATTACGCGCGGGTGAAGTGGGTTTCATGATTTCCGGCATCAAGGAAATCGCCGTCGCAAAAGTGGGCGACACGCTGACCGATGCGCAACGTCCAGCCAGTGTTCCGTTACAAGGCTTTAAGGAAATTCAGCCACGTGTTTTAGCTGGTTTGTTCCCGATTGAATCTGACCAGTACGAAAACTTACGTGACGCGCTTTCCAAGCTGAAATTGAACGATTCCGCGTTGTTCTATGAACCAGAAACTTCGCAAGCCTTGGGCTTTGGTTTCCGTTGCGGCTTCTTGGGTATGTTGCACATGGAAATTGTGCAAGAGCGTCTGGAACGTGAATACAACCTTGATTTGATTTCCACCGCGCCGACGGTTATTTACGAAGTCGTCTTGACCAATGGCGAGAAAAGTTTCATCCACAGCCCGTCTGAATTGCCACCGATTAATAAGTTGGCGGAAATCCGTGAGCCGATCATTGTGGGGACGATTCTCGTGCCGCAAGAGTATGTGGGCAACGTGATTACCCTGTGCATTGAAAAGCGCGGCGTACAAAAGAATATGCAGTACATGGGTGCGCAAGTGTCGCTGACCTTTGAATTGCCGTTAGCTGAAGTGGTTATGGACTTTTTTGACCGCTTGAAATCGTGCAGCCGTGGTTATGCGTCATTCGATTACGCGATGAACCGTTTTGAAGCCGCGCCAATGGTGCGCGTTGACGTGCTGGTAAATGGTGAAAAAGTTGACGCACTGGCGTTGATGATTCACCGCGACTTCGCTCAGTCTCGCGGGCGCATGTTGGTAGAAAAGATGAAAGACCTGATTCCGCGCCAGATGTACGAAGTGGCGATTCAGGCAGCAATTGGCAGCAATATTATTGCCCGTAGCACCGTCAAAGCGATGCGCAAAGACGTAACGGCGAAATGTTATGGCGGTGACGTGAGCCGTAAGCGCAAGTTGCTGGAAAAGCAAAAAGAAGGCAAAAAACGCATGAAGCAGGTCGGCAGCGTGGAAATTCCACAAGAAGCCTTCCTCGCTGTGCTAAGAGTTAGCGATAAGTAACACGGAACAGGGAATACGAGATGGCTTTTGATTTGGAGTGGATACTGGTTAGCGCGACAGCGATCAGCGGCGTTATTTGGGCGTTGTATCGGTTGTTAGTACGCAATGCTTCCGAAAAACCTGAACCGGTGCTTGTCGAATACGCCCGTTCCTTTTTCCCGGTATTACTGGCAGTGTTGGTATTGCGCTCGTTTGTGCTGGAGCCGTTTCGGATTCCTTCGGGTTCCATGTTGCCGACCTTAGAAATCGGCGATTTTATTTTGGTGAATAAATTTGCCTATGGGTTACGTTTACCGGTAGCACACACCAAAATCCTTGAGACCGGTAAACCGCAGCGCGGCGATGTGGTGGTATTTCGTTTCCCCAACAATCCAGACATTGATTACATCAAACGTTTAATCGGTGTGCCGGGTGATGTGGTGGAATGGGATAATAAGAACCTGCGTGTGAATGGTGTGGATTTAGCGCGTGTTGCGGTGGGGCAGTACAACGCGCTGGATCAAAACAACGGGGTACATGCCACCTTCCGTCTAACGGAGGATTTATTGGGCATTTCTCATGATATTCTGGTTGTGCCCAACACGGGCGGTTCGCGTGGCTCAATAACTGTACCGGAAGGCAGCTATTTTATGATGGGTGATAACCGTGACATGAGCCATGACGGGCGTGCTTGGGGTTTAGTGCCGGAAGCGAATTTGGTGGGTAAGGCGACTTACGTGTGGATGCACGCTAATTTTGGCGGCGATGGTTTTAAACCGTCACGTATTGGTAACTCAATCGACTAATTCATTTTCCTGCGTATTTAATTAATCATAACAATAAAGGTAAAACACAATGCGTAAGCAACAAGGTGCGACCTTCCTGTCATGGATGGCGACGGCTAGTGTGGTTATTTTTTCGCTGGTGACAGCCGTTAAGCTTGTCCCCGGTTATTTGGAATTTCGTGCGGTGAAGTCGCTGGCTCATGATATTGCGATGAATCCCAGCATGAAAAGTGCCAGTAAGCAGCAGATTAAAGCCAAAGTTGATGATTATTTGAATATCAACGGGTTGTATACGCTGACCTCGGATGCGTTTTCGGTAGAGCCAGTTCCGGGCAAGAAAAATGTCCGTGAACTGGTAGTACACTACGAATCACGCAAAAACTGGTTGGCAAACATTGATTTTTTGACAACGTTCCATTATTCGATTGAATTGGGAAAGGCTGGAGATACTTGAGCAAACTAAAAAAGCTACTGGGTAGCGAATTGATGGCGACGGACACGTTTAGCCGCGCCATCACCCACCGCAGTGCGGATGGTAAACATAATGAGCGCATGGAGTTTCTTGGTGATAGCGTGCTTGGGCTAATTATCACCACGGAGCTTTATCAGCGGATTCCACGGGCAAGCGAAGGTTATTTGAGTCGTTTGCGTGCGTCTTTAGTCAATGAAAATGCTTTGGCTGGGATTGCGGTTGAATTAGCGATTGGCGATTTATTGCGGCTGGGGCCGGGTGAACTCAAAAGTGGCGGGTTTCGGCGCAAGTCGATTATTGCGGATGCGTTCGAGGCATTGGTTGGCTGCATTTATCTGGAACAGGGCATGGACGCGGCACGCCAATTTGTATTGACCGCTTACGGCGAACGCCTTAACAATTTACCCACCGAAGATAGCCTCAAAGACCCCAAAAGCCGTTTGCAAGAATTCCTCCAGTCACGTGGTCACGATTTACCTGACTATCAGTTACTTGAAGTACACGGCGAAGCGCACAAACAGACGTTTACCGCTGAATGTGTGATCAACAGTTTAAACATCCGCACGCAAGGCACATCCGGGAGCCGCCGCAAGGCAGAGCAGGAAGCCGCCGCGCTTGCCTTTCAGCAGGTAATGGCTAAAAAATGACTGAATTATCTTCACAACGTTGCGGTTATGTCGCGATTGTTGGGCGACCTAATGTGGGTAAATCCACGTTGATGAACCATTTGATTGGTTTCAAAGTATCGGCGATTGCGAATAAACCGCAAACTACGCGCCACAGCATCCGGGGGATTCTCACCGAAGGCGATTATCAGATGATTTTCGTCGATACGCCGGGAATTCACCGCACTTCCAAAAGCTTGCTCAATAAAACCATTAACCGTGAAGCGGTGGCCTCTATTGAAGGTGTCGATGCGGTGGTGATGATTGTTGAAGCGATGCGCTGGCAAGATGAAGATAATCTGGTGTTAGAGCGTATTGCGCACGTCCAATGCCCGGTGTTTTTGATCGCCAATAAAGTGGACAAGATTGAGAAAAAAGAAAAACTGTTTGGCTGGTTGCCGGAGGTATTGAGCAAATACCCGTTCAAAGAAATTTTCCCGCTGTCGGCAACTAAGGGTACGAATACCGAACAGCTTAAAAACGCGCTGGCTAAAGTCATGCCGCAGCAAGACTGGATTTACGCCGAAGATGACGTGACCGACCAATCAACGCGCTTTATTTGCGGTGAATTGATCCGCGAGCAGTTAATGACGTATTTGCATCAGGAAATGCCGTATTCCACCGCTGTTGAAATTGAAACCTTTACCGAAAAACCACACATCACCGAAATAAACGCGGTCATTTGGGTGAGTCGCGAAAACCAAAAAGGCATCGTGATTGGGAGTAAAGGCGATACCCTCAAGCGCATTGGTAGCTCGGCACGGATTGCACTGGAAGCCTTTTTAGAGCGCAAAGTGATGCTGAAATTGTGGGTGCGGGTGGAAGAAAACTGGGAAAACAGCCCACGGCATCTGCAAAGCTTGGGGATTTCAACCTGAGTGTTGCCCCCACTTTCGCCAGCCTTCATCTTACGCCGTAACCCCTACCGCGACACCAGCGTATTGTTGGATTTGTTTACCCTTGAAGCTGGCAAGATTACCTGCGTTGCCAAATTCGGGCAGGGCAAAAACTCGCGCTCCAAGGGAATGCTCGAACCTTTCCGCCAACTCGATGCCAGTTGGACGGGAAGGGGCGAAGTATTTACGTTGTTTAATGCTGAAGAAAAACGCCGTTTCCCGCTGAAAGCTGCTGGTTTGGTGCGTGCCGTTTACGCCAATGAATTGTTGCTGCGGGCATTGTGGCAACACCAGCCGCAGCCGGAATTATTCGCCCAATACCAGCAAACCTTGTTCCGCCTCGAAAACCCCGCTGACGTACTCGCACTGCCGCTGTTTGAACTGGACGTGCTGGCAATGGCGGGCTATGTTCTCAATCTATGGCACGATGACGCAGAGGGACATGACATTGAACCCGCGATGCGTTACCGTTTCCGCCCCGACCACGGTTTGTATGCGGATGTGGGGGAGGGTAAAGGTGTACCCATTTCGGGTAACTTACTGATTGCGTTGCGCGAACCTGAAGCGATGAACTCCGAACAGCGGCTGGAATTGCGCCATACCCTCGATTACCTGATCCAGATGTTGCTGAAAGGCAAAACCTTGAATGCGAGAAAATTGTTCCATGAATAAGATCGAACTCGGTGTCAATATTGACCATATCGCCACTTTGCGCCAAGCACGCGGCACGGCTTACCCCGATTTGCTGGAGGCAGTACGGCTGGTGGAAGACGCAGGCGCACACGCCATTACCATTCATTTGCGCGAAGATCGCCGCCACATTCAGGACGCGGATGTGTACGCGATTCGCCAAATGTGTACGCGCCGTTTGAATCTGGAACTGGCGGCAACTGATGAAATGGTTGGGATTGCCTGCGATGTATTGCCGAATGATGCGTGTGTCGTTCCTGAAAAGCGCGAAGAACTCACCACCGAAGGCGGTTTGGACATTATCGGGCAATTCGAGCGGGTGCGCAGCGTGACCCAACGCTTAAATGCGGCGAATATCCGCGTATCGTTGTTTATCGAGCCGGATATTGAGCAAATCCGCCGTGTGCCTGACATTGGTGCACCTGTGATTGAATTGCATACTGGCACGTATGCGAATGCCAGTGGCGAAGCTAGACAGCGCGAATTAAACCGTATTCGCGAAGCCACCGAATTTGCACACAGTCTCGGTATTCAGGTAAACGCTGGGCATGGGTTGGATTACCACAATACCCAAGCGATTGCCGCGATTGCCAATATTCGTGAACTCAATATCGGACATTCAATGGTAGCGCGGGCAGTGTTTGTGGGTATCCGCCAAGCGACGCTGGAAATGTTGGAGTTAATGCAAGCAGCCAGAGCGGGTGCATGACCATTCTTGGCATCGGCACAGACATCGTGGAAATCGCCCGCATTGAACAAATGTTAGCGCGGCATCCCCAACGTTTAGCCGCCCGTATTTTGCACCCCAATGAACTCGAACGCTTCGCCAGTCAAGCCAACCCGGCAGCATGGCTGGCGAAACGCTTCGCCACCAAAGAAGCCCTTGCTAAAGCCCTCGGCACAGGTATCGGCAAAGAGGTGCGCTTACAAGAAATCGAAACGACTCACGATTTACGCGGTAAACCGTTGTTGCAATTGCATGGTGTAACACTGGCAACGGCGACAGCAATGGGTGTCGCCTCGTGTCAACTCTCAGTTGCCGACGAGCGCAGCCACGCCCTCGCTTTCGTGATTGCGGTGGGGAACTGAGGCAAGCCACTGCTGCAATTCCGCTGCCAAGGTTGGCGTATCCAATGGTTTACCGATATGCCCGTTCATGCCTGCTTTTAAGCATTCAGCAATATCATGACTCATGGTATTTGCGGTGAGCGCGATGATGGGAATTGAGGGGTTACGCACGGCTGCCATACCCGCGTGAATGCTATTGCCCCGGATATGGCGGCTGGCTTCCAGACCATCGCATTCCGGCATTTGTACGTCCATCAATACCAGATCATAATCTGCGTCAATCAGGTGTTGGATGGCTTGTTCGCCATTTTCTACGGTATCAACACGACTTAGCCCCAAGGTTTCCAGCATGGCTTGGGCAATGATTTGGTTGATGGGGTTGTCTTCTGCCAACAAGATGCGGCAATTAGGGTCAAGCGGGGTAAGTTCCGCTGGCTTTGGCTCGGATACCGGAGCGATTGGCGTTGGGGTTGCTACCTGATAAGGAATCTCGAACCAGAAACACGAGCCTTGCCCTTGCTGGCTTTGCATCCCGATTGTGCCGTGCATCAGGTTAACCAACTGCTTGGAAATTGCCAGACCCAAACCTGTTCCGCCGTATTTCCGTGCTGTTGATGATTCCATTTGTTGGAAACTACTGAATAATAAACCCTGTTTTTCAGCAGGAATGCCAATGCCAGTATCCCGAATCTCAAAGCGCAGTCGTTCGCCATCTTGTGTCGGTTTGATTGTCAGCGTAATCGTGCCTGCGTCGGTAAACTTGATGGCGTTACCAAGTAAGTTGAGTAATACCTGTTGGGTGCGGATTTCGTCACCTTTTAAATAGGGTGCGATGTCGGCATCCATCTCGATAACAAACGTCAAGCCTTTTTCTTTAGCGCGAATGTCCAGTAAGTGCTGTAAATGCGCCACCATATCGTGGAGCGGATAGTGGGTTAACTCCAGTTCCATCTTGCCCGCTTCGATTTTGGAAAAATCCAGCAAATCATTCAGCAGTGCCAGTAGCGTTTTGCCGCTGCGATGGATCAGGGAAACGTATTGTTGTTGTTCAGCCGTTTTCACCAACGGGGTCAGCAATTCACTTGCACCCAGAATACCGTTCATTGGGGTGCGTAATTCGTGGCTCATGTTCGCGAGAAAATGGCTTTTGGCTTGATTAGCGATTTCCGCCATTTCTTTGGCAGCGGCAAGGTTAGCAGTCTGTTGTTCCAGTAAATCGTTTTTGTATAAAAGCTGAAAGTAATCTTTATGGATAGTGTTGCCCATCGCGATGGTAAAAATTCCAAGCAGGAATAAGCCTAGCGCAATAATGTAGGCATCGGTTGTCCCGGTATGCTGCATTACCAGAATCGTTGGCCACAGTAGGATATTATTGAACAGTATCAGCAGGTTTCTGTCAGGCGACAAATGTGAAACCGAACCGGCTCCGATCATGAGCAATGGCAATAGCATGATTGTGCCATGCGTGCCCACGCCTACCTGAGACAATCCCCACGCGGTAAATAACCCCCAAATACAGCTTGATACCAACACATTGCTGCGAAACAGCGTCAGCCAGCGTTGCGGATTTTTAGCGCATAAAGAAGGTTGTCGCTTGATGAGAAACAATCGCCACAAAGTCAGCAGCAACATGAATAAGCCGGTTATGTAAACCAGCGTCGGGCTGTATTGGGTAAGGTGCGTCCCCTGCACCAATACAACCCAACTTACCAGATAAGCAAGTGTCCCGGAAACGGAACGCTGCGCCAGATCAGTGTCACGTTGCATTAACATGGCAGCGGACATATTGATGGAGGCTGTTTTGTTGGGGGCTACTGCTGAAACTGGCTGGATAAAAGGAGCCAAGATCTTGGTTGCGCTACTCACATGATTTCCTATTTATTATGTTTATTCGCAGGTTTGACACGTTACCTGATTATCAGATCAGGTCAAGTCAAATTCGTCGGTAGGTAGCGGATAAGTGGGATGGCTGGTAAGCTCTTTCTGCATCAATACCAAAGCAAGAGCGACGAACATGCATTACCCCACCATCGAAGATTTTATCGGCAATACCCCGCTAGTGCGTCTGCAACGTTTGCCGGGTGCAACCACTAACACTATTTTGGTGAAACTCGAAGGCAACAACCCGGCAGGTTCAGTCAAAGACCGTCCGGCATTAAGCATGATTCAGCGAGCCGAAGCCCGTGGCGATATTAAACCCGGCGATACCTTGATTGAAGCCACCAGCGGTAATACCGGGATTGCGTTAGCAATGGCAGCGGCAATTAAAGGTTACAAAATGGTGCTGATTATGCCGGAAACCATGAGTGCTGAACGCCGCGCTTCGATGAAAGCCTACGGCGCGGAGTTAGTGCTGGTTTCCAAAGAAGCGAGCATGGAAGGGGCGCGTGATCTGGCCTTGCAAATGGAGCGCGAAGGCAAGGGCAAAGTGCTGAATCAGTTCGCTAATGAGGATAATCCACAGGCACACTTTCATTCTACCGGGCCGGAAATCTGGCGCGATACGCACGGGCAGGTAACGCATTTTGTCAGCAGCATGGGAACGACGGGAACCATTATGGGCACGGGACGCTTCCTTAAGTCCAAAAATCCGCAAGTGCAAATTGTGGGGGTGCAACCTGCTACGCAAACCGATCAAATTCCCGGTATTCGTCGCTGGACACCGGAGTATTTACCGGAAATTTTTCACCGTAACGAAGTCGATCTGGAAATTGATATGAGTCAGCCGGAGGCGGAGCAAATCATGCATCGGCTGGCAGCAGAAGAGGGGATTTTCTGCGGTGTATCGTCGGGTGGTGCGGTTGCGGCGGCGTTACGTTTATCTGCAACGTTGCAAAATGCGACGATTGTGGCGATTATTTGTGACCGGGGGGATCGTTACATTTCCACCGGAATTTTCCCTGCCTAAAACGGCTGTTTGGGCTAATACATTGATAATACCAATAATTAAATGTAGCAAAATGCGTAAACTCGACTATAGTTAGAGCCATTGTGTGTCCTAACGATCAGAACGGATTCTGAAAATGTCGAAAACATTCGCGGCGTGTCAGTTGCAGGGAGTCTTTTTCCCTGCACATAAGCAGCAAACCTTCCACCGGATTAACCTCGAATACCTCGTGCCGTTACAGGCATTGGGTCGTCAGCACGTCTACAGTTTGCTGGATGCGGGGCTGCGCAGTAATTTACGTAAAGCCGGTGGTGCGGACGATGTTTTGCACAGTTTACGCCCGCAATTGGAAACGCTGGCCTCTCACGTTTCTGTGCAAGGTTTGAGCTTAATGCAAGGGCGCGAAGATTTACGCAAGCAATTATTAGCGCGTAGCCAAGGCAGTTTTTCGTTGTACCGTGCGAGTATGGGGGCAGATTTTGCCAGCAAGAAATTGGCAGAATCTTTAGTGACTGAAGGGCAGGCGGCACAACAACGGGTGATCTTGGCAGAACATATGCTGCACGATGCGGTGGCGGCGAATGCCGATAATTACCGCGCTCATTTTGAATTGGGTTGGATGTATTTATTTTTGTTGGGCAAACTGGAACGTGCAGCAACGCACTTTCAGGCAGCGGTGCAACACGCGCAATTGCTTGACCCGGCCTTTGCGCAATTTGCACGGCGGCATCTGGCAGATGCGTATTACGGTAATGGGCAATTCAGCGCGGCGGTGGAAACGGCGTTGCGCGCTACCCACGCGGTGGGGCTGGACGACATGGAAAGTGCCTATGAGTGCGCCCGTTATTTAGCCGCTGAAGGTGCGAATAACGCAGCGGCAGAACGCTTGGCGCAAGTGGTGGCACGTTCCCCGGTGTATTACGTGCAAGCGCAGATGGAACCGGATTTTGCCAATAACACTGAGATTGGCGGAATGTTACGTGACTTGCGTTCGGTGCGGGTCAAGCGCATTCAAACCTACGTGCAAACCCACTGGCAACAGCACCCGATGGCGGTATTGGCCTTACCTGATCAAATCAATAGCGGCGATTTATTCAAGCAAGTGGTACATCAGCACGTGCGGGTATTGTCGCATTTACCGTATGTCACCCTCAGCCAGCGTGAACAACAAATCGGCAAATTGATTTTAGCCGCTTCCCAAAAACGCATTGTACGCGAAGTGCAGCACCGTTCCCGTCATTACGAGCAAGTGGCAGAGCAACAGCGTTCGCGCTGGGGCTGGGTTAACCAAATCGGCGGGGTATTGATTCACGCCTCCGCCGTATTGTTGCTCGCCGCCCTGATGTTTTACCTATTGCGTATGGTTTCCGGGTTTTTCGGTATCGGTGGCCTGTTAGGTTCCGATGAAGTCATCAATCAACTGCTGGGAAGCATGTTGTTGTTGGGTGCAACCGGGATCACCTTGTTTCAGTTCGTGCCTTTCGGGGTGAAGCGTCTGCTGCGTAAACAGGTGGAACTCGACAATACTTTGCACGTTTTACGCTCATCCTAACCCCGACAGCGATCAATATCGCGCTCAATACGCCGATAAACCACGCTAAATCCATCCCGCCCGCGCCGCCGGGGTAAAGCATTTTGGGATTATCGGGTGTGGTGATTGGCATTCCGGCATACGGTGGTGGCGCGTATTGCTGAATCCAGGGCGCGTAATTGGCAACGCGGGTGTAAATGCCGTATTTGCCGGGGCGGGCGCAACCATCACCTTGACTGACAATGCCGACCTGACGATAAACCCCGTTTAAACGCACCATCAACGGGCCGCCGCTGTCGCCCACGCACGCATCTTTTCCGCCTTCCGGCAAGCCTGCGCACAGCATATTGCCTTGTATTTTGCCGCCGTAAGCGTTGGGGCGATTACACACTGCATTGTCCACAATTGGGATGCTGACTTGCTGTAAGGTGCGTGGGTAATTGGCGGGAATGCCGTCTTTGCCATTGGCTTGGCGTGCGCCCCAACCAACGACGGTGGCAGCCGTTCCGGGCGGTGGGTTATTGGCGTAAACCGGCATGGTCGCGCCTTCCAGCGGTGCGCTTAACATCAATAACGCTAGGTCGTTGATACCGCTGTGAGGGTTGTAATGCGGGTGAACCACAATGCGGCTCACATTCATATGCCGCCCTTTGGGGGAATCCAGACCGATTGCCCCGGAAAAAATCACCATATCGGGTGGGGTGTATTCATAGCTTAAGCCCGCTGCTTCCCCTTGCACACAATGCGCAGCGGTTAACACCCACAGCGGGTGAATTAAATTGCCGCCGCACAGCACTTCACCCGTTGCGGTAGTTTTAATCGCTACCACCGAAGGCCAAGCATTTTGCCCAGCGGGATTGCCCCCCACAATACGCATCATCCGATCTGTATTCGCACCCGCTACTTGCCATGGCAAAAGCAGGATAAAAATTATCCCCAATACCTTATACATTCTGTGTCCCCTGTCACGTTATCATGTAGCCCACAACGTTCGACCACCAAAACCGGCGAATTACTGCATTTAATGGGAAAATTTTATGAGTTTTATTTTAATCACCGGCAATGCCACGCTGGATATTGTCAATCGCGTCGCGCATTACCCGCACGAAGACGAAGAGCTGCGGGCGTTGGAACAATGGAGCGATTTAGGAGGCAATGCGGCGACAATGGCGCGGGTATTAGCCGCACACCGTCACCGTTGCGATTGGGTTGGGGTTGTTGCCAATGACAGTGACGGCGATAAAATCCTTGCCACCTTAAAAGCCCACCAAGTCGGCGTTGAACACGCTGACTGTCAGGTGGGTGTGTCACCGGTGTCGTACATTACCGTCAATCAGCAAAACGGTAGCCGCACGATTGTGCATTACCGCGATTTACCCGAATTAGCCGCCGAAGCTTTCATGGAAATCGAAGTGGAGCGTTACGACTGGTTGCACTTTGAAGGGCGTAATGTTGCCGCCTTGGGTGAAATGCTGCAATTCGCGCGTGAACGGGTGGTGGATCAACCGCTGTCACTGGAAATCGAAAAAGTGCGTGACGGGCTGGAAGAGCTGATTCCATTGGTGGATGTGGTGCTGTTTTCGCGTGCTTACGCGCAGGCACAAGGTTTTAAGGATGCAGTGAGTTTTTTGCAGGATCGTCAGGCAACCCACGGCGCGTTGTGGATGACCTGTACCTGGGGTGAGCAAGGTGCCTGGGCGATTGATCATGACGGTGCTATTTTTCACGAACCCGCGCTTGTCACCCCCGTGGTCATGGATACCGTGGGGGCGGGTGATGTGTTTAATGCGGGTTTAGTCCACGCGCTGGCTACCGGGCAACCGTTGGAGCAAGCCCTGCAATACGCGGTGCAATTAGCAGGGCGTAAAGTGCAGCAGCAGGGCTTCCAAAGTGTCGGGCTTTAAGCCGCTTGCGCACTGACACCGACAATGCGCTCATGCAAATGGCGATTGAGGCGGTGAATATCCGTATCCAGCCCGTAACTATCGCGCCATTCGTGACGGGGCGAAGTTGGCAAAATCGAACATTCATGGGTTTTGCCACTCGCGGTCGTCACTGACAGCACCGTGACCGGCGCGTGGAAATAATGGCGATGCACATTGTCGGGCAATGCGGCTTTCAACGCTGGTAATTCGGGCAGGGTTTGCTCACTCAGGCGTACCTGGGTGAGTTGTGCATACGGGTAAAACTCGTACTGTTCCTGCAAAAACTGATCCATAACCCGGTCGTAATACCCGCAACCTAACAGCAAGCCACGCTCAGTCAGTACCCACAAATGCAGGTATTGCACCCGGAAAATATTGTCACCTTTGCGCCCGTGCGCGGCATTTTGCATCGCCATCAAGCCATTATTTGCACTATCCAACAGCAACGTATGGATTTGCTTATCCGCCTTGCCGTGCAGCGGTAGTTGTAAATGCCCCCAGCTTTCGGTGATAAAACCCTGCCAATGACGTTTGCTTAACACTTTATGGAGATCGTCTAATTCGTGCGGGCGTAATACCCGTTGCAAGGTGCGCCGGAATAATTGTGCAATGGCCTGCTGATAACATTGCTGCATGTGCTCCAACGTTGCGGCAGGCGGCAAGCTGGCAAGCTGGTGTTGCAAGGTTTCCTGTTGCTGATGCAAGGTTTTCATTTGTTCTAAATGCTGGATCAAATCTTGGCGGGCTTGGCGCGATTGACGTTCGCTACGCAGCCAATACCATGCCAGTGCGCCAATCGGAGCCAGCGGTAACAAAAAGTGCCCACGCATTACCAGCAATATAATGGTTAAAACGGCTGCAAATAATGCTGCCAGTCGCGGTGAAGTTGCGGTGCGGTACTGGTGTTTGAGCATTGCCAGTTGCTGATTTAACGCCAGCGCGTGTGATTCGTGCGGTAACTGGTGCGGATCAGGGGTGAAAAAAAACCGCCAACGTTGGCAGTGCGCTTCATTCATCTCAGGTGCGAGTAGTTCCGTTGCCGCGTGCTGCGGGCAGGTGTGATTGGTGAAAATCGGGTAATCCAGCAGCTCATTACCTAAACGTGGGTAATCCGCTTGGAATTGTTGGTGTTGTTGTTCACTTTCCTGACGTTGGTTGCATTGGGCGCGGAATTCACGCAGCATGTGTTGCGTCATTCCCAACGTTTGGTATTCATTGTTATTCATTGGTATAGCCCCTGTTGTATCGGCAAGGATCGTTTAAAATTCTAACTCTTTGGCACTAAGACCATGACTTCTGTAAAAAAATCCCTACCCGCTATCATTCGCTTAACATGCCTTAATCAGGCATTAATTGATCGTTTTTTAGATGCCTTTTGGTCGGAACGGGGAGCAAGCCGCAATACCCTCGCCAGTTATGAGCGCGATTTACGTTTGTTGTGTCATTGGCTGGGGGAGCAGGGCAGCACGCTGGAACACGCGACACGCGGGGATTTGCTCGAATATTTAGCGATTCGGGTACGTGATGGGGCAAAATCGACCTCTACGTCACGCTTGCTTTCCAGTATGCGGCGTTTTTACCGCTGGCAAGTGCGTGAAAATATGCGTAAAGATGACCCTTCCGCCCAGATTGAAATGCCGAAACAGGGGCGTTATTTACCTACCGTGCTGTCAGAAATCGAAGTTGATGCGTTATTAGCCGCGCCCGACAATACTCAACCGCTGGGTTTGCGGGATCGGGCGATGTTGGAATTGCTCTACGCTACCGGCGTGCGGGTGTCGGAATTGGTGGGGATTCGCTTGCACGAAATATCCTTGTCAAACGGGGTAATCCGCATCACCGGCAAAGGCGGTAAAGAACGTCTCGTACCCTTGGGCGAAGAATCGCACGAGTGGATCACCGCGTATTTGCGCGAAGCCCGCCCGATCCTGATGCAAGGAAAACCGATTGATGAACACGTGTTTGTTACTGCACGTGGCGGCGGGATGACGCGCCAGATGTTCTGGGTACTGATTCAACGTTATGCGTCGCAAGCGGGAATCGCCCGCTCGATTTCACCGCATACATTGCGCCATGCGTTTGCTACCCACTTGCTGAATCACGGCGCGGATTTGCGGGTGGTGCAAATGCTGCTGGGGCATACCGATTTGTCGACCACACAGATTTATACCCATGTGGCGCAGGCGCGGTTGCAGGATTTGCATCGGGAGCATCATCCGCGCGGGTAGGGGTTACCCAAACCCACCACCGCCCGGCGTGGCAATGGTCAGCACATCACCTGCGCTGACTTCCACCTGCGCAATCCCTTCCAGCGTTTGCAAGTAGCCATCGGCTCGTAATACACGATTCACGCCGCACTGCCCATTTCTGCCGCCCGCCATGCCATACGGCGCAACCTTGCGATGCCCCGACACAATGCTCACGGTCATCGGTTCCAGAAACCGGGTTTTGCGCACCACGCCATCGCCGCCGCGCTGTTTGCCCTTGCCGCCAGAATGTGGGCGAATGTGGAACGCTTCCAGCCGCACCGGAAAGCGCGTTTCGAGAATTTCGGGGTCGGTTAAGCGTGAATTGGTCATGTGGGTATGCACCGCACTCGCACCGTCCGCATTCGCGGTTGCCCCCGCACCGCCGCATAGGGTTTCGTAATACTGGTGTTGTGCATTGCCCCACGTTACGTTGTTCATTGTGCCTTGAGCCGCGCCCATCATGCCGAGTGCGCCAAACAGCGCGTCGACCACGTATTGCGAGGTTTCCACATTGCCCGCTACCACGGCAGCGGGGTATTGCGGGTTCAACATCGAGCCGGGGGGAATGATAATGTGCAACGGTTTCAAACAACCTTCGTTGAGCGGAATATTGTCTTGCACCAGACAGCGGAATACGTACAGCACCGCCGCGCGGGTAATCGCGGTCGGTGCGTTGAGGTTGCCGGGGTGTTGATGGCTGGTTCCGGTGAAATCCAGCGTGGCGGAACGGTTGGCTGCATCCACGGTAATTTGCACGCAAATCCGGCTGCCATCGTCCATGTCATACTGGAAACTGCCATCTTTGAGATTGCCAATCACCCGCCGCACCGAGGCTTCCGCATTGTCCTGCACATGGCGCATGTAGGCTTGCACCGTCGCCAACCCCATTTGCGCAATCATGCGGGTGAGTTCGGTTTCGCCACGGGTACACGCCGCAAGTTGCGCCTTCAAATCGGCGATGTTGTAGTCGATATTCCGTGCCGGATACGCGCCGGAAGCCAGCAATGCACGGATTTCAGTTTCGCGGAAATGCCCACGCTCCACCAGTTTGACGTTGGTGAGGAGGATGCCTTCTTCGTCAATCGTGCGACTTTGTGGCGGAATCGAGCCGGGGGTAATGCCGCCCACATCCGCATGGTGCCCACGGGTGGCGACGTAGAAAATGATGGTGTTGCCACTTGCTTCAAACACGGGTTTGACGACGGTGATGTCGGGCAAGTGCGTGCCGCCGTGATAGGGGTCGTTGAGGACGTAGGCATCGCCCGCTTGCATTTGCCCTAAGTTAGCACTGATTACGGCTTTGATGCTTTCGCTCATGCTGCCCAAGTGAACCGGCATGTGCGGCGCGTTTGCCACCAGATTGCCGGAGGGGTCGAAGATCGCGCAGGAAAAGTCTAGGCGTTCCTTGATGTTTACTGATACTGCCGTTTGTTCTAGCACGAAGCCCATTTGTTCGGCGATGGACATGAAGAGGTTGTTGAAGATTTCTAGGCGGATTGGGTTGGGGGAATTACCCCCCATCCCCGACCCTTCCCCCGCAAGGGGGGCAGGGAGTGAAGAGGAGGAGGGGAGAGAGAACATCTCAAGATTGCCAAGTTCGGTTAGTTGAACTGTCCAATTAGGTTCAACTACCACCGTCCCGGTACTTTCCAGAATTACCGCTGGCCCTGTAATTATTTGCCCAACACACAAATGATCCCGTTGATAAAACGGCGTATCCTGCCATTCCCCACGCATAAATACTTGATGCGAAGTGATGTGCTCTTCGCTCCCTGCCCCCCTTGCGGGGGAAGGGTCGGGGATGGGGGGAAGTCGGGCTTCAGCCCGACCCGCAGCAATCCCCTCCACCTCAACACTAGCAACAACAACCGCTTTTTCCGCCGCAGTAAACCCAAACCGCTGCCGATGCACCCCCTCAAACGCAGCCCGAATCCCCGCCGCATCCTCACCAACCCACGCCAGCAGCAAACTCGAATCCGATCCCGCATAACGGCAATGCAGCCGCGTTTCATGCCGTATGTGCACCGTGCTGACACCTTGGCTACGAATATGCGCCGTCGTTTCCGCCACCAATTCCGCCTGTTGTTGCTGCAACCCAACCAGCAGCGCATCATCTAACACCGCTTCCACACTGCGCGTCACAATATGGCGCACATCCGCCAACCCCATGCCATAAGCCGACAACACGCCCGCAAACGGATGCAAAAACACCTTGCGCATTCCCAACGCTTCCGCCACCAGACACGCATGTTGCCCACTCGCCCCGCCAAAGCAGCACAGCGCGTATTCGCTCACGTCATAGCCGCGCTGCACCGAAATCTTTTTGATCGCGTTTGCCATGTTTTCGACGGCAACGCTGATGAAACCTTCGGCGACTTGTTCGGGAGTGAGGCTTCGACTGCGCTCAGCCAGCATGGTGAATTTTTTTCGCACTACCGCCACATCCAGCGGCTCATTGCCTTCGCGCCCGAAGATGTGCGGGAAATAATCTGCCTGCAACTTGCCCAGCAACACATTGCAATCGGTAATGGTCAATTCGCCACCGCGCCGATACGCCGCTGGCCCCGGATTTGCTCCAGCAGAATCGGGACCAACGCGGAAACGTTGCCCATCGAAATGCAGGATGGAGCCACCACCCGCAGCGACAGTATGGATCAGCATCATTGGCGCACGAATCCGCGCCCCGGCAATGTGGCTTTCCAGCGTGCGTTCGTATTCGCCCGCAAAGTGGCACACATCGGTAGACGTGCCGCCCATGTCAAAGCCTATCAATTTGTCGAAACCCGCAGCCTGCGCGGTTTGCACCATGCCGACCACGCCACCCGCAGGCCCCGACAGGATCGCATCCTTGCCCGCAAAGTGATCCGCGTGCGTCAAACCGCCGTTGGATTGCATGAAAAACAGTTTCGTCTCCGGCAATTCCCGCGCCACTTGCTCGACATAACGGCGCAACACCGGGGAGAGGTACGCATCCACCACCGTGGTATCGCCGCGCCCGACGAATTTGATCAGCGGGCTAACCGCGTGGCTGGTGGAAATCTGGGTGAAACCGATTTCGCGGGCAATCGCTGCTACCAACGTTTCGTGCTGCGGGTAGCGGTAGGCGTGCATGAACAAAATCGCCACCGAACGCAAACCCTTGGCGTAAGCGGCTTGCAGGTCAGGGCGGATTTGCTCCGCATCCGGTGCTTGCAAGATTTCACCGTTGGCAGAGATGCGTTCGTCGATTTCCAGCGCGTCGGTGTAGAGCATTTGCGGCAATTCGATGTCGAGCGCGAATAGGTGGGGGCGTTGCTGATAGCCAATCCGCAAGGCATCACCGAAACCGCGCGTTGTCACCAGCAGCACCGGTTCGCCTTGGTGTTCCAGCAGGGCGTTGGTGGCAACGGTTGTACCCATGCGCACCGTGTCGATTTGTTCGGTGGGGATTGCTTGCCCAGCCTCCAGCCCCAGCAAATCGCGAATGCCTTGAATCGCTGCATCGGGGTAGCGTTCCGGGTTTTCGGATAGCAGCTTGTGGGGGCGTAATGTGCCGTCCGGGGTTTGCGCCACGATGTCGGTGAATGTGCCGCCACGGTCGATCCAGAATTGCCAGCGGGCTTGGGTCATGGGGATGCTCCGTCGAGATTGGGATGGGGGATTATAGTCGGATGTCGGGTTGAAGTCCGGCGGTTGTGGGTTTCTAGTTAGGTGGAATTCTGCTATTAATCCATCAGGAATTTTTCACAGGAATTGTTGCGTCTTATGTCTCAAGTACCACAGGTTTTTATCAGCTACGCCCGAGATGGCGGTGTCAGTGAACAGACGGCGACTGCGTTGCATGAACAACTGGTGCAAGCGGGGATTGCGGCTTTCCGCGATGTGGAAAATATTGATCCCGGTAGCCATTGGGCAGCGGTGATTGAGCAACAGATTTTAGCCAGCCATTTGATGGTGGTGGTGGTGTCTAAACCTGCGCTTGACCCGCAGCGTTGGGTAATGCGTGAATGTTTGTTTGCTGCCAATAAAAGAATTCCGATTATTCCTCTGTTGGTGGAGCAGGTGGAACTGCCTTTGTGGTTGACGCATATTAATGCCTTGGATTTTACGCAAACTCAGCATTGGGGGCGTTTATTGCTTGCGGTTGGCAAATACATTGCTGTCGAGCCAGTGATAGAAGCAGTCCCACTCGCGCAAGTCGTACCAAAACCACGGCAACTTTCAGAAGCTGAACGCTTGTTGCAAGAGTTGCAAAACCCGCAGGTATTGCCACCACGCCGTTTTGAGATCGGTAATCGCCTGAATATTATTGGTGATCCACGTCCCGGTGTGGGTCTTGATGCCAACGGTTTGCCCGACATCGACTGGGTGAAAATTCCCGTTGGTGAGTTTATTTATCAGGATAGCCAACGTTTGTGGTTAGGTGATTATCAGATGAGCCGTTATCCTGTTACTAATCAGCAATTTCAGGCATTTGAGAAGGCTGGTGGCTATAACACTGATAAATGGTGGGAAGGGCTGCAAAAGCCTGATTCCCTGCCAAGCCATCGTTGGATAGATGGCAATCGCCCGGTAGAAAATGTGGACTGGTATGAATCCATCGCCTTCTGTCGCTGGCTATCTGCAAAAACAGGTCAAGAAATCCGCTTGCCAACAGAACAGGAATGGGAAAAAGCAGCACGGGGCACGGATGGTCGGGAATACCAGTGGGAAGGAAGTTACAAAACGGGTTATGCCAATATTGATGAAACATGGAAAAAAGACGGCGACTTTTACCTGCGAGAAACGTCTGCCGTTGGTATTTACCCTCAAGGTCAGTCGCCCTACGGTTTGATGGATATGTCCGGGAACGTCTGGGAATGGTGTCTCAACAAGTACGAAGAACCTTCAATGATTACCCCTGATCTTTCCGGCGGTGTTCGTGTGGTTCGGGGCGGCTCGTGGAACTACCTTACTGAGCTTTGCCGCTCTTCTTTTCGCAGTCGTGGGAATCCAGTCTATCGTCTCGACTCTCAGGGTTTTCGGTTGTTGTGTTGTTTCCCCTATTGAACACTGATTTACTGGTCACTGAACCCCTGTCAGCCGCTACGCGGCTGACGATTTTTTTTCACCACTTGAACTGCTTTAGCATGTGCTTTCTTAGTCCCCATGAATCGGCATAACGGACGTGGTTGGTCCAGCCTTGTACGCTGGCATCGAATTCGGCGAAGCTGATGTTGCCTTGTCGCCAATCAGCAAACCGTTTGCCCAGCGGTCTTGTCGCTTCAACTACTTTGCGGGATTTCAAACGCCGATGTGTCGGGTATATTGGGTGTGAACAAAAATGTGGTTTTGTTCGATTACTGCACTCCGAACTTCCCCTCACCCCCCAGCCCCCTCTCCCTCAAGGGGCGAGGGGGAGCAAGAGAATCAGGCTCTTAGCCCCTCGCCCCTTGAGGGACGACGCTGAAAGCGGCTGGGTGCGGGGTTGGGGTGAGGGGTAACGGCGAAAAGCCGCCCAGATACACCACAAAGCCCAGCCCCGGAACACCCGTATCACATGGTATCAATCACCTAGATTTTGGCTAAATCCTGTTACCGCACAATCTCCAGCCGCACTTCCGCCGTACCCGGCAGGATTAGCCCAAGCTGTTCCGCCGCTGCCAACGACACATCGACAACCCGCCCCGCTTTGTAAGGGCCACGGTCATTCACTCTTACCAGGACAGCACGTCCGTTTCGCAGGTTGGTCACGCGCAGCAACGTGCCGAAAGGCAAGCTGGGGTGGGCGGCAGTCATCGCATACATATTGTACGGTTCACCGCTGGCAGTCGGGCGACCGTGGTATTGATGCGCGTAGTACGAAGCCTTGCCTGCCATGCCAGTTCCCAGTGTCTGGCAAGCGACCAGAAAAAAGCAGGCCAATAGCGGCAAAATGTTGGATTTATTCATGGTGTACCCCCGTTTTTGTTTCGATAACTTTCTACTTGTTTTTATTTTTGGTATTACATACGATCTGAATTATTTGGCATTGGTGGGTAATAAGCACGATATTTTTTACCTGTGGCGACTGATTCTCAAAGATCCAAAAGATGATCATGTGTTGGAATTCGCAGATCGTTTTCCAGATGAAATTAAAAAAGGACATAAAACGTGAATACCCTAGTCTTTGACATCGAAACCATTCCCGATATTGAGGGTGGGCGTAAGTTGTACGATCTCGGTGATTTGGATGCGGATGGCGTGGCTAAGGCAATGTTTCACCTGCGTTTTCAGAAAAACGGTACGGAGTTTCTGGCGCATCATTTACAGCGTATTGTGGCGATTTCGGTGACGTTTCGCGGGCGCGGTGATGAGTTTAAAGTGTGGACGTTGGGCGATGAAAGCGCGGATGAAAAAGAGATTCTGCAACGCTTTTTTGATGGGATTGATCGTTATACCCCGACGTTGGTGTCCTGGAATGGCAGTGGTTTTGATTTACCGGTGATTCATTACCGTGCGATGAAACATAAAGTCACCGCGCCGCGTTATTGGGATATGGGCGAAGACGATAGCAGTTTTAAATGGAATAATTACATCAGCCGTTATCACACGCGCCACACGGACTTGATGGATTTGCTGGCGTTATACAGCGGACGTGCCAATGCACCACTGGATGAATTAGCAACGTTATTCGGCTTCCCCGGCAAGATGGGCATGAGCGGCGCGAAAGTGTGGGATGCGTATCAGGCGGGGCAGTTGGCGGATATTCGCAATTATTGTGAAACCGATGTGCTGAATACTTGGTTGGTTTATTTGCGGTTCCAGTTAATGCGCGGGCATATTTCCCACGAAAAATACGACGGCGAATGCGCTTTAGTGCGTCACCATTTGCGGCAGTCGGCTAAAGCGCATTTACTGGCATTTGAGGAAGCGTGGGAAGCTGGCGCGTAACTTTACGCAGCGCACGCGGTTTCTTGTAGCGTAAGCCACTTGCTCACCAGTTTCAGCAATTCTTCTTGTTTGACGGGCTTGGCGAGGTAATCGTCCATGCCCACGCTCAAGCTTTTTTCCCTGTCGCCTTTGAGGGCGTTGGCGGTCATCGCAATCACTGGGGTGCGCTTTTTGAGAATGCCTTCCCTTTCCCATTTGCGGATGTAACGGGTGGCGGTGTAGCCGTCCATTTCCGGCATATTAATATCCATCAACACCATATCGTAAGCACGGGTGCGGATGGCTTTGAGTGCCAGTTTGCCGGTGGTTACGTGATCGACGTGGACATCGGCTTGCTCCAGCATAGTAATCGCAATCAGGGCGTTAACCGGATTATCTTCCGCCAGTAAAATTGTTTGCGTGTGGGTTGCCGGTGGCACGAAGGTGGCGGCAGGTGCGGAATTCGGTGCAGTTGAGTGCGCCGGACGACCATAACGCTGTAAGGTATCGTTTAAGACATCGCGCAAGGTAATCGAGCGTATCGGTTTGGTCAGCGCGGTTTGAATACCCGCTTGTTGTTGTTTTTCTTGGGAAATTCCGTAAGAAGTCAACATCACAATCGGGGTGTGGTCGTGCTGCGGATTGCTGCGGATGGCTCTGGCGAGGGCGATGCCATCCATGCGCGGCATAAACCAGTCGAGCACTAAAATATCAAACGGGCGTTGTTGGTGTTCGGGGGCTTCTAAGGTGGCGAGTGCTTCGTCACCGCTGCTGACCAAGGTGATTTCGGCCTGCCATGCCTGCAAATAGTTTTCAAGGATCAGGCGGTTGGTTTCGGTGTCGTCCACCACCATGACTTTGCGCCCGCTTAAATGTTCGGTTTTGTGTGAAGCACTTGCGTCGACCACTTGCGCCGGAATTTCAAACCAAAAGTGACTGCCTTGGTCGGGGATGCTATCCAAGCCGATAGTGCCGCCCATCATTTCGGCAAATTCGCGCACAATGGTTAGCCCCAAACCCGTACCGCCGTACCGCCGGTTAATGGATGCGTCGACCTGCACAAAGGATTCAAACACGCTTTTGTGCATCGCGGGTGGAATGCCAATGCCGGTATCACGTACTTCAAAGCGCAAGGTAACATTACCGTCTTTGGCTTCGCGGCAGCTTAATGCGGTGTAAACTTCGCCGTGATCGGTGAATTTAATCGCATTACCAATCAGGTTCATCAACATTTGCCGCAACCGTGCGGGGTCGCCTTTGACCCGTTCGGGCAAGGTATCAGCAATTTCGCAACGCACGATAAGGTTCTTTTCCTGCGCCATTGTTGACATGATTGTACTAATGCCTTCGACCAGTTCGCGTGGGGAAAACTCAATCACTTCAAGATCAATACCGCCCGCCTTAAGCTTGGAAAAATCCAGAATATTATTGATGATGTCGAGCATTACCTCGCACGAGGCATAAGCAGTGTCGATGAATAACTGCTGTTTTTCATCAAGCGGAGTGCTTTTGACGATTTCGAGTGAGCCGAGAATGCCGTGAATCGGAGTGCGTAATTCATGGCTCATGTTTGCCATGAAGCGGGTTTTTTGTTCGGATTTATGCAGGGCATCAATGCGCTGTTCGGTTTCCGTTTTAACATCTTCGTAGAGCTTGCGCATTTCTTGAGAAGACACTTCCAAGGAACGCTCTAACAAATACTGCGCATTCGTGGTATCGGTGTAAGAACGATCAATCAAATGCAAAAAATCCTGCCATTTGCTCAGATCATCCGGTAAATCTGTTGCATTCAGGCCGCTGCGTTTGAGCTGTTTTTCAAGGCGTTTTTGTAAGTTATTCATGGGCGTTCATACAATAGCGAAAGTGTCATAGTGGCATTGTGATGGCTACAGCCGCCGCCGTATTCAGTGGGGGCGAGTTCACCGAAGCTGTAAAAGCCAAACTGTTGACTGCCATTGGGCAGATTTTCCAGCACTGTTTTTAATTCTTGGGCAGTATCTTCACCCATAATGAGTTGTCGTGCCGCACAACTGATGGTGAATGCTAAGACAGGCGTATTGTTGGGCAGTTTAGCTACCAAACTTTTTACCGCATCTTCCGCGCCATCTACTAAATAATCGGCACTGCCGTACATAAATTGGGCTTGATAGCCGGATGGAATATCAGCAATAAAGCCCAAGCTTTGGGTGGCTTCGTCCACCGCTACCGGCACACGTACCGCATAATGGGTTTTGTCACTATTCCAAATCGCTAGTGGAAAATTCAACGCACTTTGCGGTAAATATTGCGCGTGTTCACCTAAATATTCTTTGTAAACTTGCAGGGCAGGGCGATGGTCAATTTCGTAAATAGTGCGATTATCCGCACGGGTAATGCGACGTTCGGGGCCAAATGGGCGGAAACCATCCCGCGATTGACTCGCAAACACCACTTTTTCACCGTAAAAACCAATGCCGCAGGCTCGCCCTGAACAAGGCACACCGTTATGCAAAACCCAGGTTGCTTGAAATGCCATCCGGTCGCTGGCTAAACCGCCAACAATAGCGACAGATTCCTGATCAATGTGAGCGGCTAACCCGCGAATCAGCTCTGTACCTTGCGTGTTAAGACCGTCAGTGAGTAACAAAACCCCTTTCAAATCGGGAGCCTGAAGCTGCAAACCCAAATATTCGCCCGCTTGACGTGAAGCCGCAGGCGACGACAGTGGTGTTTCCGCCAAAGCCAAACGTGCGTGATCAAAGCGTATTACCCCGACGACCAAGCCTTCTTGCTGCAAATGTTCGCCGAAAATACCCGCCATTGATGCACAACCGGCGATAACAGAAGTAGGGTATTGGGTTTGAATGGATTTAAAAACACCCGGAAAGGCATGGTGATCCGGCTCACCAAACACCAACACCAAGGTTTGCGATGAATCCAGATCGGGCAATGGCTGATGCCAACCCTTTGCTGGTGTGAAGAACGTTAAAATAACCTGCATCGGTCATTATCCCCTGTCGCGCTGAACCTTATGGCCTATGATTTTTTATTTAGGATATGCTTAAAAAATACTACCACAAAAAGGTTCATTGCCGCCGCTACCTTTTGTCGGAAGGTAGCGGCATGGGTAATTAAACCGCGCTTAACAGCCGTTCCACCAGCATTTGCCTTGGGTTTCTTGGAACTTCATCGCGGCATCGTATTTTGGAGTGCTGTAACGCGGTTGTAGCAGGGTTTCTTTCATCGCAAACAAGCCCCACTTGTGGAACGATTGCGGTTGGGTATACAGCATAAATTGTTGCCCGCCCGCTGTTTTCCAGCCGTTGAGCAACGTGGTGTAGCGTTCACCCATGCGCGGGTCACGATTCGCTGCTTCAAATACATTGCGGCGGATGTCGTCGGTATTGCCATCAACGGTTAAATGTTGCCCACCTTCGTAGGCATATAAGGCTTTACCAAACCGTGCCACTTCAGTGGCTTGAGCCGCCAGATTGATCTGCAATTTTGGCAAACCATTAGGATCGTTGGCATTGTCAATCGCGGCAAACACTTCATCCACCGTCGTTACCTCATTCAAGGTTTTCGGAATGGTGGTGGTATTGGAGCAACTGGTGCTGGTGCGATCCAAGCACGCATAAAAATAGGCATTGGTGGCGACTGCATCCACATGATCTTTGGTATCAAGGTAGTTCAGCATATTGCGTGTCAGGAAGATGTCGGTTTGCACCGTTCCCAAAATACGCACTAAACGGCTATTGTCGTTGAAAGCCGTTTCCCACAACTTGAAGATTTCGGTGGCACGTTTTGCGTAATACAATGCACCCGCCCAGTATTCTTGGTTGGTAAATGCGCTACCCAAACCTAAATCCATGCCTTTTTTACGGGCGTATAAAGAACCCCAGAAAATGTAATTCCATGCTTCATTGGTGTATTCAATGTGTGCTTTTAAACCCGCATTGAGGTTAGCGTGTACATAATTCGCAAATTCTGTGACGTATTCATCGGTGGCATTGTGTGGAATATTAAACCACGGGTGTGCTTTCAACTGATTTGCCAAAGCCACTTGCACTTCCAGCGGTGCGCCGCGCCCGTAGCGTTGCAGCAGTGGGTTGTTGGCACTGGCAGAACCACCCCAAGTTGCATCCGTCAGTTTGGCGCGTTGCGCCCATGTGAAATCCTGAAGTAAACAGGTGTTATAGGCATCACCTGAACCAGTACAGGGGTTGCGCGGGCTGGCTTCCATTAAGTTCATCATCCGTACCACGCGGAAATCTTTCATAAAATTCAGATAATCCGGGTTAAAGACGATAGTATTACGGTTGACTAAAGTATCTGCAAACGCTTGATACTTACCTGCTGGGCAGCCATCCGCATTCGCCACACGTACAAAAGGATTACCCTCGCAAACACCACCCGGCATCACAATGCGGATGTTCTTGATGGGATTATTGACGTTGTTAACGGTAATGGATAAATCCATGCGTTCCAAACGCACTGCCACGCCGGTAAATTTAATATCAATCAAGTCCCTACCGGGTGAGCGTGATACTAATTGCGCGTAATTGCCGTAAACAATGGTTCCCTCGCCATCGTACAATACGGTGTAACGTCCTTCAGGGATAACTTCGCTAAAACGACTAGCGGGAATGGTTCGCCCAATATTTTCTGCCGCTACTGTTGGATTGGCGAGGATCGCGCCTGATAATAAGGTGGTACGAATGCCGCAATCTGCGGTAGGGGCTGAGGTAGGCCAACCGTTAGCGTCATAAGTCACGGATGCGCATGACAGTGTTTTAAATGGTCGTGCAATGCGGAACAAATCAGCAAACGGCACGCTTTGAATAATGCTGTCTTGTTCAGCTTGCGGTGCTTCGGTATTGATGCCGAGTGATGGTGTAAATGCTGTTAAGGGAGTTATGCCTTTCTCTACAAGTTGTTCGTTTAATTCACTAGCAAAAGTTTCATCACCAAGAGATTCGTTTGGTGGTGGTGTAAAACTTGCGTCCAGATTTATGCCATTACTTGGATTGCGATCAATGTCACCGTTAAGTAAAAACAGCTCGATATTGTTAGCAGTAGTGGCTTGACGGCTGGTATCGCTGGTGCTGGCGGTTGCCAACATTTCTGCGGTCACTACGCTTGCACCAGTGAGGGTAAGGTTTTGGTTGGCAATGGTGAATGTCACTGTTTCACCGCTATTATAAGTGAAACTACCATCCAAGCCAGTGACACCGCTTGCCTGTGCAGTCACCGTGCCAGCAGCATTTGCGCTTGCAGCACTGCTGTAGCTGACATTGCCGACAGCGCGTTCTGCACCATTAACGGAAATGATCAATTTACCCTGTAATGTCGTAGGCGTAGGCGTAGGGTCTGGGGCTGTACCACCGCCTCCACCGCCACCTCCACAGCCAGTCACGAGAGCTAAAGCTGTTATCGCCATACTATGTATCAATGCACGGTTTACCCAATGTCTTGATGACTTATTGTTTGCTAGATAGTGCATTGCCTACTCCGTAATTGTATCCTTCGCCTCAGTAGATAAGGATTTAGTATGAAAACTCCATTAATGCTTAGTATTGTAGTCACTTTATTGACCGCGTGTAACCCCGCTAAACGTGACGTTGTTCCACAAAGCCCGTTAAGTGCAGCAATCACCATTCCCTCTGATGCAAAGCCCTTACTGATTAGTGAAAAATATCAAATACGCGCCACTGTCTATGTCATTGATGGTGTGGTTATGGTTCAAAAGCAAGGCGCGGATGCGCAACGCTTAACCGGGATTAATCCTGCGTTATACCCTGATTTTCAGAAAGTATTTTTCCGTGTTCAGGACAAAAATCGTGATGGACTCAATGAAATTGCGGTGTTGGCGGGGACAAGTTTCGGTGCTACGGAGCGTTGTTATGACGTGTTTCACTACAATCTGAAACAAGGGATATTTGAGCGGCGTTGGGAAGATTTTTACTGTACATCGCACTAAAAACCGCCTGATGTCAGGCGGTTTTCAATCAGTAGCTTAAAACTCGTAAGCCACTTGCGCCGTTAACGCACGGGTTTTGGCATCGTCATAGCCTTTCGACTGACGCAGTTCGATAGCACCTGTTAAATCTTTGTATAACGGTTGGCGATAGGCAACACCGTAAGCGGTTTTATCCAACCCCAGTTGTGCGGCTTGTTTGGTTTTATCCCAACCGATGGCGATAGTTCGGTCGTTTTGCAGATCGAAAGCTGCTTCCAAGTGAGTAGCCGACGGTTTGGCGGCAGCGTCCAAAACTGAATCGGGTGTACCATCACCATCTTCGTCAGCACTTGCTAAATCACCTGCTTGGAAGGCTTTGGTTGCCATCAGGTGTTCGCCCATTAAGGTGACGTTGCCGAGCTTGGTTGAGCCGTAGATGCTGACACCCGGTACTTTCTTGCTGGCATTACTGACATCACCAAAACCACCGGATTCGGTAATGTTCGATACATAGTCGATGCCGCCGCTTAGTTTTTCAGTTTCATAGCCCACGCCCAGACCGAAACCACTTTTGTGTTTACCCGTTCCGTCGGTTTTTTCAGCTTCGCCATTAAACAAATAAGCTGTTGCGGAAAGGTTGCCGTTTTTGGTTGATGCTTGCAGCACTTCTTTGCGGTTGGTTTCGCCCAACTCCAATGTCAGCGGATCAGAAACCATTGAGGTGTCGTATTTGCCGAAAGACAGGTATTTTTTCCCGGCAGTAATATCAAGCTTTTCTGCGGGCATAGCGTGCCAGGTAACGAAGGCTTCATCCAATTCCAGCGGGGTAGCTACGGCGTTTAAATCTTCTTCGTACAAAAACGAAGTAGTGATGTCGAATTTATCATTGGGTTTAATGATAGAGCCGAACGCGCCGGTTGCCAACGCGGAGCCTTTTTCGGTGGTGGTTGTGCCGTCAGCCTGCTTAGTTTTGTTGTTGCCATATTCCACTTCAATCGTGCCGAATACTTCGAGTTGGTCGCTGACTTCAGCAGCTTGAACGGTGTGTAGCGGGGTAGCAAGCGCGGTAGCAATCAAGCTTGCCAGTAAGGTTTTTTGCATCGTTGTATTCTCCAAATTAGTCAAAATCAGGCAATCGTTAAGTGATTGTCCCATAAGGTATCGGTAAATTTATGCAACAAAGTTGCATTTGTCGAGTGTTTTGTGACTTGGCAACGGTGTAAATCGCCGTTCGCTCCCGATACCACAAAACCTTGTGCGGGAATAAAAGCCAAACCACTGGGTTCAGTGAGCGGAATCGCTGCTAAAAACGCCCCGGCATCGGTATCCCAAAACGTTACGTGATTGCCGCGCGGTGATGTCACAGCGGCGATGCGTTGCTGCGGGTCGTAAGCTAAATCCGCCATGTAGCCGTTAAACTGCGCAACGGTAGGATTATCAACCGCCAGTAAGCGTAAATCTCCGCCCGCGTGTTGCCATGCAACTAAGGACGCGGGTTGTTTGCGGTACAAATCACCTTCGTATTGCAAGGCCACCCCAACATCGCCATCGGGGGTAACGATCAGGTGACGTATGCTTAATTGATGGTCTGGTAGACGGTATTCATCAAGCTTTTTGCCGGTTTCGCTATCAAGGTAAACCAATGAGGGCTGCATGGTATCGAGATTCAACTTACGTCGCCCAAAGTCAGGGTGAGTCTCAATGCCACCGTTCGCAACAACTAGCGTTTTACCATCGGGCAGCAACTGCACATCGTGCGGATCAAGCCCGTAAGTGGTGTATTCCCCCACGGGTTGCAAGCTTTTGCTGTCACGAATGCCCAGCACTCCACGCTTACCGTTGTAATCATTTTCGGTGGTAAACAGCACGTCCCCGCGCCCCGACAAACACCCGTGTCCGGCAAAATGCCGCCCGTTAATCGCGTTCAGGGTAAGATTGCTGGCATCGTCGAAGTTGACGACTTCACAAGCAAACGCCGGTCGTCGCCCAAACATTAAAACGCGCCCGTCACTCATGGGTAAGACACCATGCCCACGCACGCCAACCGGTAACGACTGCACAGTGCCGCTGCTTAGATCGAGCTTACTCAGAAAATGTCCGCCCGCCGGATTGTCACTAGCGGAATATAACCAAGTCGGTGTTGGCTTTGCTGATACAGGGGCAGGTTGTGCCGCAAACTTCATTAACTCGCTGACTCCCAAAGCAGCACCGAAGCTTCCGGCAGTGGCGAGTAACAGGAACTGACGACGATTCATGGGTTAATCTCCGTCATTATCATTGAAACCCAGTTGCACACCCATCGCCGGGGCTAATTGGGTGCGGATTAAACTACGGATGCTTTCTGCACGCTGGTAATAATCATCCAATGCCGCGCCTTGACCTTGGCTAATTAACTCAAACGGATCCGCTTCCGGTACAGGCAGCTTTAAAAAGGCTTCGATTGCCGTGGTTAACTGTTCGGCAAGAGCTTGGTTGGCGGTTTGTGTTTTCAGTTGTGCGAGGATGCCGCCATCGACTAACAGACGTTGCAAACCCTGCATATTGGCACGCACGCTTTGAATGGCATATCCGCTGCGCCATGCTTCCAATTGGTAAGCGTTCGATTGATTTTGCACCGTATCGTGATTCGTCCCACTGCTGACTAAGCCTTTGCCTAAGGGATTTCCTAAACGGTTTTTTGCGATTTTTTCGGAAGATTGATAGATTTTTCCGACCAATGTATCCAATGCCTGTTGGGTATTGGCTAAGTGCGCGTTACCTCGCGCCGCTGTTTTAAAGGCTTTGGCGTAATTGTCACCTTCGTCTGCCCAAGCTTGTGCAATCTCGTGTAAGTCGCCTTGCAATAATTCACTGGCGGCTTGAACATACGCACAACGGCGTTTACCGCCGTCTTGCTGGAACGTTTTGAGTTGCGCATCAATGGGTTGTTCGCGGTCAAACAAGAGCCACTCTAGTGCGGGCAAACCACGCCCACCCACCCCAGTTTGCGCGATCGTGTCCGGTGTGAGTGCGGTGCTGGCGTTTAAATGTTTCTGGATCACCAGTTTTTTCGGCGGGGTAAAATGCACATTGAAATCCCGCTGATTCTCAACTGCCGGGCCAAACAGCAGGGCATCCGTGCGTTGCCATGCCAGTAAGGTTTCCGCCCATGCCTGACGTACTGCTGTAAAATTTGCCTGATTCGGGTTACTGCAAAATACTTTGCTTTGTTGTGCCAAAGCTTCCCCGGCTTTATCGAGTTCGCGGTACAGCGGTTGAATCGCCTTTTCAGTGATACTGACCAGTAATCCGTCGGAATCAGGCAGTGGTGTAACGGTTTGCGCCCATAAGGTGGTCGGGGCAAGACAAAGTAGCAAAATCAGTTGCTTAAACATGGTATGCGTTCCATTACAAGGAGTTGAGGAAGTGCAGCAACGCTTCCCGTTTGGTTTTTGGCATGGCGACAACCGCTTGTTTGGCTGGTTCCGCTTCGCCGCCGTGCCACAAAATGGCTTCGAGCAGATTGCGGGCGCGTCCGTCGTGTAAAAAGCGGGTGTGACCGTTAATTTTTTCGGTTAAGCCAATGCCCCACAGCGGCGCAGTGCGCCATTCGCGTCCGCTGGCTGCAAATTCCGGGCGGTTATCGGCTAAACCCTCGCCCATATCGTGCAGCAATAAATCGGAATAGGGCTGGTGAGGCTGGTTTGCCAATGCTGTAAAACTAGGAATATGGCAGGCCGCACAACCCGCTTGCCCGAACAATTGCTGCCCTTGAATTACCTGAATGTCATTGGTTGTGCGACGCACTGGTACGGGTTGGTTAGCAACATGAAACACCACGGTAGCAAGTAAATCGTCGGGAATTTCAGGTTTACCGCCAGTAGGTAATTGCAAACAATCGGTTTGTACCGCACTGCATGGCTGTTCAGGAAATAAGCTTGAGGTAATCCCAATGTCGTTACGAAACGCATCTGCGCTTTGCTGGCGAATGCTGGGCTGATTCGCTTTCCAGCTAAAGCGTCCTAACACGGTTTGCTGTTTGGCTATGTCCCACACAGTGTTGGGTTTGCCTGATATTCCGTCACCGTTACGGTCATCTGGGTCAGCATTGGCAAGAATGTCCGTTTCAGGAATGCTTTCCAGCAACCCCATGCCCAGCAATGGCGGTGCAACCCGTGCAGAAAACTGAATATCGGGGGCGAACGCACCGTAATTCGGCTGGGTGATTTCCAAATGCGGTTTCAGCAGGGTATAGCTAGTGCCATCTTTGAATTCCCCTTGGATTTCGCTGTAACGAAAACGCGGGGTCGCTTCGCTGGGTAAGCCTTTAATACCTAAAGTTTGTAAATGATCGCCGTAAACAGGGTCAGGTGCGACACCCAATACCTTGGCTTGCTCGTGTTGTTGGGAATCCCGAATAGGGACACCCAACTTAACGATGGTCGACATAAACGGTTCGGCATCGGTAAACGGCGGATGTCCGCGCCCATGTCCAATATGGCAGGCAAGGCAACTATTAGCCTTGAATAACGGCCCCAAACCATCGCGTGCGCTGGTCGAGGCGGGGGCGATAACCCAGGGTTGCTGAAAGAATGCGCCACCGACGGCGAAATCTTCATGCTGTTGCGGGTTCCCGCTCAGGGAACGGGGGGTATCGCCGTTGGCTAGACCTGACAGCAGCATCAAGCTACTGAGGGTCATGGCTAAAGTTACTCGCATTTATCCACCAAAAGAGTCGCTGCTTTCAGGGCTTAAATTGTCGATACCCAAGGCTTTTGCGGCTGCTTCAATGTCGCCTGTTTGACTGCGTAACGCGGCGATCGCTGCTTTAATACGCTGATTACCTGCTTTATTTTCAGCGGCAATCTGCTGATCAAACGCTTCGCCTTTTTTGGCAGTTTCGACAATGGCAGTCACTTTTTGCTGGGTGTCGCTCAATTTACCGACCAGTGTTTCGCTGGCTTTCACGTCTTTGCTGGCGACGAGTTGCGCAAGGCTTGCACCTTCGAGCTTCGTCCCATCAGCGCGTTGATAGGTTCCATTGAAAATATTCTGGATGCTGCGAGCGTTTTCCGCAATGTCATTATGGGTATTATCGCTAAAGCAGGAATGCTCATCTTCCTGCGAATGCGCCAACAACGCGACATTCATGCGCTCACCGGCTAATTCACCCAAACTCAGGCTACCCATGCCGAATAACATACGCCGCATTGCTTCTTTTTCATCTAAAGCGAGGAAGGTTTTGCGGTAATTGTCTTGCGCATCTGCCCAATCATCCGCCATCGTTTGCAAATCCGCGACCAGCAAATCGGTCACAGCTTTGAGGTATTCAGCGCGGCGTTCGCAATTACCGTTGGTGCAGGTATCACCTTTGGCGTAATCCGTGTGTGCACGTGTACCTGCGTCGTTGGGGCTGGCATTGAAATCTTGCCCCCACAGCAAAAACTCAACCGCGTGATAGCCGGTGGCAACATTAGCTTCAGAACCGCCTTTTTCATGGGAGGCTTTCAGTAACTCGGCATTGATTGGCTCTTTGCCCGCGATAATATTGGCAGTGGCAAATTTATTGCCTTCTTCGTGGTCGTAAAGGTCTTGTTTAACGTAATCAATCAATCCTTCGTCTAACGGCCAAGCATTCACTTGACCTTCCCATGCATCCACGTTGGGATTACCGAAACGAAATGCCTCGGTTTGGCTGTATGGAACACGTGCCGCCAACCATGCGGCTTTAGCCGCTTGCTGAGTTTCAGGCGTTGGATTGGCAATGAAAGCATTCACTTTTTCTTGCAGCACTTTACCTGTGCTCAAGGTATCACTAAAACCAGCGTGGGCAAGATTAACGTAATGCTCCATAACCGTTTTAGCGGTGACAGTTTCAGCAGCAACACACAATGGCGCGATAGTTAACGCGCTACCGAAGAGTGCGCTTGCTACCAGTTGGCGAATACGATTCATGACAATTTTTCTCCGAAAAAAGCGAGTCATCGTCCGCTGAGGTCAAAATCAGGTTGCCACGGCGGGTAATGGTGAGGAAATAGGGACGCTTGCCGTGCTGTAAAATGACCTTTTTACAACCACGCATCAATTCTTCTAAATTGACTAGGGGAGGTTTGGTATCCGTCATTCTCAAGGCTCCAGACATCATGCGAATGCACCTTGCATTAGGTTGAGGTTAAAGGAAAAGGTGTCGGGGTTAAGGGTTTCTTCGATGACTTCACAGGCATGACCTTTGCACCGCCCGCAACACGTGCCCACTTTCAGCTCTTGCTGAATGGCTTCCAGCGTTTCATGGCCTTGCTTGACGGCCTTTTTAATCGCTTTGTCGGTCACAGAGTGGCAAATACAAACGTACATGGCATCACCTAAACAATAATCGTTCTTGATAGTGCACTGATGATAACCATGCGCAATTGCAAATACAAGTAGTTCTCAGTAATTTACCGAAATGAGAAAAGTTCTCAAAATGTTCTTGACCGATAAAACGCGAATTATTATCATTTGATTCATGTTACAGGTTTTGCCTCTCCTCAAAACGGCAATAAAAAGTAGCCAAGCCAGTGTATGAATTTGTGACTCCGCACCAGCCAGGTTATTTCTTTTTTAAGAGATAAATGGAGGTGTGTATGACGTTTTATGTAAACGCATGGTTGGATCGGGTTGATCCATTTATCAGCTTGCACAATCGGCAGACTGGCGAGCAAGTCGCGCGATTCGACAAAGCAGAGTTGCAGGAATGCATTGAGCAGGGCGATTTTTGCCTGAGTGAATTATGTAATCCGTGTCAGCGTGTTCAACAAGAATTAGTAAAATGCCTGTTGTTGGCACGATGTTCGCATGATGTGAAACATCAGTTAGAAAACATTTACCGAAGCTTTTTTCCGCACACTGGTGGTGCAGCGATTATTCCATTTAGGCCAAAGCAAGCGGCATTACAACCGCAGCCCCAATTTGCCTGAATTACTGTGTGTACAACTTGTTGGGTTAGCCTTGATAAAAATAACCTTGGCCTGACAAGCTCCTGTTCCTCTCTGGGAATTTTGAAACAACCTTAACGGGGGCGCAAGCCCCTTCTTTATACACTAAATTATCAATAGGTTAATCGTGATAGCTCATGTGAAAACACCGCGCCGCCCATTGTCGCTGCTGATTTTTCCACTAACGTAAAGACACCACATAACTCATGCCAGCCAATGCCTTGTGTCCAGTCCGGTAAGCTCACTGTGCCTTGCCCCTTGCGCGGCATAATGTAGCATCCTTGCGGGCGGTAAAGCAGGTTGTAAGGTCGATTTTCCCGATGTAACCCTTCAATGATTTTCCACGCTGCTTGTGCAGAGTCCGCACGCCAGCAGTGCAGCGGGTAGGCTTGTGTGCCGCCGTTATGCTGCCACTGAGCTGCTTCCACCGGAAATGCTGATGGGCGGATAAATCCCTGAAAATTCAGGTGATTCACCGAGGCATACGCGCCAACGCTATTAAACGCTATCCCAAATCCCGGTAGGTAGGTGGCTGTGTTGGTAGCCAATTCCATCATGCGCTCATGATAGGATTGCGTCAGAAATTGCGGCAGGGTGGCTTGCGGCTCAGGTACGATCAACGTATGCCAAGGCACGAATGGAAATTTGTTATACAACACCCGCAAGTTCATGCCTTCCGCTGTGCCTTCCCACAGGATTTCCGGGCGTAGAAAAGGCTTGTTGAAATGAAACTTATCAGCGGCAAACGCTTGGTGCAATTCGTGGAATACTTCGCCAGATACCCGCATAGGGCGTAGACCCCGCAACGGATTTATTACCAGTTCCCACGGTTCAGCACGTGCATATTCCCAACCCGAAAAAATCTCAATGCCGGTTTTCAGTAAAGCGGTGAACGTGGCGACATCATCCACGGGGCCGTCAGGCTGACGTTGTTGCAATTGTGCAAAAGTTTCACGCAAGGGTGTTGCAAGCTGTTGGCGTAATTGTGCGTCTTGCATACTGTTTGCTAGTACCAAGATAAACGCGCCCAAGCCATCGGGCGTGAGCATGTTTTGTAAACCGTCGGTAAAGCGGGCTTTGAAAGCGTCGGGTGAGGTGGTGAACAGCATGATGGTTACGCCTTGTTTGCTCGTGAAGGAATGGATAGTTATAGCAGCCACCATTCTTGTCAAGGTTTGGATACTTTATATTGATTGTTATGCAAAGCATTCTCATTTATATTAGCATCCGTTTCCAGCCACTAAAAACCCAATGCTATGCGCCTGATCCTTTCCTGCTTACTACTGCTGTTACCCCCCGTTGCTGCGGCGAATACGCCGCTGACTAGCAAAGCCGCATTGGGCGAAAAGTTATTTTCTGACGTAAACCTGTCGAAAAACCGCACGCAATCCTGCGCCACTTGTCACAATCCAGCACACGGTTTTGTGGATAATCGCAGCACGGCGGTGGGTAAAGCGGTTTCATTGGGTGACGATGGCAAATCCTTGGGCGATAGGAATGCACCGACGGCTGCTTATGCGAAGTTCAGCCCGGATTTTCACCAGAACAAAGCCGGTAAATACATCGGCGGGCAATTTCTGGATGGGCGTGAGCAAGATTTAGCAGGGCAGGCAGGTGGCCCGCCACTCAATCCGGTGGAAATGGGAATGCCGGACAAAGCGAGTGTAGTAGCGCGTTTGCAGGAAAATCAGGATTATGTCAGTGCGTTCAAACAGCTTTTCGGCGCAAGTGTTTTCGACAAACCGGAAACGGCTTACGCGGCGATGGCGGAAAGTTTGGGCGAGTTTGAGAAAACCGATCTGTTCGCACCGTTTGATTCCAAATATGACCGCTATTTGAAGGGTGAGGTCGATCTGACGGATCAGGAGTCCTTGGGCGAATCGTTATTCTTTTCTAATCAATTCACCAATTGTAACCGTTGCCATCAGTTAAAAACTTTTCCGGGTAGCGATGGCGAAACCTTCAGCAATTACCAGTACCATAACTTGGGCGTGCCAACCAATCAGGCCGTGCGTGCGGCGAATGGTAAAGCTAAAAATTTCGTCGACTACGGTTTGCTGGAACACCCGGATGTCGACGCAAAAACCGCCGATGGTAAATTTAAAGTGCCAACCTTACGCAATATTGCTGTGACCGCGCCGTATATGCACAACGGTGTGTTTGCCGATTTGCGCACGGTGGTATTGTTTTACGACAAATTTAACAACTCACAGCGAACCCTCAACCCGGAAACGGGTAAACCGTGGGACGCGCCAGAAGTTGATGCTAATCTGGCATTGCAGGAAAAGGAATTTCAAGCCCCAGCTTTGAAAGACGCAGAAGTTGATGCCTTAGTGGCATTTATGAAAACGCTGACGGATAAGCGTTACGAGCAATAATCACGTTGTTGGCTTCGTTAGCGGGAGCTGGATCACAATCCGTAACCCGCCGTCAGTTTTATTGAATGCGCGAATCGTGCCACCGTGACTTTCAATCGCCCGCCGTGCAATCGCCAACCCCAGTCCGTAACCGTTACGGCTGGCACTGGCGTTACTGCTGCGCTGGAACGGCTCGAAAATGCTCCCCAATTCCGCTTCGGGCACACCCGACCCTTGATCATCCACCGTCAGATGCAGGCGCGACGCGGTAGTATCGTGGTGAATCGCCAACGTTACTGCTGTATTTTCGGGCGTGTGGTGGATGGCATTGCGCACCACGTTTTCCAAAGCGCGATACAGCAATTCACCATGCCCCTGAATGATCGGATTGCCCTCGACATCGCACTGAAACACCACTTGGCGTGACAGCGCATTCGCCTCAAACCGCGCATCATCAATTACTGCATCGGCTAATTCCAGAATGTCGATGTATTCATCCAACGGCTGTGGTACGCCGGATTCGAGGCGCGAAAGCGTCAGCACTTCGCCCACCAAGGTATCCAAGCGTCCGGCTTCGTGTTCAATGCGGGCAAGGCTGCTGGCGACTTTTTCTGGCTGTTGATGCGCCAGACCGATGCTGGCTTGCAAGCGTGCCAGCGGGGAGCGCAGTTCGTGCGAAACGTCATGCAGCAAGCGGCGTTGCGAAGCCATTAGGATTTGCAGTTTGGTAGCCATATCGTCGAAATCGCGACCCAAATCAGCAATTTCATCACGCCGCGAACCAATTGTTGCGGTAACACGCTGGCTCAAATCGCCTTTGGCTGCGGCACGGAAGGCTTTGCGCAAAATGCCAATGGGTTGCGAGAAATACCAGGCCAGCAGGAAGCTGGATAAAAAGCTGACGGCAATGCCGGAGACAATCAGAGTTGGGGTAGAAATCCGGTGCGGTGGTGGCAGCCGTCGTTCTTGCTGGAATTGCGGGTATTGCCCCGCTAGTGGCGCGAACAGCACATAACTTTCTGCCCCGGTTTGGACTTGGCGGACGATGGGCAATTTGAGGTTTTTGCCAAGACTGGCGCGAACCCGTTGGAGGGTATCATCCGACACGGTGCGCTCTAGCAGCTCCTTGCCGTTAGCATCCACGGCGTAAATTTGCAGGTCTTGGGGGGCTTCATCGCGTTGTTCCAGCAACATATTGCGCATCGCCGCTGTGCCGCCATAGAGGAAGGTATTGGCTGCCGCTTTGACCGCGAGGACGGAGCTGGGGCGTATTACCACATCTTTTTCCATGTCCTGCAAATCGCTGTGGTGCAACCAGACCGCAATGCCAGTGACCCCGCCCGCCACCAGCAGCGTCAGCCAAAACGTGAGGAGGATTTTCCAAAACAGTCTGCCCATGTTTATTCCCCGATCAATTGGTAGCCGATGCCGCGCACGGTTTGGATACAGGAACGCCCATCCGGTAAGTTGCCGAGTTTGTGGCGGATGCTGCTCATGTGTACGTCGATGCTACGGTCGTAACGGGTCAGCGCTCGCCCTAAGCCGTGGGTGGAGAGATCGGCTTTGCTGACGGGTTGCCCGGCTTGACGGGCGAGCACTTCGAGCAGGTTGAATTCGGTGCTGGTGAGTTCTAACGGTTGCCCGTGCCAGAGGGTTTGGCGTTTTTCGGGGTAAAGGGTGAGTGCGCCAGTTTGCAGCGGTTCGTGATTCGTGGTGGTAGTGTCGCTGCTGGTGCGGCGTAGGATGGCGCGGATGCGGGCAACCAATTCACGCGGCATACACGGTTTTGGCACGTAATCGTCTGCACCCAGTTCCAAGCCGATAATGCGGTCGATGTCGTCGCCACGGGCGGTGAGCATCAGCACCGGCATTTTGCTGTGGGTGCGGATGCGGCTGAGGGCTTCGATACCGCTCATGCCGGGCATCATCACATCCAACACCACCAGCGCGTAATCGCCGTTGAGGGCTTCGCGCACCGCTGCGTCACCGTTATGCACAGCGGTGATGTCGAAACCTTCGCGTTCCAAGTATTCGGTCAGCATTGTGGTGAGTTCGATGTCGTCGTCGACCAGTAATAGCTTGCTCATGATTGTCTTCTGAGTGGTGTCATACCTTGAATCATACGGTGATTGAAATGCAAGGGCAGGGGGTTTTACATTTCTTTACACGGCTTTACACGACCAGTGCTGATGCATAAGTTCCGGTATGCTTCTGCCCAATGTTCGTCGGCGCGGTTGTCGGGGCAACCTTCGCGCAGCCACAAGTAATACGCGGTTTCGCGGATCAGGGCTTCGGTGGGTTCATTGCTGTGGAAATAGTTACATGTTTCGCTGACTGCATCGTAGGGCAGAGCGGCGAACCTGTCCCGCCCCGGTGTCGGTTGGGTATGCCGATAGCAGTCGGCGCGTAGTGGGCATAAGTCGCCATAGCAATACAGCATGATTCAATTCCTGACGGGTCAATAGTGCGCAGAGTGTATACTGACGGCGCGATGAGCGTACATGGAGAACAAGAATGACGAAGGTAAAACCGTGGTGCTGGCAAGTTGCCGCGAATGGTAACGGGCCTGATTGGTTGCTGCTGGCATACGTTACCTCTGATAGTGTTGCAGCATTGGCGCAGACACTCGTAAACACTACCCTCGATGGCTATAGCCTATGTGCTGATAGTCCCTACACTTTGATGGATAGCGCAAATGCGGATGCTTATCTGGGTAATTTGACGGGCAACGATCCACGTAATATTTGGGTGTATAACCTTGTCGAAATCCAAGGTGATTTGATCAAAATTGAGAGCGGTTACGGAGGGCGTGGTAGTGTGAACAGCCAAGTGGAAACCGATTTTTTGCTGCATTTGTTCGCCCTGCCAAACATCACCTTACAATCTTGGCAAGTGTTGGCAGGGGGCGAGGGTTACGATTACGTGGTCAGTGCGGCGGGGGCGGATGCGGGGAGTTTTATGGCGTATCTCTCCCCGGATTAAGTTATTTCGCGGCAATCACGCTATTCAACACTTCCACCGGATTGCGCTGATTTTGCTTAGCCACTGCATCCAGCGACACCATCGTCGCGTCCAGTTTTAAGCCTTGCGCCTGCAATTTCACCTGTAAGCCTTCCAAAGTGCTGCCCGTAATGCCAGCCAGTTTATCCAGTGGTGCATTGAGCAATACTTGACTGGCTTGCATTGCTCCCGGTGGCCCGCGACGTTCATCGCCACCCGGAATCAGCATGGAGGCAACCGTCAATATCGCAAAGAAAACGATTACCCCAACGGCAGCTTTTTGCGAAAAATACCGTGAAAATACTTTCCAGTTGGTCACGACATGCAAGCCCACGCCGATGACCATTGCCCAACTCAGCCATTCGTGCGTCACTTTGCTAATGCCCGGATTGATATGGAAAAACATTAAAATGCCGGTAATCGACATCAGCATAAACGCGCCAATCGTCAATGGTGTCGCCCAGCGGCGCAGGGTAGCAGTGTCCATGTGTTAATCTCCTGAAAAGTTTTGATGAGATAATGATTGCGGACATTTACCACCCATAACAGCATCTTTACCTATCTTTACATACGGTTTACCCACCTTTACGTCAGCCTGCGCCACACTCGTCCTATGGAAATTATTTATGGGACTACGTTTATGGCCTTCGCTCCACAACGCCTGCTGATTAGCCTCGCCATTTGCATGGCAACGGTCGCGTGTACGCCCGCCAGCATTCGCGATACCGCTACACCTGCCAGTACCACTCAAATTCACCCCAGTAGTACGGTTGCGCGTCAGCCAGTGCAGGCCAATTGGTGGCAAACGTTTAACGACCCGTTAATGACTGCGCTGATTCAAGAAGCCCTGCAAGCCAGTCCCGATATTAAAACTGCGCAAGCCAGTTTACGTGCTGCTCGTGCGCAACGTGTCACTGCCGGAGCAAGTTTATTACCCAGTTTATCCACTAGCGCATCCGCCCGCCGCAGCGATGGCAAGGACAGCTACAGCGCAAATCTTGATGCTAGTTGGGAAGCTGATATTTTTGGAGGCAACCATTTAGCGGATCAAGCCGCAGCCGCTGATTTACAAGCTACTCAAGCCAGTCTGGAAGATGTAAAAGCCTCGCTTGCCGCCGAAGTTGCCAGCAGTTACGTTAACTTACGTTTAACTCAAGCCCGTCTTGCTATTTCACGCCAAAGCCTTGCTGCCCGTGATGAAACCGTGCGTTTGATTGGGTTGAAACAACAAGCGGGGCTTGCCAGCGGTTTGGAAGTCGAACAATCCAAACTCAGTCTGGGGCAAACTCAAGCGCAACTCCCCGCGCTGGAAAGCAACATTAGCCAAACACAACACGCTTTAGCCATTCTCACCGGCAAAGAACCGAGCGCACTTAATTCACGTCTTGCGGCTGCCAAACCGATTCCGGCGGCTAGTGGGCAATTGCTTAATAATATTCCGGCAAACGCCATCCGCCAACGCCCTGATATTCGCGCCGCTGAATACAAAGTCACGGCGGCGGCTTTGCGTGTTGGTGAAGCCAAAGCTAATCTTTACCCCAGTTTTAATTTGGGCGGATCGCTCAATTTCAGCAGTTTAAGTCTCGCGGATTTGTTGGATACCAGCACGATGGTACGTTCCTTATTAGCATCAATCAGTGCGCCATTGTTTGACGGTGGGCGGCTTAAACAGCAGGTCGAAGCTAAAGATGCGGCGCGTGAACAAGCCGTTGCCAGTTACCAAAAAGCGGTATTGACCGCGTTGAAAGATGTCGCCAATGCCTTTGCCAGTTTGCAGGCTAATCGCGAACAGCAACCGATTTTAGCGAACAATGTCGCGCTTGCCCGTAGTGCCGAAAATTTAGCGCAACTCAGCTATCACGCCGGTACGGCAGATTTCCAAAACGTGCTGGAAGCGCAACGCAGCGTCTTGAGTGCGCAAGAAAGCCAGTTGGCAGCACAAGCAGAAAATACTCAGGCAATGATCAGCCTTTACAAAGCCATCGGCGGCGCGTGGTAGGAGAACCTTATGAGCAACCCAATCAATTCAACCACGAACGATTCCGTCAAAGCGGTATTGGCAGCAGGCGGCAAAAAGAAATCCCAAAGCAGCAAGGGCAAGTGGCTGCTGGCTCTGTTGGTCGCGGGGATTGTCTCAGGCGGCGCGGGCTATTACTTCATGGGGCAATCGCAAACCACAAGCCAAGCTAGCTACAAAACCACCCCCGTCAAAACCGGAAACCTCAGTGTCACGGTCACAGCAACCGGCAACTTAAAACCCAAGAATCAAGTCGATATTGGCACGGAACTATCGGGTACAGTCGATGAAGTCTTGGTAGAAGCTAATGCTGTGGTGACAAAAGGGCAGAAGTTGGCAAGCCTCAACACCACCCAGTTGCAAGACACCATTACCAAAGGCAAAGCGTCGCAGGCTTCTGCACAAGCCAAAGTGAAACAAGCTGCCGCCAGCGTCAAAGAAGCACGGACTAAACTCAACCGTTTACGCGAGTTGTACAGCGCATCCGGTGGTAAATTACCGGCTAAATCCGAACTGGATTCCGCTGTAGCGACGTTGGAACGCGCCCAAGCCGATGAAGCGGTTGCCAAAACTACGGTGACTTCTGCTACTGCCGAACTGCGTTCCTCGCAAACCAATCTCGGCAAAGCCATTATCACCTCACCGATTAACGGCGTAGTGCTGACCCGTACCGTCGAACCTGGGCAAACCGTCGCCTCGTCTTTGTCCGCGCCAACCTTGTTCACACTGGCAGAAGATTTGGCACAAATGGAAGTCGAAGTCGGTGTGGATGAAGCCGATGTCGGGCAAGTCAAAGCCGGGCAAAAAGCCGAATTCAGCGTGGACGCATGGCCGGGGCGCAAATACCCCGCCGAAATTACCCGCGTCAGCTTAGGGGCGGATACATCCAATAACGTGGTTTCCTACCTGACTGTATTAGCGGTGCAAAATACCGATCTGACCTTACGCCCCGGCATGACTGCCACCGCTACCATTAAAACCGAAGCGCGGGAAAATGTTCTGCTCATTCCCAATACCGCCCTGCGCTTTACCCCTGTGGTGGCTGCTGCGCCTGCGGCGGCGAGTGCCAATAGCAGCTTCATTTCTAAACTGATGCCGCGTCCGCCGGGAATGGGGACAGCCAAAAAACGCCCCAATGGCATATCACCCGCCGCCAGCCCCGATGGAATGCAAAAAATCTGGGTATTGGAAAACAACGCGCCCCTAGCCGTCGAAGTCAAAACCGGCATTAGCGATGGCAAGCAAACCGAAATCGTCAGCGGCGGCTTGAAAGAAGGAATGGCGGTAATCACCGAAAGCACCGGTGGTACAACAGGTGGCAAACCATGAGCGCGTTAATCGAATTACGCGGTATCACCAAAATCTACGGGCAAGGGCAGGCGAGCTTTAAGGCATTGCACGGGGTTAATATGACCATTGAGCAAGGCGATTTTGTCGCCATCATGGGGCCGAGTGGTTCGGGCAAATCTACTGCGATGAATATTCTGGGGTGTTTGGATGTCCCCAGCGGCGGTGAATACCTGTTCCGCGATGTGCATGTGGAACAATTGTCGCGCAACGAACGTGCTTTGTTGCGGCGGCATTATCTGGGTTTTGTGTTCCAAGGTTTCAACCTGTTGGCGCGGACTTCCGCACAGGAAAATGTGGAATTGCCGCTGTTGTATCGGGGCGAATCCACCGAAGCGCGTCATATTGCTGCCCAAGCCGCGCTGCAACAGGTGGGGCTGGAAGGTTGGGGGCATCATACTCCGGCAGAATTGTCCGGTGGGCAACAGCAACGGGTAGCGATTGCGCGGGCGATAGTCACCAACCCGACCATTTTGCTGGCAGATGAGCCGACTGGCAACCTCGACACCAAAACCAGTAACGAAATCATGACCTTGCTCACTGACCTGAATGAAAACAAGGGCATTACCGTACTCATGGTGACGCACGAACCGGATATGGCGGAATACGCCAAACGCATCATTCATTTCGTTGACGGCAATATCGACAGCGATGTGCGTAACCGTGCCATTGATAGCCAACAGAGGGTCGTCTGATGTTATGGAGCAGCTTTTTACTCGCTTTACGCGAGGTTCGCCGCAACTTATTGCGTTCCTTCCTGACGATTTTAGGGATTGTTATCGGCGTATCCGCCGTGATCACCATGGTGACGCTGGGCAATGGTGCAACCCAAGCGGTTAAAGATCAGGTCTCAAGTCTTGGCAGCAACCTGCTGCAAATTCGCAACGGGCAACGCATGATGGGGCCACCGGGTGGCGGCAGCACAGGTTCACCACCGTTTTCGCTAGAAGATGTCGCAGCTATCCGCAACCAAATCACCGGGCTGGCAGCGGTTGCACCAGAAGTGAGCAAGAGTGCCACGGTCGTTTCCATGTCAAACAACTGGTCAACCAGTGTCACAGGTTCGACCAACGATTTTTTCATTGCCGGAAGCTGGAAACTGGCATCAGGGCGCACCTTTAGTGAAGCAGAGGGTAAGGCGGGGCAAACCGTGTGCGTGATTGGGGAAACCATCCGCCGTGAATTGTTCGGTACGCAACAACCCGTGGGCGAGAGTTTGCGGGTGAATAACTTTTCTTGCGAAATCATCGGTATATTGGTATCCAAAGGGCAAGCGTCGATGGGGCGCGATCAGGATGATACCGTCATTATGCCGATCAAAGCGGTGCAACGGCGTTTGACCGGCAATCAGAATGTGTCCAGCATTCAAGTGTCGGTTGCGGACGAAAACGACATTACTAGCGTCAAAGAGCAATTGACCAACTTGATGCGCGAACGCCGCAGGTTGGGGGAAGACAAGGACGACAATTTCAACGTACAAGACACGCGCCAAATTGCCGAAGCGATGTCTGGCACGACCCAGATTATGACCATGTTGTTAGCGGCAGTGGCTTCGGTCAGCTTGCTGGTAGGCGGGATCGGCATTATGAATATTATGCTGGTGTCTGTGACCGAACGTACCCGCGAAATCGGTATCCGGCTGGCGATTGGGGCATTGGAGCGCGAAGTGTTACTGCAATTTTTGATCGAGGCGGTGGTGCTGGCTTCCCTTGGCGGCTTGGTCGGGATTGGGTTGGCAACGCTGGCATCCATCGCATTGTCGCAGGTGATGAATGTGCCGTATACCTTCAACGTGAGCATCAACTTGCTGTCGTTTGTGTTTTCGGCTGGGATTGGCGTGTTGTTTGGGTACATGCCTGCGAAACGCGCTGCGCGGCTTGACCCGATTGATGCGTTGCGGCACGAGTAAGGTTGTGTGAAGTTTGCGATATTTTGTAACAAATTTAATAATTCTCAACGCCGTATCGCTCTCAATAGCGATAAAATGCCGCATTTAATCTTGGAGCTTGGTAAGCATGTACGCAGTTAGATTTTTGGCATTGGCAATCGTCATCAGTAGCGTCGTTGGTTTAGGAGCTTGCTCGAAAACAGAAACTGCGGCGGCAGACAGCGCGACCGCCTCTGCTCAACAGGGTTCAGTGAGTAATATCTCCAATGATGAATTACAAGCTTTGTTGGATAAAAAAGTAACCTTGATCGACATTCGTTTGCCAGAAGAATGGCAGCAAACCGGCATCGTCGCTGATAGCCACCGGATTACCTTATTCCAGAAAGACGGTTCTGTTACGCCGGATTTTTTGGCAAAAGTCCAAAAAGTTGCTGCACCGGATAAGCCGGTTGCCCTGATTTGCCGTACCGGAAACCGGACACGTGCCGGGGCGGAAATGTTGGCACAAGTGGGTTACAAGCAGGTATATAACGTTACCCACGGGATTACGGGCTGGATCAAAGCTGATAAACCAGTGGTGCGGTAGTAACGGTAACTTGGTAGAGACGCAAGATTTTGCGTCTCTACCCAAACAGGGATTTTTCACTAGACACGGCTTCTCGTCTTTGTTTGAATCAGCCCCTTTTGCGGGATATTCGCTGTGGAAGCTTTTTTAGTCTCAACCGGCATTGTTGCCCTCGCTGAAATCGGCGATAAAACCCAACTCCTTTCTCTCGTTCTCGCGGCAAAATTTCGCCGTCCGATTCCTATTATTCTCGGTATCTTGGTTGCCACCTTGCTGAATCATGCGGGTGCAGGAGCTGTCGGCGCGTGGGTCACGACTTTCTTAGGTGAAAATGCCTTACGCTGGATTTTAGGCTTATCGTTTCTGGCAATGGCGGTATGGATTATGATCCCTGATAAACTGGATGACGATGATGTAAAAGTCGATGCCACACACTACGGTATTTTCGGCGCAACGCTAGTGGCATTTTTCCTCGCAGAAATGGGTGATAAAACCCAGATTGCTACTGTGGCATTAGCAGCACAATACGCATCGTTGTTCTGGGTCGTGGCTGGAACCACCTTAGGCATGATGATTGCCAATGTCCCAGCGGTGTTACTCGGCGATAAAATGGCTAATAACTTACCTTTGAAGCTGGTACATGGTATTGCAGCGGCTATTTTCGCGGTACTGGGCGTGTTGGCGTTGTTAGGCGTTGGCTGACAACATTTAGCAGCGATTAATGTTAGAATCCCGGTTCGATTTTTAACGTTGGTCACTCTATATGCACGCTCACGATGCAACGCCGCTTACTTGGTTTTTCGCTTGCCCGCAATTTATTGAACCCTTATTAGCCAATGAACTCACCAGTTTAGGGGCCCAGCAAGTCAAAATCGGTCATGCAGGTGTGCAGGCGCACGGGGATTTAACCTTTGCCTACACCGCTTTGTTGTGGAGTCGGTTAGCATCCAGAGCCACGCTGCAATTAGCCAGCGGCTTTGGAAAAAATCAGCAAGAATTATTGGTTCTGTTGCAGAGCATTCCTTGGGACGAACATTTACGCGCCAATGGCAGTTTGAAAGTCCGTTTCTTTGGGCTAAATGACGATATTCGCAATACGCAATTCGGGGCGCAGTGGGTAAAAGACCAAATTGCTGACTATTTCGTGGCGCGTGAAGGCATTCGCCCTAATGTTAGTAATGAACCTGATCTTGTGGTTGTAGTCAATTTGCACAAAGGCAATGCCAGCGTCGGTATCGAACTGAATCAACACAGCCTACATCATCGCGGTTATCGTCAAGCGGATAGCCGTGCTGCAATGCGTGAAAACCTTGCAGCAGCCGTTTTAGTGCGTGCCGGTTGGCCTGAACTAATCGCCAGCGACGCAACAACGCTGGCCTTATTTGACCCCATTTGCGGCGCAGGCACGCTCTTGATTGAAGGCGCGTTAATGGCTTTGGATATTGCCCCCGGCTTATTGCGTACCAATACCGTGGCAGAACGTTGGTTAGGTCACGATGCAAATTTATGGCAACAACTGTGGAATAATGCCGAACAACGTCGCACTGAAGGCTTGGCAAAAGAAGCCCGTTACGTATTTTGGGGGAATGACTCTAATCCGGCGGAATTAATCGCTGCTCGTGCCGATTGGCGTTCTATCGACTTACCTGCTGCACGTTGGACGCAAGGCGCGTTAACCGCTATGCCGGAAGCTTCAGCCGCCGCCAGCGGTTTAATCATCAACCATACCCCATATCAAACCAGCATGACCGCCGCCGCATTACAACCACTCTATCAAGCACTTGGACAGTGGATGGCGCGTTTACCAGCAACATATCACGGCGCATTATTTGCCGATGCCAACGCACCGATTCCCTTAACCAATTTGTTTTACAGTAAAGAATACCGTTTTGTTAACAGCGAAGACGAATGTAAGCTTTACACCTTCAATCAATTAGCTCAAAAAGAACGTCCAACGGATTGGTTTTCTGAGGATTTAGCCAATCGCATTCTCAAGAATTTACGCAAACTGAAACCACTGATCAAACGCGGCGATTCCGATGCTTATCGGGTTTATGACGCGGATATTCCCGAATACGCGATTGCCGTTGATCGTTATGCCGACTGGTTACACGTACAAGAATACGCTCCACCTAAAACGATTGACGAAAAAACTGCAAAACACCGTTTAGAACAAGCGTTAATGACCTTGCCAAACGTGCTGGACGTAAATCCTAACCACATCGTGTTAAAACAACGTAAACAACAAAAAGGTAAAAGCCAGTACGAAAAACAGGGCAGGGCAGAGCAAGCCTTACACGTGACCGAACACTGCGTGACTTTTAAAGTAAACCTCACCGATTACTTAGATACCGGTTTGTTTTTAGATCATCGACCGATGCGCTACTGGCTGCAACAACATGCCAAAGATAAGCGCGTGTTGAATTTATTTTGCTATACCGGAACTGCAAGCGTTCATGCCGCAGTCGGCGGTGCAAGTCGTGTTGATAGCGTCGATATGTCAGCCACGTACCTCGCTTGGGCGCGTGAAAACTTAGCCTTAAACGGTTTTCAACATGATCCTTACCGCCGTTACCGTTTCATTCAAGATAACGTGCTGGACTGGTTAAGTGAGTGCAATGAGCAATATGACCTGATTTTTCTTGACCCGCCAACCTTCAGCAATTCCAAGCGTATGGAAGGTGCATTCGATGTACAGCGTGACCATATCGCCCTGATAAACGATGCAATGCGGGTATTGAGCGCGGAAGGAACACTGATTTTTTCTAATAATTTCAGAAAGTTCCAATTAGATCCTGAAGTAGAGGCTAAGTACCAAGTACAGGATTATCGTAAAGCATCCTTACCGTTAGACTTTGAACGTGATCCTAAAATTCACGGTTGCTGGTTGATCAAACACCGCTAAACACACAAAACGCCTGCTCTTCTCATGATAAACGTGGGAAGAGTGGGAAGTTATTTGAAGCCTTCAAAAAATTTTATTAAACGTACTTACGTAAAAAATACTATTAACTTTTAAAACAGTTAGTTATACTGATAATAGTTGCATTTTTTAGTAAAATTATTTACATACTTAGGTCATTAACGGAGAACACTCGATATGAGTAACGTCGTCCGCTTACACGATAACAGTGCGCACCACACCATTGAGGTTGAAGAAGTACCTTCAGAATTTCCTGTGCCTGATTCCGGGTGTTACTACGGAATTGCCGGACGTTTTGCTCAAGAGGCTTGTGCGCAGTCAGAAGCTGATCCAGTCGGGGTTTTGATGCATCTGTTGACGTGGGCTGGGGCGTATTTCGGTAATCGTGCCGTGTTGCGTTTAGGTGATGTGGAAGCTCCACCGCGTTTGTTTTGCGTCACCGCTAGTTCAGCCGGTGGCGGTAAAGGTACAGCCGCCGCGCCAGTAAGAAAACTGATGCGTGATTACGTCGATGTGCAATTGCGGCGCATGGGTTTGTCGCCTGCGTTATACCGCGATGGGCCGATGTCGAGTGGGGAAGGGCTGGCATGGGCGGTTCGTGACCCGGCAGATACCGAAGACGAGGATGGCAATCCGACTGACAAAGGTATTCCAGACAAACGTTTAATGATTTTGGAAGAAGAATTTGCGGCGGTGCTACAAGCAGCACGACGCGAAGGTAATACGGTATCAGCCGCGATCCGGCGTTTTTGGGATACCGGCAACTTTTCACCGTTGACCAAAAATAACCGGGTAACTGTAACAGATGCGCACGTGTGTTTTGTGGCGCACATTACCTACGAAGAATTGGTGAAACGCTTGGAGCAAAGCGAATACGCCACTGCTTTAGCCAGCCGGATTTTGTGGGTTTGCGTGCGTCGCCCGAAAATTGTCGCGATTCCTGAAAGTATTCCTGTGGGGCGAATGCTGAATTACGCCGATGAGATTGCTAAAGCCATCCAATTTTCTTCCGAAACCAATGAGTTAAGTCTCACTTCAGAAGCGTTAACGGTTTGGAGTACTTTGGCGATTTCACTCGCTAAAGCCAATACACCGATGTCAGAACGTTCGCGTATGCAGGTATTACGCATCGCTTGTATTTTCGCTCTCCTGGATTGCACGGCACAAGTGGAAGCACATCACCTGCGAGCTGCGGCGCATTTATGGGATTACTGCTTGGGTAGTGTGGCGTACATTTTTGAAGGTGAGCAGAACGAAGATGCCAACAAGATTTTGGCGGCATTACGTAAACACGGTGGGTTAACTACCACGCAGATTCGGATCAATGTGTTCCAGCAAAATATCAAATCAGCGACGATGAATACCTTGCTTAAGTCATTGGAAACACAAGGAAGAATTCGTCGGAGTACGCGTCACCGTAATGACGGGCGCAGTGGCAAACCCGCAACGGTGTTCGAGTTAGTGAAGCACTAAATACGTTAACTAAAACTTTATATAAAAATCATAAGTAAATAATTTAATTGAATTTAGTATAAATTACGTAAGTACGTTTTCTAAACATTTTATTTTATAGAGAAAGCGGCAAAAAATCTCTTTCCCATTCCTCCCCTGACAAGGGGAGGTTAGGAGAGCTACTTCTTACTTCTGTGGTAATTGCACTCGAATGTTCAATTCACGAAGCTGTTTCATACTAACTTCAGCAGGTGCATTCGTTAACGGGCAAGCTGCGGTTTGGGTCTTAGGGAACGCCATAACATCACGAATTGATTGACTACCTGTCATCAACATGATCAAACGATCCAAGCCGAACGCTAAACCACCGTGCGGAGGGCAACCGTATTTCAACGCATTCAGCAAGAAACCAAATTTTTCTTCGGCTTCTTCATCAGAAATACCCAACAGTTTGAATACCGATTTCTGCATTTCCATACTGTGAATACGTACTGAGCCACCACCTACTTCCGTGCCGTTTAATACCATGTCGTAAGCAATCGACAGAGCTTCCCCCGGATTAGCCAACAGCTCTTCTGGCGTACCTTTGGGTGCGGTGAATGGGTGGTGCAGGGCAACCCAACGCTTGTCTTTGTCATCCCACTCGAACATAGGGAAATCGACAACCCACAATGCTGCCCATTCGCCTTGCACTAAGCCACGGTCATGACCCAGCTTAACGCGCAATGCACCTAGTGCATCGTTGACTACACGTGATTTATCTGCGCCAAAGAAGATTAAGTCGCCAGTTTGTGCGCCAGTACGTTGCATAATCCCTGAGACGGTTTCATCCGGCAGGAATTTCAGAATAGGGGACTGCAAACCTTCACGACCTGCGGCAACGTCATTAACCTTGATGTACGCCAAGCCCTTTGCACCGTAACGCCCTACAAACGTGGTGTAATCGTCGATTTCTTTACGGGACAGTTCACCACCTTGCGGTAAACGCATCGCTACTACGCGGCTGTCAGGGTCTTTAGCAGGCGCGGAAAACACCTTGAACTCGACGTTTTCCATCAAGTCACTAACTTCGATGAATTCCAATGGAACCCGCATATCCGGCTTGTCGGAACCAAAGCGATGCATGGCTTCTGAGTAAGCCATCCGAGGTAACGGGTTAGGTAATTCAACGCCCAAAGTTTCCTTGAACGTCGCCCGCATCATTTCTTCCATCAAGCCCATAATGGCATTGTCATCCATAAAGGACGTTTCAATATCCAACTGGGTGAATTCAGGCTGACGATCTGCGCGTAAATCTTCGTCACGGAAGCAACGTGCAAACTGGTAGTAACGATCCATGCCTGACATCATCAGCAATTGCTTAAACAACTGTGGTGACTGGGGCAGGGCGAAGAATGATCCCGGATGGGTGCGGCTAGGTACCAGATAATCACGCGCACCTTCAGGGGTAGCTTTGGTCAACATCGGAGTTTCAATGTCTAAAAAGCCGTGATCTTCGAGGAAACGCCGCAAAAAGCCGGTAACTTTCGCACGGGTTTGCATCCGCTTTTGCATTTCAGGACGGCGCAAATCAATATAGCGGTAAGTTAAACGGGTTTCTTCACCAACGTTTTCTTCGTCTAATTGGAAGGGTGGAGTAACGGCTTCGTTCAGCACCTTTAATTCCAAGCCCAACAGTTCGACTTGACCGCTGCGTAAATTAGCGTTTTCAGTTCCGGCAGGGCGGCGACGCACTTTTGCCACGACTTGTAGCACGTATTCATTACGCACGCGCTCGGCTGTTTGAAAAACTTCAGCACGATCGGGGTCAAATACCACTTGCACTAAACCTTCACGGTCACGCAAGTCGATAAAAATAACACCGCCGTGGTCACGCCGACGGTTTACCCATCCGCACAAAGTCACTTGCTGGTCTAGCAGGGCTTCATCCACCTGCCCGCAATAATGGCTACGCATCGCTAATTCCTATTTCGATCTACTTCTAGGCACTTAAGCTAGGAGACTTATTTTGTAAAGGCGGGAATGTTAAGCTTTGATAAGCGAGTGTGCAAGCGTGAATCAGCGAAGAAAACCAAGGGCATGACAAGATAATGCTGCCATGCCCAGTAATCGGTTTAGAGTGTTGAGAAAACTGCACCGACAGAGTACATATTGGCTTTTATATCACCACCAATACGTTCGTATTCACCACGAACACCCCAGTTTTCATCCATTTTGTAAGTAGCACCTGCACCTAGCAGGAAATCAGTACCATTGTCCGTGCCATCAGAATCCCAAGCAATCATGCCCGCTTTACCAAAGGCTTCAAGATTATCTGCTACCGGCATACTGTATAAACCAGCCGCACTTATACCAGTTACTTTATTGGAACCGCTGCTAGCAATGCTGTGATAAGCACCTTCTACAGCTATATCAGAAGTAATTTCGTAACCACCGTATAATTTCCAGTTACTGCTGTCGCACTCCGCAGAACCTGTACAGTCAGCTTGGGTTTTACCTAAACTGACACCGCCGTAAATCGTGCCGCCATCGCCTTCACTGGAAGAACCAAACAGATCATCCGCCGCCATTACTTGCCCGGTGGCACAAACAGCAAGAGCTGCAATTAATAGTTGTTTTTTCATAGCCCGAATCCTCTTTTATTTGTTGTGGAAGCTACCTTCGTTGATTTTAAGGTGTTGTATTCACAGCAAGCAATGAGCGAAGGAGGGTTTCAGATGAATGGCAGACAATTTGACATGACCCGGTGAAAAACCGGGCATGAGGGCAGGGAAGTGCGTTATTGGCAAGCAGGACAAGCACCCGTACCGCACGCCGCAGAAGGGGCTGCATCGGTGGTAGCGACGTTTTTCTTGTTACCGGCTTTAAAGTCCGTTTCGTACCAACCACCACCACTTAAACGGAATGCTGCTGCCGTTACTTTTTTGCTTAATGCTGGTTGCTGGCAAGCGGGACAATCGGTTAATGGTGCATCTGCCATTTTCTGTAAGGCTTCTAACTCGTGACCACAAGATGCGCACTGATAAGCATAAATCGGCATGGAAATTTCTCCTGAGAAAACAAAGCATCAATCAATATTAGCACCTAATAATAAGGATGTGATTGCCTGAATTCAATGAATCACGTTACATTGTGGGTTTTCGTGGTCACAGGAAGCGATAACAACGATGCGTAATGTATTGATTACAGGGTGTTCTAGCGGTATTGGCTATTGTGTGGCTAAAGGCTTACGTGAGCGTGGCTACCAGGTATTTGCCTCAGCCCGCAAGCCAGAAGATGTCGAAAAGCTGGAAAGGGAAGGGTTTAAGACCTTGCAATTAGACTTAGCAGACCCGGAAAGCGTGCAGGATGCGGTTTATGAGTTAATGTTGCGTACTAACAGTGAGTTATACGCAGTTTTTCACAACGGTGGTTACGGGCAAGCAGGTGCTTTGGAAGACTTGTCGCGTGAAGCCTTGGAAAAGCAGTTTGCTACCAATGTATTCGGGTGGCATCAGCTCACCAATATGCTCATGCCATTATTCCGGCAACGTAATGAAGGGCGTATTATTTACAACAGCTCGTTACTGGGTTACGTGGCGTTGCCGTATCGCGGGGCTTACAATGCCAGCAAATACGCAATTGAAGGCATTGCAGACACGCTGCGTTTAGAGCTGGTCAATACTGACATCAAGGTCTGTTTGATTGAACCTGGCCCCATTGAGAGCCGTTTTCGTGCCAATGCGTTGCAAGCTCTCAAAGAACAGGTGAGTATTGAGCAAAGTCCGCATCGGTTATCTTACGAAGGCACGATTCGCCGTTTGGAAAAAGAAGGCCCGGCGGCACCTTTTACGTTACCGCCAGAAGCGGTGTTGGCTAAAGTGATTCACGCGCTCGAAAGCCCGAATCCGAAAGTACGTTACCCGGTGACATTTCCAGCGCATTTGTTTTGGGCATTGCGGCGATTGCTGCCGGGCAAGTGGCTGGATCGCGTATTACTGAAAATCTCATCCGATGAAAATCAATAGGTGTTAGTTCGCTATGAATGAAGTGTTGGAATATTTGTTTTTTACATCAACCATTGCCGATAAATTTGCTTCCACGTTACAAGACAACGGTCTGGAATACATCCGTGAAATCGAACCGATGCAGGGTGCTACTTTACTCAAAATTGCGGAAGGCGTGGATGAGGATTTGTGGGATACGCTGGATGAACTTTACGATGATTTAAGCACGGAAGACCAAGCCTTACTCGAAGAAGGGTTAGTGGATGAAGATGCTAAAAGCACCGCTGGTATTTACCTACAACTGTCAGAGGGGAGACAGACTATCGCCCAGATTGACCCCGATGTCATGAATCGGATGCTGAGTGTGATCACTATGGATGAGTTCAATGCTTTTATTGAAACCATTGTGCGCAATGTCGAAACCCCAGACGACTCAGCAATCTGCCAACGTAAGCCAAATTGAGTAAAACTACCTGTGTTATGCGTGCCTCCCTATAGGTGTTAGGAACTACATAACACTATTATTATGTCTATTTGACATAATATGTATTAGGCGAAATCAAGGATAGAGAGAATGGGGTGGGTGACAGAACATTAGTGGTGTTAGTAAGTAGGATTCTGTGCGGGTTGTTTGATGAGATCGCCCATGACCTCTTCCAGAAACTGGCGGATGCGAGCTTGTTGTTCACCAGTAAATTGCAAGCCAACACCGGCTGGTGTGCCGCGCTGACCTTTGCCTCCGGTAATCCAGACAACTCTTCCGGGAATCAGTAGACGCTTACCTTCTTCGATTAGACGCAGTTGCAGCACAATATCATCATGCAGCGAAAACCGCTCATGCGTAGGCACAAAAACGCCACCATTTTTAATAAACGGCATGTAAGTAGCATGTAGCGAGTGCTTATCGGGTAAGGTTAACGAAAGATTGCGCTTAACGTTACTGTCGATACTGCCGCCTTCGGGCTTTTCCATGCGTATTTATTAATCCTCAGCACATGAATAAAAAATGAACTTTTCCATTATATTATCAATACCTTGCCTGCCACAACATTAACATGTCTTCAATCAAGAGACGTGGATTTAGCGGGTGTGCGGCTAATGCCTTCATGGCTAATAGTTTTGTATGAATTTCCCACAGACGCTGTTTATTTATTGCGCCGCTGAGTGCTTGTAATTCGCCAGGTAATCCTGCGGAATTAGCAATGAGTGCTTGTTTTAAAAGGCTATTCACCGCATCAAGCTGCCAATCTAGCAATAACGTTTTATCAAACTTTTCCCATTGTGCTGATTTAGCAGTAATGCTCCCCTGCCCTTGTGCGCATTCGCTAATATGACGCAACCATTCTCCGTAATGACCAAGGGTTTCGCTGGAATCCAGATCAAATGCGGTTAAGGGTTTCCCGCGTGCTGCCAGCAACAAGGTTTCGGGCGAGTGTTGTAAAGTTTGTTGTTGCAACCATTGCAACGCCGCATCGCTGTCAGGCACGGGTAAACGCATTTGCTGACAACGGCTGCGAATCGTGGGTAACAAACTACCCGGATGTGCGCTCAACAGTAAAATGTGGGTATCCGCCGCCGGTTCTTCCAAGGATTTAAGCAAGCTATTTGCCGCATTGATATTCATACGCTCTGCTGGTGAAATAATCACAACGCGGCGCGGACTGTAACTGCGGCTCAAGCCAAGGAAATGGTTTAACTCACGAATTTGCTCCACCAAGATGGCTTGGCGATCTTCGTGCAGCATCACTGGCATGAAATCAGGGTGCGCTTGCGAAGCCAGCACATGGCAACTACGGCATTGCTGGCAAGCATGACCTGAGGCGGTCGGATTTAAGCACAACAGACTTTGCGCTAAATCCTCCACGAATGCCTCATTGCCGCAACCATCCTCACCTTGGAACAGCAAAGCGTGGGGTAAATGATCCCCTTCGCGGGCGCGTTGCAATGTTGCCCAAAGTGCGGTTTGCCAAGGATAAATCATGCGGGCTGATCTGCCTGTAACATGCGCTCCAACAATGCTTGTAATTGCGCTCTGACGGCCTCCAGAGGCTGTGCTGCATCAATCTGTGGGTAATGCGCTGGCATTGCTGCGGCACGCGCTTGGTAGCCTGCACGAATGCGCGTAAAAAACTCGGTATGCTCTTGCTCGAAACGATCCGCCTGCCCACGCGCTTGCGCCCGCGCCATACCGGTTTCCACATCTAAATCGAACAAAATGACGTAATCAGGGCGTAATGTTCCTTGTACCCAGTTTTCTAATGCGGCAATGCGTTCTAAGGAGATACCGCGCCCATAACCTTGATACGCATAGGTAGCATCGGTAAAACGGTCGCAAATCACCCAGGTTCCTTGCGCTAATGCGGGTAAAATTTTCGTGCGCAGGTGTTCATTGCGGGCGGCAAACATTAACAACAATTCGGTATCCGCATCCATTGCGGGCAATTCTGGCGATAACAATACGCCGCGAATAGCCTCGGAAACTGTTGTACCGCCGGGTTCGCGGGTGACTAACACGGTTTTGCCTTGGGCGCGTAAGTAATCGGCAATCCACAGCGCGTTGGTGCTTTTTCCTGCGCCTTCCCCACCTTCGAGTGTAATGAATTTACCGGGTTTCATGGTTTAGGCTCCGAAGCACTTTTGCGATTTAACAGGTATTGTTGTACGGCGCGATTATGTTCATCCAAGGTTTCTGAAAACTTAGATGCACCGCCGGGTGTAGTTGCCACAAAGTACAGCACATTACTGGTTGCTGGGTGCATTACTGCGTCAATCGCGGCTTTGCTAGGAATCGCAATCGGGGTTGGGGTTAAGCCTGCCCGCGTGTACGTGTTGTAAGGCGTATCTGTTTGTAGGTCAGTTTTGCGGATATTGCCATCGTATTTGTCGCCGATGCCGTAAATAACTGTCGGGTCGGTTTGTAACAACATGCCTTTAGCCAAACGATTCAAAAACACCCGCGCCACCAAGGGACGCTCTTCCGGCAACCCGGTTTCTTTTTCGACAATGGATGCCAAAATCAGCGCGTCGTAAGGCGTTTTCAGGTAGGGATTCGGTTCACGCTTATCCCAAGCTTGTTGCAAATAACGCTGCATATCTTGGTAACTACGCTGTAAGAATTCCAGATCGGTGGTTTTACGCGGAAAATGATAGGTATCAGGCAAAAACCAGCCTTCAGGATGGGTTCCAACAGGTGCGCCTAGTTTTTCCATGACAACAGCGTAATCAGCATCCGTCAACGTCTGTTGCAGGGTTGGATGTTTACGAATCAGTGCTTGCAAATCTTTGAAGGTTTTACCCTCAATCAAGCTCAACGAATACTGTAAGGTTTGCCCCGATACCAAGCGTTTGAGAATATCATCAGGCAGCATTCCTGCTTCGAGCTTGTACTCCCCTGCTTTAAGTTTATCGGCTAACCCACTGATACGCGCATGAGCAAAAAACAATAGGCTGTGTTCGATTACCCCGTTTTTTTGCAATTGATCAGCTACTTGGCGGATATTGCTTCCCGGCTTTACCTCAATAATGGCATTGCTTTCGGTAATCGGTGCAGGTGTTTTTAAAAATACATCGTATTGATACCACAGTAAAAATCCGACAGTAATCACCGACGTAATCAACAGAAAACTCAATAATTTCAACAATAGCTTCATGTGATTGCATTAACCTTTGTTTGTAGTTCGGTTATCAGTGGAGCCACAGGGTAAGTTTTTCCCATGAACTCGCGTACCGGCCAAATACCTATGAGTGAATTTGTCATAAAAATAGCACTGCATGAATGCGTATCTGCCAAAGACAGCGCACCAATCCGGCAAGGAATGTCCCATTCGTGTAACACTTGCAGCACAACGCGACGCATAATACCCGCAATCCCGCACTGCGTTAATTCAGGTGTATCCACACTGCCATCCGCTTGTATCAAAAATACATTGCTCATTGTGCCTTCGATAATCTTATCTGCGGTATCGCGCACTAAACCTTCTTGGTAATCGGTGTCGAATTCTGCGCGAGCCAACACCTGTTCCAAACGGTTAAGGTGCTTAAAACCCGCTAAACGCGGTTGCTGTGCCAAACGCGTTTCACATAAGGCTAAACGGATGCCTTGCTGCGCATAAGCGGCTGGGTAAACGTAGCGGGCAGATATTTGCGCAATGCGCGTGGGCTGCTGGCATTCACGCGGATTGTAGCCACGCATTCCCTGCCCACGGGTGACAATCAGCTTTAACACGGCACTATCCCTGCCTTGACAGGCTTGCAGGATCTCCGTCACCCATTGCGTCATATCAGGCGCGGGAATGGCTAAGGCTTGCAAACCTTGCAGCAAACGCTCCAAATGCCAAGACAGACGCTGCGGTTGCCCATTAACGATGGCAATGGTTTCCCAAACACCGTCACCGTAAAGCAAACCACGGTCAGTAATCGGTAACGTATCACTGAGTACGCCGTTAACCCAAATCATGCGCCAATGCCCGTAGTAAACCGCGTGCTTTATGGCGGGTTTCGCGTAGTTCGTTAGGTGCAATGGAATCAATCACAATGCCCGCGCCAGTGCGAAACGTAAGCTGGTTGCCGCTCAATGTCATGGTTCGGATTAAAATATTCAAGTCCATGTCGCCATTATGATTCAAATAGCCGACGGAGCCGGTATACGCACTGCGCGGCACTTGCTCCAGTTCCGCAATGATCTCCATGCAACGTACTTTAGGACAACCAGTAATCGTTCCACCCGGAAAAACCGCGCGAATCACTTCCCCCGGCGTTGTGCCTTGGCGCAATTTACCGCGCACGTTGGACACGATGTGATGAACATGCTGATAGCTTTCAACCACCATTAGCTCATCCACCTTGACCGTACCGTAGTCGCAAATACGCCCTAAATCATTGCGCTCCAAGTCAATCAGCATAATGTGTTCAGCGCGTTCTTTAGGGTGTGCAATTAATTCTTCGAGTAACGCCTGATCGCGTGCGGCATCTTCACCGCGCGGACGGGTTCCGGCAATAGGTCGGGTGTCTACCCAGCCTTGTTCTACACGCACCAAACGTTCCGGCGAAGAGCTGATAATCGCGAAATCATCAAAATGGGCGAAACACGCAAACGGTGCAGGATTTTTCTGGCGCAAAACTGCGTATAACTCGGCGGCACTGTGCGTAGATTGCAATTCACCGTGCCAACCGCGCGACAAATTCACTTGAAATACATCGCCTGCTGCAATGTAATCCCGAATGCGTTCCACCCCACTTTCAAATTTTTCCGGTAAATCTTCGCTGATACGCACATCAACGGCGGTGGTGTTGGTGCGCCCTACCCCGCACTCTTTAACAAATTCGAGCAAATCATCCAACAATGCGGCGTATTCATCCTCAATGATTGCAATAGTTTCTCGTTGATGATGATCCACGATAATCGCGGCAGGAATGCGTACTGCTAAGGCAATAGGCAAGCCATCAGTGGCAGTGGGCAATTGTAAACTCGGCTCTAACTGCCCTGCCAACTCGTAACCAAGGTATAAAAACCAACCACCACGAAACGGTAAATCTTGGATGTCGGTGTTGTTTTGCTGCACGGCTGTATTGTGCCAAGCGGCATCCAGTTGCGCACAAAAGTTAGCGTCAGTTAAGGCATTGAGACGCAATGATTGCTGTGGAAAAGCAAATAGCACACTGTAACGGGCATGAGGGGAAGTAACGACACTTTCCAGCAGGAAAGGATAACGATGCGGATGCTGTTGATGCAGGGCGAGTAAATCATACTCGCCCTTAAAACGTTGAGTAAGCAATCAGATTTTCTTGAAAATCAAAGTTCCGTTGGTTCCACCGAAACCAAAAGAGTTGCTCATTGCAATATTGACGTTGGTTTCACGCGCAATATTTGGCACGTAATCAAGATCACAAGCCGGGTCTGGCGTGTTGAAATTGATGGTTGGCGGCAATACTTGGTCACGAATAGCCAATACACTGAATACCGCTTCAATACCACCCGCAGCACCCAGTAAGTGACCGGTCATGGATTTGGTGGAGCTGACCGCCACTTTGTAAGCGTGATCACCCAATGCACGTTTTACCGCCATTGTTTCGGCTTTGTCGCCTGCTGGAGTCGATGTGCCGTGGGCATTCACATAATCCACATCACTGGCATTCAGACCGGCATCTTTCATGGCATTGACCATGCAACGTGCCGCACCTTCACCACCTTCTGATGGCGTGGTCATGTGGTAAGCATCGCTGCTCATGCCGTAGCCAACCAACTCACAGTAAATGCGTGCGCCGCGTTGTTTCGCAAACTCATACTCTTCGAGTACCAGCACGCCCGCGCCGTCACCCAAAACGAAACCATCGCGGTCAGCATCCCACGGACGGCTGGCAGCTTCTGGGTCGTCATTGCGGGTCGACAAGGCGCGTGCCGCTGCGAAACCGCCGATACCTAATGGGGTAGAACCCATTTCTGCACCGCCAGCCACCATAACATCCGCATCACCGTAAACGATCATACGTGCCGCATCGCCGATACTGTGTGTCGCAGTAGCACATGCTGAAACGATGGATAAGTTTGGCCCTTTCAGGCCGTACATGATGGATAAGTTTCCCGCCACCATGTTGATAATACTTGCAGGTACGAAGAAGGGAGAAATTTTGCGTGACCCGCCATTCAGGAAGGCTGTGTAGTTACGCTCAATGGTATCTAAACCACCGATTCCAGATCCCATCAACACACCAATGCGCTCGGCGTTCTCTTCCGTTACTTCCAAGCCGGAATCACGAATCGCCTCAATACCCGCACCAATACCGTAATGGATAAAGGTATCCATTTTTTTCTGGTCTTTCGGCTTGATGTATTCATCAGCATTGAAATCTTTGACGTTACCGGCGATTTGCACACTGAAACCGCTGGAATCGAACAGATCAGGATTGATACGGGCAATCCCGCTACGGCCTGCTTTGATATTGTCCCAAGCCTTTTCTAACTTAGAACCGACAGGCGAAACAATCCCCAAACCTGTCACTACTACACGTCGCTTAGACAAATGAATGCCCCCATCTTACGTCTTAAAAGGAAAACCGCAGCCTTGTTAGACTGCGGTTTCTAGGCAAAAATCAGCCCTGACTTGCTTTGATAAAATCAATCGCAGCTTGCACTGTAGTGATTTTTTCAGCTTCTTCATCAGGAATTTCTGCACCAAACTCCTCTTCCAATGCCATAACCAGTTCGACGGTATCCAGTGAATCCGCGCCCAGATCGTCGATGAAGGAAGATGTATTGGTTACTTCGTCTTCGCTAACACCCAGTTGTTCAACTACGATGGCTTTGACGCGCGCTTCAATATCGCTCATGGTTTTTTGTTCCTCGTTAATAAAAAATGCTCAGTAGCGGTAGACTATTGTATTTAAAACCTGTGCATCATGCCAGCAGGTTTATGCCATATACATCCCACCGTTGACATGAATTGTTTCGCCGGTCACGTAAGCACCCAAAGGTGATGCTAAAAACAGAACGGCTCCGGCGATTTCTGCCGGTTGCCCCAACCGACCTAACGGAATTCCGTGCAGTAAATTGTTGCGTTGATCTTCAGAAAGTTCGCGGGTCATGTCGGTATCAATAAAACCGGGTGCTACCACATTGACCGTCACATTACGCGAACCAATTTCACGTGCCAAGGATTTGCTGAAACCCACCAAGCCCGCTTTCGCTGCGGCGTAGTTAGTTTGACCCGCGTTACCTGACGCGCCCACTACGGAAGAAATCGAAATAATCCGCCCTTTTTTGGCTTTGGTCATGCCGCGCAGGCAGGCTTTGCTCATGCGGTAAACGGAAGTCAGATTGGTATTGATAATATCATCCCATTCATCATCTTTCATGCGCATCAGCAAGTTATCGCGTGTAATACCTGCATTATTGACTAAAACGCTAATGCCGCCAAATTCATCGCCCACAGCTTTTACCACCGTGTCGATGGATGCTTTGTCAGCAACGTTTAACACCATGCCCTTGCCAGCGATACCTGCTTCGCGCAAATAAGCGGTAATGGCTTCCGCACCTTTTTCGCTGGTGGCTGTGCCAACTACGGTTGCGCCCGCGCTGCCCAACAGTTCTGCAATACTGCGCCCGATGCCACGGCTTGCACCACTAACTAAGGCGACTTCGCCCTGTAAACTGATTAATGAATTCATTACGCTCCCGCCTCTTCACACAATTTTAATGCTTCTGCCAATGTCGCGCTGTCGTGGATGCAAACCGCACCCATTTTATGGTCGATACGGCGATTTAAACCTGCCAAAACCTTACCGGGGCCAAATTCAACAATCGCATCCGCCGCATAAGTCGTTTTCAATGCCATGACGGTATCAACCCAGCGTACCGGGCGGTACAACTGCTGTTCTAACGCTTGCGCCATTTCAGTAACACTGGTGCGAGCGGTGGCATCCACATTGTGCAAAACCGGCATGGTTGCAGGTGCAAAAGCAGTTTGCCCCAAACGCACTGCTAACGCGGTGGCTGCTGGCTGCATCAACGCACAATGCGAAGGCACGCTGACAGATAATTTAATTGCTTTTTTTGCACCCATTGCTGTTGCGGTTTGAATCGCACGATCCACGGCAGCGGCACTACCAGCAATAACCACTTGTCCCGGCGAGTTAAAATTCACCGCTTCTACCACATCGCCTTGGGCTGCCTGCGCACAAGCTTCAATAATTTGTGCATCTTCCAAGCCTAAAATAGCAGCCATTGCACCCGCACCGTCTGCTACTGCATTCTGCATAAGCCGGGCGCGTTCCGCAACCAAGGCAACTGCATCGGCAAAATCCAGTACGCCAGCCGCGACCAGCGCGGAATATTCGCCCAAACTATGACCTGCTACAGCAACCGGCAAACAACCACCCTCACCCAACCAAACGCGCCACACTGCCACGCCTGCTGCCAGCATTAAGGGTTGGGTATTCTCGGTGCTGTTCAATGCTGCTTCTGGGCCTTGTTGCGCCATATCCCATAAATCGCGTCCTAAAACATCGGAAGCGGCTTGAAAAGTTTCACGTACTTGTTTGAATTGCTTATCTAAATCAGCCAACATTCCGAGTGACTGTGAGCCTTGCCCCGGAAAAACCCCTGCGATTGTCATCATTACCCTACTCCAGCGAAAAATGAACGTTATCTAGGCCAAGCAATACTGGCTCTGGCAACAAATCCCCCTATCGTAATCAAAAGCGCGGCTTATGAAAACCAACAAAACCCTAAAATAATCACTTAAGCTGCTTAAATACACCCGCTTCCAATAAAAAGAGCTTGTCATCTGGCGTGCGGCAAGGATAATACGCCGTTTAGTATTTCCCAGTATTTAAAGAGATTATGGCAAAGGAAGATTACATTGAAATGGAAGGCACGGTACTTGAAACCCTGCCCAACACCACATTCCGCGTAGAATTGGATAACGGTCACGTTGTGAACGCCCATATTTCCGGTCGTATGCGTAAAAACTACATTCGCATCCTCACTGGTGACCGTGTAACGGTACAGCTCACCCCTTACGACCTTACAAAAGGCCGCATTAGCTACCGCAATAAATAACAATGCGCCCCAAGGGCGCATTGATTGCCATACTTCTTGGTGCAGGTAATCAGGCGGGTAACGCCTCAGTAGTGCCTTGCATCTCGATAGTTAAGCCGTCATCGTCCGCAGAGATTTCTACCCTGCCGCCCTGACTCAATTCACCAAAGAGAATCGCATCAGCCAATGGCTTTTTGATGTGCTCTTGAATCACGCGCTCCATTGGGCGTGCCCCCATCAAACGATCGTAGCCCTTCTGTGCCAACCAATGGCGTGCGGCTTCATCGACAATCAAAACTACCTTTTTCGGCTCAAGCTGTGCTTCTAAACGAATCACAAACTTGTCCACCACCGAAGCAACCACGCTTGCAGTCAAAGCGTTGAACCCAATAATGCCATCTAAACGGTTACGGAATTCAGGGCTAAAAGTGCGGTTAATCGCCTCGGAAGAATCCGTGGTATGGTCTTGCGTGGTAAACCCTAAACTCTTGCGATTCATGTTTTCCGCACCGGCATTGCTGGTCATGATCAAAATAATGTTACGGAAATCAACCTTACGTCCGTTCGCATCGGTCAATGTACCGTGATCCATAACTTGCAATAACAGGTTAAACACATCGGGGTGCGCTTTCTCAATTTCATCCAGCAACAATACTGCGTGCGGATGCTTATTGACCGCATCGGTTAATAAACCACCTTCGTCATACCCAACATAACCCGGCGGCGCACCGATTAAACGCGAAACCGTATGGCGTTCCATGTACTCCGACATATCAAAGCGCAGCAGCTCAATGCCTAAACGTTGTGCTAATTGCTTGGATACTTCGGTTTTACCTACGCCAGTCGGCCCTGCAAACAAGAATGATCCAATCGGTTTGCTATCATCACGCAAACCCGAACGTGCCATTTTAATCGCAGCAGTAAGCTGACCAATCGCCTGATCCTGACCGAAAATCACCATTTTCAAATCACGTTCTAAGTTGCGCAATATTTGCATATCAGAACCTGAAACCGATTTTGGTGGAATTCGGGCAATTTTCGCGACGATTTCTTCAATATCATGCACGGAAATGGTCTTTTTGCGTGAAGCCGCTGGTTGTAACTGGCGATTTGCACCGGCTTCATCAATTACATCAATGGCTTTATCCGGTAAATGGCGGTCATTGATGTATTTTGCTGCCAACTCTGCTGCTGCCTTGAGCGCGGGCAGCGTATAGCGCACGTTATGATGAACTTCAAAGCGTGCTTTCAAGCCCTTGAGAATCTCAATGGTTTCATCGACGCTCGGCTCATTAATATCAATTTTCTGGAAACGCCGCGCCAAGGCACGATCTTTTTCAAAAATACTGTGGTATTCCTGAAATGTGGTCGAGCCAATGCACTTTAAGTCGCCGCTCGACAACACCGGCTTGATTAAGTTAGACGCATCCATAGTGCCGCCAGAAGTCGCACCCGCACCGATAATCGTGTGTATTTCATCAATAAAAAGAATCGCGTGCGGCTCAGCTTTAATCTGCTTCAATACGGCTTTCAGGCGTTTTTCAAAATCGCCCCGGTATTTCGTGCCTGCCAGCAATGAACCCAAATCCAGCGAGTAAATAACTGCATTGCTTAAAATTTCCGGCACTTCCCCGTCGACAATGCGCTTAGCTAAACCTTCGGCAATTGCAGTCTTACCGACACCGGCCTCACCCACTAACAGCGGATTATTTTTACGGCGACGGCACAAAACTTGTACGGTGCGTTCAATTTCCGCATCGCGTCCGATCAGTGGGTCAATCTTACCTTCCAACGCCATCTCATTGAGATTGCTGGCGTATTTATCCAATGGCTTGGCATTATCTTCACCTTCAGCCGCATTCTCGGCGGGAGCTGCTGATGCAGAACTGTCTTCCTGTTTAGGATTAGACGCTTCCGCTGCCCCGTCTTTACGGATACCGTGCGCAATGTAATGCACAATATCCAAACGGCTGACCCGGTGACGCGACAGGTAGTAAACAGCGTGGGAATCCGGCTCACCGAAAATCGCCGCTAAAATAGCGTCGCCGGTCACTTCACCTTTGCGGGACGATTGCGCACTATAGACCGCACGATGGATAACACGCTGAAAACCCAAGGTAGGTTGCACATCACGTTGCTCATCACCCACCGGAATTAACGGGGTATTTTCAGCAACGAATTGCTCCAGTTCCCGCCGCAAATACGGAATATCGACATTGCAGGCACGCAACGCATCCGCAGCACTGGGGTTATCCAGCATCGCCAATAGCAAATGTTCTACCGTTACAAACTCGTGATGACTATCTCGCGCATCACGAAACAGGGTGTTAATTGAGTATTCTACTTCCGCGCTCAACATAAGCTTATGCCTCTTCCATCGTACACAGCAAAGGGTGTTGATGCTCCCGTGCAAACCGGTTGACATGTGCCACCTTGGTTTCCGCTACATCACGAGTATAGATGCCACAAACGCCTTTGCCCTTAGTGTGGACACTCAGCATAACGCGCGTAGCACCTTCACGATCCATTCCAAAAAACACTTGCAGCACCTCCACCACAAAGTCCATTGGAGTAAAATCATCGTTTAACAGTATAACTTTAAAGCGCGGTGGTTCTTTCACCTCTGGGCGGGATTCTTGCACCGCTACGCCAGAATCGCGGCTATCGTCGTGAGAGTCTTTATGTTTCTGTGCCATTACTAGTTCTACCTAACCCCGTTACGCTGTCGACACAGCAGTTATAAACGCTTTTATAAGCTGCTGTCACTATCCCCGTCAATTTGGGTTTGTTTTGTCGCATTACAAGCCAATAACCGATTTTTATGAACAACCCCTTAGTGAAAGTGGTGTAAAATATTCGTTTTAGTTTTTCGAGGACAGTGTTTTATGGTCTGGAAGCCGCGCGTTACCGTTGCCAGCGTCATCGAGCAAGACAACCGTTTCCTGATGGTAGAAGAACTACACTACGGGGAGCTGACCATTAACCAACCCGCAGGCCACATGGAATACGGCGAAAGCTTGCTGGATGCGGTGCGTCGTGAAACCCTCGAAGAAACCGGCTGGCGTTTTGAACCGACCGCGCTGTTGGGTATATTTCACATGAACCGTGCCGACCCGGATCGGGTTTACCTGCGTTTTACCTTTACCGGAACGCTATTGGAACACCTCCCTGATTACAGCATTGACCCCGACATTACCGCTGTACACTGGTTAACCCGCGAACAAATTCGTCAGCAACAACCGCGTGTATGGCGTAGTGAATTGGTTGGTTTGTCACTGGATTGTTACGAATCCGGGGTGCGTTACCCTTTAGAGAGTCTGCAATATTTCATGGCACAAAGCTAATATGGCTAAAAAACGTGTGATTGTCGGCATGTCTGGCGGGGTTGATTCTTCCGTAGCTGCGCTGTTGTTGCTCGAACAAGGCTACCAGGTGGAAGGCTTGTTCATGAAAAACTGGGAAGAAGACGACACCGAAGACTATTGTTCTGCTGCCGTTGATCTCGCTGATGCGCAGGCGGTTGCTGATCAATTGGGCATTACCCTGTACACCCGTAATTTTTCTACCGAATATTGGGAACGGGTTTTCACGTATTTTCTGGAAGAATACCGCGCAGGTCGCACCCCCAACCCCGATATTATGTGTAACAAAGAAATAAAATTTAAAGCATTTCTCGATGTTGCACTCGAATTAGGCGCGGATTATATCGCCACCGGACATTACGCCCGTATTGCATACACCGCCGATGGCGACGCACTAATGCTCAAAGGCGTGGACGCGAATAAAGACCAAACCTACTTTTTATACACACTGCAACAGCACCAATTACAGCGCAGCTTATTCCCGATTGGCGAGTTAGAAAAAAGCCGGGTACGCGAATTAGCTGATGCGGCTGGATTTAGCACCGCGCGTAAAAAAGACAGCACCGGCATTTGTTTTATCGGTGAACGTAAGTTCCGCGATTTTCTGCAACGTTTTTTGCCCGCGCAACCCGGCGATATGATCACTCCACAAGGCGAAATTGTCGGCAGACACCACGGCTTAATGTATTACACCCTCGGTCAACGCCAAGGTTTAGGCATTGGTGGGCGTAAAGATGCCGACGAAACTCCATGGTTTGTGGTGGACAAAGATATGCAGGGCAATCGTCTAATTGTTACCCAAGGTCATCAACACGAATTATTGATGAAGCATTTTTTGCTGGCTTCGCAATTGCATTGGGTAGCGGGTAAACCTCCCGCACCAGCGTTTGAATGCAAAGCGAAAGTGCGCTATCGCCAAGTTGAAGAAGTTTGTCAGGTACGCATCATGGATGACGGCATTGCCCAAGTGTGTTTTCCGCAGCCACAACGCGCAATAACCCCCGGACAATCCATTGTTTTTTACCAAGAAAGCGTGTGTCTCGGCGGCGGTATTATCGACAGTATGGAAAAGCACTGCCCCAACCCCGCAAGGTTGACTTGAATTATTCTGCACAGCCCTTATGCTGTCAGCACCCTAACCACTAACTGATAGAACCCCGTGGAAGCTAACAATCGAAATCGTACCATTGCCCTTGCAGCACTATTTCAATGTGTCGAAGGTGTCGTGCAAATCGCCACTCGTGGCAATGTTGACAGTGAATTATTCGACAGTTGCATCCACAGCGTGCTGCATGACAGTGCCGGTTCACCAGAGGCTTTGTACGGCGGTGTTAATCGCCTCCACACCGGATTACGGGTCTTAATGTATCAACTGGGCTCCGGCAACTTAACCCCAGAAGGCAAACCCAAAAACATTGAAGCTACCCGCTATGCAGTCAACTTATTGTATTTGGAAAAAAAGCTGCATAACGATCCTGATATGTTCAAGCAATTACTTGCTCACATTGAAAAAGCCCAGCAACAGCTTGATTTCTTTGCGATGACACACCCCAATATGATTGCGCGACTCGCTGAAATCTACAGCAACAGCATCAGTCAGTTAGGCCCGCGCATTATGATTAAAGGCGATCAAAGCCATCTCGCTAACCCGGACAATGCAGCTAAAATCCGCGCACTGTTACTGGCTGGCGTGCGTGCCGCCTTGTTGTGGCGACAAGCAGGCGGCAGTCGCTGGAAACTCATTTTTGCACGCGGCGCAATGCAAAAAGAAGCGCAGCAATTTCTGAAAAATGCGTAATCCAAACGTTGATTTACAACGCTGCATTGATTTGCGCAATCACCGCTAACGGATCGGCAGCTTGGGTAATCGGTCGCCCTACCACCACATAACTCACTCCTGCGTCACGCGCTTGTGCTGGTGTCATTACCCGTGATTGATCCCCTTGGTCACTGCCTTCTGGACGAATACCGGGTGTGACCAGCAAAAAATCATCGCCTAAAGCTTTACGCAACAAACCAGCTTCTTGTGCAGAACAGACCACCCCATCCAAACCACTATCCGCAGCCAATCGGGCTAAATGCAACACCTGCTGGTCAGGATCTGCGTTCACCCCAGTACCTGACAATTGCGCTTTATCCATTGAGGTCAAAACCGTTACAGCGATTAATTTTGGTGGATTTTCAAAGCCCTGCAAGGCTTGTTGCGCTGCTTGCATCATCTTCGCACCACCCGATGCGTGTACATTAATCATCCAAACACCCAATTGAGCCGCCGCTTTGCAGGCAGAAGCAACCGTATTGGGAATATCGTGGAACTTCAGGTCAAGAAATACTGCAAACCCCTGCTGCACCAATGCCCTCACGAAATCAGGCCCCGCCGCAACGAACAATTCAAAACCGACTTTCAATTTACATTGTTGTGGATCCAGTGGTTTTACAAACGCCAAGGCTTGCTCGGCAGTCGGAAAATCAAGTGCAATAATTAAACGACTCGACATAAACGAAACTTCCTAATCGGATTAAACATTGGCAACGCTATCCCACTGATGACAGGCAGGGCAACGCCATAAGTAATCGTGCATTTTATACCCACAATGCCCGCACTGAAACTCTGGCTGGCTATTAGCTAACCGCTGCAACGCCGTTTGCACTTGCGCCATATCGCAGGTATTACTCTCTTGCCACACCGAAGCCAACACTTCCGTTGAGTGCGCTAAGGTATTCAACGTGGGTTTACCTTTCAATAAATGCTCGTCAACGTGAGCGTGCATTTCCTTAAGCTTGCCTAATTTTCTTGCCAATTGTAATAAATAGGCAAACAGGCGCGTGTCTTGCGATTGGGTGAAATGCTGCTTAATAAACTGATACAAATTTTCCAAAGCATCCTGTTGCGGAAAATCATTGAGCAACTTGCTAAACAACATACCCAATAAACGACTGTCTTTGCTGATAGCCGCCTGATACGTTTTCATCGCTTCTTGCATCTGCCCGCGTGCGTAAGCAAGATCACCTGCCAACACCAATACCCGCGAAGAATCAGGATACGCTTTCGTGGCTTTTTTCAGGGTTTCTTCGACCTTAAACAGGTTGTTTTTTTGCAATTCCTGCGTCGCCAATTCGCAATAATAGTGCGCAATCAAACGTCCATGATCAGACTTGCTGCGCTGCTGGGCGCATTGGCTGATTTCAATGGCCTTATCCCATTCGTGTAATTGCTCGTAAATATTGCGCAATGGCTCGCACGCATCTGAACGTTTCGGGTCATCTTTCAATAATTCTGTGAAAACACTTTCTGCGCGATCTAACATTCCGGCAGCAAAAAAATCTTCGCCCAGTGCGAGCATTGCAGAGGTACGTTGCGCCTTACTCAAGTCAGGACGTGCCACTAAGTTTTGATGCACCCGCAAGGCACGGTTAATTTCGCCGCGATTGCGGAATAAATTTCCCAGCAATAAAAAGGTATCGGCAGTGTATTCGTCAATTTCCGGGTAATTTAAAAATACATCCAATGCTTTATCGGGCTGTTCGCTCAATAAGTAGTTAATACCGCGCACAAAATGCACAGAAATTTGCTTACGCTTTTCCTGACGCTCTTTGTAACGTTTGCGAGCAGACTGCCAACCGGAATAAAACGCCAGTGGCAGTAACAAAAATAGAATTTCTAGCATGGCCTTTCAGACATAAAAAAGGAGGCACTACGCCTCCCTTTGTTTTTATTTCGTGCAAGCACACCCGCAGGATTATTCCTGAATAGGGTATTGCTCACGCGACTCATTAACCCGTTCCCGCAATTCTTTGCCCGGTTTAAAGTGCGGAACGTGCTTAGGTGCTAATGCCACCTGATCTCCGGTTTTAGGGTTACGCCCCTTACGCGCAGCACGATGATGCAACGAGAAACTGCCAAAGCCACGCACTTCAATGCGTCCGCCTTCGGACAATGTATCGCTCATTTTATCCAACAACAACTTAACCGATGATTCCACATCACGGCTACTGAGATGGCTTTGCTTGCGCGACAGAATATCAATGATTTCAGATTTGGTCATCCTTTCCACTCCTGAACAAGCGACGGGGTTGCCGGTAACATGTTGCAGCTATTCGGATTTTTGGAAGTGTTGCAGGGAGTACTACTACCCCTGCAACACGAAAACTATAGGCCATCCTTGGCCTGCGTACCGTCCTGAAAGCGAAGTTATTCGCCCATTTGTTCCTTGAAGATGTCACCCAATGAAGTGGATGCACCACCGGAGCGACCAGTGTACTCACGCATTACACGTGCTTCATCTTCATCATCCTTAGCCTTGATAGACAGGTTGATGGAGCGGGTTTTACGATCAACGCCCATGAACTTGGCTTCAATCTTGTCACCCTCTTTCAACAGCGTGCGAGCATCTTCAACGCGGTCGCGTGACAGTTCGGAAGCACGCAAAATGCCTTCGATGCCTTCGCCCAAGTCGATTTTCGCCGCTTTAGGGGTAACTTCAACCACAGTCCCGTGAACAACGCTACCTTTAGAATGTGCAGCAACGAAGTTGGAGAACGGGTCTTGTTCCATCTGCTTGATGCCCAAGGAAATGCGTTCACGTTCTGGATCAACAGCCAATACCACTGCTTCCACTTCGTCGCCTTTCTTGTAGCTACGGACTGCTTCTTCGCCCGGAACATTCCAAGAAATGTCAGACAAGTGAACCAAACCGTCAATGCCACCATCCAGACCGATGAAGATACCGAAGTCAGTGATTGACTTGATCTTACCGGAAACACGGTCGCCCTTGTTGCGAGTACCAGCGAATTCATCCCAAGGGTTAGCTTGGCATTGCTTCATACCCAAAGAAATACGGCGGCGGTCAGCGTCGATGTCGAGGATCATGACTTCAGTTTCGTCACCCAAGGTCACAACCTTAGCAGGGTTAACGTTCTTGTTAGTCCAATCCATTTCAGAAACGTGTACCAGACCTTCAACACCGTCTTCGATTTCCACGAAGCAACCGTAATCAGTCAGGTTACTAACCTTACCGAAGATACGTGTGCCGGATGGGTAACGACGAACCAAATCTTGCCAAGGATCTTCACCCAATTGCTTGAGACCCAAGGAAACGCGGTTCTTATCGCGGTCAAATTTGAGGACTTTAACGTCAATTTCGTCACCGATGTTAACCACTTCGGAAGGATGCTTAACGCGCTTCCAAGCCATATCGGTGATGTGCAACAGGCCGTCGATGCCGCCGAGATCCAAGAATGCACCGTAATCGGTGAGGTTCTTGACCACGCCCTTGATGACTTGACCTTCTTGCAGGTTTTCCATCAGTGCTTCGCGTTCTGCGCTGTATTCTTCTTCCACAACTGCGCGGCGTGAAACCACAACGTTGTTGCGCTTCTGATCCAGTTTGATCAGTTTGAATTCCAGTTCCTTGCCTTCCAAGTAAGAAGTATCACGAACCGGACGTACATCAACCAGTGAACCCGGCAAGAATGCACGAATATCGCTGAGTTCAACAACGAAACCGCCTTTAACCTTGCCAGTAATAATACCGGTAATGATTTCGTCGTTGTTAAATGCTTCTTCCAAGATTTCCCAAGCGCGTAAACGACGTGCTTTTTCGCGAGACAGTTTGGTTTCACCAAAACCATCTTCTACGGTATCCAGTGCAACTTCAACCAAATCACCTACTTTAACGGTGAGTTCACCGCGTTCATTTCTGAACTGTTCAGCAGGGATAACACCTTCGGATTTGAGGCCAGCACTGACGATAACGAAATCGGAGCGTACTTCAAGAACTGTTGCATTCAGCAGAGCGCCCGGTTGCATTTGGGTATACGAAAGGCTCTCTTCAAACAGTTCGGCAAAACTTTCAGTCATGGAAAAAAATACCTGTAATAACAAAATTTATCGCCACTGCTTCCTGCGATGACGGGTAAAACGCAAAAAGCCCGGACTCCTGTCAGGGCTACCTTCAAGTTGGTGAATTCAAACAAATGCTTAACGGATATACCGTAACACTTCGGCAAACACTTCGGCTTGCGTCAGCGGGCTGGTATCCACTAAAACGGCATCATCGGCTGGTTTTAACGGGGCTACCGGGCGATTGGAATCGCGCTCGTCGCGGGCATTAATGTCTTGAATCAGGTCTTGGAGTCTAGCACTAAGTCCCTGTTCGCTCAACTGTTTCAGGCGGCGTTCTGCACGAATTTCCGCACTGGCAGTCAGGTAAAACTTATAGGGAGCCTCTGGAAACACCACCGTTCCCATGTCGCGCCCGTCCGCAATTAGCCCCGGTGCTTTGCAAAAACTGCGTTGTAAGGCGAGTAATTCACTACGTACTTTGGGTAATGCAGCGATTTTCGAGGTTGCACTGGCGCAGGCTTCATTGCGAATATCACTACTGACGCACTCACCATTTAGCCATGCATCCCCTTGTTTAAATTCAATAACAAGCTGGGGAATCAATGCTGAAATCGCCACTTCATCCTGTAAATCTATACCACGACGCAACGCTGCTAAAGCTGCCACGCGGTAAATCGCGCCGCTGTCGAGCAAATGCCACCCCAAGGTATCGGCTAACATGCCAGCAATCGAACCTTTTCCAGCTCCGGCTGGACCATCAATGGTCAAAACAGGAATTGCGCTAATATTCATTAAAATAACCAAACTATTGTGCCAAGAGGGGCAGAGGCTACTATAATCGCCGCCCAACTGTCTATTGGGTAACAAAGGAGCGTTTATGTCCACTCAACCTAGCAAAGAACTCGACACTTTTCCAAACCCGAATCCGCAACGCGATTACACCATTCGTATCGACGTGCCGGAGTTTACCTGCATCTGCCCGAAAACAGGGCAACCGGATTTTGCGCAATTCAAGATTGAATACGTGGCGGATGAAAAATGCGTCGAATTGAAATCCCTGAAATTGTACATGTGGAGCTATCGCGAAGAAGGTGCGTTCCACGAAGCTGTTACCAATAAAATCCTCGAAGATTTGGCCACAGCCACTGCCCCGCGCTTTATGCGTTTAACTGGGGTGTGGAATGTACGTGGCGGCATTTACACCACGGTTGTGGTCGAACACCGCCAAGCGGGTTGGGTTCCCGCACCTAAAGTTGATTTGGCGTAACCCCTAGCCTTGCGGGTAAAGCTCAGCCAAGCCTGCGGGTTTGGCTGGTGTTTGTGCTGCTGATGGCTGGAACGTTTTTACCGCTTGCCATAAACCTTCACCACGCCACGCGCTGTCACCACGCCCGTATAACGCCACCCCCAACGCATCAATTTCTGCCTGCAATACCGGGTTAGCCTGTTCACGCAATCGTGCAATCAAGGCTGGGCGCAAATTCAACCCCACATCAATCCAGTTAACCAAGGCATCGTGAGCTGCTTGCGGCTGATTGTTTTTACATGCGGTGGCTAATGCTTGCAGTGCCGTTTTCGCATTACGTTGCTGCGGTAAAGCAACATTGGTGGGTTTAGCGGAAACTGGAGCAGATTTGCGGTGTTTCCATTGCCATAACAGCCATGCTGTTGTTAACACTACCCACAAAAGCAGCAATGCCACAATGATTTGCTTATTCGTCGACCATGTTGATGGCATCAACGAGTCTGCCACCACCTGCTGCGGTTTAGCAGACGGTGCAGGCGACGGTGTGGCAGGTTGTGCTTCAGTCTGCGGCGGTGGCGGGGTTACTTGCCCCGCAGGTGCAGCCGCGCCACCACTGACGCGCAAGGTAGCCGCATTAATGGTGGCGGTTTCTTGCTTGCCCGTCGTGCTATTCCACCAATCCAATTGAATGTCGGGTAAGGCGTAATCGCCATTATAGGGCGCAACCAATACCCATTTTTCCTGACGCACGCCCACAATACCTTGCGCATTGTTTTCATTACGAAACTCTGGCTGATCAGTATAGGCTTTGATCGCAGCAGGTATTTTCAACTCCAGCTTTGGCAATTGCTCGGCGGCTAAACCATCCGCCACAATCGCTAGGGTTAAACCCACAGGTTCGCCCGCTTTAAGTTTATCGGGTGGCGTGTCCCAGTGTGCGTTTAGGCTAATGCTTTTCGCAGGCAACCAATATTTTCCGGTGTAAGCGGCTGGCTGGGTTTGAATTTGCAAGGTAAATGGCTCTGAAAAACGCCTTACTCGCTGCCCTGCCACCCCGAAAGGATCAAACTGCGATTGCCCGGTCGCTAAACTGCCTTCAAAGGTGGTACGCCCCAGCACTAAATCCCCGCTTTGTTGCGGATAAAGCGCGTAACGCCGCTCAATCACTTGGTAATTACGCCCATCACGCATCAGTGTGGTATTGCGGGTTTTACCAAGCTGCTGAATATTGCCCTTACCCGCTTCAATACTAGGGTGGGTTAAACTGGCTTGTGGCTGTAACGGTGCGAGGTGTAACAAACGCTGGGTAATAATGGTTTGTTGCTGGACATAAGGCTGCTGCGGTTCTGCACTGAGTTCCACAAAAATATCGGTTGCGGCACTCGCCCCCGCATTCGTATTCGGTGGTGGTTGATCCAACACCTGTAAAACCAAAGGCTGGCTTTGATCCGCACCAAACGCAATCGGTGGCAATGGCACATTCCCGGTAATTCGTGGAAATAGTGTTAACTCCCACACAGTTTGCACGCTACTAACACCATTTATCATGCTGAAACTGTTGCTTTGAGAACGCCCCTGAATCTCAAAATCTTTACTCAACGGAGTGAAATCAGGTTCGCCACCCACGACACCAGCGGCACTAAAACGCACCACCACCGGATCACCCACCGCGACGGGGTTACGATCAAACTCCGCTGTAATCGTGGCCGCTTGCACCCATAAAGGCAAAAACCAACACGCCACCAACAACCAAAACCTCACCATTCTTCACCTCTGGCTTGTGCGCCGCGCTGTTGATATTGGTACTGAAATTTACGCCGCCATAAACCAGCCGGGTCATCAGGAATCCGTCGCAACCATTGTTCAGTGGCTTGTTGTTGCTCACGCTGTTGTGGGTCACTTTCTGATTCTTGTGTTGGTTTATCTTCAGCAGGTTTGTCTTTTTCTTCGGATTGCTTGGCCTGCGCTTGTTGCTGCTCGGCTTGTTCAGCCTTTTGTGCATCTTCCTGCGCTTTTTGCTCTGCTTCTTTGGCGGCTTGCTGCTGCTTTTCAGTCTCGCCGGGTTGCGGAGTTTGTGACTCCCCATCTTGCTGTTGTTGTTGCTGCTGATCGCTGGAGGCTTGCTGTTGTTGCTCGCCTTCACCTTTTTGATCTTGCTGCTGTTTTTGCTGTTGTTCCAAACGCTCTTTCACCAGCTTCAGGTTGTGCTGCGCATCCGCATGACCCGGTTGCTGCTGGAGTACTTGTTCGTAACTTTTGACAGCTTCAGGCAGTTTGTTCTGCATCGCTAGGGTATTGGCGTAATTGTATTGCCCGTCAACGTCTTGACGCTGGCTGTAACGTTTAGCAGCGGTTGCGTAATCTTGATGCTTATACGCAGCAGCGGCTTGCCAGTCAGGGTCACGAAACAATTTCGCCGCTTCTGCTGGCTGCCCTTGTTGCAAGATTTCCTGAGCTTGCTGATCCGGGGTTTTCCACAAATCCTGCCAGCTAAACGCTTGTGCGGTTTGCGGTTGCGGTAATACCACGCAAGCCACCAACACAGCCCCCAGCCAACCACGCCGAAATGCTAAAGCCGCCAACGGTAACAGCCCCAACACGAGCCAATAACCCTCATTAACCCAAGTATCCAGTTGCCGACCCTGCCCTTCGGTAAGTTTTTGATTGGTTTCGGCCTGCCACTGCGCCCCCAGCAAGGTCACATCAGCATCGCCCAATGCTGCTTGAGTAAAAACACCGCCACCCGCTTGCGCAATAGTTTTAAGCGCATCCACATTCACTGTTGCTACGACTGTCTTGCCGAGGCTATCGACTAAAAAACCACCTTTTGGTTGCACAATGGGTGCACCATCCTCACTTCCCACGGTTAATACTGACACCTGATAACCAGCGGCTTGCGCCTGTTCAGCGGCAACACTGGCATTATCAGGGTCACTCGCGCCATCAGTAATCAGTAAAATATGGCCTTTAGGCATTTCCGCTTGCTGTAACAATGCCATTGCCCGTTGAATCGCAGGAGCCAATAAACTCCCCGGTGCGGGCATAATCTCTGGTGAAAGGTTTTTTGCTTGCTCTTCAATCGTGGCAATGTCATCGGTCAACGGCGACACCATAAACGCATCTCCGGCAAACACCACCAAACCGGTTTGCCCATCATGGCGACTTTTAAGGATGTCCAACAATTTGAAACGCGCCAAGGTTAAGCGATTGGGTTTTTCATCAGCGGCATACATCGACGCGGAGAAATCCATCGCAATCACCAACGCTTGTTGATTACGAAATACCGGCACTTCGCGCTTTTCCCACGCAGGCCCCGCCATTGCCAGCGTCGCCACCAATAAACCCAGTGACACCAATACCAATACGCCCACACCTAACGCGCTGTCTTTACCGCTTAACACAAACGGCATCAATTGCTTGTCGACAAGCTGTTCCCACGTCCCCTTGCGAGTATGACGCAACCATCGCGCCCCCCACAATAGCGGAATGAGCAGCACCAGCCACAACCAATGAGGATGCATAAAATGCAAATTATCCACCAGGTTACTCCGGGTCTATCCGCAATACAGCGGTTAACAACACCAATACAAACGCCGCCAATAAAGGCCAGCGGAACAATTCCTGCTGAGGCCGCCACTGTTGCGCCGCTTGCTCCACCGGCTCTAAGCGATCTAATTCAGCGTAAATTTTGTGAAACTCTTCGGTATCCCTAGCCCGGAAATACTGCCCGCCGGTTTTATCCGCAATTGCCCGCAAGGAACGCTCGTCCAAATCCGCATTCGGATTCATTAACTGAAACCCAAACAAACTGCGGGCGGCATCACTTTCCGAACCAATCCCGACCGTGTAAATTTTTAAACCTGCCGCAGCCGCCATATCCGCCGCTTCCAACGGGCTAACGCTGCCTGCGGTATTCGCGCCATCGGTCATTAGGATCAGTACCCGATTTTTTTCCGGGCTGTTTTGTAAGCGTTTTAACGCCAACCCAATCGCATCACCAATGGCGGTGCGTTCACCTGCCAAACCAATCGCAGATTCTTTAAGCAATTGCAGCACGGTATGACGGTCAAACGTTAGCGGAGCTTGCAAATACGCCTGATCACCAAACAGCACCAAACCAATACGGTCGCCACTGCGTTTACTGATGAATTCCCCTGCCACCGCTTTAGTTGCTACCAAACGATCCACGACTTGGCGATTTAAAATGAAATCTTGCTCCTGCATACTGCCGGATAAATCGACAGCCATCATCAAATCACGCCCCTGCATGGGCAACGATACCGTATCACCAATCCATACCGGACGTGCTGCCGCAGTCAGCAACATTAACCAAGCCAACGCCCCCAACAGCAATGCTAACCAACTGTGCCAAGAACGTGAAAAAGCTTGTTTACCTTGTTGAAAATCTTCCAGAAAAGGCACTTTCAATGCCCTGCCCGCCTGCTGTTGCGCAGGTTTAAACACCAAACACACTAACCAAGGCAAGGGCAGTAACAAAAACATCCACCACCAGAGCAAGTCATACATGGCGTTTCCCCTGTTGCAGATTAATCCAAGTACGAATGGCTTGAATCAATGCGGCAGTTTCCACGGGCGCATCGGGTCGATACGGTTGCTCGGTCAATAAGGTCGTAAAACGCGGCGCAAATAGCGGCTTACCCACCTGTTGATCAAGAAACTCCACCCACGCATTACCTGTTAACCCGGAGACCCGTTCACGCCCGTATTGGTTAATCGCCACGCGACGCAACAACACCGACAATTCCCGCAATAACGCCGCTGGCTGTTGCGCATACTGGCGTTGCAACTGCGCTAACTGATCCAATGCCAGCGTCGCACCCTGCGGCTGGCGGTTTTGACGTTTCCACAACCAAATCAATCCAGCAATTAACAGCGCGAACACTAACGCCCCCACGATCCACCAACCGGGAGCCAACGGCCACCAGCCCAGCGGTGCGGGTAAATGAATATCGCGTAACGGCAAGCTATCCGGGTTCATCGCAACCCCCGTGATAATTTTAATAAGCACGCATTGCTAGTATCTGCCGTGGATAATTCAATCAAAGGCAAGCGGTAACTGCGACTGAAATCTTGCAACACCTTGCGCGATTGCTGCGCCCGCTCATGGTAACGGTTGCGCCACAAGCTCAACCCCAGATTGACCCACAACTTACGTTTACCGCCATCGGTCAAACGCACATTACCTTGCGACGGTAAGTTATCTTCAAACGGATCATGAATAACCACTAACGTCACTTGAGAATGACGGCTAATCATTGCCAGTTGGCGCAACGCGGTTGGGGTTGCTTGGCGAAAATCACTCACCACAAACACTTGACTGCCCGCTTGAGCCACACGCCGTAACCGTGTCCAACTGCTTTGTAAATCTTCACCACGCGCCGGGTTTATTGTTGTTGCCCCGTGACGGGTCATCTCGCTCAATTCACGCAACAAATGCAACGCCGCAGAGCGACTACGCGACGGCTTTAATTCAATATGGCTGCTATTTTGCAAAATACCACCGATACGATCACCGTCTTCGAGGGTTTTCCATAGCAACAACGCCGCAATTTCTGCCGCTACCACGGATTTAAAGCGTCCACGTGTCGCAAAAAACATCGACGGGCGTAAATCCATCCACAACAGCACCGGCTTTTCACGTTCTTCTTCAAAAACCTTGGTGTGTACCCGCCCACTACGTGCTGTCACCCGCCAGTCAATGGTACGGATGTCATCGCCGGGTTGATACATACGCGATTCAGCAAAGTCCATTCCCCTGCCTTTGTGAACCGAACGGTGTAACCCTGCGTGCCGCGCCCGAATATGGCGTTTCGCCAAAACCAACGTGCGTACCTGCCCCTGCAAATGCAATAACGACTGCAAGGAACTGAACACAATGCCATCCCCTTGCTGCCCTATATACCCAGCTTGGCCTGTCTGCCTTGCTCCCGACTGCATCGCCATCAGGGAACCGCTACCAACGCCAATAATTCATCAATCACATGGTTTGCTGTCATGCCATCGGCTTCGGCCTCAAACGTCAATAACAAACGGTGACGCAACACATCATGCGCAATCGCCTGCACGTCTTCCGGTGTCACAAAATCGCGCCCAGCCAACCACGCATAGGCACGCGCACAGCGATCCAATGCCAAGGTTGCACGCGGGCTTGCGCCATAAGCAATACTACCCACCAACGATTTACCGTAACGCTCCGGGTTGCGGCTCGCCAATACCAGTTGCAGCAAATAGGTTTCGACCTTATCCGCCATGTAAACATTCAACACGTCCTGACGCGCCAAGCGCACATCTTCGCGGCTCACCAACGGTTCAACCGTGTCTTTTTCGTGTTTGACTTGCTGCATGGCTTCGCGCCGCCCCAAGTGCAAAATCACTTTCTCTTCTGCGGGTGTCGGGTAATCCACCACCACGTGCATTAAAAAGCGGTCAAGTTGCGCTTCAGGCAAATGGTACGTGCCTTCTTGCTCAATCGGGTTTTGGGTCGCCATTACCAAAAACGGCTCTGGCAACTTCCAAGTAGTGCCTGCCACGGTGATTTGACGTTCCGCCATCGCTTCCAGCAACGCCGACTGCACTTTCGCCGGAGCGCGGTTGATTTCATCCGCCAAGATCAAATTGTGGAATAACGGGCCTTTCTGAAAGTGGAAAGAACCATCATTCGGGTGGAACACTTCTGTACCGGTAATATCCGCCGGTAATAAGTCCGGGGTAAACTGTACGCGATGGAAATCACCTTCGATCCCCTGCGCAAGCATTTGAATAGCACGGGTTTTTGCCAAACCGGGTGCGCCTTCAACCAATAAATGCCCATCCGCTAACAAGGCAATCATCAAGCGATTAATCAGGGATTTTTGACCGATGATTTTGCTCTGCAAATACTGGGATAACTTGTCAAAATTTTCTTTTTGGTTCATGTTGGCTAGTCGTAGATGAGTGTAGGGCGAAATATACGCGCCCTATTCCCGTGGTTTCAAGTTAATCATCGTTAATCCAAGTAAGTAACAGGCTATGACTATCCAAGCACAGATTGAACAAAAACTTCAAAACGCCATGCAGCCCGACTTCCTCGAAGTCCTCAACGAAAGCCACATGCACAATGTCGCACCCGGCTCCGAATCGCACTTTAAAGTGACGTTAGTAAGCAGCCAATTCAATGGAAAAATGCTGATTGCACGCCATCGCCTGATTAATGGCATTTTGGCAGAAGAACTCAATGGCAAAATCCATGCTCTCGCGTTACACACCCTCACACCCGACGAATATTTTGAGCGGGCGGGTAAAGTCGCCGAATCACCGTTGTGTATGGGTGGCGGAAAATCATAGTCAAGAGCCGTTCCCTATCTGGAAGCCTATACTGGAGGAGCGTGCTACACTGAAACCAGAACATCAGGGAGTAATGTTATGCGTTTGTCCCGTTTCTGGTTGCTTGTGCCATTCCTCGCCGCTGGCGGTTGGTGGGTTTGGCAGCAACAACACCCTACCGCCTTAGAGGTGAGTGCCGCGAGTGTCAGCCGTGGCGTAGTCGAATCCAGCGTTGCCAATACCCGCGCCGGTACGGTGAAAGCCTGCCGTCGCGCCAAACTCTCGCCCTCCATCGGTGGGCAAATCAGCGTATTACCCTTTGCCGAAGGTGCTCACGTCAACACGGGTGATGTGTTGCTACGCTTGTGGAATCACGATTTGCAAGCCAATGTGGAGGCAGCGGATAAAGGTGTGCAAGCGGCACGCTCACAACGTAGCGCGTCCTGCTTGCAAGCTGCTGAAACCCGTCGCGCTGCCGATCGCGCCAGCCGCTTACGCCAATCCGCCAGCATTTCGGTACAGGAATTGGATAAAGCCAATACAGCGGCAGCGGTGGCAGATGCCACGTGTAAAGCTGCCGAAGCCCAAATTACCCTCACTGCCGCTCAGCTAAAAGCCGCACAAGCGCAATTGGAACGTACCGTGTTGGTTGCGCCGTTTGCAGGGGTGATTGCTGACATCAATGGCGAACTCAACGAATACGTCACGCCTTCGCCGCCCGGTATCCAAACGTTGCCCGTGGTGGATTTGATTGAGCCGGGGTGTTTCCTTGCCAGTGCGCCGATTGATGAAGTCGATGCGCCGAATATCAAAACGGGCTTGCCAGCCCGCATTACCCTTGATGCCTGGCGTGGGCGTGATTTCCCCGGCAAGGTGACACGGGTCGGTTCTTACGTGATTGATCTGGAAAAACAGGCGCGGACGGTGGAAGTCGAACTCGCCTTCGATAATCCTGCCGACCTCAAGGATTTGCTGGTCGGCTACAGCGCGGATGTGGACATTATTCTGGAAACCCGTCGCGACGTGTTACGCATCCCTACCGAAGCGTTGTTCGATAAGCACTACGTGTACGTACTCACCGACGCGGGCAAGCTGGAAAAACGCAAGATTGGCGTTGGCTTGAGCAATTGGAGCTTTACCGAAGTCACCGAGGGGGTGGCGGAAGGCGCGAGTATCGTGACTACGCCGGGGGCGGCGGGCGTTGCCGAGGGCGTGGCGGCGAAGGCGAAGGAAACCACGGATGAATGACGAACCCCTCATTGCCCTACGCGATATTTGCCGTGAGTTTCAGGTGGGTGATGAAACGGTACACGCGTTGGATCACGTCAGCCTCAACATCCACGCAGGCGATTACATCAGCGTGATGGGGCCGTCGGGGTCAGGAAAATCCACCTTGCTGAATATGTTGGGTTTGCTCGATCAGACCAACGCCGGGTCTTACCGCTTTGCGGGACGCGAACTCACTACCTTGCCGGAAGAACAACGGGCGCAAGTCCGCCGTGACAATATCGGTTTCATTTTTCAATCATTCCACCTGATCCCGCGTTTGACGGCAGCGGAGAATGTGGAATTACCGTTGGTGCTCACCGGAATGCCTGCCAGCGAACGCAAGGTCAAGGTACGTCAGGCATTGGCTGGTTTGGGGCTGGCAGATCGGGCGGATCATCGCCCCGCGCAATTGTCCGGCGGGCAGCAACAACGCGTCGCGATTGCCCGCGCTACCATTATGCACGCGCCCTTGTTGCTGGCGGATGAGCCGACGGGGAATCTGGATTCGCATTCCAGCACCGAAGTGATCCGTATCCTCGAAGACTTGAACACACAAGGCATTACCTTGGTCGTGGTGACGCACGATACTGAGATCGGCAAACGCGCTCGGCGGCGCATTCGCATGGTGGATGGGCGTGTGGTCGGGGATGACGCATGAAACCGCAAGACACACTGCACTTTAGCTACCAAGCCTTACGCGCTTATCCGGGGCGCACGGCGTTGATTTTGCTGGCGATGTGTATCGGCGTGGCAGCGATTATCTTGTTGACCTCGTTGGGTGAAGGCGCACGCTTGTACGTGATTGGGCAATTCCAAGGCTTAGGCTCGAATTTGCTGATTGTATTGCCGGGGCGTTCGGAAACCACCGGCGGTGCGCCGCCAATGCTGGGCACAACGCCGCGTGATTTGACGCTGGATGATGCACTGGCTTTGCAACGCAGCCCTGCGATTAAAGACGTTGCGCCGATTATTTTGGGAGCTGCTCCGGTGGCGTATGAATCCCGCGAGCGCGAAGTGACCATCATGGGTTCTACTCCCGCCTTATTGAGTGCGCGGCAATTGGATTTGGCGTTGGGGCAATCCTTGCCCGACACCAATCCTCGTGTGGCAACGGCAGTGTGCTTGCTGGGAGAAACCGTGTGGAAAGAGCTGTTCGGCAATCGCCCCGCCTTGGGCGCATGGGTGCGGATTGGCGAATCGCGTTTCCGGGTGATCGGCGTATTAGCCGGTAAGGGGCAGTCGCTGGGGTCGGACATGAGCGATATGGTGGTGATTCCGGTGGCGAGTGCGCGGAATTTGTTTAATGCACCGTCTTTGTTTCGCATCATTGTTACCGCGTCCAGCCAAGGGCAATTGCCTCAGGCCGAACAGGATATTGAACAGATTATTCGTCAACGCCATGACGGTGAAAATGACATTACCATTATTGCGCAAGATTCGCTGATTGGCACGTTCGACAATATCCTTGGCGCATTGACGTGGGCATTGGGCGGGATTGCCGCCATCAGCTTGATCGTGGCGGGCATTCTGATCATGAATGTGATGCTGGTGGCGGTTAGCCAGCGCAAGGCTGAAATCGGTTTGCTGAAAGCCTTGGGTGCGCCGACCTCGCAAGTGTTGCGCTTGTTTTTGACTGAAGCGACGTTGTTGGCAAGTGCGGGCGGGGTGATTGGTTTGTTGTTGGGGTTGGGTGGAGTGTTTGTGTTGAACCAAGCCGTGCCGGATTTTAGTGCGCAACCACCCTTGTGGGCATTGATCGCTTCCGTGCTGATCACGTTTTTTACCGGCTTGCTGTTTGGCAGCATTCCGGCAAGACAGGCAGCGCGGCTTGATCCGGTTGCCGCGTTGTCGGGGAGGTAGCAGTGTTATTTGCCGATTATTTGCACCTTGCCACCACGAGTATCCGCTTTAGCCGGATGCGCAGTTTTTTGACGGCATTGGGGATTGCGGTGGGGATTGCGGCGGTGGTATTGCTGACGGCGTTAGGTGGCGGGGTGCAGCAATACGTTCTCAAGCAGTTTACCCAGTTTGGGGCGCACATTATTGCCATCAACCCCGGCAAAAGTTCGACCTTGGGCGTGTCGGGTGCAATGGTCAGCAATGTGCGTCCGCTGTCGATTGAGGATGCGGAGAGTTTGCGGCGGATTCAGGGCGTGCAAACGTCCGTGCCCGTGGTGCAAGGCAATTCGCCGGTGGAAGCGGATAAGCGTACCCGCTGGACGACGGTGCTAGGGGTCAATCACGAAACCTTGGCAACCTGGCAGTTGCGCGTTGCCAGCGGGCAATTCTTGCCAGACGATGCGGCCCGCCAAGCCCGCAATCTGGCGGTGATTGGCGCGAAAGTGCGGGCAGAATTATTCCCCGACAGCAATCCACTAGGGCAAGCCATCCGCATTGGGCAGGAACGCTTTCGAGTCATTGGAGTGATGGAATCCAAAGGGCAAATCCTCGGTTTTGATATGGATGATTCCGTGTATATTCCGGTGGCGCGGGCGATGGCATTGTTTAACCGTGAAGGCTTGATGGAAATCGACGTGTTGTATCAGGCTGGGGCAAATGAGGGGGGAATTATTGCGCAAATCAAGACATTGCTGATCCAACGCCACGGCACGGAAGATGTGACCATTACCAGCCAAAGCGACATGCTGAAAACGCTGGGTTCGATTTTGGATATTCTCAAAGCGGTGGTGGCGGGGATTGGTAGCATTTCTTTGCTGGTGGGGGGCGTGGGGATTCTGACCATTATGAGCATCGCAGTGAATGAACGCACCGGGGAAATCGGTTTGTTGCGGGCATTGGGTGCGTCACGTCAACAAGTGACACGCTTGTTTTTGTTGGAAGCGGCGGCCTTGGCAGGTTTGGGGGGCATTGCCGGATTGGTGGTAGGGATTAGCATTGCGTGGTTGTTACACGCCGCGTTACCGGCGCTGCCCGTGCAAATCGACTGGCTGTACGTGGTATTGGCAGAAGCGGTGGCGGTGGTGACGGGGTTGCTGGCAGGTTTTGCGCCCGCACAGCGAGCTTCCGCCTTGCCGCCAGTGGATGCGTTGCGGCGGGAATAGATCCCACACCCGGCAACAACACCCACCCGACCGGCTAACGACATCGCCTTAGCAGCACTTGCCACCGCTACAGCAATTGCCCGCATTCGTGGTGGTTTCCCCCAACAGCCAGCATTCAATACTCGCTTTGGAAGGAATGCCGCCTGCATGAACCACTTTGCCATCCACGACCACGCCGGGAGTGGACATTACGCCGTAGCCCATAATGGAAGGCAGGTCTTCGACTTTTTCCAGTTCCACCGCCACGCCTTTTTCTTTCGCCATGTCTTCGATCAGCTTGAAGGTGGTTTTGCAGTTGGCACAACCCGTGCCGAGAACTTTGATTTGCATGAAATGCTCCTTGATGCAGTAAACGTTACAAAACGAGATTAAAAATATACCCGACCAGCAAGATACCCGTCGCCACGACGCCAATAAAGGTGGCAATCAAACGCGGTTTAAGCACCTTGCGTAAAATGATCATTTCCGGTGCAGACAGTGCAATCACGCTCATCATGAACGCCAGCACCGTACCGAGTGCCGCACCTTTCGCCAGCAATGCCTGCACAATTGGAATCACTCCAGCAGCATTGGTATACATCGGCACGCCCAGCAACACCGCCGCAGGCACTGCCCACCACACATCCTTACCCATGAAAGATGCCATGAAATCTTCCGGCACAAAGCCGTGGATCAGCGCACCCAAGCCCACGCCGACGACGATGTAAGGCCAGACCTTACCGACGATTTCACGCACATGCCCGAAACCGTGCTGGATGCGTTGCGCCCACGACATCGCACTTGCACCAACATTGCCAGCGGATTGGGTGTTTTGCATCTTGCGTACCCAGTCTTCAAGGTGCTCTTCCATGTTTAGCTTACCAATCAGCATTCCGGCAACAATCGCAATCAGCAAACCCATCACCAGATACAGCGCGGCAACCTGCCAGCCAAATAAGCCGAATAGCAAAATCAGCGCGACTTCATTCACCATCGGCGCGGCAATCAGGAACGAGAATGTCACGCCCAGCGGCACACCCGCTTGCAGGAAACCGATGAACAATGGCACAGCGGAACAGGAGCAAAACGGGGTGACAATCCCCAAGGTTGCTGCCATTGCATTACCTACGCCCAATCGTTTGCCGGAGAGCATGGCACGGGTACGTTCCGGCGACACGAAGGTATGGATAATGCCCATCACGAACACAATGCCGGTGAGCAGCAGCAACACTTTCGGGGTGTCGTAAAGGAAAAACTGCAACGCCCCCGCAAGATGGCTACCTTGCGTTAGCGGCAACCAGCCAACGATTACCTCAGATACCGGTAATAACGCTTGGTAGAGCAACCACCAAATAACCGCCATCACGGGTAAAAACCACGGTTGTGTCAAAACTTTCATCAGCAACACGCCTGCCCAGAAGCCGTCGGCGTACAACAAGCACCACCCGCCTCCACCACTGGCACACCTGCGAATTGTTCATCAAACGCAGCATCCAGCTTTTGCGCCGCTTCGTCACGGATGTGGCGGGCAATTTCTACCGCCGTTTGGATATGGTCTTCCGACACGCCCAAGGAGCGCAGGCGTTGCACTTGGCACAGCCCCATGCTGGGGTGTTTTGCGGCAATACCTGCTGCCAGTGACACCAGCGCGACGATGGAGGAATGTAGTGGTGGGGACGTATTCAACACGCTATCTCCTAAAGTTTTAATATGAAATTTTTATGACCACTGTCAAAACACTTCAACAATATACACCTTGGCGAATATAATGCACTTCACATCAAATAGCACTAGGAAATCACGATGGCAACCATTGGTATCAACGGCTTCGGGCGCATGGGACGTTTAGGTATCCGCGCTGCATGGGGCAACCCGGCATTTACGTTTACCCAAGTCAATGAAATCGCAGGCAATGCAACCACGTCCGCGCACTTGCTGAAATTCGACTCTATTCACGGCATCTGGTCGCCGGAGTGCAGTGCGGATGAGCGCAATATGATCATTGACGGGCAAACCATTGCTTACACCTCCAATAAAGCCATCGAAGATACCGATTGGTCTGGCTGCGACATCGTGCTGGAATGCAGTGGCAAGTTCCGCAAAATCGAGCAATTGCAGGCGTATTTCGATCAAGGTGTGAAAAAAGTCATTGTTGCCGCCCCCGTCGAAGGCGCATTAAACATCGTTTACGGCGTGAATGACGACTGCTACCAACCGCAAGAGCATCACCTGATTACCGCTGCGTCTTGCACCACCAACTGCCTTGCACCCGTAGTCAAAGTGATGCACGAAAAGGTCGGCATCAAGCACGGTTGCATGACCACACTGCACAATATTACCAACACCCAAACCATTATCGACAAAGGGCATAAGGATTTGCGCCGCGCCCGCGCCTGTGGCGAGTCGATGATTCCGACCACCACGGGTTCTGCCAAAGCCATTACCAAAATCTTCCCGGAACTCGCGGGCAAATTAAACGGTCATGCAGTGCGCATCCCGTTATTGAATGCCTCCCTCACCGACTTTGTGTTTGAAGCAGCACGTGAAGTCACCGCAGAAGAGCTGAACGGCTATTTCAAGGAAGCCTCAGAAACCTACCTGAAAGGCATTTTGGGTTACGAAGAACGCCCGCTGGTATCGGTGGATTACAAGCACGACCCACGCTCGTCGATTATCGACGCGCCCTCCACGATGGTCATTGACGGTACGCAGGTGAAAATTTATGCCTGGTATGACAACGAATGGGGCTATATGAACCGCATGATGGAATTAACCGCAAAAGTCGTGGCTGGTTTGTCCTAGTACGAACCCTAAGCAGCTCTTGACTGAATACAATGCTTATGCAGCGGCTAATGCCCTATAATTCCGAAGGAAATAGCCGCTAGCAAGCACGAACCACAGGAGAGAAAACCATGATTTCATACATGGAGCTTCACGAGCAAAACCACAAAATTACCGAACTGTCGAATGTATTAAGTTACCTGATTAACGAACGTTCTATGTGTGACACTGCTGTGTCATGCGAATTATTTTTCAGATACGTTGCAATGGTGCGCGAACATCTGGAAGTGGAAGAACGCGAACTTTATCAATTACTGCTGGTACACGAAGACAATGATGTGCGCAATACCGGCAGAAAATTCCTGTCCGGTTCTGGTGAAATCAAGCGCGTTTTCGGGCAATACCTGAAACGCTGGTGCAAAGGCAAAGAACTCCGAATCCGCGATCATGAAGCCTTTATTCAGGAAACCCGCGAAATTTTCAGCTTAGTGATACGCCGCATTGATGATGAAATCGTGCATCTTTATCCTACATTGCTGGACTTTGGCGAGATGCCAATGAATGCAAAGGCGGCGTAACGGGATTGTTCCACATGAACATTCCATGACACGCACCTTTTCATTCTCCTGTATTCACAAAAACGCATATAATGAGCCGTATCGTTAATCGGATAAACGCTATGACTCTCGACCTGCGCAATTACCTCACTGTCACCTTCGGCTATTGGGCGTTCACCCTCACCGATGGTGCAATCCGTATGCTGGTGGTGCTGTATTTCCACCAGCTCGGTTATTCACCGTTTCAGGTGGCAATGCTGTTTTTGTTCTATGAATTTTTCGGCATTGTCACCAATCTGGTCGGCGGCTGGCTGGCGGCACGCTTGGGACTAAACGTCACTATGCACATGGGGATGCTGCTGCAAATCGTAGCGTTAGGGATGCTAGTTCCGACCCATTTGCTTTCCGTGCCGTATGTGATGGCGGCGCAAGCTCTGTCTGGTATTGCGAAAGACCTGAATAAAATGTCGGCGAAAGCCAGTGTAAAAACGCTCGTGCCACACGGGGCGAATGCGCGTTTATTCAAGTGGGTAGCGATTCTCACTGGCTCGAAAAATGCCCTGAAAGGCGTTGGCTTTTTCTTGGGTGCGGCATTATTACAAATCGCGGGTTTTCAGGATGCTTTGCTGATGCTTGCGGGCGGGTTATTTGTGGTGACGTTGATCACCCTGACATTGCTACCCGAAGACATCGGTAAATCCAAAGCCAAACCGAAATTCACCCAAGTTTTCTCCAATAACGCCGCGATTAACTGGTTATCAGCAGCGCGGTTTTTCCTGTTCGGGGCGCGGGATGTGTGGTTTGTGGTTGCCGTGCCAGTGTTTATGTCGGGCGTGCTGGGGTGGAGCTTTATGCAGGTCGGCACTTTCATGGCGGCGTGGGTAATTGGTTATGGGGTGGTGCAAGCGTCTGCTCCGGCATTGCTCGGTTTGAAACAACACACGCCGGGTGCGGGTGCTGCGCAATTCTGGGCATTGGTGTTGCTACTGATTCCGGTGGGTATTGCCTTGGCTTTGGCGCAACCAGACTGGGACGCAGCAACTGTTTTAGTGACAGGACTGCTGCTGTTTGGGGTGGTATTTGCGATTAATTCCGCCCTGCACTCTTACCTGATTTTGGCTTATGCGGATCACGATAAAGTGGCGTTGAAAGTCGGGTTTTACTACATGGCAAATGCGGGCGGGCGTTTAGCAGGCACGGTGTTTTCGGGGTTAACTTACCAACACTACGGTTTGGCGGGATGTTTATGGCTCTCGGCAGGATTCGTCTTAGTGGCTTTACTGCTATCATTGCCGCTGAATAAGGCCAGCCGCGCACTGGCTTAACCACCCTAATTACGAGGAAAACCGATGCAACACAAACCCGTTATTGGCTGGATTGGCCCCGGTATTATGGGCGAACCCATGTGTAAAAATCTCATGAAAGCGGGATTCTCGCTGAGTGTTTACGCCCGTCGCCGCACCTCTGCCCAAGCATTATGTGAGCTGGGCGCAAGCTTTTACCCCACCCCCGCAGCACTGGTAGCAAACGTGGATATTGTCATCAGCATGGTGGCAGATACCCCGGATGTGGAAGCGGTATTATTAGGCGATGAGGGTGTCATTCATGGCGCGAAACCGGGCTTATTAGTGATCGACATGAGCACCATTTCGCCAGTTGCCACCCGTGAAATTGCCGCGCAATTAATCAGTCACGGCATCCGCTTTTTAGATGCACCCGTTTCCGGCGGTGATGTGGGCGCGATTGCAGGCACATTGACCATTATGATCGGCGGCGAAGCGGCAGATGTTGACTACGCCCGCCCTGCACTTGAAGCCATGGGAAAAACCATTACCCACATTGGCGCACACGGCGCGGGGCAATTAACCAAAGCGTGTAATCAACTGATTGCGGCACAAAGCATTATCGCCGTGACTGAAGCCTTTGAACTTGCCAAAGCGGCTGGCGTAGACCCCGCAAAAGTGCGCGAAGCCCTGCTGGGCGGGTTTGCTTATTCGCGGGTGTTGGAATTACACGGGCAACGTATCTTGAGCGAAAACTACCAGCCCGGTTTTAAAGCGAAACTGCACAACAAAGACCTGCACATTGTCACCGATACTCTCGCGGCATTCGGGCTGAATTTACCCGGCACACAACGCGCTGCCAGCTATATGCAAACTCTGGTGGATAACGGTGATGGTGAACTCGACTCCTCAGCATTAGCCAAAGTGGTGCAACAGCAGCGTTAAACACCACCAAGGTGATTACTTTTCCAACGGCTTGAGCAAGTCCATCAAGTCGTCGGCACTGAAACGCGCCCCCTCTTCACCGGCTTTATCCGAGTACAAACCGTCCGCCAGTGCTTGTTTGCGCTCTTGCAGCTTGAGGATTTTTTCCTCCACAGTTTCTTCGGTCAGTAATTTATAAACGAACACCGGCTTATCCTGCCCAATGCGGTAAGCGCGGTCGGTTGCTTGTTGTTCCACCGCCGGATTCCACCAAGGGTCGTAATGAATCACAGTATCCGCTGCGGTTAAGTTCAAACCCGTGCCACCCGCTTTCAAACTAATCAGGAACACTTTCGCATCACCTTCCTGAAATGCTGTCACCACGTCATCACGGTTTTTGGTCTGCCCGGTCAATTTGCAATAACTGATATTGGCTTTTTCGAGTTCAAGCTCAATCAACGCCAACATCGAAGTGAATTGCGAGAACAATAAAATCTTGCGGCCTTCCTCCACCATTTCCGGTAACAAACTCATCAGCAATTCGAGCTTGGCGGATTCTTTAACTTTCTGGGCTTTCTCAAGTTTTACTAAACGCGGGTCACAACACACTTGGCGCAATTTCAATAAGGCTTCCAAAATCATAATCTGGCTGCGGGCAAAGCCTTTTTTACTGATTTCTTCGCGCACCTTGGCATCCATTGCCAAACGCACGGTTTCATACAAATCACGCTGTTTACCATCAAGCGGCACACTGCGGATAATCTCAGTTTTCGGCGGTAATTCGCTCGCAACTAATTCTTTAGTGCGCCGTAACATAAACGGCAGCACCCGATTGCGTAACTGCTGTTGCCGCCCCAGATCGCCTTGTTTTTCAATCGGGCTGCGGAATAAACGGGTAAATTTCTCATTGGTTCCCAGAAACCCTGGCATTAAGAAATGGTACATCGACCATAACTCACCCAAATGATTTTCCAGCGGCGTACCCGTCAAACACAAACGATGACGCGCTTTCAAAGTGTAAATAATCTGGGTGGTTTTAGACGCAGCATTTTTAATTGCCTGCGCTTCATCCAAAATCAGGTAATGAAACTGCTGTTTTTGATAACGCTCTTCATCGCGCAGCATCAACGGGTAAGTCGTCAAAATCAGATCAAAATCAGCAAACGAACTAAAGTGGCGCAAACGATCCGCACCGTGTACCACCTGCACCCGTAATCCCGGCGTAAAACGCGCGGCTTCACGTCGCCAATTGCCCATTAAACTCGTCGGCGCAACCACCAACGAAGGTAAATCCATGCGCCCCGCTTCCTTCTCCAGCAATAAATGGGTCAAGGTTTGCAAGGTTTTGCCCAAACCCATGTCATCCGCCAATGTGCCGTTGAACTGAAACTCGCGCAAAAACTGTAGCCAACTCACCCCTTCGTGCTGATACGGGCGCAAATCGGCCTGTAAACTCGCGGGTATTGTCGCGGGCTGAATCCCTTGGAAGTTGCGTAATTTCTCCGTCAGTTCCGCTAATTCTTCCACGCCTTTCCATTTCATTCCCGGTGCGTTTAACAACGCCGCCAAGTTTGCCCCCTGGAAACGACTAAACTCCAAATTGCCATCCGCATTTAACGGCTGATGGTCGTACAACTCGACCAACGTTTCCATGATCCCTTCCAAACGCTTGGCATCGAGTTTTACCCAACGATTATCAGACAGCGGCACTAACAAATGTTCTTGGCGGCGTAACAATTCCTGCAACGCTTGCGGGCTTTCCATTTGCGTCAACATTTCCACCAAAATCGGCAACAAATTAACCCGTTGCCCATCGACCTGAAAGCCCATGCTGATTTCAAACCAGTCATTACTGCCCGCGCTTTCTTCCCACGCTGCATCAAACTCATCCACCACATCGAATTTCAGATCGAAATCTTCCGCGATTTCCACCTGCCAACCGGCGTGCTGCAAACTACTCAAGCCATGCTCAAGAAAATCATGCCAGCGTAATGCACCCAAGGTTTTATTGTCGGCTTCCAGCACGAAATCCAACGGATGCAAACTGCTAAAACGTTTACGCCCCGACTCAAAACCGTAATCACTCAAGGCTTCCAACGCGCTTTGCTCACCCAGCCGGTCACGCTGCAAACGGTAACGTTGCTTATCCACCTTCACCACGCTAGACGCACCCGGTGTGGTCGGGCGCAAAACATGCGTATCGTAACGAAAACTCAAACTGACCCCGTGTAACGCGCGTCCGTGTTCATCGCTTAACAGGGTTTGCAATAAAATCACCGGCTGGAGCGGATACTCCAGAGCCTCCATTTCTTGACGCACTTTGACTGATGGAGCGGGGATGTCAGCGTCGGGTAATATTTCCAGCAAACGCTCGCTCACCACCTCGGCTTCTTCCGGCGGAATCGGCGGCGCGTTTAACAGCTTTTCCACCTGCTGTGAGTTTAAGTCGGGGTATTCCAGCAAGCCGCATTCACGATTCGCACTATCCACAAACCACAATTCACCATTCAACCAAAAACGCTGGTCAATCGGCTTTTCTGCTACCAAGCCAACGTGGTAACAGCCTTTTTCATCTGTCGTCCACTGGAAATCAAACAAGCGGCGCATTCCACTGCGTAGTGGTTGGGCGGCGTGTTGCCAAGCCTCCGCCGTTGCCCAAAATGCCCGTCCGGTTTTTAACACTTCCGTTAAAACCTGCTGCCCTACTCTGCCGGTTAATATCCCGCTGTGACCGTAACTGGCAAAGCGTAATTCCGGCAATGCCAGCAACTGCGCAATCATTAAATCGTGTGGTTCGTAATGGAAATTACGGGCGCGGTGATTAGTGATTAGCGTATCCAGCGGAATACTGGATGGCTTGCCTAAACCGCCTTTTTTCAAGGGACTAGAGCGATAAATACCAATATTTACCAACTCGGTGCGGTAATTATCAAAGCGCAGCAAATACAACAATTGCGCTTGCGGCGTAACCACCTCAAAGCTCGTATTCGTCTCTTGCGAGGAGCGACTGGCAGCAGTAATGCTTTGCAACCAAAAATCAATCGGCGACACCTGTTTACCACGCGCAGTCGGCAAACTCGCCGCTGTAAATGCCCGCGCTCCCAAGCCCCGCAATTCACTTTCACGCCGCTTTAACTTAGAGGCTTGTTCCAGATAACTGAACAGGACAGCGACGGAATGTTTACAACTGGTGGTCACTGGACAACTGCACATACCGGTAATCCAATGCGGTCTTTTTTCGTTGTAACTCACTGTCGTGGCATACGGTGTACTGCTGTTACCCTGGACTTTCGCGTAAATCATCACATTGCCATTACCACTTTGTTCAGCACGGTAATGGGTAACGTGATTGGCTTCAAAATAGTCGATACCACGCTCCACCGTTGCGGTGTCAAATACCGTAAATAACACGGATTGCGGAATGTTATTATCCGCTAATAGGTCGATATATTTCGGCAACAGGTGCATGTATCCGTCCATGAAAAAGTCAAAATCGTGTTACTATGCCCCGATACCGGCAGCAATGCCACATTAACACCCCAAAAGGATTTAGCCGTGATTACAGCAGAACAGCAAAAACAAGTCGATGGTGTGATGGAACTTCTGAGTGCCCACATCGCCAACCCACCTTGGGAAGAATGGATGGTCGAAGTTTTTACCGGTTCCATCGACTACGCCGCCGAAATGTTAGAGCTTTCTGCTGATGAAGTCTTGGATTATCTCGAAGAGCCGCCGTTGGGACAAATGGCACACGCTCACGTTTTCGAGCATTTCATCACCACCGAAACCAATGAAGACGACGAAAGCGTGTTAAGCGAATTCATTCGTACCCGCGTCGAACAACAAACCGGTTCGTTTGCCTGCCAATACATTAATGCGCTCAATAAAGCGACATTAGGCTTGTGGGAAGTGATGGGCTTTACCGCTGGTAAATCCGCCCAAGTGCGCCAACTAGGTACTACCGGGCCGGTATTAGAAGTGCCGTTAGAAGCAGACAGTATTCCTAAAAACATCTGCATTGCTTCGCGCCTACTGACCTTAGCCGACGGTAGCCACACCTTCAGCTTCGGCTTGTTACCTGTTGACCGCAATGAAGCTGACGATATTCTGGCTTACCTTGAACAAGTGCGCACCGAAATGCTGGAAACCGCCCAAAGCGAAGGCCACGCACACGATGCTGCTGACGTTGAAGCAGCGATTCGGGAAGAATTGACTGACCTCATGTTCCACGAAACTTTCGCCTCGTGGATTAGCCAAGGCTTTGAAGAATAAAGAATGCCACCTCTCCTCTTGTTCCTTCACCCCTTGCGGGGGAAGGTCAGGATGGGGGGTTAGCTAACGTCGCTTCGCGCACCATATTGAGTAAATCAATCAAGGAACTGGCGTGCATTTTGTCCATCATGTGACTGCGATGAAACTCCACCGTCTTAATGCTCACACCCAGTTTTTCGGCAATTTCTTTGTTGGAATGGTTACGAATCACCAAATCCATCACCTCGGTTTCACGGTCGGTTAAATTCGCAATACGCGCCCGAATCGTGGTCAAACGCAGCCGTGCTTGCTGATTTTCCTTGTCCAAAGCCAATGCTTCATTCACATAATCCAACAGCAATTGGTCTTCAAACGGCTTTTCGAGGAAGTACTTCGCCCCCGCCTGCATCGCCCGCACCGCCATTGGAATATCACCGTGACCAGTAATAAAAATGATCGGCAAAGCGTATTGCTGCTTGGTTAAATGTTGCTGTAATTGCAGCCCGCTCATACCGGGCATCCGCACATCCAAAATCAGGCAACCGACCATATGCATGGTGTAAAACTTCAAAAAAGCTTCGGCGGAATCAAACGTTGCTACCCGCAAGCGCATGGATTCTAACAACCAGCGTAACGAATCGCGCACCGCCGGATCATCATCGACAATAAAAACAGTCGGCTCATAGGTCATGGATTTGCATCCCCCTCCAAAGGCAACATAAAGCTGAACGTTGCTCCACGGGTTAAATTATTGACCGCTTCCAAACGTCCACCGTGGGCTTCAATAATGGAACTGCTGATCGCCAGCCCCATTCCCATACCATTTTTCTTGGTAGAGAAAAACGGGCGGAAAATATTCTTTTCAAATCCCACTGGCAACCCCGTCCCCTGATCAACCACCGACAAGCGCAGGGCATGATCGTCGGCACGCGCGGTACGGATGCGTAATACAGCAGGTTTCGCGTCGTTCATCTCATCCATTGCGTCCAGCGCGTTTTGCACCATATTGATCAATACTTGCTCTATTTGAATTTTATTAATCAACACATTGGGCAGCTCACTCTCCAACTCAACGATTAATTTGGTTTCCTTAAACTGCTCGGTGGTTTCCAATAAGTGTAAGGTTTCGCGCACCACCTCGTTAATGTTACACGACAAACGCTCATTATCTTGATCCTTGCGGGTAAAATCTTTCGCATAGCGCAAAATATCACCTGCACGCCGCACCTGCGTAGACACTAACTGCATGACTTCCTTCAATTCTTCCAAATTGCAGCCATCACTGTTCAAGCGTCGCTCACAACCACGAATGTAATTGGCAATAGCGGATAATGGCTGATTCAGTTCGTGCGCAATCCCCGAAGCCATTTCCCCCAAGGTATTGAGGCGCATAATGTGAGCTAACTCTTGTTGGCGTTCCGCGAGCAATTCTTGTGCTAACTTGCGTTCGGTGTGATCCACGATAATCGACATAATGCGCAATTCATCATCAGAAAAATGCACTAGCAATGAGTGAATTTCCAACCAGCGCGGATTACCTTTGCTGGTTCTAATGCGTAATTCACGCTTATTCACTTCGCCGACCTCACCAATCATCGCAAGGCAGTTGTCCACTTCCGGCAAATATTCGGGAAACACAAAATCCCGCAGGGAACGCCCCACCAACTCAGCACTGGAACTGACTTCCATAATCGACAAACCCGCTGGATTCACTTCCTGAATAATGCCATCGGTAGTGCAAATATTAATCCAGTTAGGTTGCATGTGGAAAATCGTGTGGAGTTTTGCGCGTTCAATTTCTAAACGTGCTTCCGCCCATTTACGCTCATCAACCTCTTGGGTCAGTTGTTCATTGGTACTTTTCAGTTGGTGGTTGGCGGTTTCTAATTCACTGCTTTTGACACTCAACTCTTGATTAACGGTGCGTAACTCTTCGTTAGTCGATTGCAACTCCTCGTTGGAGGTTTGCAGCTCTTCGGTGGAGGTATACAGCTCCTCGTTAGTCGACTGCGCCTCTTCGTAGGTCGATTGCAATTCCTCGTTGGAGGTTTCCAGCTCTTCAATTGTGGTTTGTAAACTTTCACGGGTTTCGCGTAATTCTTCTTCCAGCTCTTTTAAACGCACCGTATCAGTCATTTGCTCTACAACAGTATCACTCAGAGGCACTTCAACGTCAGAAAACACCTCGAAAACGATCATGCTGACTTCATTTTCGGTAAGCTTTCCTGCCGGAAAATGGCTCACCCGCATTAATACGCGCTTGTCTTCACCATTGATTTTCATGGGAATACGCCGACTGAGAATGGACTCATCAGTACGCCGCGCTTTATAGAGCATTCCGCGCATATCCTGACGCAATTCACTGCGAATTAACTCCAGAATCCCTAATGCGGCACGCCCTTCCATGAAGCTTAGAAACGGATCAACATGACCGCGCACATAAGCAATTTCCTGACGGTCATCCAGCAAAATGCACACCGGCTGATAAATGTTTACCAATAATTTATCGACCATATCCTGAAGCTTCACGCGGTTACGCTCACGCGAGCCTTGCCCGTAAATTGCTGGTCGCTCACGTTGCTGGCGATGTTGTAATAAGTACGGCGAATGACCTTTCACGTCGCCACGACGGCGGTACATACGCGCCTTACGATCCACTGTGGTAAACAGATTTTCCGCATTGCCAATCGCTTCAGATTTACCTAAAAACAAAATACCGCCGGTTTCGAGGGCGTAATGAAACGACTCCAGCACTTTGCGTTGCAAATTCTGGTTAAAGTAGATCAGCACATTGCGGCACGACACCAGATCAAGGTGCGAAAATGGCGGGTCACGCACCAAATCGTGGCGTGCAAACAGCACCATATTACGGATGGTTTGATTAAGCTGATATGCACCGTCTTTTTGAATAAAATACTTATCCAATAAACGCGGTTCTATATCGACTACTGCCGCTTTAGGATAACGTGCTTGGCGGGCAATGGATAATACGCCATCGTATAAATCCGTACCAAAAATCTGAATCTTGTAACGGCTGGCACGATTCCCTAAATATTCCGATAACATAATCGCAATGGAATAAGCTTCTTCACCCGTGGCACACCCGGCTATCCAAATACGAATTTCACCTTCTATTTTACCTTTCTGGCTAATAATATCTTCCATCATGCGGTGTAAAACCTGATACGCATCGGTATCACGGAAAAATGCAGTGACTGAAATTAAAATATCATTATGTAATTCATATAATTCTTCGGGTTTATCACGCAAGAAACTGCAATATTCATCAAGACGCTTACATTTATGTAAAGTCATGCGCCGTTCAATACGCCGTAATAAGGTGTTGCGTTTATAATCGCGGAAATCTGTGCCGGTTTGATCCAATAACATCCGCAAGATTTCCTGAATCTCATCTTCGCTAGGTTCAGTCTTTTGCGAAAAAGGAAACGAGGAACCCGGTTGATTGAGTAAGTCATGGATTTGTTGAGCAATTTCTTCGGGTGGCAATACCAAATCCACATGCCCGGTATTGATTGCAGCGTGCGGCATACTGTCAAAACGCGCGGTTGATTCTAATTGCGCAATGGTAATACCGCCTTCGGCTTTAATCGCACGAATCCCGTGCGCCCCATCCATTCCCGTGCCGGATAAGATAATACCAATAGAACGTTCACCGTGATTTTCTGCGAGCGATGCCAATAAACGGTCAACAGAAGGTTTCGGGCCAATACCCGTGGCTTTTTCCAAATGAATGCGTTGGCGTGTATAAAAAGCATCCATTCCCGGCGGAATAATGTAGAGTTGACCCGCTTGCAAGGCTTGATCGTGTTGTAATTCATTCACTTGCAACTGGGTTTCGCGCGACAAAATCGGCACAAGCATACTGCTGTGTTTCGGATCAAGGTGCTGCGCAAGGATATAAACCACACGCTCATCAATCGGTAATTTCGGTACTAATAGCCTTAAAGCCTCAAGCCCACCGGCTGACGCACCGATACCCACAATAATTAAGCTGTCATCACTGCCATCATCATGAGTAGCATTGGAATTACCGGTCATTGCTTCGCTCCCGCGCGTCAGTATTTTGGTATTAACAGCTTGAAATCAGCCGACCACCAGAAGTCTAACGGAAAAGCGAACCAAAAAAAAAGGGTCGATTTAAACAATCGACCCTACCTAGCGTAGGCTTCTTCTGATTTTTGGCTTAGATTCATTATTCTCTAATTTTCCACGTAACGTCGTCACAACGTTGCTGTACTTGCGTTCCTCCTAGCTCTGCGTCGATGCGCGTCATCCAGCGCAAGTACAGAACGAATTGTAAGGGTATTCGACAATAAAGCGAATAGTAAACGCCCAAGGTATCATAAAGCTCGTTTACGGGTTTCCCCTAGATCAATCCCTTGAATCCCATCAAACCTTTGAGGATTTTTCTATACGCTGCCGAATATTCGTCTCACATAATGTGGCTAATCCTTTACGGTCAAGCCCCGTTATTATTAATGGAGGTAAAAAATGGATTTCAGCCGCACATTCCGACTCACCCAACACACCCCATAAATTATCCCATAATGCCTGATCATCCACGTAGGGTATTAATGGCTGAGTTAATCCGTTTACACTAGGATAGCGTAATACAATCGGCTGCACCGGAATATCCAAGTTAATTGCTGGGGCAAATAAACGTGCATGAAATGGCAACACATCATTACCCGTGGTTGTCGTACCTTCGGGAAACAGCAGTACCGTCGCGCCCCCTTGTAGTGCATCGGTCATGGTCGCCGTTGCTGCCGCTGCCGCGCCTGCTTTACCGCGTGTAATAAACAATGTACCGGCCTTCACTGCCAACCAACCCACCACCGGCCAGTGGCGCACTTCCTGTTTCGACAAGAATCGTACTGGCAGCACCCCACCCAATAGCGGAATATCCAGCCAGGTAATGTGATTTGCCACCAGCAAGGCTCCTGCGCTTGCCGGTGTACCACTAACCTTCACGCGCACGCCCATAATGCGGGTTAAACGCCGCAACCAAGCCTGCACCAAACCCTGATAAAAAGGTTGGGTCACACTCATCCGCAACACCCCGGCAAAAATCGCGGTCAACAACACCCCCCACAACACATGCCCCAAGAACAACAGCAACCGCGTAACCCGACGTAACGTTTTCATAATGATCTCCTTGATACCAGCCGAAGAGCCTATTGGCTTCTGCACCAGAACGAAAGGCCGCGCGGAAAATTTTTTTCATTTGTCACAAAGCTGTCATATTGGATGATTAGAGTACGCAGCAGTTCAATACGGACGTGATTGAAACATCATCTGATCTAAAAACTTTGGAGACTTTCAAATGAAGAAACTTGCTCTGGCAATTGCTGCTGCTCTGGCACTGTCTGCTACCGCCGCACAAGCGCGTGACAACATCGAAATCGTGGGTTCTTCCACTGTTTATCCTTTCACCACCGCAGTAGCTGAAACATTTGCTAAGAAAACTGGCAATCCAGCACCAAAGGTTGAATCCACCGGTACTGGCGGCGGTATGAAATTGTTCTGCGCCGGTGCTGGCGTTGAAACGCCAGACTTGACCAATGCTTCACGCCGCATGAAAAAAGGCGAATTTGAAGACTGCAAAAAGAACGGCGTTGATGCTATCACTGAAATCAAAATGGGCTACGATGGCTTGACTCTCGCACAATCCAAAAGCGGTGATGAGTTCAAAAACTTCACCCTGAAAGATTTATACATGGGTTTGGCGAAAGACGTGCCTAACGAAAAAGGCGAATTAGTCCCTAACACTGCCAAAACTTGGAAAGAAGTTAACGCTGAACTGCCAGACGTTAAAATCGAAGTCATCGGGCCGCCACCTACTTCTGGTACACGCGACTCTTTCAATGAACTGGGTATGGAAGGCGGTTGTAAGAAAATCGACTCCATGAAAGCACTCAAGGAAAAAGACGAGAAAGCTTTCAAAGCAGCTTGCCAAACTATCCGTGAAGACGGTGCGTATGTTGAAGCCGGTGAAAACGACAACCTGATCGTACAGAAACTGGAAGCCAACCCTAAAGCTCTGGGCGCGTTCGGTTTCAGCTTCCTTGAGCAAAATGAAGACAAACTGCGCGGTTTAGCTATCGGCGGCGTTGCGCCTTCACCAGAAGCAGTTATTGATGGCAGCTACCCAATGTCACGTTCCATGTACGTTTACGTGAAAAACAGCCACGTTGACCAAGTAAAAGGCATCAAAGAATTTATTGCTGAATACGTCAGTGAAGCGGCTATGGGTGCTGATGGTTACTTGGCTGACAAAGGCTTAGTACCTGTTGACGCTAAAGAACTGCCAGAAATTGCTAAAAATGCAACAGCCCTGACTGCAATGACCGCAGATGGCTTGAAATAATAACAAACACTTCTCCAGTTAATAAATTTTAACGAAAGGAGTTTTAAGGGAGCGCGTGTCGCTCCCTTTTTATTGGGCGATGCACAAAAAAATCAACAAATTCAGCACATTGTCACAGAATTGACACACAACCACGCTTAAATGCAACGTATAAAATGGAATTCATACAGGTTTAACATGCACAATATTCTGATTGTCGAAGACGAACAGCCCATCCGTACAATGGTGAATTTCGCGCTGAGCCGCGCCGGTTTTGAACTCAGCGAGGCTGCCGATGCGGAACAAGCTTACGCAGAAATTGACCGTAAACGCCCTGAATTAATCCTGATGGATTGGATGCTCCCCGGCATGAACGGCTTGGAATTGGTACGACGCTTACAACGCGATGCCAACACCCAAGACATTCCGGTGATTATGCTCACGGCACGCACCGAAGAAGCCGATAAAATCAACGGTTTCAATGCGGGGATTGACGACTACATCAGCAAACCCTTTTCCCCGGCGGAATTGCTGGCGCGGATTCAGGCCGTATTGCGGCGCACCCAAACCTCCAATGCGCCCACCAATCAGCCGTTGGAATACGAACATTTGTTTCTTGACCCGCTCAGTCATCGGGTGACGGCTAAATCCACCGAACTGGAATTTGGCCCCACAGAATTTCGGTTGCTGAAATTTTTTATGCAGCACCCGGATCGGGTTTACAGTCGTGAGCAATTGCTCAATAACGCTTGGGGACGCAATGTGTATGTCGAAGAGCGCACTGTGGATGTGCATATTTTGCGCTTACGCAAGGCATTAGCTCCGCACGGGATTGAGCATTACATCCAAACGGTGCGTGGTGCGGGTTATCGGTTTTCACCTAGCGTCTAAACATAACCTTCACAAAAACGTCACGGTGTTGCAGCACAAACCTTGGAAAATCAGGGGCATCGCTACACTGGAATGTTTATTTTGTGTCAAACCGCCGCTTACAACTTGTTGCCGCTAACACCCGCTTAAGTGTGGTCACTGAAACATGGCCACCGGAAATTAACGGCGTAGCGCATACCATTAATCGCTTGGTGCAAGGGTTACGTGCTTACGGCGGTTATCACATTCAATTGGTGCGCCCGCGTCAAACCGCGTTGGAACAAGCGCAACACGACAACGATTTCCAGGAATACCTCGTCAATGGATTGACACTCCCCTTTTACAAGGAAGTCCGCTTGGGCTTCCCGCAATACCACGCCCTCAAACGCTTGTGGAAAAAGCAACGCCCTGACATTGTGCAAATCGTCACCGAAGGCCCGTTGGGGTATTCCGCGATGAAAGCTGCTAAAAAACTCGGTATTCCTGTGATTAGCGATTTCCACACCAATTTTGACCAATACAGCCGCTATTACCGTTTGAGTGGTTTTTTTAATGTGGCAAAACGCTATTTACGCCACATGCACAATCAAACGCTGGTGACACTGGTTCCCACCCGCGAATTACAACAACAACTGAGCGCGTGCGGTTACACCAAACTGGGCATTTTAGAACGCGGGATTGATACCAGCCAATTTAACCCGCAACGCCGCAGTGAAACATTACGCACCCAATTAGGCATCCGCCCTGAGCAGTTACTCGTCACGCTGGTGTCACGCATGGCGCAAGAGAAAAACCTCGATTTGGCATTTAGCGCGTTTCGGGCGATTCAAGCGCAAGTACCTGACGCACAATTCTTATTGGTCGGCGATGGCCCCGAACGCAAACGCCTGCAAGCCGCGCACCCTGATTGCATCTTCGCAGGAATGCAAACCGGCGTGGCCTTGGCGGAACATTACGCCAGCGGCGATTTGTTTTTATACCCCAGCACCAGCGAAACCTTTGGCAATGTCATTTTGGAAGCAATGGCAAGCGGTTTACCCGTGGTCACATTCGATTACGCCGCCGCGCATGAATACCTGCACTACGGCAGCAATGGCATGAATGTCCCTTTCGATGATAACGCCGCCTTTATACAAGCCGCTGTGACTCTAGCGGGCGACCCGACCTTGCGCCAAACCCAAGGTGAAGCGGCGTATCAAGCCGCACAACAGTTAAGTTGGGGCAATGTTGTCGAGCGTTTACACCACACTTTGCAAACTATTTTGCACGAGGCCAAACCATGAAGCTGTTACATAACCTCAATGACCGCGAAATCCCGTTATGCCTGCTGTTTAACCGGATCAATCACCTCAAACCGATCAGCTTATTTTTTGCCGCCGTCAGCCGTTTGGGTAACGGGGTGTTTTGGTATGTGTTAATGCTGATGTTGCCAGTGATTTACGGCTGGCAGGCGGTAACAGTATCGTTGCACATGGCTTTGGTCGGATTGCTGGGTGTACTGATTTATCGCTGGCTGAAAACCTCAACCGAGCGGGTGCGCCCTTATTGCTACAGCGACACTATCTTTCAAAATGTCGCAGCCTTGGACCAGTTTAGTTTTCCGTCTGGGCATACCTTGCACGCAGTCAGTTTTAGCTGGGTATTGCTAAGTTACTACCCGGAATGGTTGGTATTGGTTGCGCCCTTTGCGGCACTCGTGGCGTTGTCGCGGGTCATTTTAGGGCTGCACTACCCTAGCGATGTGCTGATGGGCGCGTTTTTGGGCGCGGGTTTAGCACAAGGAAGCCTGTGTGTATTGTCTTGCCTGTGAAAAGGAGTGATCGCTATGACCTTGCAACCCGTTACTTTGACTGGTCATTTAGTACACCTTGAACCCTTAAGTGACCACCATATCCCCGACTTACTGGAAGCCGCCCGCGATGAACGCATCTGGCAATACATGTTTTACGGCAATCTCGCCGAACCCGAACACATGGAAAACTTTATTGCTAATGCGATTCGCCAACGTGATTTGGGCAGCGATTTACCGTTTGCGGTCATCCATCGCGCTTCTGGAAAAGCCATTGGCAGCACCCGTTTCCGAGATATTTGCTTAAAACACATGAAACTGGAAATTGGTGGAACCTGGTACGCCACCGAATACCAGCGCAGCGGAGTTAATCTGGAGTGCAAATATTTACTGATGCGCCATGCGTTTGAAACCTTCGGGATTTTGCGGGTGCAATTTAAAACGGATATTCGCAATGCGCGTTCACGCCAATCGCTGGAAAAATTAGGGGCTACGCAAGAAGGTGTATTGCGCCGCAGCGCGATTATGCCGGATGGTTTAATTCGTGATACCGCGATTTACAGTATTTTAGATACCGAATGGGGCATGGTGCGCCAAGGCTTGGAACACCGTTTATGCCGCCATAATGTGCGCGGTATTGCTGTGCCACAGACAGCAGCAATACCCACGCACATGCTGAATTAAGCTACAGCTTGCGGCTTATTAGGACGACGGCGTGGTTTATTCGCGCCATTGGCATTGTTGCCATTACCATTGCTGCGTTTTACCGCAGGCAAACCAGCCGCTTTACGTGCATCGTTTTTCTGCCCATTGGTGCGGCGATTCGCAGGGCGGTGTTGCGGTGAACGTGGCTTATCAGCTTCCGCATCAGCCTTAACTTCTTCTGGAGTACGCGGACGTACCGGTGCATTGCTGAAAACTGGCAATGGCTCACGCGGTAATTGCTGTTTAATCAGCTTCTCAATACCTTTGAGGAAACCGTATTCTTCCGGCTCAACCAAGGAAATCGCTTCGCCCGTTGCTCCGGCACGCCCGGTACGCCCAATGCGATGCACGTAATCTTCCGAAACATTCGGTAACTCGAAATTTACCACGTGTGGCAATTGCTCAATATCCAAACCACGCGCCGCAATGTCAGTCGCCACCAACACCCGAATATTGCTTTGCTTGAAATCGGCTAAGGCTTTGGTACGCGCCCCTTGGCTTTTATTACCGTGAATCGCCGCAGCGGTGACACCATCACGTTCCAGCTTTTCTGCCAAACGGTTCGCGCCGTGTTTAGTACGGGTGAAAACCAGCACTTGTTCCCATTGGTTTTCGCGCACTAAATGGCTTAACAATGCAGTTTTTTGCGTTTTATCCACCATATACACCGACTGTTTCACTGATGGCGCAGCGGCATTGCGCGGGCTAACTGAAATTTGCAGCGGGTTATTTAACACGCCCTTGGTTAATGCCACGATGTCATCAGAAAATGTCGCGGAAAACAGTAAAGTCTGACGGCGTTTCGGCAATACTGCCAACACTTTACGGATGTCGCGGATAAAGCCCATGTCCAACATGCGATCCGCTTCATCCAATACGAGGATTTCCACTTGAGCAAATTTCACGGCATTTTGTTCGTACAAATCCAGTAACCGCCCCGGTGTTGCCACCAGCACGTCAACACCGCGCCGTAACGCCATCATTTGCGGGTTAATGCTTACCCCGCCAAACACCACAGTAGAACTCAACGACAAATACTTGCCGTATTCGCGCACGCTTTCACCCACTTGCGCCGCCAATTCACGGGTTGGGGTTAACACCAACGCCCGGATGTGATTGGCACTGGGGCGATTGCCAGTCGATAAACGGTGCAATAATGGCAGGGTAAATCCTGCTGTTTTGCCTGTACCGGTTTGTGCCGCCGCCATAAGATCGCGCCCGGAAAGCACCGCAGGAATCCCTTGTGCTTGAATAGGAGTCGGGGTGTCATACCCCTGTTCGCCGATGGCACGCAACAGCGGCTCGGACAAGCCGAGTTCAGAAAATAGCATTGTTTAATTAACCTCGTTCCTCAGCCGACCATTGGCTGTAGGGGTATTGAGTGAGCCGGACGTTGTAATAGCGTTCCAAATGGGAAACGTCATTGCCAGCCCAAGGTGGCATAATGATTACTTCATCCGATGAATCGAGTTCAACTTCCGCCACAATTAATCCGGCGTTGTCACCGTGGAATTCGTCTATTTCCCACAGTTTTCCGCCAAACTCGACAAAATGGCGGGTTTTTTCAATCAGCGGGCGTTCGCACAACTGATCCAACAATTCCATAGCATCGGGCAATGGAAGGGTGTATTCGTATTCGGCACGTTGCACACCCAAGGTCATACCTTTGATGTTCAACGTTGCCATTTCATCAGCAATCCGCACCCGCACCGAAGCGCGTTTGGTATTGCTGAGATAGCCTTGCCGGAAAGTTTCAGAGCGGCTGATTAAAGCCCGCCATGCATCCGACACCAGCAAAAATTTGCGTTCAATTTCAATAGCCATCAGAACTTAACTAAGGCAGAACCCCAAGTAAAGCCACCGCCGAACGCTTCCAATAAAATCACATCGCCACGTTTGATACGCCCATCGCGCACTGCCGTATCCAATGCCAACGGCACTGAAGCTGCCGAGGTATTACCGTGTTTATCAACCGTAACCACCACATTATCCATCGACATATCGAGCTTTTTCGCAGTCGCCTGAATAATACGGATATTGGCTTGGTGCGGCACTAACCAGTTCACATCAGCTTTAGTCATGCCATTGGCTTCGAGCGTTTCATCAACAATACGCCCTAAGGTATTGACTGCTACCCGAAAAACTTCGTTACCGCGCATTTGCAACAACGCACCTTCAGCACGCAGCATTTCCAAATTGCGTGAAATACCTGCATTAACACTTAATAAATGCTCGTAAGCACCATCGGCATGGATGTGAGTGGATAAAATACCCGCTTCATCGCTGGCTTCCAGCACTACTGCACCCGCACCGTCACCAAATAAAATGCAGGTGCCGCGATCTGTCCAATCCAAAATTTTGGACATGGCTTCAGAACCGACTACCAACGCACATTTGCTGGTACCGCTGCGTACAAATTTATCTGCCACGCTTAAGGCAAACACAAAACCGGAACACGCGGCTTGTACGTCAAAGGCCGCCCCGCCGTTGCGAATCCCCAAATTATTTTGGAGCAAACACGCGGTGCTAGGAAATACCAAATCCGGGGTAGATGTGCCCACGATAATCAAATCAACGTCTTCGGGCTTTTTACCTGCCATTTCCAAGGCACGACGTGCGGCGTGTTCCGCCATGTCGGAGGCACTTTCCATCTCAACAACGTGACGTTCACGAATCCCGGTACGTTCAAAAATCCACTCGTCGGTGGTATCAACCATTTCTTCAAGGTCTTTATTGGTCAATACTTTTTCCGGCAAATAACTACCCGTGCCGGTAATGCGTGAATAGATCATGCTTTGATCCTCTGTGCGTGCAAATGTTCGAGTTGTTTATGAATGCGTTGCGGTACTTGCTTGATAATTTCAGTGCGAGCCATACCGATAGCGTTGGCGTAAGCAATGCTATCCGCGCCGCCGTGACTTTTTACCACAATGCCTTGTAAGCCTAAGAAGCTTGCGCCATTGTAACGCCTTGGGTCAAATTTACGCCGAAACGATTTCAGCACCGGCAATGCAACTAAAGCCGCGAAACGTCGGAATAGGTTCGCAGTAAACTCTTGCTTGAGGTGCGAAGATACCATTTTCGCCAAACCTTCGCTGGTTTTCAGGGCGACATTACCCACAAAACCGTCGCAAACCACTACGTCCACATCGCCGAGATAAATGTCATCACCTTCGACATAACCGATGTAATTCAATGGGCTACCTTGCAATAAGGCGTTGGCAGCTTTGACTTGCTCATTACCTTTGATCGCTTCTTGCCCAATATTGAGCAAACCGACTCTGGGGTTTGGATTATCGTCAATGGCTTTGGTGAGTTCCGACCCCATGAGGGCGAATTGATACAGGTGTTCTGCTTCAGAATCGACATTTGCGCCCAAATCCAGCATATGCGTGTGGCCTTTGATCGAAGGCAAAATGGTGCAAATGGCGGGGCGGTCAATACCGGGCAGGGTTTTGAGAACGAAACGGGCGGTAGCCATTAACGCACCAGTATTGCCAGCACTGACGGCAGCATCGGCTTCATTGGCTTTGACTAAATTAATAGCGACCCGCATGGAGGAATCTTTTTTATTTTTCAGAGCAACAGCGGGAGCTTCATCCATCTGTACGACTTGTGAAGCATGATGAATACGCAACCGATTTCCAGCGACTGCTAGGTGTTGCGCCAATAGTGATTGAATCTGCGTTTCATCACCGACCAGAATCAAAGCAATATCATCGTACTGTTTCAGGGCTTCCAGTGCGGCTGGAACCACCACCGACAACCCATGATCGCCTCCCATCGCATCCAACGCGATGCGATATTGTTCAGCCATGCTATCCCCTCTCCTGAAAAAAAATCGCGGGTCAAGCCCGCGATTCTATACGATTTCTTGGTGAAAGCGTGCAAAGCGTTGCCACTTATTCTGCTTCGTCCGCATCAACCGCTGATTTAATGATCTGACGACCACGGTAGAAACCGTCTTTAGTCATGTGATGACGCAGGTGAGTTTCACCTGAAGTTGCATCAATAGACAAGGTAGGGTTCTTCAGTGCATCGTGTGAGCGACGCATACCGCGTTTTGAACGAGTCATTCGAGCTTGACCGACTGCCATCGTTTACTCCGTTTTTTTCCAATCTTTTAAAACTGCAAAAGGATTCTTTTTGGTAATTACCGCCGAGTCCTCTTGCCCACTTTCTGTTAACACCACGTCTGATGGCAAGGCTTCTATCAACTTGCGCACCGGCTCGCACTGCTCATGCTTCGCCGCTAACGGTAAAGCCAGAAGAATTTCATCTTCAACGAAATCCTGTATAAACAGCCGTTCATCCTCAACCAACCAAGCTTCTAAGCCTTCTTGTTCGGGGCGTTCATCCGACTCAAACGTCGTCAGAGCTACTTCAACCGGCACATCAAGCGGGATAGTCACTGGCTGCATACAGCGTTGGCATTCCAACACCACATTACCGCGAATATGCCCTTTGATCATCGGACGACCACCGATACTGCGGGTGAAGTCCAATGTTACCGCTACATCCTGCGTTCCTGCCAACACAACCTCGACCAAACGTGGCAATTGTTGCAACGGCATAACACCAGCCAAGCATCTTCCTTGCTCGACTAATTTAAAAGGATTAACGTCTACGGGTAGTCTGTTCAACATAAGCGCGGGATTATATGAATCCGGGCTATGATATGTAAAGAAATTTCTGGGCTTTTTACTTGGGTAAAGTGCATATCTTGCGTATCATCTGCCGCTTTACTACCACATAAGCCACAACACCGCCCTTATGATGACTCGTACCTTAATTCTTGGCTCCACTTCACCTTACCGTCGCGAGTTGATGGATCGCCTCAAAATCCCCTTCACCACCGCTGCCCCCGACATTGACGAAACCCGTCTTGAAGGCGAAAGCGCACGCGACATGGTGCTGCGTTTATCGCTGGCGAAAGCCCGTAAAGTTGCCGAACAATACCCTGATGCATTGATTATCGGCTCAGACCAATGTGCGGTATTACACGATGCAGTGATTGGCAAACCCGGTAATCACGATAATGCGGTCAAGCAATTGCAAAATGCTTCTGGGCAAACCGTAGCTTTTTTAACGGGATTATGTTTATTCGACAGTAACAGCGGTCATTACCAGTTAGATGTTGTGCCGTTTAGTGTGGATTTCCGTGAATTAACTGATGCGCAAATTAACCACTATCTCCACAAAGACCAGCCCTATAACTGCGCTGGTAGCTTCCGCTCAGAAAGCTTGGGGATTACGCTGTTCAAGCGCATGTACGGCGACGACCCCACTGCATTAATGGGGCTGCCGCTGATTCGCCTGAGTCAGATGTTGCAACAGGCGGGAATCGACTTACTTGAATAAGTGCATAGCAAATACCCAACACTCACTGGCACTTTCTTTGAGGTGAAACCCACCCCTTTTCTAGGCTGCTCAGCATGTATTCGATCATGGACTTGAATTCATTGATGGAAAGACTATTACTGCCACCGTGGGCGTACATATGATTTTTGCCATCAATCACGCTTCTAGCCAGTGCATCCATACTCTTATCCTTGCTGCCCGCCCATGATTCAAGGCTACCCAGCTTGGGTGCGCCCAGATCACCATAATCATGGCATTTGAAGCAAGTCTGTTCATACAGCTTGCGCCCGTGTAACAGTTGCAAGTGACGCTCTTTGTCTGCTGCACTGGCGGTATTGGCCTGCTTCTGGCTGTCCGCATCCGTCACCGTATCCATCATATAACGGATCATGCTGCGCAGTTCCCACTCAGACCAAACCGGACTAATACCTTTTGGATACATGTGACCGGGGCCATCAATCACCGCTTTGAACAGGGTTTCCTCACCTAAAGGTAACAGTTTATCCCAGTCAACCTTTTCCGCAGGGCGCGGGGCGTTGCTCAAACCTCGGTCATGGCACATGAAACAATAGGTCTCGTACAAGCGTTTCCCTGCGGCGGGATCAAGTGGCTTGTCTTCAGCCGACACATTCCAAGCGGAAAGACAAAGGACAGAAAACAAAGTAGAAATAATTAGCTTCTTCATACCGCGACTCCTTGCAGTTTATGAATTTCAGACCAAACCTTCTACTCTCAGCCTAGCACATTCCCACAAGAAAAGTAGGAATTATCCATCCAATCGAAATCCGCCGTTAAACCACTTCTTCCGCAATCAGGAACTCTGGCGCGTCGACGAATTGCATGAACTCGCTCATCACTGCCTGCACGGTGCTGCTGCCCATGTCTTCACCCAAGAAGCCATCCATGTCAGCAATATCGAAAAACTCCACGTAATCAACCGTCGGGGCAGCGTCACTTAATAGGTTGCGCACGGTGCGGTAATTGACGAAACGCGCTACCCGCGTCAAGCCACGCATGGTTGGGTAGTCGGTGGTGCGCGTCCAGTTTTCATACTGTTCACGGGTAACACCGGCTTTCAGCTTATATTTGATAATGATTTGTGCCATAGGATTTTCCCTGCCTCGCGTTGTTTTGAATGGTTAGTGCAACAAAGCTTCAAGTGTAGCCCAGTCACGCTACAATTCAATGACCGCTAATCGCGTACTTTTACTGTTATGCGGCTAATTCAGCTCGTAATTGTGCCAATACGGGTGCGGTATCCGGACGCACGCCACGCCAGATGAAAAACGCTTCTGCGGCTTGTTCAACCAACATGCCCAAACCGTCCAAAGCTAAGAGCGCACCTTGTGCCTTGCCCCACTCCACGAATGCGGTGGGTTTTGCGGCATACATCATATCGTAAGTGCTGCCGCCTACCGCCAGACAACCATCCGGTAAGGGCGGTAAATCACCCTGCAAACTCGCCGCCGTACCGTTAATAATGAGATCAAATTGCCCATTAATTGCCTCAAAACCACCGCCGGAAACCTTGCCCAAGGTAGCAAAATCCGCTGCCAATTCCGTGGCTTTACTGGCAGTACGATTGGCGATAAACAAACTGGCTGGCTGAGTTTCCAGCAACGGCTGTAACACGCCGCGCACCGCGCCCCCCGCACCTAGTAACAAAATACGTTTACCTTGCAATACAAGCCCATGATTTTGCTGTAAATCACGCACGATACCAATGCCGTCGGTATTCGCACCGAACATGCTGCCATCTTCCCGAAACACCAGCGTATTGACCGCTTGCGCCCGTGCCGCATAATCACTGAGTTCGTCCGCCAGTTCCCACGCTTCTTGCTTGAAAGGCACGGTGACATTGCAACCCTTGCCTTCGCTAATCAAAAACATCATCACGTCTTGCGCAAACTCTTCCGGTTCTGACAATAACGCGCTGTATTCCAAAGCAATGCCGGTTTGCGCGGCAAACAATGCATGAATGCGTGGCGATTTACTGTGGGCGATAGGATTGCCAAAGACGGCGTAGCGGTCGGTCATGTTCACTCTCACTTTTATCGGTTGGGCGGCAATATAGCACAGCCAAAGGCGTATACTCATGCGCTCTTTTATGATTCGGAAAACCCAGTAAATCTTATGAAAATGCTTGCGCTGATCCTCATTCCACTCATGCTACTAAGTGCTTGCCAAAAAGACTTAACCGCTCAACAACGTAAATTGCAGGAGAAACTGCCCAGTGATGCCGAACTCACCGCCGCAGGTACATTAATTGCGCAAGGGCAAGTCGTCCACATTGCTGACGGCGACAGTTTAACCGTGCTTGCCAGCAATAAAGAGTCGTTTAAGATTCGGCTGCAAGGCATTGATGCACCAGAGCGCGGGCAAGCTTTTGGTAAATATTGCAAAGAGCAACTGGGGCAATTAACCAACGGCAAAACGGTGCAAGTGGAAGCCTATAAACATGATAAATACGGGCGTATTATTGCCAAAATTAGCGTCGATGACAGTGATGTGGCGTTAACCCTATTGCGTCAAGGGTGCGGCTGGCACTATGTCGCTTATGCCAAAGAACAAAGCCCTCGTGACAGTAAAGCCTATGCCAAAGCTGAAAAACAAGCACGCGCCGCGCAAAAAGGCTTATGGCAAGATGCACATCCGGTAGCACCGTGGGATTACCGCCGCCAAAAATAGCCGTTTATCATTTCGTTAACAGCAAAAAGCGGGCGTAACGCCTATGCTTAACACCAAGACTTGCTTGCGGAGCGCACTTCATGGACGACAATCAGACACTTCCTTTAATCTTAGCCGGGCCAATTTTACGGCGGGTAACAGCAGATTCCGTTACCGTGTGGTTAGCCACAAGCCGACGGCTTGATGTCACTTTGCGGATTTATGATCTGGCAGGTGAACAGGTGGGTTCATCGGTAATGCCTGATTCGATGACGCAGCAACGTGATACTTGGGTGGGTTCATTACAAAGCCACGCCAATTTAGGCACACAGCTACACGTCACCCTGATCGAAGCGCGACCGGATCGAACTGGCGACCCGTTTCCACAGGATGTGTTGTTACGTTATAACTTATTCGATGCTCAGGAAAACCCCTTACCTGAGATTACGGATGTGTGCTTAGACGGGGAACCGTTACCGGGGTTTTACATTCCACAACACCTGCAAATGTTTGCGTATGGCTCGTGCCGCAAACCACACGGCCCTTCGTTTGATGATCAGGAAAAAACCCAACACCAAGATTCACTGGCATTGTTAGCCGGTCATTTAAGTGACAATGTACAAAATTTAGCGAATCGCCCCTCGCATTTATTTTTGGTCGGCGACCAGATTTATGCTGATGAAGTCCCTGAAATCGTCATGGATAGCCTCAAAAAAATCGCGGTAACGTTGGTGGGTCATGATATTCCTCTGCCGTGCGGCGCAATATTAAGCAACATTGACAGCACACAACGCACCGCGTTGAAAGCCGAATGCGGGTTGACCTCCAATTGCCCCGATATGCACTTAATGGGCTTTGGCGAATTCGCGGCTATGTATTTGTTAGTCATGGGTAATCGCATTGGCTTTAGCCTTCCTGAAAAAACCGTGACTAGTCCCGCGCTGGACAGTTTGCGGGATTTCCTTGCCAGCCAAGCGCAAGTGCGCAAAACCTTGGCCAATATTCCCACCTACATGATGTTTGATGACCACGACGTAACCGATGACTGGAATATCAATCGCAGTTGGTACAATCAGGTACATTCCAGTGTTTCCGGCAGTCGCATAGTGTCTAACGCACTGGCGGCATTTTGGGCATTTCAAAGTTGGGGCAATGAACCGGCGCAATTTAATCAGGAGTTTATCGACACGTTACAGAATCACCTGATTGTTCCTGAGAATAGTGAATACGCCAAACACTACGATTTCACGCTGCGTAAATTCCATCAGTGGAGTTTTGTGCTGCCAACCACACCACCGATTTTTGTGCTGGATTGCCGCACCCAGCGCGACTTTGGCTCGTTCAATTCCCCGCCGAAATTGTTGGATCATTACGCACTGGACTCGCTCCACGAAACATGGTTCAAGCTGCCCGCCGAACAAAAACAAGACACGGTAACGCCAATATTTATTACCGGCACGCCAGTTTTTGGATTTTCGGTAATTGAAGGGGTGCAACAACTCGCCTATCGCGTAGGCTTTTTGCTGGGCATTGCCAATGGCAAACTCGCCCCCAGCCGCCTTGATATTGAAAGCTGGATCGCCAATCGCCAAGGCTTTTCAATGTTTTTAAATGCCATTTTGTATCGGATGGGCTACAAAAAAGCCACGTTCATTGCCGGTGATGTGCATTACTCCTTTGCCAACCACGCGACTTACACCAGCCAAATCGCCCCTGATGACGTGCAAACGCTCGAATGCCTGCAATTAACCAGCAGTGCCTTGCGCAACACACCTGAAGCGGGGCGTGCCTTAGAAACTTTCCTCGCCAATGACATTACCAAAGTACGGCGCGGACACAGCAAACCCGAAACCTTGGCTTGGTGGTATCGCTTATTTTTCTGGCGTTTTCTGAAAAAAGACATATGGAAACTTGAAGTCGTCGGCATTCCCGGTAAAGCGGTACAACCGCGCCCGACAATCGAACCAAAAACTTGGTGGGAACCTTTAGCCGCTAAGACTTTACAAAAGCTATGGCACTGGCTCGAACAAAAAGACGGCAAGTCACGCACCGACCCCAATACCTACTGGATTACCTGCCGCCCGAATGTCGGCTTGGTGTATCTGGAACAAGGTCATGTGGTTAAACAGGTGTTGTTATCCGGCGATGACCGTGAAGGAAACTTGACATATACCGTGACAAAATAATCACGATAATTACACAAGACTTATAAGGAATTACCCTAACCAGTAGTAAATTATTCCTAAATTTGACAAAACCCTACAAAAAATTCGTTTTTTAGTCATTTGCTGCATCCATCACGCATACTTGACCGTACAGGTAAGGTATAAGTTTTAATAAGGAACGCGGGAAATGTACAGGAAGAAGATTGCAGTCATTGGGTCTGGCATTACAGGGTTAGCTTCCGCGTGGCTACTCCATAAACAATACGATGTCACCCTGTTTGAAAAGAACGCCTACATCGGCGGGCATACCCACACCATCGACGTACCCGAAGCAGACTGCCAAGTGCCCGTCGATACCGGCTTTATCGTCTACAACGACCGCAACTACCCCAACCTCATTGGGCTATTCGCACAACTCGGCATTCCCACCCGCGACACCGATATGTCGTTCGGATTCTCGCTGAACCAAGGCGAATTGGAATATTCCGGCTCTAGCCTCAATACCCTGTTTGCACAACGCAAAAACCTGTTCCGCCTGAGCCACTGGCGTTTGCTCAAAGAAATCATGCGCTTCAACAAAGTGGCGCACCGCTTGCTCGAAAACCCCGTTGCCGTCCCCGACATGAGTTTGGGTGAAATGCTCGACGCGCATCAGTTTTCCCGCGATATGCGCGAACATTACCTGTTGCCAATGGGTGCGGCGATTTGGTCATGCCCCGTTGACACCATGCTCGCATTTCCCGCGCTCAGCTTCCTCCGCTTCTTCGCCAACCACGGTTTGATCGACATTCAAAACCGTCCCCAATGGCGCACCGTTTGCGGCGGAAGTTCTGTTTACGTGCGCAAACTTCTCGCCGAAATGGGCGACAAAATCACCATTCAATCCGGCGCAATACGTGTCGAACGCAGCACCACGCAAGCCAGCGTCTTCACCGATAGCACCCAACACGACTTTGATGCGGTGATTTTTGCCTGCCACGCCGATGAAGCATTGGCTTTACTGGCACAACCCAGCGCGGAAGAACAACGCATCCTCGGTTGCTTCCGCTACGAAAAAAACCAGACCTATTTGCACACCGATACGAATCTCATGCCCGTTAATCGCAAAGTGTGGTCGTCGTGGAATTACCTCGCCACCAGCCAGCCAGAATACGCCAACGCTCGCCAACAAATGACCGCGACCTATTGGATGAATAACCTGCAAGGGCTGGACACCAGCACCGATTATTTCGTCACCCTCAACCCGTATCAGTTGCCGCGTGACGAGCACATCATTACCGAAATGACTTACGAACACCCGATCTTCGACCAAGCTGCCGTCGCCGCCCAACCACAACTTGCCAGCCTGCAAGGGCAACAGCAGTCATGGTTCTGTGGCAGTTACCACCGCTACGGCTTCCACGAAGATGCCATCGCTTCGGCGGTGAGGGTTTGTCAGGATTTCGGCGTTACCCCGGTTTGGGTCAAAGCACAGGAAACGACGACTCCTCAGCCTGTGCTTCCGTTGTCGATAGCTGGGGCGGTCACACCATGAAAACGCTTGCACCTGCGGCTGCTGTCTTTCCCTCAACAGTCATGCACAGTCGGCGTTTTCCGGTGACTTACCGTTTCAGCTATCGCGTTTTTAGTTTGTTAGTGGACATCGACCGGCTGGATGAAGTCGGACGTACCCCACTGTTTTCCATCAACCGTTTCAACCTGTTCAGCCTTTACCAGCGTGACCACGGCGCACGCGATGGTAGTGCATGGCGCGGATGGGCGGAAACCTTGTTGCGCGAGAATGGCATTGACGCTGCTATTGGCAACATCCAGTTACTGTGTTTCCCGCGTATCTTGGGTTATGGCTTTAACCCGTTAAGTATGTGGTTCTGCCATGACACGGCGGGCAACTTGCTGGCAGCCATTTGCGAAGTGCGTAATACCTTTGGTGAACACCACCATTATTTGCTGCCGGTAGCCGCTAATGCCGCTATCGTCACCGGTAGCAAGCAGAAAGTGTTTCATGTGTCGCCCTTCATGGGGATGGATGCGCGGTATGAATTTTTCATCCATCCGCCAACTGAGACGGTAAAGATTCTAATCCACGAATACGAAGGCGATGAACTGGCACTGATTGCCAGCCAACAAGGGCAACGCCAGCCGTTTACTACTGCTGTTTTGCTGCGGCAATTTGCACTCATCCCCTTCATGACTCTGAAAGTCATGCTCTTGATTCACTGGCAAGCCCTGAAAATCTGGCTAAAAGGCGGCAAGTTTTATCGCAAGCCTGCGCCCCCAACGGAGACCGTAACCTAATGCCCTTAGAAACCACCCTGAACCCGCCATTAGTACCCCGTTTTGATCACCTGCCCACCCTGAAACGCTGGTTATTAGCAACCTTTGCCCGCATTCAATACGGGCGGCTCAGCATTCATTTGGATGGCGAATATTACGTGTTGGGGCATTCCGACGAATTGCACGCCAGCATTCACATTCACCGCCCCTTGCGCCTCGCGCTGAAATGTTTGACAAAAGGCGATTTGGGATTCGGTGAAGCCTATATTGCGGGCGATTGGTCAAGCGATCATCCGGCGGATTTGCTGACCCTGTTACTGCGCAATTGGGAACAATTCGGCAACACCTTGGATAGCCGCAAGCTGCTACGCAAACCTGCCAACTGGTTTCACCAACTGCGCCGCAACAGCGTCCGCAATAGCCGCAAGAACATTGCCCACCATTACGACATGGGCAACGATTTCTACCGCGAATGGCTAGACAGCACCATGACGTATTCGTCAGCGTTGTACACCACCCCAGAATTAACCTTGGAACAGGCGCAACGTGCCAAATATCAGCGGATTCTGGATGAATTGCAGGTGCAAGCGGGGCAAACCGTGCTGGAAATCGGTTGCGGTTGGGGCGGTTTCGCGGAAATGGCAGCCGAACAGGGCTGCAAAGTACATGGCATTACCCTTTCCAGCGAACAATTGGCTTGGGCGCAACAACGTTTGGAACGCTTCGGCGAACAAACCGTGCTGGAATTGCGCGATTACCGCCACCTGGAAGGCACTTACGACCACATTGTCTCGATTGAAATGTTTGAGGCGGTGGGCGAACAGTATTGGGAAACCTATTTCCAAACGCTGCAACGCCACCTCAAACCGGGCGGACGTGCCGTGCTGCAAATCATCACCATTGGCGATGACTGGTTTGAAACCTACCGTTCGCGGGCGGATTACATCCAACGCTATATCTTTCCCGGTGGCATGTTGCCGAACCCTGCCAACCTCGAAAAGCTGGTGGCGGGTAGTCACCTCAAGCAGATTAATCAGGTTGGTTTCGGCAAAGATTATGCGCGGACACTGCGCGAATGGGATGAACGTTTCATCGCCGCCTTGCCAACGCTGCGCCCGCTGGGGTATGACCAACGCTTTGAACGTTTGTGGCGTTATTACCTCGCGTATTGCGAAGCGGGTTTCAATGAGGAACGCATCGACGTGATTCAGGTAACGCTGGAGAAACCCTTGTCATGAAAGCCGCCCATTATCGCCAGTTGCTGTTTTACGGCTTACCGGGGCTGCCGTTGGCGATGTTGGGCTTACCCTTGTATGTGTATTTGCCGTCGTTTTATGCGCAAGAGTGGCATCTGTCACTGACGGTGATTGGCATTGCACTACTGGCGGCTCGCGGCTTTGATGTGATTACTGACCCGCTGATTGGTTGGGCAAACGACAAAATCAACAGCCGTATCGGGCGGCGCAAATTGTTCATCTTATTGGGGATGCCGTTATTGCTGGTGGGGCTGGATTATTTGCTGCGCCCCGTCGGTAATGTCGATGGACTTTACCTGTTCACCTGGTCAATGGTCACGTATTTGGGTTGGACATTGATCAGCATCCCCTGGCAAGCGTGGGGGTCGGAAATGACCCACGATTACCACGGCAAAAGTGCCTTATCCGCCAGTCGTGAGGTGTTTGCCATCCTCGGTACAGTGGTGGTGATTAGCTTGCCGTTTTTGATCGGCGCAATGGATAACATTGCACTCACGCTCGATACCCTTGCCAAGTTGTTGTGGGTGTTATTGCCCTTGAGTCTTTTTCCCGCGTTGCTGTGGTTGGTGGAACGCCGCCAAGTGCGTCGGTTCGCGCCGTTGCGCAAGGTGGGCAGCATTCTCTCCGCACATCCCGCGATACGCCAGTTGCTGCCCGCTTATTTTGTTAACAGTTTAGCCAATGCCCTGCCCGCTACCTCGTTCATTTTGTTTGTGACCCATGTATTGCAAGCCCCTGAACAGGTCGGCATGGTGCTAATGGTGTACTTCCTCAGCGGTATTGTTGGTCTCCCGCTGTGGTTGTGGCTCGCTCGGCGCATCGACAAAAGTCGGGCATGGGTATTGGCTCTTGTGTTATCGGTGGCGGCATTTGTGTGGGTTCCGTTTTTGGGCGCAGGCGATGTGTACGGGTTTCTCGCGGTTTGTGTGATCAGTGGTTTGGCGTTGGGGGCTGATATGGCGTTGCCTGCGTCAATGCAAGCCGATATTGCTCAGCAAATGGAACATCAGGGCAATCCGCAGACCGGCTTGCTGTTTGGTTTGTGGGGGTTGCTGACGAAATTGGCACTCGCTTTGGCGGTGGGGATTGCGTTTCCGTTGTTGGATTGGGCGGGCTTTGCGCAAGAGGCAGCCCTGCAAACCGATACAACTTTATTAACGATGGCTTTATTGTACGCCGGACTGCCTGTATTGCTGAAAAGCTGGGTGATTTGGCGCATGTGGCGATTTCCCTTCAGTGAAGTCGATTTTCGGGATTATTGGGAGATGAGTTATGCGAATGCGCTCTATTCTGTTCACCCTTCTGCTATTCATGATAAGCGGGTGCAGCAACATGAAGATTGAAGATTACGCCGCGTTTGAACCAAAACTGGATCTATTTGCCTATTTTCAGGGCAATACCCGTGGTTGGGGCGTGTTTCAGGATCGCAGCGGCGCGTTGAAACGCCAGTTCGTGGTCGACATCAAAGGCGAGGTCAACAAGGATGGTGAGTTGGTGATGACCGAAGATTTCGTGTGGAATGACGGCGAAATCTCCCAACGCATCTGGTACATCCGCAAACAAGACGCACACCGTTACAGCGGGCGAGCGGCGGATGTGGTCGGCGAAGCGCAAGGCGTGGCTTACGGCAATGCGCTCAATTGGCAATACGATTTGAATCTGCCGGTGGATGGCAAAGTCTGGCAGGTGCATTTCGATGATTGGATGTATTTGCAACCGGATGGCGTATTGCTGAACCGCGCAAAGATGAGCAAGTTTGGTTTCACCTTGGGTGAAGTGACGATTGCGTTCCAAAAAAAGTAAGGGGTAGCGAGATATTATAGTGTACTAGCCGTTTTTCCCGACTCCATCTACAATACAGATTCTTAACATGACATTGTTCAGGATCATTCTTCATGGCCGACACACTTGCGACAAGCATACGCCCGGATCTGTTACAGGCATTGATGGATCATGCCGAACACTGTATTACCATTGCTGAACGTGAAGGCAATGACACTATCCTGTTGTATGTTAATCGCGCCTTTGAGGAGATGACGGGCTACACATCCGACGAGTGCTTGTACAAAGATTGCCGCTTTTTGCAAAATGCTGACAACGATCAACCTGAGCTTGCTAGCATTCGTGCTGCCATTGAAAGCAATCAGCCTATAAGAGCCGTGTTACGCAATTATCGTAAAGATGGGTCGCTGTTTTGGAATGATCTGACTATTAGCCCCTATTTTGACCACGAGGAAGGCATCATGTATTACATTGGCGTACAAAAAGATGTCTCTCAAACCATTGCTTTACAAGAAGAATTGTCACAATTAAAAAAACGTCTGGCAGAATTGGAGGGCTGATAAGCGAAGGGAATATTTACGCTGCCAACCTCCCCCGCAACCAGCGCATCAACCAACCCAGCACGGGCAACTTACTGTAAATATGCTCTGCTGGATCCCAATAATCCACATGCTCGACCGCCAAACCTGCCGCATTAAACCGCACCACGCTCGTACCGGGGATTTCCCACGCCTCCCCTTTCAAAGTCTGAAAATGGTAATCCCAACGAATAAACAACACATCTCCCGCCAGCGCGTGATCCACAATCATAAAGCGCGAATGCTGGGTAGTCGCAAACATGTGCGCAAAAACTCGCGTAATCGCCACCAACCCGCGCACATCATTAAACGGGTCTTTGAACCGCGCATCCGCCGCAAAAATCCCCGCCAAACGCTCCAAGCCATCCGCCTGCAACGTCGTAAATGTCTGCAAATAACGTTCCACATGCTCCATTACGCCGCCCCCTTCGTCAGTTTGAAATACAACCAATACGGCAAGATACGCAACAGTTTCATCAAATACGCAAAGCGTTTGGGAAAGGCAATCTCGAAATTCTGGCGCGGCAAATCACGCATAATCGCTTGCGCCGCATCTTCCGCTTCCATCAAAAACGGCATTTTGAAATCGTTTTTATCAGTCAGTGGCGAACGCACAAAACCGGGGTTAACCACCCGCAACAACACGCCTCGCGCCTTCAATTCCAGATGCAACGATTCCGCCAAGCTAATCACCGCCGCTTTGCTGGCACTGTAGGGCGCGGATTTTGGCAAACCGCGATAACCCGCAATACTCGCCGTCAGCAAGATTTGCCCACGCCCCCGCGCCAACATCAACGGTAAGATCGCATCCAACCCGTTAACCATGCCCAGATAATTCACTTCGCACAGCTTACGGAATAACGCCGGATCAAAAGCATCCAACGGCATCGGGGTGTAATCACCCGCATTCAGCACGCACAACTCAATATCACCGAGTTCACGGGTAATCGCCGCCGCAGCTTCATGCAAACTTTGCGCATCGGTCACATCCAGCGGGTAAGGCGTTAACGAGGGGTTACGTGCCTGCATCGCTTGCAACGGCTCAATGCGTCGCGCACTAATCGCGACTTTCCAACCCGCCGCAGCTAACGCAAACGCGAGGGCTTGCCCAATGCCGGAACTTGCACCGACCAACCAAGCGACGGAAGGTTGAGTGTTCATCCTGCCACTATCCCCGATGCAATTAACGAACACGTCACCGCTATCGTCAGATTTCGGCGCATTTTGCGGTAATCGTCAGGCAATAATCGAAACAATAAGCGAGTATCAGCCACATAAACCAACGTCACCAAACCAGCTAGTGCGAATAACGCCCCCTGAATCGGCAACAACAACGCAAACCACGCCAACACACCCGGAACAACGCTAAACAACAGCAAATGGGTGCGTTCGCGCTGCTCTAATTTATCGAGCATTCCCAGTGTCACGCCCCAATGCACCGCCCCCAGAAAACTCAGAATAATCGCCGCATACGCCGCCAACCACCAATCCAAGCGCACATTTTCCAGCCCGGGCAAACTGGTTTCGTACATCAACGCTGCACTTAACGCCAGAAACGGCAACAAACCGCCGTAACCTAACGACCACATCAATTCGGGTAACGGGCGTGTCGTGGGCTGCATAAGGTTCTCCTGCTTTCGTTGAAACATACAACGCCACAGTGTAACGCTTATCGAGCCATTGCAGAAAAACCGGATGCGCACGGTGATTATTTGAAAGAATCAATCATTGCATCGCCGTGGTAGCACTGGGACTTGATCGCCGAGTGTGACAAACCGTTTAGCCTACTTTTATAAACTGCCAGTGCGGCAGTGAACGTCAGTGATATGCAATGGTGGGTTTACGCGCTTTTCTAAGCTGCCAGTGCGGCAGTGAACGCGCAACAGGTGATTAGAGAGGTCGATGTGTTTTTCTAAGCTGCCAGTGCGGCAGTGAACAGAATGGCATCGTCGATAAGGAGTTTACGCGGTTTCTAAGCTGCCAGTGCGGCAGTGAACGGTTGTGCTATGATTTGAGTAATCAAACACATTTTCTAAGCTGCCAGTGCGGCAGTGAACTCCACGGCATAACCTGCTGCGGCTAACGCGATTTTCTAAGCTGCCAGTGCGGCAGTGAACTATACACCACTACTAAATACTTGCCCTTGCGTTTTCTAAGCTGCCAGTGCGGCAGTGAACCACCATCACCACATCGGCAATCGTCGCCATGCTTTCTAAGCTGCCAGTGCGGCAGTGAACAGGCGTGTATTTCTTCACTGCTTTCCTGATACTTTCTAAGCTGCCAGTGCGGCAGTGAACAGTGTGTAGTCGTTGCCGATGGTGGAATTGGATTTCTAAGCTGCCAGTGCGGCAGTGAACGTTTGCGGGGGTGTGCTGATTTGGCGCACGGTTTTCTAAGCTGCCAGTGCGGCAGTGAACGCTTTGATATTGCACCAGTGGCAACTTTGCTATTTCTAAGCTGCCAGTGCGGCAGTGAACGATTCGTCGTTACCTTGCCGTCCTTGGGTTTATTTCTAAGCTGCCAGTGCGGCAGTGAACTCCATCAGCGTCATGGCCTGATTTGTCGCAACTTTCTAAGCTGCCAGTGCGGCAGTGAACGGTAAATTTACCTACCGCACTACACAGTGGCTTTTCATCGCCACCCGCCAATTTGCACCGCGCCAGCAACAACGGTTCAAACTGCGCCAGCAAGCGTTCCAACGGTCGTCCATCCGGTAAATTATCGACTTCCAGTACCAACGAAACCGTCAAATGACACCGCCCCTCCTCCACAAATGACGGGCGATTGCCATCCTTATCCAGCGGATTCGCGGTCAAACGTAACGTGCGACTGTAATTTTCCTGATGGTCTTGCATCGTGAACGCATGACTCGCGATCCCCACACCCCGAATCAGCAATTCATCAGGGTCAGCCGTCGGGTTCAAGTGGCGTTGCAGCGCATGAGCCAAACCCATAAACGCCGTGACCGCCGGAAAACCAAAGGTAAACGGGCTGGCAATCGCATTCGCGTTCTGCACCCGCAGATGTTTGAGTAACACATACTGACTCACAGCAAAAACTCCTCATGCTCACGCGCATACCCCAGCATTTCTGCCTGAAACGCCTTGACTTCGATTTCACCCAAACTCACGGCATCGCCCTGTTTTTTGCGGAAACGCTTATAGCTGGTGACGACCCACTCGCTCATGCTGCGTGTAATGGTTTCCTGCCATTGCTCTGGCGCGGGGTTACTCTCACGGTAGGCCGCATCCAACCAAAAGCGTTGCGCCGCTGGTAAACGAAAACCTTCCGCCCCCGACCAACCCGCTGGCTGCTGTTGCAACAACACTGCCCGCCCCATGACCCAATCAAACAATTGCTCAATACGCCGCTGCCGGTATTGGCGAATCTCGACGTTGTTGTAATCGGTCAGCAATAACTTGTGCAGGGCGGTGATGATCTCGCTCCAGTCCGCATCCCAACGTAACCATTGGAAAAAATCCGCTTTCGGCAAATGCAGGTAATGCTGCTGCAATTCCGGCGGAAAACACTGCATCAACCACGCCTCTCCGCCGTTATTGCTATTCAGCTTGCTGATGTTTTGCGGCTTCGTCCCACCGAAATGCAGGGTCAGCAACCCCGTCATATCGGCAAAACCCTGTTCGTGGAATAGCTCCTTACGCCGCGCTTCCCGTGCTGCTTTGGTCGCCTCGGAAAACTTCATCTGGCGCAAACGTTCGCGGTGTTCCGTCATCAAACCGGACGGGTACAATACCGACAGCAAGTGATAACCCTCTGCCACCGGAAAATACACCTGCTTCACATTGGTATGCGTTTTCGCGCCCCCATCCACCGCTTTGATTTGCAAAAACGCTGTGCGCCACGCAGCAAACGTTTCCTCACCCACCGCTAACAAGGCTTTCAGAACAGCACTGTTGGCTTCAAAGTGTTCCAAGACGCTACGCCCATCGTCCAACACAACAGAAAGGAAAGCGTACACATCCAACGCTGCCGCATTGCCCACCACATCCTGCCCCGACTTCGCATTGCCGGAACGCACATAACCATCAGCAGCATATTCACCCGCAAACAACACGGGCGTAATTCGTGCATCGGGGTGGCTAAACTTGCCGGGGTGCGAAACCAGACTGAGCTGTGCGGCACGATTTGCAGCACTTGCACCCCACACCGCTATCTGAAACTCCTGCTCAATTTCCGCGACGGGTTTCTTCGCCTCTTTCAGCGGCTTCTGCTTACGCTTTTCCAAAAAATCGACAATCGGGTTTATCATGCACCTTTTCTCCGTCGTTCAAATCCAAGCTCTGGGATAAACACAAAATGCTGTTCACCCTCCTTGTCCGGCAGGCGAATCTCGCCCAAGAATTCGCAAGTACGGCGCGTGCTATAGCCCAAGGTGCGCCGCTGTTCTTCAATCAAATCGGGGTAATCCAGTGTCAACCACAACCGCTCCCGTAATTCAGGTTCAAGCGTTTCAATATGCAGGTTATGCGCTTGCTTACCCTGCACGCCCTCTTCAAGCGGCTGGCGTAATACTAACTCCCCCTCTTCGATATGCAGCTTATAGGCTTCATCCTGCTCAGAATCGCGGAAGCGCGTCACTTGTTGCGCCAAACTGGTGAGGTAAAACGCCCCCTGCGTCCAACCCTGTACGGTTTTAGGCGTGAAATCCGCTTTGGTCATAATGTCTTGCAACACCTGATGTTCCAAGTCTGACAAGCTTGTCGTGGGCTGCAATGTATCCGCACATTGAATACGCGGCGCAGCATCGACCCGTTCCGCCAAGGCTTGCGTATCCAGCAAATCAGTCAAACGGTGCGTCGCCAGCGGATAACGGGAACTCTCATAACCCGGTTGCTGGAACACTACTTTTTGTTGCCCCACAAAGCCCTTCAGGTTGTATTCCATCAGCAGCAGATTCGCCCCCTCCAAACCGCTCACCACCCGATGCCGCATTACCCGCCCCGCCATCTGGATAATCGAACGCAACGACGACGGCTCAATCACCGCCCAATCCAGATCGTGATCACGCCCGACTTCCTCAACCGGCGTTGCCACCAAGATGAAAATCAGGTTGGGTTTGGTGCAATGCTGCAAGTGCTGCTTGATCAGCAAATTATCCTGCGGTTGGCGGTTTTGCTTGCGGTTGAGGACGCTATCCAGATGCTTTTCCTGCTCAGAACGCAGCAATAACACCTGACGACTGTGATACGGCATCACCCGAATTTCTACATCTTCCGGCAATTCACAACCCAACAAATAGCGGCTCAAGTTGATACACGGGTCAACATTCGCCACCCGCACCACACCGACAGACAAGCGTTTACCCGTCGCCTGATCTTCAACTCCATATTGCCGATGCAGGCTAATCGCACTGTTCAACACCTGCTGAAACCAATGCTGCTGCAAATCTTCGGTTTGAATACCTTCGCGTGACAAAGGCAACACACGGGCTTTGCGCCTGACTTGCGTTTCCCGCGCCAAGGCTTTCAAACGCTTGCCGACAAAGGCTTGATGTGCTGACCGAAAGCTCTCTTCATCCGTCACCAGTTGCACGTTATTGCCGAACTCATCCAGCCAGAAAGCCGTCACACCCGCTTTGCGCTGGCGACTCGCGGCAAACAACTTCCAACCCTGCTGATACGCATGAAACAAGCCTTCGGCAATCGCAGGCGGAATCGTCGCCGAGGAAATCATTACCTTACGCCCCAACATCCCGCTCAGGTGCACCAAACGTGCAATCGCAGGCAAATCCTGCTGATCAAAATCATCCACCTCATCAATCACCAAATCCGCCGACATCAGCCGCAAAGTCGGCAAAATATGCTTCCCGCCATTCACGCCTTCGGTGGCTGGCATCAAATGGTCGATGGTCGATACCACTACAGGTGCGTACAACAGACTTTTGCTTTTGGTATCACGCAACACCGTACTCAAACGCTCATCCGGCACGGCACTTTCGTACACAATTTCCATGCCTTCGCTCAGGGAACGCGCCGATGCTGAACCAGACGTTTCCACCTCATCCTCGCCCCCCGCGTGTTGCCCATCTTGACGTTGTTCATGCAGAAAGCGCACCGCCGCCGAACCGATCAATACCGCCAATTCGGTATTATCCAACTTGAGCTTGTCGCGGTATTCATCCCCCGTTTGCAAGGTCAGGGTACGCAACCCCAACGCAAGGTTGTAACGCAGGCTGTTATCGTCGTGCAGTGCTGCCATAACTTTGGCATTAGCGAAGGTTTTACCGCAGCCGGTACTCGCCATATTGACGGCAAAGAAACCGTTTTCCGCCAGCGCGTGTGCTTTGCGCCATGTTGCTAAGGCTTGTACCGCTTTGTTCTGCCAAGCAAAGGCGGGTGGTGACGGTTTACGCAGTGCTCGTACATCCCGCGCTCGCGGCAATTCTTTTTCAAATGCTGGCAGCAAATGACCAATTTTCAGCGCGGCATCAGCAACCTTGACCAGATGTTCATCGAGTTGCTGTTTGAGTGGGCGGTTGCCCTCTTTATCCTTACCCGTATTGGCATAGAGCTGCATATCACTGCGCCACTGCGGGTCTTTTTCCTGCGAGGAATAATGATGATCGCCCAACATCAACGCCAGCCGCGCCAAGGTCAGCAACAAGCGTTCCACCGCTTCCGCCTCATCCAACAAACTCAGTACAGCTTGCGCTTTACCCGCCCAACGCGCTGCTTCTTTACACCAAGGGTCAGACAGCAGCGGCAAACCATTCGCAAACTTCCAATCCTTTTTCTCAGCAAACACCCAAGCAAAGTCTTTGATGTAACCCATCTCGCGGGAAATACACTCCAGCAACGCTTGCCGTTTGACTGGCTTGTTCCCATTGGAAAACGGAATAGCTTCGGACTTGTCCCACTGAAAACGCGGCAACTTGTGGTGCGTCACAATCAGCCAAGCCACCCACGTTGCCAGCCGTGACTGAGCGAAACCTGTTTCAAATGGATAATCCGCATCGGCTTTACTGGGTAGCGCATCCGCCAGCAGCTTTTTCATAAAAGCCTGCCGCGCTTTAGCATTCATGGCTTTGAGTGCCAGCGTATCTGCCAACCATTCCTGATCCGTTTTGCCGCTCACCAAGGCTTTGAACAACAGCAACGAAATCCATTCATGCCGGATAGGGTCACGCTTATTTTTATTGTTCGGGTTTGCCAGCATCCCCTGAAAATGATCCCACGACTTACCAAAATCATGGAACAACGCGGCAAGCGCAATCAGCACTTTCAGCAAAGGCAGGAAACGCCAGTCGTCTTCCCAATCTTCCTTGTGCAAATCCCGCTGGGTACGGTTGACCGGCACATTACCAAATTCATCAAACTGACGACGGTTGCCCACAATCCACACCAATTCAGTGCGGCTCGTGCCACGCATCCGATGACACGACACCGCCGTGGTTTTGCGGGCAGTTTTAGCGAGGCGCGAACGTACCGCGTTCAAACCTTCCTGTGTAATCACCGTCTGCCAAGTGCGTTCCCCAATCCGGTTAGCGTAGGCATCCAGCACTTGGCGGGTAATATCGAGGGACTTTTTCTGGCATTGCGACACAAAGGTTACGATCATGACAAAGACTCGCCGAGTTGTGCCGCCTCTTTCACCACATCAAACATAAAGTCCAACGCCTCATGTTGGGTGAAACCTTGCAAACACATCTGGCGGAACTCCTGTTCTTTCGCCCCCTGTTCGGCGGCAATAAACGCCAGCGGCAACACAATCGCATCCTTGATCAAGTCCGCCACATCGAATACCAATGCACCCCGCCGCGTCTTGCCGTGCATCACCGCAAAGCCATGCGGAATGCCCAACACCCACAAGCAGGTTGCCGCCAAGCCATAGGCCAAATAGTTACCGTGATTGAGGAACTGGTTTGCCAAGTCCAGTTCTTCCGGCTCATGAGAACGTACAAACTCGGCGGTATTAGTGCGGTTAGCAGCAAACTTGTAGAGTGCTTTGGTTAAACGCGCTTCCGACTGCAATAACTGCGTCACATCTGGGCTGTTGCCAATATCCTGCTGACAACGTTTCAGGGATTTTTCCAGCTCAAAATCATTCAAGGAAAAATCGTAACGGCGTAACTCTTTGTCTTTGCTCCAAACATGATCTAGGAAAGCGAGGCGTTTAGTTTGCAAAAAGCGGGCAATATTTAAACGCTTTTGCGCATCAAACCAAAAAGACATCCAGCTTTGCAGGTATTCGGTCGGGCGGTATTCGCTTTGTGGGGAAAGCCATTCAATTTCAGTGGCGGCTAACAATGGCGTGCCACCGCCCCCGCTAAAGCCCAGCATGACACCCGCCCCGCATAACATTCTGACAGCGGCTTGCGTGAGTGACGTTCCCGTACCCAGCAAAACCACCGTGGTGTTGGCGATGGGGATGTTCCAATACTGATTTTCATCGTCAGTAGGTGTCAGGAAAACAACCCGACCACCTTTGACCATGACACGGCAGTGTTCGAGGTAATAGATGTTTGCCCGCTTCGAATGCAGGATTTCTTTTTGCCCGGAATAAGTTTGGTTGCTCATGATGGCTCCCGATGAGGATTTATAGGCTTATAGCATATAAATTATCAAGGCCACTAGCGGGATAGAAACAACTGCGAATACGTTTGCCCATTACTGATCAGAATGGCTCAGGCATAAAAAAACCCGCTGTAATGCGGGTTTCAGGATGTTTTAGAACGTCACCGTTCAATAATATGGCGGAGAGCGAGGGATTCGAACCCCCGGAGGTTTAACCCTCAACGGTTTTCAAGACCGCCGCCTTCGACCACTCGACCAGCTCTCCGAAGGCTGCGAATAATACGCAATGTGCGAACCAATTTCCAGCTTTTTTTCACGCATCGGAAACGCGCAGTGTCTGTCAGCCGACCAGTGGCTATGATAGAATCGCCGCTTTGCTGTACCGAAAGAGACAGGTCTTAATGGATTCAACTAAACCTTCGCTGACTTACCGTGATGCTGGCGTAGATATTGACGCAGGCAACAGTTTGGTCGAACGCATCAAACCCTTGGCACAACGCACCAAACGCCCCGAAATGCTGGGCGGCATTGGTGGTTTTGGTGCTTTGATGTCGATCCCTTCACATTACAAAAACCCAGTGTTGGTTTCTGGCACAGACGGTGTTGGCACAAAACTGAAACTCGCGATTGATACCGGCATTTTCGACACTATCGGAATAGATTTGGTAGCGATGTGCGTGAATGACATTGTGGTCAGTGGTGCTGAACCGTTGTTTTTCCTTGATTATTACGCGACAGGTAAACTGGACGTGGATGCCGCAGAACAAGTTGTCAGTGGTATCGCTGAAGGCTGTTTGCAAGCCGGTGCGGCCTTGGCTGGCGGCGAAACCGCTGAAATGCCGGGGATGTACCGCGAAGGCGATTTTGACCTAGCAGGCTTCTGCGTGGGCGTGGTCGAGCGTGACAAAATCCTTGATCATTCTTTGGTTCACCGCAATGACGTATTGATCGGTCTTGGTTCAAGCGGCCCGCATTCTAACGGCTACTCATTGATCCGTAAGATTTTGGAAGTGAGCGGCGACGCGCTGGATACACCGTTCGGCGAAAGCACCTTAGGGCGTACTTTGCTGGAACCCACCCGCATTTACGTTAAATTGTTGCTCACTTTACTGCGCCAATACGATATTCACGCGCTGGCACACATTACCGGCGGTGGTTTGACAGAAAATTTACCGCGCGTATTACCTGCCCGCAGCATGGCTAAAATCAGCCTCAGCAGTTGGCAGCGTCCTGCGATTTTCGATTGGTTGCAAAGCAAAGGCGGGGTTTCTGAAGAAGAAATGCTGCGCACCTTTAACTGCGGCATTGGCATGATTTTAGCCGTTCCCGCAGAACAGGCTGAAGACATTATGACCGCTTGCCGTTTGGACAACGTGCCTGCATGGCAAATTGGTCACATGGCAGCCTCTGAAACTGAGAATCCGTTTGTCCAGTATGTCGATTGAAAATGATGCAGCACTACCAAGTTTGGTGGTGCTGATTTCCGGCAGCGGTAGCAATCTGCAATCGCTGATGGATGCGATTAGCGCGGGCAGAATGACAGCACGTATTGCGGCGGTGATTAGCAATAAAGCTGATGCCTACGGTTTACAGCGTGCCACGCAGGCTGGTATCCCTACGCAGATTATTGATCACACCCAATTTGCCGGACGTGAAGCTTTCGATCAAGCATTGCAACAGTGTATTGATCAGTTTAAGCCGGATCTGGTTATTTTGGCGGGCTTTATGCGCATCCTTACCGCCGATTTCGTGCGTCATTACAGCGGTAAAATGCTCAATATCCACCCTTCCCTGTTACCGTTATACAAAGGCATCAATACCCATCAACGGGTGTTGGACGACAAAGCGCGTGAACACGGTGTCAGCGTGCATTTTGTCACCCCGGAACTCGACGGCGGCCCGGTCATCATGCAGGCAAAAGTGCCGGTGTTACCCAGCGATACCGCGCAAAGTCTGGCACAACGGGTACAAGAGCAGGAACATCACATTTACCCGCGTGTGGCAAAGTGGTTTGTGGAAGGCAGGTTGAAACTGGAAGGCAATCAGGTAATGCTGGACGGGAACGCTTTGCAGCGTCCCGTTCAACACATGAGCGGCTAGTTAACCGAAATGGCAAACGTAATGCAGGTTTTCTAGGGTTTCAATGTCAAAGGCTGAATCACCTGCGACATTGAACGATTCCCCGCCTGCGTATTCCTGCCATGCATCGCTGCCAGCCATACGTACCCGGCAACGACCTTGCAGCAGTTCCATGATTTCCGGCGCACCGGTATTGAATGTCAGCGTTGAAGGCAAAATTACCCCCACGCTTTTGCGCGTACCATCCGCCAACACCACCGTGTGACTGACGCACTTACCATCAAAATACACATTTGCGGTTTTCACCACACTGACATTATCAAACTGACTCATAAACTTCCTTTCACGTTAATCGGGGGGTAAATCATTGCCCCGCAATTGTCATTTTATCAATCAAAATCGAACCGGTACGAATACTACCACGCTCATCCACATCATCCCCAATGGCAACAATGCCTTTGAACATGTCTTTGAGGTTGCCCGCAATGGTCACTTCTTCTACCGGATGCACAATCATGCCATTTTCAACCCAATAGCCCACCGCGCCGCGTGAATAATCACCGGTAATACCGTTAACACCGCTGCCAATTAACTCTGTTACCATCAAGCCTGTGCCCATTTGTTGCAACAGGTCAATGAACGTAACGCCGGTATCGGCTAACAGCAAATTACTCGTGCCGCTGGCATTGCCGGTGCTCGTCATGCCCAATTTACGCGCACTGTAACTGCCAAGGAAATAGCCTTGAATAATGCCATCTTTGACAATATCGCGCTGTTGTGTAGCAACACCTTCCGCATCGTAGGAACGGCTGGCTAATGCTTGCGGAATTAAGGGGTCTTCACGCAATTGCACAAAATCAGGGAATACTTGCTGCCCGATCGAATCCAGCAAGAAACTGGCTTTACGGTACTGCGAACCGCCGCTGATCGCACCAGCTAAATTCCCAATCAGGCCACGAGCCAATTGCGGCACAAATAATACCGGGGCTTCACGGGTAGACAACGAGCGTGCATGTAATCGCCGCACCGCACGTTGCGCGGCTTCCGCACCAACCGTATCAGCACTTTCCAAATGTCCGGGTACACGCGAAACGCTGTACCAATAATCGCGCTGCATTGAGTCACCGTCTTGCGCCACCACCGCACAACTCAGGGAGTGGCGGGTTGCGTGACTGATTCCCATAAAATGATGGCTGTTGGCGTAAAGGCTCAACCCTGCGTAACTATCAACACCCGCCCCTTCGCTATTGGTAATGCGTTTATCGTGTTCACGCGCTACCGCTTCTGCCTGCAATGCAGTTTCAATCGCCAACGGCGCGTCTAATTCCCACGGGTGGTACAAATCCAGCTTCGGGAACGCGCTCGCCATCTGTTCCGGTTCTGCCAAGCCGTTGAAATCGTCTTCAGAAGTGTAACGCGCAATCCGGCACGCCGCTTCCAAGGTATCTTCCAATGCTTGCGGGGAAAAGTCAGCAGTGGAGGCAAAGCCTTTGCGATGCCCGAAATACACGGTGAGGTTAATGCCCTGATCACGGTGGTATTGCAGTTTATCCACCTGCCCCATACGCACTTCCACGGATAAACCCGTGCCTTTATCAATCTCCAGTTCCGCTGCGGTAGCACCTTTGGCTTTAGCGGCATTCAATACACGCTCTGCCATTGCCTGAAATTCAGTCGCAACATCGAAACGGTTTTCCAATTCAATCATGGTTGTTATCCTTTATGCTGCCGCTGTGCCGCCAACGGTAATTCCGTCGATGCGCAATGTGGGCTGCCCCACGCCTACCGGAACGCTTTGCCCGTCTTTACCGCACACCCCAACCCCTGTATCCAATTGCAGGTCGTTACCTACCATGCTTACGCGGGTTAATACGTCTGGGCCGTTACCAATCAAAGTGGCATTTTTGAGCGGTTTACCCAACTTGCCATTTTCAATTTGATAGGCTTCGGATGCTGAAAACACGAACTTACCAGAAGTAATGTCTACCTGCCCGCCAGAGAAGTTAACCGCATAAATACCTTTTTCCACCGAAGCAATAATCTCCGCCGGATCGTATTCACCGGGACGCATGTAAGTATTGGTCATGCGCGGCATTGGCAGGTTGGAATAAGACTGTCGCCGCCCGTTGCCGGTGGATTGCGTCCCCATTAGGGCGGCATTTTGGCGGTCGTATAAATAACCTTTGAGAATACCGTCTTCAATCAAGGTGGTGCATTGGGTTTGCGTACCTTCATCGTCCACGCTTAGGGAACCACGGCGTTGATCCAGCGTCCCGTCGTCAACCACGGTAATACCTTTCGCTGCGACTTGCTCACCGATACGCCCTGCAAAAGCCGAGGTTCCTTTGCGGTTAAAGTCACCTTCCAAACCGTGACCAATCGCTTCGTGTAACAATACACCCGGCCAACCGTTACCCAATACCACTGTCATGCTACCGGCAGGCGCGGCTTCGGCATCCAAATTAATCAATGCCTTGCGTACCGCATCTTCGGCGTATTCCTGCGCTTTGTTGCCGTTGGTGAAAAAATCGAGGTTAAAACGACCGCCACCGCCGGAACTGGCACTTTCAGTTTGCCCCTTGCGCTCCACAATCACTGAGACATTGGCGCGTACCAACGGGCGAATATCCGCCGTCATGCGTCCGGTTTCGTCAATAATGAGGATGATTTCATGCGCTGCGACGATACTCGCCATCACTTGCTGCACGTAGGGGCTAGTTGCACGTGCAATGCTGTCGATTTCCCGCAAGAATGCAATCTTATCGCTTTCTGACAGGGAAGCCAGCGGGTCATCCTGTGCATACAATGCCCGTGATGGTGTGGCGACACGCCATGTATTGACCGTGCCAGACTGCCCTGCACTGCTGATCGCCCGCGCTGCTTTGGCTGATTCCAATAAGGCGGGGAAGCTGATTTCGCCGCTGTAGGCAAAGCCGGTTTGCTCACCACACACCGAGCGCACCCCGACACCTTGTTCAATGCTATAACTGCCGCTTTTAATAATGCCTTCCTCCAAACCCCACGATTCGTAGCGGGCGGACTGGAAATACAAATCGGCAAGCGTGGTGTCTTTCGTCAGTAATTGACCAAAGACTTGCGCCAACTGCGCCTCATCCAAGCCATTGCTGGCAAAGAAGGCTTCACGGGCTAAATCAATCGCTGGTTTCATGGTGTTCCTGATTCAATGTTTTTGGGCGGGCAGCGGTGGGAAAGCACCGGGAAGGTTTTGCGAGTTTGTTCCAAAGCCTCAAGATCAATGTCAATCATGACAATGCCTGCTTCTTTATCCAGAACATCACGCACCCGCCCCCAGTAATCCACCATCATGCTGTGACCGTAAGTCGTGCGTCCGTTGACATGATAGCCACCTTGTCCCGGAGCCACCACGTAACATAAATTTTCAATCGCACGGGCGCGTAACAGCACTTCCCAATGCGCTTTGCCGGTCACGTCAGTAAAAGCAGACGGAATCACAAAAATTTGCGCACCCTGCTCTGATAAATGCCGGAATAATTCGGGGAAGCGTAAATCGTAACAAACCGCCATCCCCACTTTACCGAAAGGCGTGTCGACCACCACAGGCTTATTACCCGGCATGGTGGTGTCGCTTTCGGTATACACCTCTTGATTTTCACTGAGCATGACATCGAACAGGTGAATTTTATTGTAACGCGCTACCACTTCGCCTTTAGCATTGTACATTAGGGAAGCCGCGTAAACCCGCGCCTCATCCTCAGAACGCAACGGCAAGGTTCCGCCGACGAGCCATACGCCGTATTTTTTCGCTTGCTGGCTGAGAAATGCCTGAATCGGCCCGTTACCAAAGACTTCGGCAACCTTTACCCGCTCGGCTTCCGTTACACCCATGATCGCAAACGTTTCTGGCAATACCACCATTTTCGCGCCACGATCCGCAGCTTCTTTAATCAGCCGTCCAGCTTCCATCAGATTGGCTTGAACCTGTGGGCCAGCCGCCATTTGTACTGCTGCAATTAATGTCATGCCGTTCTCCTAGGAATGTTTTTGTGCAGGGTGTCATTGTCGGTTCAATGCGCGAAAACATCAACATCTGCCTTTGTGTCTAATGATTTTACCTCATTCACGGCGGGCTTATCCCATGATCCTGTCACCTCATAACGGAAACCACCGGAGCTTTGTAGGCGCGTCGCAGCATCTTTTTGCGTCACCGAATTAAACAGCAACATTAATGCCCCACCACCAATGCCGCCAACCGCCACCCCAACTACCGGCAAGGCCGAACGCAAGTTAGGAATCACCGTCACCTGTTGCTGATGAGTGCGGGCAATCAAATCTGAACTGCCCTGAATCCCAGCCACCATTGCGGCGGCTTTAATCACCGTATCCTCGGTACTCAATAACCCACGATCCAACCGAAAATGCCCGCTGATTTCATCAAAGGCAATACCTTTAGCCGTCATATCGTTAAAATCCAAGGCTAACCGACTCGGCAGGCGTTGCACATCCAATAAGCCCAGCAGCCGCCCGACGCCCGGTTCCACATCCACCAACGAACCTTTCCCCAGGGTAACCTGCCCGTCACCTTGCAACTGATTTAGCGCGAAACCAAACGGCGAACCCGCCCAAGACAGTTTAGCATTAGCTTGCAAAGCCCCACCTTGCAACCCTGCTGGTTGCCCGTCACTGGCAAGTAACTGTCCCGGATCGGGCACACTCAAACGGGTTTGTAAGGTGGTGCGCGAGTCTCCGGCGGCATCCGTCACCCAAGTGCCGTGTTCACCTTTCAAAGTCAGGCTTGGATTACGTAATTCCAGATGATGAATCGCCAGTGCGTCCTGCTGAGGCTGCATCACTAATTTCAGGTGTTGAATCGGAAAATCACCGTGACGGCATTCACTACAAGTCACTTGTAACGCCGGAAAATCTTTGGCTGACAACCCTTTAGCCGTGGATTTGGTAGGAGGCAGTGCCGTTTCTAACGCGGCAAAATCCAATTGTTGCAAGTCCAAAACCACCTGCCCTGCGGCAAGCTGCTGCAATGGCAAATGCACACTCGCCTGAAGTTTGTCAGCAGTTAATTTAGCCTGTACGGTTTGCGCACCACTGAGCGTCAATTGCGCCGCACCCAACGATTGTTTGCCTAGATGCAACTCACCAATCGTCAGATCTGCCTGCAATGGCATTGCGGCAAGTGTGCTCTGCTGCTTATTTCCCAAACCACCGAAGCCTGTTAATGTCAGCAAATCCAGCTCAGGCAAGGCTCCGATAAGCGCAACGCCCTGCGATGGCAGCGCACCCGGTTTTGCCCCCACCCCAATGGCTACGGCGGGATATGCTTTGCTCGCTTGTGGCAAACGTGCCTGCACATTCAGCGCGTCACTCATTGCTACCTGCGCTTGCCATGCCAAGCGCGTATCAAACGGTATTTCCAAATCCACCGCGACATCGCGTGCCGCTTCCGCTGTTTTCCCCAATGGCGCGGGTAATTGCACCGCAACGCCGCGTAGCTGGCTAGTAGCATGAACCTTCAAGCTGGCTTGACGCTTACCGGATGAAAAATCAAAAGCGGGTAATTCCAAGCGAGTGCTTATCGGTGTTTTACCCTTTAAATACCCTGCTAACTGTTGCAAACCTGCGGGTAAAAATGCTGCTGGCTCATTGGTTTGCTGCAAATCAACCGTAATCATACCCTTGGTTTTGTGGGTAGCCGCTTTCATCTGCACCGGTTGACGTAAATATTCCCCACTCACCGCATCCGCACTCACCCCGTATTGATCAAAACGCACTTCACCCTTGAGCTTGCTAAATGCCTGATGATAATTGGGAATGCTAAAACTGTTATTTTGCAAACTAACTTTGCCGTCTACCGCCACACCTTTGCGCTGGAATACATCGCCATCCAGCGGCACATCCAGTTTCAAATGCAGGCGCGAATCACCGGCAAATTTGGCAACTTGCATAAAGTCCCGCAGACCCTTGCCAATCGGTGCGCTTTGCAAGTAATCCATATGCCCGTACAAATCCCCTTGGGTTTTTAAATCCAATAACAAATGGGTTTCATGCAACATATCGGGAATATCAACCGTACCGCCGGTAACGTCCAAATCCATAATACGGGCACGTTTGACTTTTGCAGCCATACCTTCATTATGGAAACGCAATTCGCCTTGCACCTCTTTGGCAACAGGCCATTCAGGTAAATAGGCTAATACGCCATTTTCAATATCAAAGCGAATATCGAAAATACCTGGTTTACCCTGAAATGGGAAATCGGCTGGATTACCGCGCAACACAAATTCACCTTTTGGCACATAACCTGAAACAATCGCAGTTTTTAACCATTCTTCAGTGCTATCAATTACCAGAGCGGGAATATAATCACGCACATTATCCACGACACGCTGGGTAGCAAACGTCATATTCAGGTCAATATCGGGTGGTTTATTTAAAGGCATGGCTAATGTACCTGCACCTTTCAACCGAACATCAGGATTTTTTGCATCAAGATTTGTTAATTCCCAATACCAGCCTGAATCCCGCACCTGCCATTGTAATTGCGCCTGTAATGCATCCAATGCCAACGGACGCTCAAACCACGTGGCATACACCAACTCGCTGTCTTTTACCTCAATATTTACTTTGCCGCCTTGATTATTAGCATGAAAATTGGCGGTAATATTTTTTAATGCCGGAATGTTTTTGGCCCCGCGTAAATTCAACTGCGTCACTTCGCCTTCGCCGCGCACCTGCAATGGCTTACCCACTTGCGATTGAATATTCACATCCAATAACAAACCACCCGCATCAACGCCATAAGCCTGTAATTGCGGCGAAGGCAGTGCGGCAAGGTTAAAAATACGGGTACGGGCGTGTATTTCGGCATTCCATTGTGGCTCGCCATCGGTTGCCGGAGCTTGGGTAAGCACCGCATCAATCCCTAGCTTTTCACCGATTTCTGAAGGAAATGCCGCCTCTGCCTGCAAGGTAATCGCATTGGGTAAGATTTCCCCGGTGAATTGTAAATCATCCAAGGCCAACGTGCGGTGATTGGTGACATCCATCCAATGCACAAACCCGCCATTAATCGAAATGCGTAATGCTGACTGACGCTCCACATTCAATGCGGTATTTTTCTGCCCCGGCAAAGGAAAACTCAAGCCCTGCACATCCGGCAACGCATCACCTTGCTGACGCAAAATAAATTCCACACCACGTAATTCAATATCCGCTGGTTGCAAACGTAAGGTGCGTAAACTTTCACGCCAATCAAGGCTTAAAGCTAATTGTTCAATGTGAATCGGCGCGTAACCAGAGTCTTCGGTTAAATGCAGATTACTTAAAATCCAGCGCGGGGTTTCGCTGTCACGGTCAACCCGAATTTCGCCGATGCTAACGCTATTCCCCACAAACCCGGATAATTCTTTTTCCAAGACACCTTTGTAATCGGCTAACAACGGCATCCAAAAATTTGCCAACCCTACTAAGGCCACCGCAAAAATAGCCGCGTGGAAAAACCACGTCAGCAGCAAATACGTCAAGCGTAAAACAAAACCGCTTTGTTTATTAGAGGAGAACAACGTCGAAATGCTCTTGAATATACAAAGCTTCGACTTGCAGGCGAATGGGAATGCCTACAAACTGTTGTAATTCAGCCAGACTATCGGACTCCTCATCCAGTAATAAATCCACGACTTCCTGAGAAGCCAGCACCAATAACTCCCGCGCATCGAATTGGCGTACTGCGCGTAAAATTTCCCGAAAAATCTCGTAACACACCGTTTCAGCAGTTTTCACAAAACCATTACCACCACACGTAGGACAAGCCTGACACAAAACGTGTTCCAAACTCTCACGGGTACGTTTGCGCGTCATTTCCACCAAACCCAACGGCGAAACATCACAAACGTAAGTTTTGGCATAATCACGTTCTAGGGATTTCTCCAACAGCTTTAATACTTGCTGGCGATGATCGTGTTGCAGCATATCAATAAAGTCGATAATGATAATGCCGCCTAAATTGCGTAAGCGTAATTGCCGCGCAATGGTTTGTGCTGCCTCTAAATTGGTGCGGAAAATCGTTTCTTCGAGATTACGGCTCCCCACAAAACCACCGGTATTCACGTCAATGGTAGTCATTGCTTCGGTTTGGTCAATAATCAAATAGCCACCGGATTTCAGCGGCACTTTACGCTGTAAGGCTTTTTGAATTTCCTCTTCCACCCCGTGTAAATCGAAAATCGGGCGTTCACCGGGGTAATGCTCAATCACACCCGCCAAATCAGGAATGTATTTCTGGCTAAACTCAATCACTTTACTGGCAGTTTCACGCGAATCAATTAATACCCTGCTGATTTTTTCCCCCACCATATCGCGCAATACCCGTAATACCAAGGGTAAATCCGAATAAACCAAGGTCGGTGCAGGCGATTCGGCAGCGGTACTGGCAATGCTTTTCCACAATTTGAGCAAAAAAGACATATCGCGGCGCAATTCATCTTCGCTGATACCTTCCGCTGCGGTGCGAATAATATAGCCGTGATCATCACCAAATTCGGTACGTAATTGTTCAATTAATAAACGCAAACGTTCGCGCTCTTCACCGGCTTCAATTTTACCCGAAACCCCGATATTACTATTGTCCGGCATTAACACCAAAAAACGCGAAGGCAAGGTAACGTGCGTCGTAAGCCGTGCGCCTTTAGTACCTAACGGATCTTTGATGACTTGCACCAGCAATTTTTTGCCTTCGTACAATAATTCACTGATTTGCAGGGTCGGACGCGGGATAGTATGCCCGTTAAATTCTTCCAAAGAGGGGTGTGTTAAATCAGAAGCGTGTAAAAAAGCGGATTTTTCTAAACCAATATCAATAAACGCGGCTTCCATACCCGGTAGCACGCGACTCACTTTACCCTTGTAAATATTACCAACAATGCCTTTACGGGAAGTGCGCTCAATCAGCACCTCCTGTAAACAACCGTTTTCGAGTAACGCAACCCGCGATTCTTGCGGGGTCACATTAATTAATAATTCTGCGCTCATGCCATCCGCCTTTGGTCAGTGTCTCAGCCGTAGCAGTACGCATCGCCTGCGCTACGGATGACTTACATCGTTTTTATGCCAGCGGCTGCCAGCAATTGTGCCGTCTCAAACAAGGGCAAACCCATTACGCCGGAATACGAACCTTCTAAGCGTTCGACAAACACCGCTCCACGCCCCTGAATGGCGTAAGCACCCGCTTTGTCACATGGCTCCCCAGTTCGCCAGTATGCCAGAATTTCTGCATCAGAGACTGAACGGAACTTAACCGCATTGCGATTGAGCACCACCGATGTCCCCGTCGCTGTGACTAAAGCGACCGCAGTAAAAATGGTGTGCCAACGCCCGGACATACGCCGTAATAACGCTTGCGCATCAGCAAAGTCTCGCGGTTTAAGCAATAACTCACCGTCTAGCAACCCCAAGGTATCCGCCCCCAACACCGGCAAAGGCAATCCGTCGGGCGTTGCCGCTAAACGTTGCCACACGGCTTGAGCTTTTTGCTGCGCTAACCGTAATACTAAGGCTTCGGGCGTTTCATCTGCTAATGGTGATTCGTCCACATCCGCTGTCTCCACCCGACAAGGCACGCCGATTTGGGTTAACAACTCGTAACGCCGAGGTGAGGCCGATGCTAAAATTAACAACGGAGCTGTCATACTTAGTCGCCCCGATGGTAAGGATGGTTCGTCAAAATGCTCCAAGCGCGGAATAATTGCTCAGCAACCACAATCCGCACCAAGGGATGCGGGAAGGTTAATGGTGATAGTGACCAGCTTTGTTCAGCACGTTGCAAGCACGCCGGAGATAAACCTTCAGGGCCACCCACCAATAACGCAACATCACGCCCGGACATCATCCAAGCGTCCAACTGTTGCGAGAGTTGTTCCGTCGACCAAGCTTTACCACGTACATCCAGCGTTACCACCAAACTGCCATCGGGAATGGCAGCCAGCAATTTTTCACCTTCGGTTTGACGAATGCGTTGCAAATCGCTGTTTTTGGTGCGCTTTTCCGCTGAAATTTCACGAATCTGCAACTGACATTGCGGGGGCATCCGGTTCGCGTATTCTTGCGTTCCGGTGTTGACCCACGCAGGCATTTTAGTGCCGACTGCCAATAGGTGAATCCGCACTTACTCGGTCTCTGTTCCGGCGCGGCTTTGTGGAATGCCTTGACCCATTTCCCATAATTTTTCGAGATTATAAAAGTCGCGGGTAGTGGCTAACATGACGTGTAAAATAATGTCGTTAAGGTCAACCAGCACCCATTCCGCATCTTGTTCACCCTCGATACCTAATGGCGGCATACCGGCTTCTTTAGCTGCCTGCGCAACCGTTTCAGCAAGAGATTTTACGTGACGGATAGAGTTGCCGGTGGCAATAATCATCATCTCAGTGATAGGAGAACGACCGCGCACGTCAACGACTTTGATGTCCTGCGCTTTCATATCTTCTAACTTTTCAACGACTAAGGCTTTAAATTGTTCAAGTTCCATTAAATTCTGCAATACAATTGATGTGTGTGAATATAGTCGAGAACGCTGTCCGGTAACAAGTAGCGTGGGTTGTGACCCAGCCGTAAGGTATCGCGTAATCGGGTAGCGGAAATGTCCAATGCGGTAACGGCAAAAGGATAAATCCGACCTGCGGGCGTGCTGCACAGCTCATTCGGGTCAGTACTCAAACGGGATTCGTACCAGCCAGCGGGGGGCAGACTATAACCCGGACGCTGCACCACGACTAGATGTGTCTGCGCTAAAATTTCATTCCAGCGATGCCAATCCTGAAATTTCAAGAACGCATCGAAGCCTAGTGTAAACAATAATGGCATTTCCTGCCCGATTTCCTGGCGTAAACTCGCCAGTGTATCAAAGCTGTACGAATACCCTTCACGACGCAACTCACGGTCATCCGCTTGCAAACAGGGTTCGTGAGCAATCGCCAATTGCAACATGGCTAAACGCTGTTGCGGGCTGGCAACGGGCTGCTGGCGATGCGGCGGAACATTACCCGGAATTAACCGCAGGGTGCTTAACCCAAAATGCTCCACCACTTCGAGTGCGGTGCGCAAATGCCCATAATGCACCGGGTCAAACGTACCACCCAATACACCGATCATAGCGACACCCGCGCCAGAAGATTCGCCCGTTTCGCAGAGCATGTTACAATCGCGCCTTGTGTCACTAAGGAAACAAGACGGATGAAAAACACCAACTTTTGGATTGGTAACGGTTTACTCGCACTGGCATTAATCATTTTGGTCTTCATGGGAACGCTGTCACAAATGTTTGGCATTGGCGCGGTCGTGGTATGGATGATAGTTGCCGCCGCAGGTACGTATTTCATTATGAAAAGCTAACCACTGCAAACATCCGTTAAACGCATAAATGCTGCACCAAGCGCACCCAATAATTTGCCCCCAAGGGTAAAATTGCGTCGTTAAAATCGTAATACGGATTGTGCAACGGGCGGCTTTCCTGTGCATCGCCGTTACCGATCCAGATGTACGCGCCTGGGCGTTGTTGCAGCATATAGGCAAAATCTTCCGCGCCCATGCTCGGTGGCGGGTTCCATGTCACTTGCGCCTCACCCACCAATTCCATCGCAACTTGATAGCAATGTTGCGCATTCGCAGGGGTATTAATCGTCGCAGGATAACCCGGTGTAAAACTCAGCGTCGCCTGCGCACCAAATGCCTCAGCCGTATGTGTCACCAAGGTTTGCAAGCGTTGTTTCATTAAGCTGCGAGCAGTTTCCGCTAGGGAACGAATCGTACCTTGCAGCAACACAGTTTCGGGAATGACATTGTAAGCACTGCCGCCGACCATGCGCGTAATGCTTACTACACCGGTGTCTACCGGCCGTAAATTACGCGCCACAATGCTTTGCACCGCCGTAATCAAATGCCCCGCGACTACCACCGGATCAACCACGGTATCGGGCATCGCCGCATGACCACCCTTGCCGGTAATTTCAATATCAAATGAATCGGTTGCTGCCATCACCGCTCCCGGATGCACCGCAAACTGCCCCGCCGGAATCCCCGGCCAATTATGCATTCCATAAACTTCCTGAATCGGGAAGCGGGTAAACAAACCATCTTCCACCATGCGGTTCGCGCCTGCACCGCCTTCTTCCGCCGGTTGGAAAATGAAATACACCGTACCCGCGAACTCAGGATTTTGCGCCAAATAATGTGACGCACCCAATAGCATGGTGGTATGCCCGTCATGTCCGCAGCCGTGCATTTTGCCGTGATGACAGGACGCATGAGCAAAGGTATTGGATTCGTGCATGGGCAACGCATCCATATCCGCGCGTAATCCAATGTGCTTATCACCGGGATATTTCCCAGGCAACACTGCCACTAAACCGGTTCCACCTAGGCCAGAATGCACCGTCAAACCCCAATCCTGCAACTTTTGCTCAACGACAGCACAGGTACGAAACTCTTCGTAAGCGGTTTCAGGGTGTTTATGCAGATCACGTCGCCATTGCTGCATTTGCTGATGCAACGTCGTCTGCGCAACAATCGGGTTAAGTCTGGCGGTCATACCTTACCTCACAAAAAACAGGCGACACCAAGGCCGCCCATTATTAAAGCATTGGAAATAGCATTGCCTGTTTACATATGGGCAATGACATTATCACCAAATTCGGAACAACTGATTTCTTCCGCGCCATCAATCAAACGCGCGAAGTCAAATGTCACACGCTTAGATGAAATCGCACCTGCCGTACCTTTATTGATCAAATCAGCCGCTTCCAGCCAGCCCAAATGACGCAGCATCATTTCTGCTGACAGCACTAAGGAGCTAGGATTTACCTGATCCAAACCCGCGAATTTTGGCGCAGTGCCGTGGGTTGCTTCAAACATCGCGGTGGTATCTGACAAGTTTGCGCCCGGTGCAATGCCGATACCGCCCACTTGAGCCGCTAACGCATCAGAAACGAAGTCACCGTTGAGGTTCAAGGTTGCCACCACGGAATAATCTTCAGGGTGCAGTAAAATTTGTTGCAGGAAGTTATCAGCAATCACGTCTTTGATAATGATTTCTTTACCATTTAACGGATTTTTCATGGAACACCAAGGGCCACCTTGAATTTCCACTGCACCGAATTCTTCTTTCGCCAGCTCGTAACCCCAATTTTTGAATGCACCCTCGGTAAACTTCATGATGTTACCTTTGTGTACCAAAGTCACGGAATCATGATCGTTGTCGATCGCGTATTGCATCGCTTTGCGCACCAAACGCTTAGTGCCATCGCGGGACACAGGTTTGATACCAATGCCGGAGGTTTCAGGGAAACGGATTTTAGTGACACCCATTTCCTTCATCAAAAATTCAATGACTTTTTTCGCTTCGGGGGTTTCGGCTGCCCACTCGATACCCGCGTAAATGTCTTCGGAGTTTTCACGGAAAATCACCATATTGGTTTTTTCCGGGTGCTTCACTGGGCTAGGTACGCCGTCATAATAACGGATCGGGCGCAAGCACAGGTAAAGGTCAAGGTCTTGACGTAATTTGACGTTGAGGGAACGGATACCGCCGCCCACTGGCGTAGTTAATGGCCCTTTGATGGAAACCACGAAATCATTGACCGCCCGTACCGTTTCATCCGGCAACCAAACGTCTTCGCCGTAAATTTGCGTGGCTTTTTCGCCCGCATAGACTTCCATCCAAGAAATTTTGCGCTCACCGCCGTAAGCTTTTTGCACAGCAGCGTCGACAACTTTGAGCATAACCGGGCTAATATCAACCCCAATACCATCACCTTCGATGTACGGAATAATCGGATTATTCGGCACATTTAACGAATAGTCAGCATTGGTTGTGATTTTTTCGCCTTGCGCGGGAACTTTTACATGTTGGTACATGAACTCTCTCTCCATTTAGGTATTTGTTTCTCTCAAAGCGTTGCGACTGATTATAAGGGGGCAACCCCTCAATAACCAGATTTGTCTGGCTATCGGTGGGGATCAACCCAATTTCAATCCAGCAAAAAAACCGACTGTCGCACTCACGCCCTTACTGCTGATCGACGATAGCCGCTCGACCAAAAAGCCACCGGATGATTTAGCCGCATCCACCGCTGAATTCGCCGCATTTTGCAAGCTGGCATCCGACACATTCGTAAAGCCGTAATATTCACCTACGAACATCAGCACCAAAGCCGCGCCCCCGATAAACAGAGCCAACCGTAACATCTTTTTGGCGAAATAACCCACCGCCAGCCCAATCACAAAAGGCGCACCAACATTGCCCAACAAAAAGCTGGACGACAAAATATCCATTGACTGCATCGAGTCGACTGAATGCTCATTCATCGCATTTTTCCAAACATGGTTTATAAAATTTTCTTAAACGCACCGGCATGTTCCGCATTGCGTCCACAGTATAGATCAATATTTACACAAAACTATTTCAGCATTGTCTAAAACTTGAAATATAATTCATAGTATCGTTCATTTTCTGTTCATTCTTTTGCTACAATCAGCACCGCTGATAGACCCAAAGAAAAACTTGTGTTTGCTTACAAGCAAAATTGATGCCACGCGAATGCTCACCGGGTGTGCATAATTTGGCATGTTATTTGCTTACAAAGCAACCACTACGAGTCAATCACAGGATGGGGCGTAATGTGAGAGTGTCAGTTTCCCTACCCTCCATCGTTATTGTTTTTACCAAAGGCGCGAGGTTAACCCTACCATGATGCAGCGAACAACTGCCCGTATAGCTATTGCATATAATTTCTTCACCCTCGTCACAGGAGAGGAATGATATGGCAATTTCCAACGTTATCGAACAAAAACGTACCCGCATTGCCACCATACTGAGCACGAAACCCCTGTTAATGGGCATGAGTGCTGTCGATATTGGCTGGTTTTTCCATTTATTAGCGGCTATGTGGATGGGGTATTACGCTTTTCATGGGGAAAATCCTTTAGCTTTCACTGGATTACACGCACCTGCTTATAAAATTGGGGTGGTGGCTATTGCCGAAGGTGCACGCGCCATCTTGAGCATGGCAAACGTTTGGGAAGAAGAAATTAACTGGCTCGCCTCCACCGTTCTGGTCATGGTTTTGCTCACTATGGGTGGCGCAGACATCGAACGTATAGCTGATGGCGCACCTTCGATTCAATACAACGCTAACATTGCCCAAGTCGCCAACAAACATTACGACATGAGCCAATGCAATTTTTACAGCCCGATTTTAGGCAGAGCCTTGAATCAACAAGAAAAAAATGAGTGTATCCAAATTAATAAAGCGGGGAGTTTGGATAGCAAATGGGCTAAAAATTGCGGGTGCAGTTGATGAGGCAAGAATTGACTGACGGGCAGCGGGTACTGATGGGGGAGCTGCTGCCCGTCCAAAACTACGCTCCACCGCAAGACCCGGTGCAAGTGCATGTGCATGTTGGCAGTGGTGGCGGCAACGCCACCTCCAGCTTGTCTTGGCTTGGAATGTTGGGTGCGGCAACGATTGGCGTTATTGCCTATTCCCTCTACCAAGGCCAGCCTGTTTCTGCCACGGTTGAACGCATTGAAACCTCCCTTGCAGCAGCGGCAACCCCGCAGTGGTGGGATGATTTGAAAAACAAATGGGAGGGCAAAACACCACCTCCCACTAAACCCGAAAGTGTGGTTGCGGAGAGTAAGCCCAGTGTCCCTTGAGTTATTGAAGACGTTAAAGACCCCATCACAACGGCAATCCGTGATGGAGAATGTCCTAAATTGGTGCAATAAGCACAAAATAGGGGTACTCCCGGAAGCATGGCGCACCGCCAAACCCAATAATAAAGACTTGATCGACATGGCAAAACCTACCTTGGTTGGTTTGCCTGCCTTAATGATCCTGTATTTGATTTGGGAAATACCGGGTTTTGCTGCCGGAATGGCGATTATCGTCGGTTTTGCCATTTTAGATGCCACCCGCCCATTACGTGGCGGGCATTGGCTAGGCCGACCAGAAGCTTCCAAAAAAGCCGAGGTGCAACGCCGCTTTTTAATCGAAAAAGGCATGGATCCCGAAAAGTGGTGGGGTAAAAAGCTTCAGGATGCGTTAAATGCGCACAATATCAAAGCCAACGTGGTGGTGTTGGACACCTCCGGCGCGACGCTGGATATGTACGAACTGGAAGTACAACAAGGCTATGATGTCGCCGGAATTACCGCATTAGGTGAAAACTTTTCCCGCGCATTGAAATTACCTAAGGGTACGCACATCAGTGTCGATGCCAATATCGGTAACGGACGCGCCGCCTTATACATCCCCAAGGAAAAATACCGCCCGGTACGCACCTTAAGCATGTTGGAAGCTGCGCAAACGTCAGGCTATGCCTTACCCGGTTTAGTGGGTGAAGATTTAATCGGTAATCCGATGATTGTCGACATTACCCATGCGCCGCACTTACTGGTTGGCGGTGAAGTCGGCATGGAACGTGCGGGGCAAATGCTCAATATCATCCTGAGCACCAGTTACAGCCTGCCCCCGGAACGCTTGCGCATTACCCTGATTGACCCCAAGTTACTGGAATTAGCCGTCTGCAACAGTTTGCCGCAAGTGACTGAGCCGGTGATCACCGACATGCACAAGGCTCACAAGTGCCTGTTACAGATTCGTAAAATGATGCTGGTGCGTTGCCAGCAATTTTTGGAAGCTGGGGTCAATAATATTGCGGCGTATAATCGTCGCTTTCCTGAGGCTCCCATGCCTTACCAGTTAGTCGCCTTCAGCGAATTAACCATTGGCTTAAAATGCAGTGCGCCAGTATCGGCTGATGATGACCGTGAAGTGGGTGACAGCATTAAAAGTCTGTTATTGGAATTGATTGGCGCGGCTCCCACGCAAGAAGCGGGTATTCACTTTTTGTTTGGGATTCAATGTTATGACCCCAAAACTTGCGGTGAAACCTTGCGTCAGGGCATTCCCTCCAGTATTGGAATGCGGGTGCGGGCGCATGAATTCAGCGAATTACTGATTGGACAAAAAGGTTGTGAAAGCTTGTGCGAACAAGGTGAATGTTACGTCTTCATGTCGGGGGATGCCTCCCCAAAACGCGCGTTATCAGCCGCTCTCATCGGCGAAGATATGGAACACGCAGTAGATTTGATTCGGGAAAAATGGTCGACTGAATGAACGTTTTGCATTACCAAGTTGGCTCCCCACAAGCAGCGGGGTTTGTGTATCGGCATTGGCTGGCATTTAGCATCGGTATTTTGTTGTGCTTAATGGCAACCGGCAAAGCCTTGCATCACGGTCATAACGCACCGCCCGGCACGCTGAAAAAGCTGATTTTAGACGGCGAAGCCGGTAGCCGGGGCTACAACAGTTATAACCGTGGCTCAATGCGCTGTGCTAAAAGCAACAGTGCACCGCTCAATCTTACCAATATGAGCATCGGGCAAATTCAATATTATCAATCGTTGCCATCGTGTTCTTCACAAAAGCTGTTGGCAGTCGGGCATTATCAAATCGTGCCAGAAACGTTAGATATTGCGGTAAGAACCCTGAAACTCCCGCCATCAACTAGATTCACCCCTGCCGTACAAGATCGTATTTTTGCATTTTATCTGGCGAAAGAAAAACAGCCTGCGATTGACCGCTGGGTACGTCAAGGTCAAGGTTTGTATTCCGCCAGTTACGCGATTGCGAAAGAATGGGCGATTTTCAAAGCACCCAACGGACGCGGGGTTTACGATGGCAACGGCAATAATAAAGCGCGAATCAGCTCAGTCAAAGTCACTCTGGCATTAAGAAAAGCACGGGAAGATTATTTGCATCTGATTCATAAAGGCTTGGATGAAGACACCGCTTACGCCACGGCATTGGGAGTCAAGAAAGGGTAAAGGCAACCGTACCTTTACCCTTGGCTGCGCATTTAGTGCTGCGTGTGATTCATGGCAATGATTTTCTGCCATTTTGCAGGGCCGGTGGTATGCACGGATTCGCCGTTGCTATCCACCGCGACCGTTACCGGCATATCCTTAACTTCAAACTCGTAAATCGCTTCCATACCCAATTCCGGGAAGGCCAACACTTTCGCGCCGGTAATCGCTTTGGACACCAAATAAGCCGCGCCGCCGACCGCCATTAAATACACCGCACCGAATTCTTTAATCGCTTCAATCGCAACCGGGCCGCGTTCGGATTTACCAATCATGCCTAACAAACCGGTTTGCTGAAGAATTTGATGGGTAAATTTATCCATGCGCGTGGAGGTGGTAGGCCCTGCTGGCCCGACTACTTCGTCACGTACCGGATCAACCGGCCCCACGTAATAAATAAAACGCCCGCGCAAATCAACGGGTAAAGTTTCACCCTTATTAAGCATATCGACCATGCGTTTGTGTGCTGCATCGCGCCCGGTCAGCATTTTACCCGACAGCAACACCGTTTCACCGGGTTTCAATTGGCGTACCTGTTCGGGAGTAATGGTATCGAGGTTAACGCGCGTTGCCTGCGCCCCACCTTCCAAGGAAATTTGTGGCCAATGCGATAAGTCTGGCGGGGTTTGCAAGGCCGCACCGGAGCCATCCAACACAAAGTGCGTATGGCGCGTGGCTGCACAGTTAGGAATCATGCAAACCGGCAAAGACGCGGCATGGGTGGGGTAATCTTTGATTTTAACATCCAGCACCGTGGTCAAACCGCCCAGCCCTTGCGCTCCTAAGCCAAGATTATTGACCTTTTCAAATAATTCCAGACGCAGCTCTTCTACGCGATTTTGCGCCCCACGTGCCTGCAATTCCTGAATGTCGATATGTTCCATCAGGGCTTCTTTCGCCATTAGCGCGGCTTTTTCAGCCGTACCACCAATACCAATCCCCAGCATTCCCGGTGGACACCAACCCGCACCCATTTGCGGCACAGTTTTCAACACCCAATCCACAATGCTGTCGGAAGGGTTAAGCATTGCCATTTTAGATTTATTTTCTGAGCCACCGCCCTTGGCAGCCACATCAAATTCGACTTTATCACCGGGGACAATTTCGTAATGAATCACCGCTGGGGTATTGTCCTTGGTATTTCTACGCGCACCTGCCGGGTCTGCTAAAATCGACGCACGCAATACGTTATCCGGTTGCAAATAAGCGCGACGCACCCCTTCATTGATCATATCAGTGAGGCTCATATCGCCTTCCCACTGCACATTCATCCCGACTTTTACAAACACGGTAACAATGCCGGTGTCTTGGCAAATCGGGCGATGACCTTCTGCGCACATCCGTGAATTCACTAAAATCTGCCCAATCGCATCTTTTGCGGCGGGGGACGCTTCACGCTGCCACGCCTGATGCATCGCTTCAATAAAATCCACGGGATGATAATAAGAAATGAATTGCAACGCATCAGCGACACTGGCAATCACGTCGTCTTGTTTGATGAGACTCATACGGTTCTACTCCTTTGGTGGGTTAGCTACTGCGTGCAGGCAAGTCTTATTGTTGTGGTGCACAAGCGTATGCGAAACGGGAGGCCGACAGCAAGTGTTGTGTGTAAGGATGTTGCGGGTTCGCGAAAATAGTGTCGACACATCCCTCCTCCACCACCTTTCCGGCTTGCATTACTGCGATACGCTCACACAAACCACCGGCTAACGGCAAATCGTGGGTAATCAATACAATCGCCATCTCACGTTGTCGCCGGATGGCTTGCAACAAGGCGATAATTTCCGACTGCACCGTAACATCCAACGCTGTGGTTGGCTCATCTGCAATCAGTAAATCCGGCTCGCACAGCAATGCCATCGCAATCATTACTCGCTGGCGCATTCCGCCGGATAATTCATGTGGGTAGCTGTCAAAACGCCGCGAAGCATCGTTAATCCGCACCTGTTCAAGCATGGCTATCGCTTTAGCACGGGCGGCAGGCGTTTTCAGGTGTTGGTGGGTAGTGAGAACTTCGGTGAGTTGTTGCCCGATAGTTAACAGCGGATTCAACGAGGTCATCGGGTCTTGAAAAATCATCGCAATACGGCTGCCACGGTAGCGGTTTAACAGCGCGGCTGGCTGCCCCAATAATTGCGTACCGGCAAATTGCACACTGCCAGTAGCACGGGCATTGCGTGGTAATAAACCCATGACTGCGTGCAACAACTGGCTTTTACCCGCACCGGATTCGCCGACAACCGCAAGGGTTTCACCGGGCTGCGCTTGCAAACTCACCCCACGCACTGCTTCCACACAACCCCTGTCGGGTGAGTGGAAGCTAACGTGCAGGTCTTGAAGTGTTAATAAAGCCACTGCGGCATTAAGAGGCCATCAAGGCAGCCATTTTTGCAGCATTCGGGCGTTCGATCACACCTTTTTCCGTCACCAGTGCATCAACTAATGCAGCAGGTGTCACATCAAATGCCGGATTCCACGCCTGTGCTTGCATTGCGGCAATGCGTTGATTGCCAACATTCAGCACTTCATCTTGTGAACGCTCTTCAATCGGAATGTCGTTGCCGGTAAGGGTATTCATGTCAATGGTGCTGGTGGGTGCAACCACCATAAAGCGTACCCCGTGGTAACGCGCATTCACCGCAAGGCTGTAAGTGCCGATTTTGTTTGCCACATCACCGTTGGCAGCAATGCGGTCGGAACCAACAATGACCCAAGACACTTTGCCCTGACGCATTAAGCTCGCAGCAGCACCCTCGCACAATAAATGCGCGGGGATTTTATCTTTCACCAGTTCCCACGCGGTCAGGCGCGAACCTTGCCACCAAGGGCGGGTTTCATCGGCGTAAACGTGTTCAATCTTGCCGTTGCTGTACGCGCTACGAATCACACCCAAAGCCGTGCCGTAACCGCCAGTAGCGAGTGAGCCGGTATTGCAGTGGGTTAAAACCCCGTGTGATGGCTGAATTAACGCGCTGCCTAATTCGCCCATACGGTAATTATCATCAATGTCATCTTGATGAATACGTTGCGCCAGTTCCAGCAGTACCGGTTCCGGGTCGCCTTGAATGCCTTCCAAGGCAGCGCACATCCGACGCAATGCCCACATTAAATTGACAGCGGTAGGACGCGCATTCATCAGCACGTCTTTTTCAGCTTCTAAGCGATTACGCCAATCTTGCGGATACTGTTTATAACTTTTACGTGCCGCCATAACGACCCCGTAAGCAGCCGCAATACCAATGGCTGGCGCACCGCGCACCACCATATTACGAATCGCATCGGCGGTTTCTTCCGCGCTATACAACTGCACGTATTGCTCGTTATGCGGGAGCTTGCGCTGGTCAAGTAAGACCAGATGGTTGTCTTTCCATTCTACGGCACGGATCGAATCGTGTTGACTCATGAGGATTTTCGGCATAAATAGGTTATTTAAAGTGGCAATGTTACAACACCCCAATGGAAATTGAATTACTGGTTATCCCCGAATGGGTTATTACTGTCAATTCTCGCAATCAGGTACTACACCACCACGCTGTGGCGGTTGATGATAGCAGAATTGTTGACATACTTCCCGTGTCTGAGGCAGAAAAACGCTACCGTCCGCGACAAACTGTCGTTTTAGCGCAACAAGCTTTGCTCCCCGGTTTGGTGAATGCACATACCCACGCAGCAATGGCTTTGCTTAAAGGATTGGCAGACGATTTACCGCTGATGGAGTGGTTGCAAAACCACATTTGGCCTGCGGAAAGTCGCTGGGCGGATGCGCAATTTGTTTACGATGGCTCACGCTTAGCCATTGCGGAAATGATTCGCTCCGGCACGACCTGCTTTAACGACATGTATTTTTTCCCCGAACAAACTGCAAAAGCCGTGCAGGAAGCAGGGATTCGTGCCTGCATTGGTCTGATCGTGATCGACTTTCCGACCGCGTGGGGCACAGGCCCTGAAGATTACCTGCAAAAAGGCTTGGCGTTGCATGATCAAGTGGCTGACGACCCGCTGTTGACTACCGCGTTTGCGCCGCACGCCCCTTACACAGTCTCAGATGACCCGCTCAAACAAGTCAGTCACTTAGCCTGTGAAATGGATATGCCTATCCACATGCATGTTCACGAAACTGCGTTTGAAGTGCAACAAGCACTGGCGCAACACGATGCCGTACCGCTGGCACGACTGGATAATCTCGGCTTACTCGATAAGCATTTTCTTGCGGTACACATGACGCAACTTACCGATGAGGAAATAGCGTTACTGGCGGAAAAAGGCACGCACGTCATTCACTGCCCGGAATCCAACCTCAAGCTCGCCAGCGGTTTTTGCCCAGTCGCTAAACTGTTAGCCGCCGGAGTCAATGTCGCCCTCGGCACGGACGGCAACGCCAGCAACAACGACCTCGATATGCTCGGCGAAATGCGCACCGCTGCCCTGATCGCCAAAGCCGTAGCGCACGATGCCAGTGTGGTGTCAGCAGCACAAGCCTTACGCATGGCAACCATCAATGGCGCAACCGCGCTAGGATTAGCCGACACCATTGGTTCGTTGGAAATCGGCAAAGCAGCGGATATGATCGCGGTCGATTTAAGCGCACTGGAAACCCAGCCGCTGTACGACCCGGTTTCCCAAATCGTTTATTGCGCCAACCGCAATCAGGTAACGCACACTTGGGTAGCAGGCAAAGCCCTCATGACCCAGCGTGAACTGACCACCCTTAATATCACTGAACTACTCGCCACCGCGCAGGCATGGCAACAAAAAATCGGAGCAACCTCATGACCACTGCCGTTCCCAACGTTGACCCCAATGAAATCCGCAAGTTTGAAGAGCTGGCCTACCGCTGGTGGGACACTGAAAGCGAATTCAAACCCTTGCATGACATTAATCCATTGCGCCTGAACTACATCGACGATCGCGTTCATTTACAAGGAAAAAAAGTCATTGATGTAGGCTGCGGCGGCGGCATTTTGGCAGAAAGCATGGCGCGGCGCGGCGCAATCGTAACCGGCATTGATATGGGCGAAACCCCGTTAAGTGTGGCACAAATGCACGCACTGGAATCACAAGTCAGCGTCGATTACCGCCAGATCAGTGCTGAAAGCATCGCACTGGAAGCCGCCGGACAATTCGATGCCGTGACCTGCATGGAAATGCTGGAACACGTACCCGACCCCGCGTCCGTTATTGCCGCTTGCGCTACCTTGGTGAAACCCGGTGGCGATGTGTTTTTCTCCACCATTAACCGCAATCCCAAAGCCTTCGCCTTTGCGATTATCGGTGCAGAATACCTGATGAATATGCTTCCCAAAGGCACGCACGAATACGCAAAATTCATCAAACCCTCAGAACTCGAAAAATGGGCACGTTCCGTCGGACTAGAACTGCGTAATATCAGCGGCATGTCCTACAATCCCCTGTTTCAGAGTTACCGTTTAGGTAATGACGTTGATGTTAACTATTTAATGCATTTCAAGAAGGAAACCATTTGATGAGAGTCAAACATGCAGTCCCCCTGCTGCTGTTGCCCCTGATGATCAGCGGATGCGCTGTTCAATACGACCCCGTGAACGTAACCCCTGCGGGTGATGTTCGCGCTGCTCGCATGACCCCGGATTTACAAAACCAAATCCAAACCCTAGAAGCCGCTTTAATCGCCTTAGACCCGCGCAGCATCAATCCCCAAGAAGCCCGCGCGGTTGCTCACGATGCCTTCGTTTACCCCATGTATTTGGCGAATGACTGGGGGTTAACCTGGCCACCGCTGCTCCACAATACCCTGCGCAACGCCAACCAACGCAAGGCCGGTCTGTGTGTCGACTGGACACGCGCAATGCGGGCGCGGATGCGGGCTAAAAACTTGCAAACCTTTGATTTATATTGGGCGGTAGCTTACAAAGGCAATGCGTGGCGCGAACACAGCACACTGGTAGTCACGCCTAAAGGCCGCCCCATGAGCGAAGGGATTATTCTTGACCCTTGGCGCAACTCCGGCAAACTGTTCTGGAGCAAGCTCAAAGAAGATGAGCAATACCCTTGGAAATATTTTGAAGGCCCCGGTTAAGCATTACTGCTTATGGAACGTCAGCACCAGCACATCGCGCCAAGCCGGGTGTGTTGGGTCTGATGGGCTAATTTCGGTTACGCCGTGATACACCGCGTGATCGTTAACCAACACCAAATCCCCTGCCTGTTCCAATGTGCCTTCACCTAACGGGCGCATCTCATTGTCGTAAATGTGACTCACCCCACCGCTGACGTTGTGCCGATCCATCATCATAATCAGGATGTATTCCGCGCCGTCTTTATGCACGCCTTCGGGTGTAGGCCGTCCCGCTTTATCCCCTTGCGCCACAATACGGAATTGATGTGCCTGAATCCGCCACAAATCCACCGGACTGCGCGAAAACTGTTGGGTTGACCAACGGATAATTTCCGTCAAAACCGGATTTTTCAGCGTAGTCGGCAACCACGCCCGAAAATGCCGGTTAAAACCACCGTGGACGTGATTGTAATGGCTACTTTGGTAATGTGGCTCATGAGGAAGTACTTCTAACTGGTTGTTCTTCCAATGAAACACCGAATAACGCCGGTAACGGTAATCACCACCGTCACGCAAATACGGGTCGCGCAACAAACCGTTCCAGCTTGCGCGGAATCGTTTGTACGCCTGCCCCATGCGCTGGGAAAGATGCGACTGCAACCGACTGGCTTCACCAACCGCCAACAGATAACCGGGTTTGTGCAATAAGGTATTCACTTAGCTCACTTCATTTCATGCATTCATCATCATAGTGTAATTTACTGATAAACCGCTGAATAGATCACTTAGGCGTATTAGCGATAAGCGTCGCCCGCAACGGTGCGGGATAACCTTCCACAGTACGGCTGTGATCTGTCGGGTCGAGAAAATCTACCAGCGATTCCCCCTTACTCCACGCGGTACAACGCTGCTCTTCCACGCTGGTCTGGGTAATATCCACCACCCGGATATTCAAAAAACCTAAACGTTTCAACCACAACTGCAACATTGCTACTGAGGGAATAAACCAAACGTTGCGCATTTTTGCATAGCGGTCGTGCGGCATCAGGGCGGTTTGTTCATCACCCGCTACCACCAGCGTTTCTAACACCAACTCCCCACCCGCACACAAAGCACGCCGTAATTCCTGCAAATGCCCCAACGGGTCACGACGGTGATATAACACCCCCATCGAAAATGCGGTATCAAAACCTTTTTGGCGCAAATCCGGTAAATCTTCGCTTTTTAACGGCAACATCCACACCGGATGCGTCGCACCAGCATAATGCTTAATCAGTTCAAATTGCTTAAGAAACAATACAGTGGGGTCGATACCTACCACGGCTTGCGCACCGGCTGCGTACATCCGCCACAAGTGGTAGCCACTGCCACAACCCACATCCAACACCACCCGATCTTGCAACGGCGTAAGGTGCGGCGCGACGCGCTCCCATTTCCAATCGGAACGCCATTCGGTATCCACAGTAATCCCGAACAACTCAAACGGGCCTTTACGCCAAGGAATCAATGCCTGTAACGCAGCCATTAACGCGGCGTGTGCGGCACTATCCGCATCGTGTGACACGCCAATACGCACCGCACTCCCACCAAAATCCATCACACTAGGTTGCAATGCGGGCAAACTATCAATCGCTGCCTGCCATTCGGGTTGCTTACCATGACTATTTTCCTGCGCAAACTGCTCAAGTTGCGCCGGTAATGTCGTCAACCACCCCGCCAGCCGCGATGATTGCAAAAAAGCATACAAATCCGCGTAATCCATCACGCTTTTACCGCCAACAATGCTGCAAAATTAAATCCTTGGAACCACTGCACCACTTGCGCAAAACCCGCTGCGTGCAAACGTTCAATATGCTGCTCCAAAGTATCGGGAATCAACACATGCTCCAACGCCGAGCGTTTTTGGCTGATCTCCAACTCGCTGTAACCGTTGGCACGTTTAAATTCCAAATGCAAATCAGTGAGTAACTCCTGTTCCTCAGTATCGGCAAAAGCTAATTTTTCCGACAATACCAACACCCCACCGGGGCGCAAACCCGCGTACACCTTCTGCAACATAGTCAAACGTTCCGCCGGTTTGAGGAATTGCAGGGTAAAATTCAGCACTACCACCGAGGCTTGTTCCAAGGCAACGGCTTGAATATCGTCACACACCACTTCAAACTGTGCAGTGCGCAAATGCCGCTGGAGGATTTGCCCGCAACGGCTGGTCATCGCTGCGGAGTTATCGACGCATACAAAATGCACGTCAGTATCACGTACCTGTGAAGCCATCGACAACGTAGCCGCACCCAACGAACACCCTAAATCGTAAATGCGCGACTGCGGCTGCGCATAGCGACGCGCAATAACCCCCAGCAAACCAATCACGGTTTCATAGCCCGGAACTGAGCGTCGAATCATATCGGGGAACACGTCCGCGACTGATTCATTAAACGCAAAATCCACCAACTGCGCTTGCGGCAAAGCGTAAACGGTATCACGCTGCATTACGCGCTCACCGCCTCGCCAGCCCATTGCAAATCAGCAGGCTGACGCGGCAACACGAGTTTCTCACCGGAACGTTGCCCCGCATCCGCCCCCAGAAAATACAAGAACGGAGCCACCAACGCTTCAGGACGCGCTACGCTATTAGGGTTTTCACCGGGGAAATTCAAAGTGCGCATACTGGTGCGTACCGGGCCGGTATCCACACTATTCACCCGGATAAAATGCCCGGAATCAGAATGTTCTGCCGCCAAAATATCGCAAAATGCCCGCATCCCCGCTTTTGCCACCCCAAACGCACCGTAAAACGCTTTATTGGATTCGTGATCCGCAAACACAATCGCCGGATCAGGTGACGCACTCAGCAACGGTAAACACGCATGGGTTAACAGAAAGTTAGCGTGCAAATTGACCATAATCATTTTTGCCCACAATTCCGCATCGTAATGCGCAATCGGCGTAAACGAACCCAACCACGCCGCATTCAGCACTAAACCATCCAAACGCCCCATTTGCTCACGCAAATTTTCCGCTAAATCAGCGTAATCTTTGGCATTCGCGCCCTGCATATCCAGCGGGTAAATGGCGGGTTCCGGGTAGCCTGCGTTCACGATTGCGTCGTAAGTGTCTTCTGCGCGGCGCATTTCCTTATCCAGCATCACCACGGTAGCACCGTATTGCGCACACGCCATTGCAATCGCTTTGCCTAAACCAGCGGCTGCACCTGTCACCAAAATCACACGCCCTTGCAGGGCTTCCAGGGTGGGTACATACGCAAGTAAATCTTCCTGCATTGAGGTTCTCCGATAGGGGAAATCTTGAAAAAGAGGCAAAGTGTAACGCTTATCGCAGTAACGGGGTAGGATGCAAATCAAGAAACAGCCCCTTGCATTGAGCAGCAAGGGGCTGGGCGGGATTAACCCATTGCCAACATCAGCTTATTCAAACGGTTAACGAAGCCCGCCGGGTCTTCCAATTGCCCGCCTTCTGCCAGAATCGCCTGATCCAGCAAAATGCTTGACCATTCGCCAAAACGTTCATCATCGGTTTCGGCTTCCATGCGCTTGAGCAACGGATGCGTCGGGTTGATTTCCAGCGCAGGCTTGGTGTCAGGCATTTCGTGACCGGCTTGTTTCATCAATTGCTGCATGTACAACGCCATGTCATGGTCGTTCAGCACGATGCAAGATGGTGAAGTGGTCAAACGGTGCGATACACGCACGTCGCCGACTTTTTCGCCCAATGCCGTTTTGATGTGTTCGACCATGTTTTTGGCTTCAGCTTCGACTTTTTCCTGCTCTTTCTTGTCTTCCTCGGTTTCGAGTTTGGACAGGTCAAGCTGGCCTTTGGCGACAGATTGCAGCGATTTGCCTTCAAACTCCATCAAATGCTGTACCAGCCATTCGTCTACGCGGTCGGACAACAGCAATACTTCGATGCCTTTCTTGCGGAACACTTCCAGATGCGGGCTGTTTTTTGCAGCAGTGTGGCTGTCGGCAGTGATGTAGTAGATTTTGTCCTGACCTTCCTTCATGCGAGCCATGTAGTCCGGCAAGGAGACGGTTTGTTCCGCACTGTCATCCAATGTGGAAGAGAAGCGCAGCAATTTGGCGATTTGTTCGCGGTTGCTGAAGTCTTCGCCGGGACCTTCTTTGAGGACTTTGCCGAATTCTTTCCAGAATTTTTGGTATTTTTCTGGCTCGTTGGCGATCATGTTTTCCAGCAAGCCAATGACTTTTTTCACCGAAGCATTTTTCATGTTCTCGATGATTTTATTGCCTTGCAGGATTTCACGCGACACGTTCAACGGCAGGTCATTGGAATCCAGCACACCGCGCACGAAACGCAAATAGCGTGGCATCAGCTTGAATTCTTTGTCTTCCATGATGAAGACGCGTTGCACGTACAGCTTCAATCCGTGGGTGTTGTCACGGTCAAACATGTCGAACGGGGCTTTGGATGGCAGGTACAGCAGGGACGTGTATTCGTATTTGCCTTCAACGCGGTTGTGTGACCATGCCAGCGCATCTTCCCAGTCGTGTGAAACGTGCTTGTAGAATTCTTGGTATTCCTCGTCTTTTACCTCGGATTTGGCGCGTGTCCACAGTGCGTTGGCTTTGTTGACGGTTTCCCATTCATCCTTGATTTCACCCGCTTCGGTTTTGCGCATATTCACCGGCAGCGGGATATGGTCGGAATATTGGCGGATGATATTGCGTAAACGCCAGCCGTCAGCCAACAGCTTTTCGTCTTCTTTGAGGTGCAGGACAATTTCTGTACCGCGAGTGGCTTTTTCGACCTGTTCCAGTGAGTAGCCGGATTGCGCATCGGATTCCCAGCGCACACCTTCAGAAGCGGCATCCCCAGCGCGGCGCGTGGTCAGTGTTACTTTGTCGGCAACGATGAAGGAGGCGTAGAAACCTACCCCGAACTGCCCGATCATGTGCGAGTCTTTTTTCTCATCGCCGGTCAGTTTGCTCAGGAATTCTTTGGTGCCGGATTTGGCAATCGTGCCGATATTGGTCACAACTTCATCGCGGCTCATGCCGATACCGTTGTCGCGCACGGTGATCGTGCCCGCTGCCGCGTCGAATTCGACTTCTACGCGCAATTCGCTGTCAGTTTCGTAGAGGCTGTCGTTGCCAATCGCTTCAAAACGCAGCTTGTCGCACGCATCTGAACCGTTAGATACCAACTCGCGCAGGAAAATTTCCTTGTTGGAATACAGCGAGTGAATCATCAGGTGTAACAGTTGATTCACTTCGGTTTGAAATTGCAGGTTTTCTTTTTGTGCTGTCATGGGGGTTTCGTCCTCATTCTGGTTCATTTGATGAGCGGAAGATGGGGAAGCCAGCGTGGATTTCAAGGGCAACCTGCAATTTCAAGGCGACGTGTGGACGAATGCCCTTGGCGTGAGATTCTGGTACGATACGCGCCTTGTTTGAATTGCCGATGACATAAACACCATGAACCGCACAAACCAACTTCAACAAGCCCTTGCCGACCGCATCCTGATTCTTGACGGCGCGATGGGCACGATGATCCAACGCCACAAACTGGAAGAAGCCGATTATCGCGGCACACGGTTTGCTGCATGGCATACCGATGTCAAGGGCAACAACGACTTGCTGGTATTGAGCCAACCGCAGATTATCCGTGGCATCCACGCGCAATACCTAGAAGTCGGCGCGGACATCCTCGAAACTTGCACCTTCAACGCCACCACGATTTCGATGCACGACTACGACATGCAAGACCTGTCGTATGAAATCAATGTAGAAGCGGCGAAACTGGCACGTTCGGTTGCCGATGAATACAGCACCCCCGACAAACCACGCTTTGTGGCAGGCGTGTTGGGGCCGACTAGCCGTACATGCAGCATTTCCCCCGATGTCAACGACCCCGGTTTCCGCAACGTCACCTTCGATGCGCTAGTCACGGCGTACATGGAATCCACCCGTGGTCTGATCGAAGGTGGTGCTGACATTATCCTGATCGAAACCATTTTCGACACGCTCAATGCCAAGGCTGCGGTATTTGCGGTCAAGCAGGTGTTCGATGAAGATAATATCGAACTGCCGATCATGATTTCCGGCACAATTACCGATGCGTCAGGGCGCACGCTGTCAGGGCAAACTACCGAAGCGTTCTACAATGCGCTGGCACACGCCGACGCGATTTCGTTTGGTTTGAACTGCGCACTGGGGCCGGATTTGTTGCGTCAGTATGTCGAAGAAATGTCCCGCGTGTGTGCCACCGGCGTTTCTGCCCACCCCAATGCCGGTTTACCGAATGAAATGGGCGAATACGACATGGACGGCGCGGAAATGGCGGTACACATCCGTGAATGGGCGCAAAGTGGCTTCCTCAATATTGTCGGTGGCTGCTGCGGCACATCGCCTGCGCACATCAAATCCATTGCCGATGCGGTAGCTGGAATTGCACCACGCAAAGCACCACAACTGGCCAAAGAATGCCGCCTTTCCGGGCTGGAACCGTTCAATATCGGCGCGAACAGCTTGTTTGTGAACGTGGGCGAACGCACCAACGTCACCGGCTCACTCAAATTCAAGCGCCTGATCAAAGAAGGCAATTACACCGAAGCCTTACAAGTCGCGTTGGAACAAGTCGAAAGCGGCGCACCCGTCATCGACATTAACATGGACGAAGGCTTGCTGGATGCGGAAAAAGAAATGACCCGCTTCCTCAACCTGATCGCATCCGAACCGGATATTGCCCGCGTACCAATCATGGTCGACTCCTCGAAGTGGGACGTCATCGAAGCCGGTCTGAAGTGCATCCAAGGCAAAGGCATCGTCAACTCGATTTCGATGAAGGAAGGCGAGGAAAAATTTATCCAGCAAGCCAAACTGGTGCGCCGTTACGGAGCAGCGGTGATCGTGATGGCGTTTGACGAACAAGGCCAGGCGGATACGCAAGCGCGTAAAATCGAGATTTGTTCACGCGCCTACAAGATTCTGACCGAACAAGTCGGCTTCCCGCCCGAAGACATTATTTTCGACCCGAACATTTTCGCAGTCGCGACGGGCATCGACGAACACAATAATTACGCAGTGGACTTTATCGAAGCCACGCGCTGGATACGCCAGAACCTGCCACACGCGCACATTTCCGGCGGGGTTTCCAACGTGTCGTTCTCGTTCCGGGGCAACAATCCGGTGCGCGAAGCCATCCACAGCGTGTTCCTCTACCATGCGATCAAAGCGGGCATGGATATGGGGATTGTGAATGCCGCGCAAATGGCGGTTTACGACGATATTCCGGCAGAATTGCGCGATGCGGTCGAAGATGTGATCCAGAACAAGGATGCGGGTGCGACCGAACGTTTGCTGGATATTGCCGCGAAATACAAAGGCGATGGCTCGACCGAAGTTAAGAAAGAAGACCTCGAATGGCGTTCATGGCCGGTCGAAAAACGCCTTGAACATGCACTGGTGAAAGGCATTGATGCCTTCGTCAACGAAGACACCGAAGAAGCGCGGGTGAAACTCGGTCGTCCGCTGCTGGTCATCGAAGGCCCGTTGATGGACGGCATGAATGTGGTCGGCGACTTGTTCGGTGCGGGCAAAATGTTCCTGCCGCAAGTGGTCAAATCTGCCCGCGTGATGAAAAAATCAGTGGCGTACCTCGACCCGTTCATGGAAGCCGAAAAAGCCGGTTGCGAGGTGCAAGCCAACGGCAAAATCCTCATGGCAACAGTGAAAGGTGACGTGCATGACATCGGCAAGAACATCGTCGGCGTGGTGTTGCAGTGCAATAGCTACGAAGTGATCGACTTGGGCGTGATGGTTTCCGCCGAAAAAATCCTGCAAGTGGCGCGGGAGCAGAAGGTGGACATTATCGGCTTGTCCGGCCTGATCACGCCGTCGCTGGATGAAATGGTGCATGTTGCCAAGGAGATGCAGCGGCAGGATTTCCATGTACCGTTGCTGATTGGCGGGGCTACCACGTCCAAAATTCATACGGCGGTGAAGATTGAGCCGCAGTTTAAGAACGACATCGTGGTGTATGTGCCGGATGCGTCGCGGGCGGTGGGTGTGGCAAGTGCGTTGCTGTCCAAAGAGCAGAAGCCGGATTATGTGGCGAGCATTCGGGCCGAATATGAGCAAGTGCGCGTGAAGCGGGCGGCGAACCAGACCGAGCGCAAATTGGTGAGCATCGCTGCGGCTCGGGCGAATAAGTTTCAGGTGGATTGGGCGAATTACACACCGCCTAAACCTAACACCCCTACCCCGCTTGTGTTCAACGATTATCCGTTGGCGGAACTGGTGGAGCGAATTGACTGGACACCGTTTTTCCGTAGTTGGGAATTGGCGGGCAAGTTCCCTGCCATTCTGACGGATGAGGTGGTGGGCGAGGAATGCACCAAACTGTATGCGGATGCGCAGGCGATGTTGCAGAAAATGGTGGCGGAAAAGTGGGTGCAAGCCAAAGCGGTGGTTGGGTTCTTCCCTGCGAATGCGCAAGGCGATGACGTGGTGCTGTATACCGACGAGAGCCGCACGCAAACCTTGAGCGTGTTGCACAATTTGCGGATGCAGATGGAGCGTAACGGGCAGCAGCCTAATTTCTGTCTGGGTGATTTTGTTGCACCTGTGGAATCGGGTAAGGCGGACTGGATGGGCGTGTTTGCGGTGAGTACAGGCTTTGGGATTGAGCCGCATTTGAAAGCCTTCCGTGAAAAGCATGACGATTACAGCGCGATTATGTTGGAAGCTTTGTGTGACCGTTTGGCAGAAGCCTTGGCAGAGCGGATGCACGAGCGCGTGCGCAAGGAATTCTGGGGTTATGCGGCGGATGAAACGCTGGATAATGACGCGATGATTGCCGAAAAATATCAGGGGATTCGCCCTGCCCCCGGCTATCCTGCTTGCCCTGACCACACCGAAAAAGGCACGCTGTGGACGTTGCTGGATGTCGATGCAAATACGGGGATGATCATTACCGAATCGTTTGCGATGTATCCGGCGGCTTCAGTGTCGGGTTGGTATTTCAGCCACCCGGATTCGCGGTATTTCGGGATTGGGCGGATTGCGCGGGATCAGGTCGAGGATTATGCCAAGCGTAAGGGGATGACGCTGGCGGAAGCGGAACGGTGGTTGGCTCCGGTTTTGGGGTATGAGGCGTAAACATCCAAGTACATCTGGCAGATACCATAATTTGAGAAGGTATCTGCCAGGTTAAGTTAGATTCTTAGACTTCATATTTTCTATTTTTTCATCAATGAACATCGACGTACTTTCCGCTGTTGAAATGAAATCTTGTAAATAGCCTTTATAAATAGTTAGTTGCTCAATTTCCAATTCTGCATCCGTTTTTTTATTATCTTCTTGCATTATTCCTTCGGGAAGAAATAAACGGACAATCGCACTTGCATCCGTATGAGCATCCAGGCCATAAGCTGCTTGCACCCACTCCAACGATTTTTTATCAACTGCTACAACAACTGCCTTTCGCAGCGAATATTCAATCAATGTTCTTGCCGCTCGATCCAAATATGAAGCCATTGTCAACCACATTTGCATCTCATTTCCCTCTTCAGGAGATTCGTAAGTCGTTGTATTTACAAAGTATGGTTTATCACTGTTAGGATTTAAGCCCTCTAGGGTTTCCCAGATAGGTTCAAACTTTTCAAAAGGTCTACGTCCATCGGGCAAAGAATTTCTTTCCCACCACAAATCCAAGATGGCTTCTACACAACTATTTTCTGCTTCCTGTTTTTCACTATCAACTGCTGTTTCTGCATCAATAATTTTTTCTGCAATATAATGCGCCATCCAACGTGATAAAATGTTTTCTCTTCCAACTATATCAAGCTCAAACTCCTCAATTAGACGTTTTCCCAAGCTCATAATACGAGTAGAGCGTACTGAGTTTTCCCGATGAGTCGAGGAGCAAGAGTTGGGTATAGGGTCTTGGATATTTAAGGTCATCATCTTCTTCTCGATTAGAATAACTATTACAATAACTGCGCTCAATCCGAACTTCAATAATGAGTTGTTTATCAAGTCGTTGCAGCATATCTGCTAAAAACTCAAGTGTGGCTTTTAGTCTTTTTCCCCTTGCTTTGCAATCCCCATGATCTTGTTGCTCACCATTACTCCAAACCTCAGAGATTAAACAAACCTGCTCATTTTCATTTAACCATTGCCTCTTGGTTTTATCTAAATATAGTGAAAATTCCTGTTGAATAAATTCTGCGGGAAAACATACGGGATAAGGAATAGCCTCTGCATGAGGATCATATTCATCAAAATGCTTATCAGAGCTAAAATCTTGAATCCATCCTTGCAAAATAAACTGTTTATGATTAATTTCAACGTGCTCACCAGCATCAGGGATTTTATAGTCATGATGATTTTCATAAGTTTGCAAAACACGCAACAAAGCCATGGATGTTCTTGGAGAAACCAGTGCTGATGATAAGGTTACAGATTCTTTTTTTCTACCTCTAGCATAAGACCAATATCCATTTACATTAATAAAAAAATCATCATTATGACTAGAAACCAGTACATCATAAAAGTCATTTGGCATGACTTGCCAACGCCAATCCTTATTGCTTTCATCGTCATTAAACCAAGGACGATAATGTAATGGTTCAGGATCGCGAGTATCAGCAAGCCAACGACTATCATGGAGAGTTAATGTATGATGATTAAACCAATATCCCCACTCATCTTCTTCCCAACTATAACTATTTTCAACTATAGGCATACTTGTCAATAACTTACCAGCGACCCAAAACATAGCATGATAAGAAAAATAAAAACTCAAAGTGTCAGTTTTCGGATAAGAACCATGTCTATGATAAGTAGGACGCTCCCCATAATATCCTTTCCACTGTCCAGACCTAGGGTCGTCTATATATTTTCCTGTAACAGATAATTTCCACTCATTTCTAATGACTTTTCTTGCTACCATTTGAATTTTTTGAGTAGATAAACCAAAAATACGCCCTAACGGTTCGTACCAATAACGATCAAAATCCCAACCAAAATGTAGATCCTCATCATCCTGAACTTCTTTTTCTCCTAACCATGGTACTACTTGGGAATTCTTCCCATATTCCTCTAATTTTAGTTTTGTGAATGGAGAAACATTAACAGTTTGCAGTTTTTTTACCACTGAATCATCGTATGTACCCGGCATGGATTTTTCGATCAATAACACGGTTTTGACAGCAAAATGCTGGATCAGAACATGAGGTATACCATCTAAAGCAATTTTCTCGAAAAACTTCCCATGCGACAGTAATGAAATTGGATCATCTAATGCAATACGAGCCAAAGCAATCAACAAATATTGCCTTGCATGTAATTCATAAAAAGGTAGCTTTTTATCAACAAATGCCTTCGGGACATCTTTCTTTGACCATGCAATCAGTTGTGCAAGCTCTTGTGTACAACCCAATTCTCCTAATTGTCTAACACAATGAGCAGCATTCCAGCGAACTTTGGCATGTGGTGAAGCCAAAGCTGCCCAGATCAATCCTGTTGCTGCTTCAGATATATCATTAGGTGGCGATAACTCGTTGTTCCATATCCCACCGGCTTGTTCCTCATCAATGAACAACTCTAAACGTTCAAGTGCATATTCAAGTACTCGCTCTGCTTCTTCGGGACTTAACATACGCGCCAACAGTTTTACCAAAGAAAATAATAACTGTGGATGCAATATATCTTGTCCACCCACCAATCCTTCAAGAATAGATTCTGCAATCAGTTGTTCAGAAACATCATACTGACTCAAAAAATAATCAAAATGATGCTTATAGGAATATGAATTTGATAGTAACCTAAGACTTTGTTGCTTGCAAATAGAACGGAAAATCTTTTCTTTATTCTTCTTAAGCGTTATCTTATTCCACCATTCCGGTGGTACATTCTGAAATATGTTTTTAAGATCGTATAAATCAATAGTACTAGAATGAGCTGCGGAGTTAACAAATACATATTCAGAGCCAATAGGGATTTTATGAATAACTGTTTGCCAAAAAATTTCAGGGCTTCTAGTCCCGTCTATTGCATCAAAACGTTTACATGCAATATTTACTGAATCAGTATGTGAAAAATCAATATCAGCAACTAGATCGTCATAGTTATACTTTTCATCATTTAGCTGTAGTGAAGAATAAGAATAAGTTGAATTTACTTCCTCATCTACTCCACCATACCCTTCATAAAAAGCAACTATCGAATTAAGCTCTTCAAACTGAAACATGTGTCTCTGTGTAATTTCTTTTATTTTTAGCCATGTGGCTTTACCAGCTTTAGCCAATTGAGCTTCTTTTATAAATTTTCTAAAAATAGTTTCAATTTTATTATATTCAAGACATTGGCAAGCAATTTTTTCTGAGTCGGAAAAACCTAAAAAACTGGTAAACGCCCAAGCTACCTCTGGTGATAAATGCTTTTGTGCTAGAAGATGATTTATAGCTATTGCCAATAACTCTTCAAAACAACCTACATTACGATCACGCAGTCGGCTTAGTATAGAAAAAACAGAACATGGGGATTGATAAGTTAATGTTTTTATTGCTTCGCGCCAATCGAAATATTTTGATTCAAAGCCGGATACGACTTCACCACAACGTATGAAGCGATAAGCCAATGAGTCTGTTAACCTCCTATTACAAGATGCCTGCTTGCCAAGTGCATTAATAGCCTGCCAACGATCTAATCCTTCATCACCAAATTTAGAAACAACTTCCACTGCTGTATCAAAATAAGCTTTGGCATTTTCTTTTTGCACAGGTAAAACAGCCCTGGCAAGGTCAATGTAGTAATCAGCAATAGATTCTGGTGGCTCATCATTAATACTATCAACCACTTGATAACAAGAATCTTCTAAAAGTGAACGTAGTTCTTCAAGACTTTCATTCCGATAAGCAATATGACAAAACTTCATTCGCTCCAAAAATCGAATTGTATTATCGTTGGGCTTTAACCAGCTTTTAAATTTTTCTATTTCATTAACGGATATGGTTTTCGAGATAACTAAACATTCAAAACGTACACATTGGATTTCATAACGTAGAGGGTCGTATTCTTTATATCTTGAAGCGGTGGCTTTATTTGATGCAGAACTCGCAGCTTCAATACATGAATCAATATTATCAATTGAACCCTGACCTCGAATAATTTTAAGGCGCAAAAACAACCACGGTGAAAGAGCTTCTACAATCTGGCAAAATTCTTCTTTTTCTCTTTTATTATCATAAGACTCTTTCTTATCAAGCCATAATTTCGGCATTAGCATTTGTGATTCTAATTCATATTTTCCATCAAGATAATTAAGGAGAACATGGGGCTTTAAGAAGCTTACCCTATCTTCAAGACCATGATCTGATGAGAAAGATGGTGAAGCTTGTTGAGGCACATGAATTTTTAATAAGCGTTTAATCTTTTTAAGATCAAGTTTATAATATATAGCAGCCTCAGCAATTGCAACATAAGCTGAAAGGTAATCTGGCTCTCCATATTGACGTTTCTTGACCGTTTCTGGACGTATTTTATGATGCGTCAAAATAATTAATGCCGTGTCGATGCATTCTTTAGGTATAAATCTACAGAGTTTAGCAAGCTCGTGTGCAATGCCTAAAATTAGATAAGCGTTACGACTACCTTTTATGGCAAGGTTCTCAATAGCTTCAAACTTAGAATGATCCGCCAAACGCTTGATTATCGGTCTCCCGACACGGTAGCCCAACTCCTTTGGAGACCAGCGCGAAAAAAAATCGATTAAGGCATCATCACCCCTAATGTTCATATGAGTTATTGCTAGTTCAACAATCTCATCATCATGAAGTTTTTCTTTAAAACCTCTATCATTTTTAGATCGCTTACTTCTTTCATTAAAATAAATATTAAGCCAATTTCTAGCGTTACGTAAATAACTCTGAGCCTCACCATGAAACTCATTGATATGCGATAGCAGCGATGCACTATAAGCATGTTCAGAACCATCCCAAGCTCCTGATAATTGACGCTGGAATGCAATTTCTTGAACTTTCTGGATAGGTTCAAATAGAGGTAAGAGATCAATATTTTTCTTAAATAAACTCAATTGACGTTGACTTCCAGCAGTCTCCTCACCTGCACGTAAAGCCAACTTGGCAACACTAAATAAATCTTGCTTTTTCAATGCTGCTTTTAGAGCAAATTGCAAGCGACTTAATTTTACTGTGCGTTGATCAATAGGGCTATCAACAGGTAGAAAATTTTCTGACAACGCAAGATCAATCAGTTCATCATACTGTCCTGCTTTTAGCAAAAGAGCAGGCAAACTTTCTGATGCATAAGCATATTGACTAGTTAATGGTTTTATCGAACGAATAAAATTGTTAAGTTGTTCTTGAGTAGCCTCATAATTATTTTTAAACCATGTTTCCGTTGGTTCATCACGAAACTGGAGTGATTCTTCAAGTAACCATAGAGGTCTCCCCATATCCACAGCAAAGCTTTTTATCATGCTAGAGTCAACATTCGCAATCTCAGCCAATACAATAATAGGAATAAATGGCGGTAAGATGGCTAGGCCAGAACAAAGTAAATCAACATTTATATCGGGGTGTTTCTTCTTAATATCGTTTATTACACTTTGCAAATGAAAAGCTATTTGTTCATCGACGCTGGTTCTATATGGCCCTAAGTATTCCACCGCCTTTTCTAGACTTTCTGCTTGATCTAAAGCATTCGCTTGTACACGTGGATTGCCTCCGCTTAAGCGATGAAATTCGTCAATATCAATTTCAGTTAGTATTGCAGAAGGGAACTTTGCTTCAAGAATCTGTTGGGTTTCTGCTTTATCGAACTCCTGCAAAGGTAAGTCCAAATAATCACCCGGATGTAACTTCAGCAAGTGTTTTCTTTCTGTCCGACACAGAGATACAATCCGCACTCCCGATGGAGGAGGCTCTTGCATAACTTCATGAGCGAAACAGTATTCCTCTCGTTCTGTTGCTGCTATTTCAGCATTATCAGCAGCATCAATCAGAATAACGACACATGCGTCTTCGTCTAATATTTTGAGTTTATTAGCTGCTTGTTCGATACGACTCCTGAAATAGCGAAGATACTGATCACGTGTTGTACTGGCATTTGGCAACAAAGGCTCACATAATCCCCTAACGGCTAGTTCATTGACAATTTGAACTAGTGCCTGTCTATGCTCATGCCTAGGACGACTCGGATTTCTATACGTACCTGCTGCGAAGCAATCAAACACAATACCTACAGAGCTTTCTGGCAAACTCATGCATAACGATTGCGCCAAAACAGATTTTCCCACCCCACCCGGAGCATGAATCACTATCGGCAATTCGCTTTTTAATATTGCCTCATAGAATTCGGCTTGTTGCTTGCGGGGAATAGTTTCTACTAAACCATCGAGCTTTGGTGGAGCCGGAAAAAGCTCATCCGTTGATGTGATTCCAAAACGCAGCAAAACATCTTCTTTTCGTATGGTAGGATAACGAGCAGAGTGAGGCAGTGCTTTATCTTTCACCATAGCAATAAGCGAATCTAATAAACCCTGACTCAGATTACCAGCAAGCAATGGAGAAAGTTCCAATTGCAGTTGCCCACGCTGGATAAGATAATCACCTTCACTATCATTGAATACCACACAACTAGCAAAAGTTTGTAATTCTTGAAATGTTAACTGAGTAAACTTAAGAAGCTTGCTTTCAATTTCACCTGATTCAACAGCTATTTTATTTTTTAGAGCACAAAAAGTGTTTTTTATTTTTTCATCAACCAGACGATTTGAAATAAAACCAAACACCAACTTCTCAGAAGCAAAATCATTCCCGTATTTTCCAGAGAATTTTTTAAAACGCTGGCTAAAACCAGAAAAAGTATTTTCTAACTCGCTTGGAACGAAGTGTTTATCTAACCGACTTGTGGAGTGTTTTAGTTGATGATAGACAATACGCTCAATATTACCATCTTTATTATGATAGTACTCACCAACATCAATAATGTACTCGCCTGCTTCGATATTTTCATCATCTGAAGAATGAGATGCACCTTCAATAGAAAGTTCTGTCAACGTAGTATTGAAATCGAGTAGCCTCAAACATTGACGGGCTGCCCATATGTAATGAAACTCATCACCAGCTCTAGAGCTGCGGACTAAGTTATTAGTATTTGATAAAAATTCAGACATTGGAATTTTTTTGCTCCATTTCTCGCGGAGTCAAGTAAACAGCATCCTCAAAATATAGCTGCATTTTGAGCATCAAAACCCACTCACCCGCAAATCCGCAATCCGAACCATCATGGCACGTTCCGGGTCATACGGAATATCCTGAAAACCGTGGCGTTGATAGAAAGCGCGTACCGATTCATCCAGCGGATGGGTAATCAAACCATAACAGCCCGCCACATCCGCAATACGCAATACCGTTTTAAAAGCGAAAAACAATAATGACGTTGACAAGCCCTGCCCTTGGTATTGGACATCCACCGCCAACTGCCCCAACAAAATGACTGGAATTGCCTCTGGCTTATTACGTTGCTGCGCTTTGACCAAAAACTCACGGCGTATTTCTGCGGCAAGCAGCGTGACGTAACCCGCTATCTTTCCCGTTTCGGTGTCACACACAATATTGGTACGCGATATGTCCGCCTTGTGATTTTTCCATGCGTGGCGTTGAAACCACTCATTCAATGAAGCCCTGCCACAATCAAATTCAGCACGGTTGTCCTCTTCGCTCAACGGACGCGGCTTACTTATTCCCATGCAGGCTTCATCCCGGCAATACGTTGTAATGCAGGTATCGCTTGCGGTGGCGTGTTGAGCCATGCCTCGAAATCCTGCCAGTGTTTAGCAGATATTTCGACCACTACCCGCCCCATCATCTCAATCTCGGCAGATTCTAAGGCTTTGCGCCGGACAAAATCGCTAAGGTTGGTATGGGCGTATTTAGCCGCCGTTTCCAGCAAATTGCGTTCTGTTTCGTTGACACGCACGCTCAGTATGGAAGTTGTCATCGAGTTCATCCTCAAATCATGTATGACAAAAACATACGCCGATTATCATTACGATGCAAGCACGCCACCTTGAATGTTCACACTAAAAGCCCCAACATAAATATACATCCTAAAAGTAGTATAATTAATGCAAGTCATCGGCATCAAAGAACTCCGAACCAACCCCGGCAAGCTAACCAAAGCTTTTCAGGACTCGGTAAAAACCAACATGAAACCATCAAGTTACTGGGGTTACTGGGCGTTCCGGTAGCAGATTATGATTTTACCGAAGATTTGGCAGCGATTGAGAAGATGCTGGCAGCATGAAAGTTATTGTCAGTGACATCACCAGCTTGATTGCGCTGGAAGGTTTGCAATCCATCGAGTTGTTATGTGCAGTGTTTGAAAGCATTCTGATTCCGCAGGCGGTTTTGAACGAATTGTCCGCTGGATCACCCGACATTATCAAAATAATCAACGCTGTAGGTTGCATAGAAATCATTCGATTGGAACCTTCGGAACAACTCAGCAGCCTGCAACTAATACTTGATCCCGGTGAAGCAGAAGCCATCACTTTGGCTTTGGAACGCCAGTTTCCGATCCTGATTGATGAACGTAAAGGCAGTACAATCGCCTTGCAAAAAAACTTGACCGTAACAGGCTTTGCCGGTTTATTACTGCTGTCGGTCAAAAGAAACGTGTTACCGCCTGCTACCGCCCAATCACTGTTGGATCAGGCTATCCGTAACGGCTTCAGAATGTCTGACAAGCTCTATCGGCAAGTATCCGCTGCCTACCAAGCCGGATAAACTGAATCAAAATCCACTCGCCCGCAAATCCGCAATCCGAATTTATCGTTATTCCGAACTCAGGTTACTTCGTCAAACTAGCAAACAACACCGGCAACTGCTCCGGCAACCGATCCACATGGTCAATCACCGTGTAATTATTCTGCCCAAAAATCCGTTTCACATAATCATCCGCGTGTGGGTCAAGCGTCAAACAATACGTCTGCACCCCTTGGCTATACAGCTCCTCCACCGCCTTTTTCGCATCGAAACGCAAATGTTGCGGGTCGCGCTCGTCAATATCCGCCGGTTCGCCATCCGTCACTAATAAAATCAGCTTGCGGCGTTCCGGTTGCTTGTGCAAATGGTATGCAGAATGACGCAACGCTGCCCCCATGCGCGTGGAAAGCCCACCCTTCATCCCCGCCAAGCGTGATTTCGCCTCATCATCGAAATGCTGATTAAAATCCTTCAAGCGGAAATACTGCACATCATGCCGCCCATCCGATGCAAAGCCGTGAATCGCATACGGGTCGCCAATCCCCTCAATCGCCGTCGCCACCAGCGTGGAAGCTTCACGGGTCAATTGCAGCACCGTCTTATCCGAACCTTTCATCGCTTCATTGGTGGATTGCGACAAATCCAGCAATACCACCACCGCCAAGTCACGGTTTTTAATCACATTACGCATGGTAATGCGCGGGTTCGGCTGTTCGCCCATGCGGATCGAAATCATCGCATCCACCGCCGCATTAATGTCGATTTCGTCGCCGTCTTCCAGCCCGCGTTGGCGTTGCACTCCATCGGGAGTCAGCAAGTCGATAATCTGCTTAATGCGATGCGCCACCGGACGGTAAGCGTCAATAATCGCCCGAATATCATCAGGATCACCGCGTTGCTGGCGGCGTTCGTACACCGTCACCCAATCCGGGCGATGCAACTGAATGTGGTAATCCCACTCATGATAATGAAACGGCTCAGAAACCGGCTCTTTGCCCCACATTTCATTGAAAGTCTTGGTGTTATCGGTCAAATCGTCTTCATACGGGCGCATTTCGGTGGAACACGTCCAAATTTCCTGCGCGTCATCGCCCGCGAGTTCGCAATCAACCTCGTTCGCCATCATCATCACATTGACCTGACGACGCACCTGCCGCTGGCTGGCGGGGACGTATTCAAACCCAACATCCCACGTCATTTCCTCCATCGTCCAGACATAACGGTTGTCATCGCGGTAAGGGATGCGAATGCGCTCCAGAATCCGCAAGCTCGGCACTTCACGCCGCCCCGCAAACAGGTTGTAAAGCTCGACCCCCATCAACCACGAAAACTGCCCATCGTCCTGTTTTTCAGCAATATTCGCGTGGAATTTCGCCACGAATGCACTAATTGCCTCATCACCTGCACCCGTCACCTGTTCATCCAGCAACATCAGCGCAATGTTTTCCAACAAACGCATGGTCGGGTGTTCCACCGCGCCGTCATAATTCGCCGTCAGCAGCCGACTCCACAAAGTTTTTAGCCCCGGAAACGCTTGCGTGGCTTTGTATTCAACCCGCGCATCTTCCATAAAGCCGATGAAAAACAATTGCGCAGGGCTAAGCTGTTCCGCCGACAATGCCTTGCGGGTATACATCAAATGCGCCGCCATGTGCGCCGCAGTAGCGCGGTACAATTCCAGCCCCGGAATATCGCCAAGATCATCCACCGCATCCGGCATGTGAAAAATACGGTGTTCGATGTAAGGGCGAAAATCGGTGTAATCCGCACCCGTCGGACGCAAGAAAAAGTCACGCGCCCACAACGCCCGCAAGTAAAAATTCAGCTTACGCTGGGTTTTAACGAACAACACCCCACGGCGTTCTTTCTGCAACGTGGCACGACTATCCGCTGATTCCAGATCAAAATATTTGGTTAAATTATTGAAATCACGCCGATAGGCTTGCGCCCCAAAATTTGCCCAGCGCCGCAAGCCACTCAACGTGAGTTTGGAAAGCAATTCATCCATATGATTCAGCATCGGGCGTAAGCCGCGTGCCGCTGTCGAAGAAAACTGGTGAATAAACGTCAGGTAGCCGCGCACCAATTCCGCATCCCCCAAATGCCGCGAAGCCGTAGGCAGGCTGGAAATCATCAGCGTAATCACTTCACCAGACACCATCGACGACAGTTTCATCGCGGATGTGACCACATCGGGAATAATGTCTTCGCCGCATTCTTTGGCAACCAGCGGCATTTCCTGCAAATAAGTGATGATCAGGTCTTCACCGCGACCAAGTTTCTGAATGGCTTTGGCACCATCCAGATAATCCAGCAATCCGGCTGGTGACATCACCCGCGTGGCTTCTTGGTACGAACCATCGAGGACATCACGCACCCGTGGCGTTATTTTTTCGAGAAATTCCCGATACTCTTCAAGATGGATTGCCATAATTGCCTACCGTTTGGTTTACCCAAAGAACGTCTGCACCGCCGCATTCAGCGTATCCCGCATATCGGGGTCGTCGGTCAACGGTGTCACCATCGTCATCGAGCAGGCAGCCAGCGGCGTAACGCCTTTGCTAATCAATTGCCCTGCGTACACCAGCAAACGGGTGGAAATGCCTTCATCCAGCCCGTGCCCCTTGAGGTTACGCGCCCGGTGTGCAATCTGTACCAATTTGGCGGCGGTCTTTTCATCCACGCCGGATTCTTTGGAAACGATGGCGACTTCGACCTGTTCACGCGGGTAGTCAAAATCCAACGCACCGAAACGTTGCTTGGTGGATTGCTTCAAATCCTTCATCAAACTCTGGTAGCCGGGGTTGTAGGAAATCACCAATTGGAAATCAGGGTGTGCTTCGATCAACTCGCCTTTTTTGTCCAGCGGTAAGCTGCGGCGATGGTCGGTCAGCGGGTGAATCACGACGGTGGTGTCTTGGCGTGCTTCGACGACTTCATCCAAATAGCAGATTGCGCCGATGCGGGCAGCGGTTGCTAACGGACCGTCTTGCCATTTCGTGCCGTCTTTATCGAGCAAGAAACGCCCTACTAAGTCAGAGGCCGTCATGTCTTCGTTACACGCCACGGTAATCAGTGGGCGTTTCAGCCGCCATGCCATGTGTTCGACGAAACGCGATTTACCACAACCTGTTGGCCCTTTGAGCATCATTGGCATACGTGCGCTATAGGCGGCTTCGTACAAAGCGATTTCGTCACCAACCGCTTCGTAATAAGGTTCGTTTTTAACGAGGTATTGGTTGGGATCAACAGTAGTAGCAGACATAAGGCGACCTCATTTTCTCGCAGGGTTAATCTTCGTCGTCGGTTTCATGCTCGCCGCACCAGCCATTGGCACGGGCTTTTTCGATGGCAGCACCGTGAATGCGCTGATGGCGTTCGGCTAAATCAGGTGGTAGGCGGCTGACTAAACAACCGTATTTGTCCCACTCGGCATTGACCTTCTGTAACACGGAGTCAATCCCGGCTAGGTTCCAGCCTTCACAAGTTTGTGTTTCAGGCAAAATGCCAAATACCCAAGCGTCGCGGATAATCTTGCCAATCGTGGTCATGCCACCTTGAAGATCTTTGTCGATACCGATGTAAGTGCTGGGTTTGTTCATGGCGTGTTTCCTGTTGGTTTGGGTGGTGGGTAAGGGCGTATGCAATACGCCCCTACGGGATGTCTGCGGTAGGGGCGTATTGCATACGCCCTCCACACGCCATCTAACCATCAATTAGACGGTTTTACCACGGAAAATAACCATGGATGCACCCGCGCATTGCGCGTAGTTATCCAAACCGAGCAAACGAACGTGGTTGTTCGGGTGCGCAGCGTGGCAGTTTTCGAGTTCTGCCAGAATGGTATCGACGTTGGTTTCACCGAACATCGGCAATTTCCACATGTACCAGTAGCTGCCGAAGGCATTTTCTGGCTCAGTGTGTTCGATGGATGGGTTCCAGCCTTTGTTGACGATGTATTGGATTTGCTTGCGCGTTTGATCCGCATTCATCGCTGGCAGGTAGGAAAAAGTTTCAAACTTGCGGCTGTCTGCATTGCTCAAGCTTGATTTGTAGTCTTGCATATCACTCATGTGATGTACTCCAAAATTAGGTTAAATAATCAATTACTTGTGCGAAACGTCAAGTTTATCAACGGTGTCGAACTCGAACTTGATTTCTTTCCATGTTTCCATAGCGATTTTCAGTTCAGGGCTAGACTTCGCTGCATTAGTGAGGATGTCCTTACCTTCTTTTTCCAGTTCACGACCCATGTTACGTGCTTCAACGCACGCTTCAACCGCGACGCGGTTAGCCGCCGCACCTGCTGCATTGCCCCACGGGTGACCCAGTGTGCCGCCGCCGAATTGCAATACGGAGTCATCACCGAAGATGTTAACCAGCGCAGGCATGTGCCAAACGTGGATACCACCGGAAGCGACAGGGATTACCCCTGGCATTGAACCCCAGTCTTGGTCGAAGAAAATACCGCGTGAACGGTCTTCTTTGATGAAGGAATCGCGCATGATGTCGATCCAACCCAAGGTAGCTTCGCGGTCGCCTTCCAGCTTGCCTACAACCGTGCCGGAGTGCAGGTGGTCACCGCCGGACAAACGCAATACTTTAGTCAGTACGCGGAAGTGGATACCGTGGTGCGGGTTGCGGTCGAGTACCGCGTGCATCGCACGGTGGATGTGCAACAACATGCCGTTGTTTTGGCACCATTGCGCCAATTGGGTGTTCGCTGACAGACCGCCGGTCAGGTAGTCGTGCATGATGATCGGCGCACCGATTTCTTTGGCGTATTCCGCACGGCGCATCATTTCATCAGACGTAGGCGCAGTAACGTTCAGGTAGTGACCCTTGCGCTCGCCAGTTTCGGCTTCCGCTTTGTGGATGGCTTCCATGACGAAATCGAAACGGTGTCTCCAGCGCATGAACGGCTGGCTGTTAACGTTTTCGTCGTCTTTGGTGAAGTCCAAACCGCCGCGCAGACCTTCGTAGCACGCACGACCGTAGTTTTTCGCAGACAGACCCAGCTTAGGCTTGATGGTGCAACCCAACAGCGGACGACCGTATTTGTTCATAATATCGCGTTCAACTTGGATACCCTGTGGTGGGCCGTTACAAGTCATAACATAAGCGATAGGGAAGCGGATGTCTTCCAAACGCAGTGCACGCAAGGCTTTGAAACCAAACACGTTACCAACCAATGAAGTCAGTACGTTTACGACTGAACCTTCTTCAAACAGGTCGATTGGGTATGCGACAAATGCGTAGAAGCAGGTGTCATCGCCGGGTACGTCTTCAATGGCGTAAGCACGACCTTTGTAGTAGTCCAGATCGGTCAACAGGTCAGTCCAAACGGTAGTCCAAGTACCCGTGGAAGATTCTGCGGCTACTGCTGCTGCCACTTCTTCACGCGGTACGCCCGCCTGAGGAGTGATTTTGAAGCAAGCGAGGATGTCGGTATCTTTCGGGGTGTAGTCCGGCATCCAGTAGGTTTCGCGGTATTCTTTCACGCCCGCGCTGTAATTCTTAACTGCCATGAAGTGCCTCCAACGAGGTTATAAGAAAAAGTGTTTTTGCCTAAACAACAAGCACTGCCTGCTGATGGGGGAGAAGTATGCCAAACAGTAGGTATAATTGAAACTCAATAATGAAACGTGTAAATATAAGGAAAGCTGATGTTTTTAGGAGGAACACGATGCCGTATTCATTAAGCCAAATCCGCATTTTTGAAGCGGTGGCACAATACGAAAGTTATACCCGTGCGGCGGAAAAGCTATTCATGACGCAGCCTGCGGTATCCATGCAAATCAAGCAGTTGGAGGAGGATAGCGGGCTGGCATTGTTTGAGCGTCAAGGTAAAAAAATGTGCCTGACCCCGATAGGCAAGGAAATGTTGCACTACGCCAGCCGCGTATTACAGGCGCACGGCGACATGCTAGGTGCGATGAAGGAATTCAAAGGAACCAAGGGTGGGCACTTGATTGTGTCGGTGGCGACGACTGCCAATTATTTCGTTACACAATTGCTGGCAGAGTTTTCCCGCCAACACGAAGGCATTAATATCACGCTGGATGTGACCAACCGTCACACCTTGCTGGATCAGTTGGAAAACCACGAGCCGGACATGGTGATCATGGGTGAACCGCCCAAAGGTCACGGGTTGCAATCCGAGCGTTTGATGGAAAATCCGCTGGTAGTGATTGCCGCGCCGACGCATCCGCTGGTAGGCATTGGTCGCCCGCTGTTGCTGAGTGATGTGCTGGCGGAACGCTTTATCGTGCGCGAGAAAGGGTCTGGGACGCGCAGCGCGATTGAGCGGCACTTGAATAAACACAATGCCAGTTGCAAAAATTCATTGGAAATGCGCAGCAATGAAACGATTAAACACGCGGTCGAGGCGGGGTTGGGGCTGGGGATTGTGTCGATGCACACCATCCAGCCGGAACTGGATAGCGGGCGGTTGGTGATTTTACAGGTGGAAAATTTCCCGATTCACCGCCATTGGCACGTGGTGATGCGCAAGGGCAAGCGGTTGTCGCCGATTGCACGGGAGTTTAAGCGGTTTGTGATGGCGGAAGCTCCGCGCTTTGTGAGTAAGGTGTCGCTGTAATGCGCACCAAGGGTACTGATGGAAGTTCTAGGTTTGCACACGGGCGAATGCATGTGGATGGATTACCCACGAACCTGTTCAAGAATTTGCTGGGCTGCCCGCAAACCGGACAGGTACGCCCCATGCACACTGCTAAAATGCTTGCGCTCGGTGGCTTCCCCGGCAAAAAACACCGTCTTGCTCAAACGTTCTGCCAAATGGTCACGCATGGCAGGCGTTGAACCCACGCTATTGAAGGAATACGCGCCCCGCGCATACGGGTCAGCATTCCAGCGGGTAAGCTGGTAATCCACGGGATCAGGGATGTTATCCCCGAATAGCTTGCGCAAGGTTTGCATGGCATCAGCCACGATTTGCTGATCTGTCCATTGCTCGATGTGCTTGCCGCGTTCCGCTGCATTGAAACCCAGCAACACCGGCCAGCCAGCTACCCGCTCTAGGCTCACCCATTCTGTCCACGCACCTGCTTCGCTGGGAATGTATTCCAGCCAGTCCTGATCCTCCGGCCAGAAAACGCTGGGGAATTGCAGGTAACACTTGTTTAACGTGCCCATTCCCAGTGCCGCAATGGCTTGTTGCTTGCGGACAGGCAATGGCGGAGAAAAGGCGACTTGCCCACTTTTCAACACGCCTAGCGGCAAGGTGATAACGGCGTGATCAGCTTGAAACACGCCCCGGTCGGTCTGCACAGTCACTTGCTTATCTGACCATGTGACCTGTTGTACGACGTGTTGCAAGCGCACATCCAGCCCGTTTGCCAGATGATCGACGATGACTTGGTAGCCATCTGGGAACAGTGCGTCGTCGCCTTTGAATGCCGCTGCGGCATCATGCCAGTGGGCGGAAAGCTCGTGGATGCCGCCTGCGTATTCTTGTTCCAACGTACTATTGAGGATGAATTGCACGAGTTGGCGTTCGTTTGCCTTCAGGTCGCTCCAGTCGAGGGCTTTTTCAACAGCGGCTTGCACGGATTGATCGGTGTCAGCGGCTTGTGCGGCTTCCAATGCGTTGTCGATACGCGCTTGCCACTGTTCCAATTGGCGGCTTTCGGCGTTGTTCAAGGGTTTGCCAGCGGTGTTGTAGGTGGTGGTGTCGGCGTAACGGGTGATCAAACGTTTTGCGCCGATGCGGTCAGCCAAGGCGGATAAGGGGTTGTCTTTTGCGCCGTGAATCCACGTTGCGCCGAGGTCTACGGGCATGTGTTGCCAGCGTTTGCTTGTCCACAAACGTCCGCCCAGTCGGTCACGCGCTTCCACAACGGTCACGGAATGCCCTTGCTGGCGCAGGGCTTGCGCGGCAGTCAGACCGGCGATGCCTGCGCCGACTACTACAATACGTTTGGCGGAAGCGGCAGACAGCGGCGCAACGCTAGTGCTTGCCAACAGAGCGGCGATTATGTGTAAAAATTTTCGGCGACGCATGGGATGTATTACCTCGTTTTTTATTACTGGGAGCAGGTTTTCAATGCAGCATCCACAAACTCGGCAAAGTCGGGGTCATGCTGGAGCTTGACCGATTTTTGGTATTCCGCGCCTGACAAATAAACTTCGTGGTAACAGACTTCTGCTGCCAACCCTTTGTGCCACTGCGGGTCATCGGGGTAAGCCGTGTAAATCTGTTCCGCGCTGTAGAGGAAGTAGGTCACGAACCATTCATAACCAGACTTCGCGCCCTTGTTATCGCCGGGTTGGGCATTGGCAAAATCGGGCTTGTCGATGGCGAGTTTGAGGTATTCCTTGAAGGCTTCGCGGGCAGAGGCTTCGCGTTGGATATTTTCCGCCGCTTTGATTTGCCAGATAGCAATCACCAGTGCCAGCACGGCAACAAGCGCGGTGGCAATCGTGCTGATGTGGGAAAAATGTTGGAGGTCAAAACGGCGCATCAGGCATTCCAGTCAGTTGATAAAAGCAAGTGGGCGTAGTGCAGTGTGCATTAGAACGATTTTCTGCTTACGGCGAAACAAAGTGGCCACTAATTATGCGAAAATGATACGGTAGCTATTTACAAAGTGCATGGATTTTCTTAATGTGCTGATCTGTCTTATTAATAGGCAATCAGTGAGGGAACCCAATGACACCGAACGCCCCGTATTCTTCAGGGAGGTTAGCCAGTGAATGACGAAACACTGGCTAAAATGACAGCCGAAATCGCCGAAGTACTGCGCACACACATACCCGGCGCGGAACTGGTCACATTACGTTCTGAAATTGCCGCATCAAAGAGCAAAACATTCGCACAGATTTTTGGATTCACCCCCGGCGCACGCGGTGTTTTCACCATTAGCTCAGAATTGACGCATCCCCCACCAACGCCTAGCAAGTTGAACTTGCGCTGCACCACCACCAAATAGCAAAAACCTGAAACTCACCCCGGTATTTGCTGAATCCGCTGCAACTCTTGTTCACACAGCACTTTCAACATTGAAAGTGCGTCGTTCAGCACATCCCCACGCACTTTTTGTAACGCCTGATTGAGGTTATCGCACCCCCATTCCATTTGCTGATCCCAATAACGTTGGTCGTTTTTATCCCAACCGTTCGTACCTGCCTCAGCACGATAAGTGAGTTTATCCAGCGGCAATAGCTGGTAAATATTCACCCACTCCCCTTCCACCCGCAGCATCAAGCTGGGGTTAAACACGTAATGCCCCTGACGCAGCCGGTAAAACAATTTGTAGTTATACGCCCCGTCGCGATACATCTCGTTTTTCGCCAATACTGACGACAGGTAGGCCCGTTGCTTGCGGTGCTTGGGTAAAACGTGATCAGGGAAATGCGCAATCGCATCCAACACCTCTTGTGTGCCAAACCCACCGCTTTTTATCAATTTCGACGGCAGTACCCGGTAAAACAGCACAATTAATAGATTCAGCAGGAAAAATTCCATGCCGCGCTTATCCAGCTTGATTAAACGCGCGTCCACCTGAATGCTAATGCTATCCGGCTCTAATGCCGCGTATATGCGCCCTAACGTCTGTTTAGCGTATTTCTCGTCCTTACTCGCTTGCTGTAACGCAATTTGAAACGCAGTAAACCCCTGATTATTCACCAGATCAGTATCCGCCCCGCGTTCCAGCAATTCCTCCACCAAGGCCGCATTTCCTAACCAGGTTGCCGTCATTAACGGGGTTTGGTTAAACGGATTGCGGAAATCCACCCCAAATTGCTGGAGTTGCTGACGTAATGCCTGCGGATTTTTTGCCTGATACGCCAGATAATGTTTCTGCTGAAGTAATTTAATCCCGTTTTCCGGGTGACGTGCTGGCTTAAAATCGACTAATAACAAATCCCGCAACCATTGGGTATCGTCGTGAACTAACGCAATTTCAAACGCCGTCAACCGTGCTTTTTTATCATTGCCCTGAATCGCTTGTTGATGTAATTGCTGCAAAGTATCGTCGCGATAAACCGTCCAAGTCGGGGTTTGCTGCTGTAAAATTTCGCGCCGAATCCGCTCGGCTTGTTCTTGTTTACCTTGCAGGCTCAGCTTGTGGGCTTCGCGCTGCCAATCCTCCAAACTTGACCCCTGATTTTCCAGCGTGAGGCTGTCTTGCGCTTGTTCCAGCCCTAGTAAACTCAATAAACGTTGCTGCGGGTCAGCTTCAATCCAATACAAATCACACACCGCACGGGTTAACGCCACATACAACGCATTCACGTAAAACTTATAGGTTTCCAGTGACTTATCGGTTTTACTTTTAGCGCGTGCATAAGTTAAATCACCCTGTAAATCCGCCGGATTGACACCCTCGCACACTTCCCGAAACCGTTTGGCTTCAGCACTGAGGAAGTTGTACAAAATAATATTTTCGTACTCCAGCCCCTTGGCTTCTTGGATCGAAAACACCAGCGGCGTATTGAAATGCTGTTGCGCTTCCAACTTTTTCGACTCGTGCATTACCACCACCCCAAAGCGCGTTGAGGTGCGGGTTTTAGCGTTTAACTCGCGGCGGATAGTGTCGCGATCTTGCAAAAACACCACCTTGCCCTGCACATGCCCGTTACTATTCACCAAATAATTGCTTTCGCGGTCAATAGAGCCAAACCGCGCCTGCTTTAACAGCAATAAACGGTTCGCCAATGCCGTTACCTGCGGGGAATTGCGGTAATTGGTGTGCAAAATACGGATCAATTCCGCCTCGCCCTGCCCCGGCATTTCTTGGTAAAACAGGCTTTTAACCTTGCTCCACGAAAAGAAATTCGGGTGAACAATCTGATTGGCATCGCCGCACAATAAAAACCCACGCGGCTCACGTAAGGCTTTGAGAATTAAATAAAGCTGGCTATTGGTTAAATCCTGAACTTCATCCACCACCACAAAATCGTAACGTGGGCTGCTATACGTCACGTATTGATGGCTAACGATATTGCTATCGTAATACCCACTTTCCTGCAAAAAGCTCAAATAGCTACTGAAAATAGCATAAACCGCCGCACGTTCTTCTTCCAAAAAGATCGACTGTTTAACCCCCAAATTCAGGTATTGCTCCCGGCTCAAATACGCCGTATCCACCGATGGCCCGGTAATCACCCCTTTAAACTCTTCAAATAATTTGTGCGCGTCTTTTATCGCCGAACGCGGTTGCCGCGCAAACCACGCTGCAAACGTGTGAAAATCAATCGGTTTTCCCACCGGAATCTGAATGCTTTCCAAAAACTCCTGAAACGATAAAAAGTCCACCTGCTGCTGCGGATTATCGTAAGCGTGCGCGTAATACAAATCCCGCGCATTGCGCACCAAATATGTCGAAAGCGTCACATACAACACGTCCCCCGCCACCGCTTTCATCTTTTCTAAGGTCAGTGCCGTTTTGCCACTACCCGCCGAGCCAATAATCACCAACGGCGGAGTCAGTTGGTAAATCGCCTGTTGCACATCATCAAACGCAATGATTTTATCGAGTAAATTAAATCGTGGGTGCTGCGGATTCACATACGCCAACGCTGGCATATCTTCCGGCACGCTCTCCAGTAACGGAATAGCCTCTTCATCAAGTTGTGCCACACCGCGTAAAAACCGGGAACCGGCATAATCGTGATTTTTCAGGTATTCCAGCACCAGCGCGTAACGCTGACCCTGATAATGATGAAATGCCAGTAATAAACGATCGGTGCGATTTAATCGCGCCCGATACAAATTATCACCGATCTTTTTGACATCGGCGGACTTTAAATCATCCGCTTCCATGAATTTTTGCCATTTAGCAAAACCCTGAATCGCTTGCGGATTTAATTCGTTATAAAGCAGGACTTGCATTCAACCATACTCAGCAATAGTTCACCCAAAAGCGCACTGAGGTTAACGGGCTTACCCTATGAAGGCAAGACCGTTCGGCGGCTTATCGAGTCAATAGGTAAGCTTTCTCGACATCGTGCGCCTTATCTGGTTTGCTTAACCCAGATTAGCCACAGGAATCCTTATGCGCCCCCTGACTTTTGATAACCGCTTTGTGCGTGAACTCCCCGGTGACACCGACAATGTTAAGCTGTCGCGCCAAGTGTATGACGCATTGTGGTCAAGCGTTACCCCCACGCCCGTCGCCGACCCGCGTTTACTAGCCTATTCGCCCGAAGTCGCCGCATTGCTGGGCTGGCAAGCTGAGGACATGAATGATCCGCGTATTGCCCAAATATTTGGCGGCAATGCCTTGCTGGAAGGAATGCAACCTTACGCCGCGTGTTACGGTGGACATCAATTCGGCGGCTGGGCGGGGCAATTGGGCGATGGACGCGCAATATCTTTGGGGGAAAGCGTAAACGCGGCGGGGCAACGTTGGGAATTGCAACTCAAAGGCGCGGGACAAACGCCGTATTCGCGCCGTGCAGATGGGCGGGCAGTATTGCGTTCTTCGGTGCGTGAGTTTTTGTGCAGCGAAGCCATGTTTCACCTTGGCATTCCGACTACCCGCGCCTTAAGTCTGGTCATGACGGGCGATAAGGTCATGCGCGATATGCTTTATGATGGCAACCCCGCGCTTGAACCGGGAGCCATTGTGTGCCGGGTCGCGCCGTCGTTTATCCGTTTCGGCAATTTTGAATTACCCGCACAGCGCGGCGATTTGGGACTATTGGCGCAATTGGTGGATTTCACGATTGCGCGGGATTACCCCGAACTGCAAGGTGATACTGCCAGCAAACGCGCTCAATGGTTTGTGGAAGTGTGCCGCCGCACCGCGATTATGATTGCGCACTGGATGCGGGTCGGCTTTGTGCATGGGGTAATGAATACCGACAATATGTCGATTCTGGGGTTGACCATTGACTACGGGCCTTACGGTTGGCTGGAAGATTACGACCCGATGTGGACACCCAACACCACCGATGAACATGGTAAACGCTACACCTACGGGCAACAGCCGTACATTGGGCATTGGAATCTCGCACGCTTAAGCGACGCACTTATGCCACTGATTAAAGATTCGAGCATCTTGCAGGCAGGTTTACAAGCTTACGCGGATACTTACACCGAAACTTTTGGCGAAATGCTCGCGGCAAAATTTGGTATTGTGACGTTATCGGACGCGGATGCGCCCTGGATCAATCAAGCCTTTGAATTACTGCATAAGTCCGAAGTCGACATGACCTTGTTTTTCCGTGAACTGGCTGAAATTGAGCTAGAACGACCCGATTTGGCCGTGTTAAACAGCGCGTTTTACCGCCCTGAATTATTCGCACAACAACGTGGTACGTGGGAGGCGTGGTTGCAACTTTATGTAGCACGTTTACAGCAAGATGGCTTAAGCGATCAGACTCGCCGCACCCGCATGAATGCGGTCAATCCGCGCTTTGTATTGCGTAATTACCTCGCGCAACAAGCGATTGATGCTGCTACCGAGGGGGATAATTCGCAGATTCTGGCGTTGTTGGATGCATTGCGTCACCCTTATGACGAGCAGACTGCTTACGCACACTTTGCGGAAAAACGCCCGGAATGGGCGCGGCATAAGGCGGGCTGCTCCATGCTCTCGTGCAGCTCGTGAGGCTATTCACCCAAGCCGCGCATTCGCCCCAAATGGCGTAACAGCGGAAACCCCAGCGACGCACTTAACTTAAACGCGGTGTCTTTTAGCGCACCGTTGGTTTGCCAGTCCTGCGCTTTACCCGCGAGAATCACCCAATTGCGACTGCTGGTCATCACGGTGCGGATGTCGGTAAAATGAGCGCGTAATGCATCGCGTAGCCGTGCGTCTTCGCGGTGTTCATTCCAGCAATTGAGCACTAACCAGCCGTCGTCCTTGAGTAACGCCGCACACCGCGCAATAAAATCATCGCGTAACTGCACGTCGTCCACCCCCGTGCCGTGGTACAAGTCGGCGAAAATCACATCGGGTTTACGTAAATTTGGCGAATCTAAAAACTGATCCGCATCTTGCTGAATCACTTGCACCCGTTTGCTGCGCGGCATCTGAAAAAAACGGTACGCCACTTCAATAACTTGCGCCCGTAATTCCACCGCCGTAATTTGAATACCCGGTATATGGTGGTGCAACGCCGTAACCAAACTACCGCCGCCCATACCCAATACCAACACGCGCCGGGGCTGACAAAACAGCAATACCAGTAACATCGCTTGAGTGTATTCGTATTGCAACACGTGTGGCGCGGCTTTCAGGCAACGACTTTGTTCATCATTGGGGCAAAAACCAAGCACGCGGCATTCGCCATCGTCGGTGACGATAACTTCCCCTAATTCATCCGTTGCGGTGTAAAGTGTTTTTATCGGTGACATAGGTGCATTGCATACCGTTTATCGTTAAAAAACAGGGGAATATCGGCTGTTTTTAAATAGAAAATGCTAAATAATCTATTTAAAAGATTATTAACAACAGGTGCTAAATAGCCGTCTATACTCATAGCGTCCAGCAGAAAATCACACACGGATAAACTGAATGCACCCAATGAACCTAGCAAAAATTTTTAGCGATCTGAACCGGCAGCATCAAGGGATTGAGGCTTCCGCCATTATTTCCAATACAGGTTTAGCGTTATTTCACGACCCCATGCCAGGTGTTGACCCCGACCATGCCAGTGCATTGAGCGCGGCAATGTTGACATGGGGCGAATACGCCACCAAAAACCTGTTCACTGACACCCTAGATCATGTGGAATTACGTTGCTCGCAAGGTAATATTTTATTGAGCCGCGTCAGCCCCGATGCATTGATTGCGATTTTGACCCGTAATGATGTGGTACTGGAACAAATTTCCAACCATTTACACCATGTACTCGACGAAGTTTCAACCACCGCGCTTGGCTAAGCTGATTACACAACCCCCACACTGCTGAGGTAATCACGCACTTCAGCAGGTGAACCACTGAATACCAGACGCTCCTGCTTTTTGCTGATTTGGTAGTCATACATCGGGTCGTAATAGTCCAGCAAAATCAGCCGCACCCAGTCGTAATGCGCCTGCGTCGTGCCGTCACGCGCCTGTATCGCCAACGCCTGCTGCATCATCTTCAACACCGCCTGATGGCGTGCGCCCCCCAAACGCCGTTGGATTTTATCCAAACTGCCTAACAAATACCCGCTAAATGCCGCAAAACCACGTTCTACATCACCGTGATGTAACGCCGTAAAAGCCGCGCTGGTATCCACCACGTATTCTTGATAACTGATTTCCACGCGTTCGGCATCCGCCACCTGCATCAATACCAACGGTGCCTCCCGCAAGCGCGTAAAAAACGTTTCCGGTAAATGCAATGAGCCAATCATGCGACTTTCATCTTCAAATAACAGCGCGGACTGGGTTTGCAGCGCACGCAATAATTGAATCGCCAGCGCGTTTTCAAAACTGATTTGACTCGGTTGCGGGGTCGGTTGCCCCCCAAAAGCAGAGCCACGGTGATTGGCTAAACCTTCCAAATCCATAGTACGTTGCAAGGTTTGCAAAAAGCGGGTTTTACCAGAGCCGGTACGCCCGCTCAACACCACAGGTTGTAAGGTTGCCGGTAGGGTTTCAAGCTGATTCAGCAAAAACCGCCGCATCGCCTTATAGCCACCTTTGACACGCGGGTAATGCAGGCCAGTTTGTTCAAATAACCATTGCTGTGAAATCCGCGAACGCAAGCCACCGCGAAAACAGTACAACACCCCGTCAGGATGTTCCCGCGCGAATTGTTCCCACGCCGCCACCCGCTGCGCTTTTACCTCGCCACTGACACGCTGCAAACCCAATGCAATCGCCGCGTCCTGCCCTTGTTGCTTATAGCGCGTGCCAATCGCCACCCGGTCTGCGTCATCCATTAACGGGTGATTTTGCGCAGTGGGAAATGCCCCCTCATGGAATTCGACGGGCGCACGCACATCCAGCAGCGGCACATCACGCAAAAACAACGCTTGCAAGTCGTCGATTAAGGGCAAATCTTGGCGGGTTTTCAACATGCTTAAACTACCGTGATCAAGGCTTCACCCGCGATTGGCGCACGCAAATAACCGATCGGTTGCAGCGTCATCCCCGCAGCAGCGCACACTTGCAAAAATGCCGCCTCCCCCGCCGGTTCCACTGCCACCAATAAACCACCACTGGTTTGCGGGTCACAGACAATCTGACGTTGCCGCTCAGTCATCGCACCCAAGGCATAACCGTAACTGTCAAAATTGCGCTTTGCCCCACCCGGTGAACAATCCAGCTCCAAGTATTGCGGAATATGCGGCAACACCGGCACTTGATCGAACTGAATCACCGCCTGCAACTGGCTGCCTTCGCACATTTCGCGCAAATGCCCGCCCAAACCAAAGCCCGTCACATCCGTTAATGCGGTTACCCCGGACAACTGCCCCAGTTCCGCGCCCAGTGAGTTCATCTGGCACATCACCTCAATCGCAAGGTTGCTGTGTTCGGGTAATAATACTTTGCGTTTTTGCGCCGTGGTCAAAATACCAATGCCCAACGGTTTGGTTAGGTACAATTGGCAACCGGCGGTGGCGGTACTGTTTTGCTTAAGGTGCGCGGTTGGCACAATGCCAGTAACGGCTAAACCAAAAATCGGTTCGGGTGCGTCAATGCTATGCCCACCGGCTAATGGAATGCCCGCATCCTGACACGCTTTACGCCCGCCTTCGACCACTTCACGCCCAACTTCCGGTGGCAATTTATCCAAAGGCCAACCAAAAATCGCAATCGCCATCAACGGTTTGCCACCCATTGCGTAAATATCGCTAATCGCATTGGTTGCCGCAATCCGCCCAAACGTAAACGGATCATCCACAATCGGCATGAAAAAATCGGTAGTGCTAATCACCGCCGTGCCATTGCCCAAATCGTAAACCGCCGCATCGTCACGCGAACTGTTCCCGACCAGCAATGCATCGCACACATCCGGGGGTAACGTGCTGTGTAAAATGACATCCAGTACTGCCGGAGCGATTTTGCAACCACAACCGGAGCCGTGGCTGTATTCAGTCATGCGAATAGGTGCGTTGTTCATTTAATAAACCCGTGTTCAGCCAGAAAACTTTCCGTAAGACCGCTGGTTGCCGTGGAGTGCGCAGCTTTTTCACCCAGCAATAACCGCTCAAGGTAACGTGCAATCACATCCACTTCCAGATTCACTTTTGAGCCACTGCGGTAATCGGCGATGATGGTTTCATCAAGGGTGTGCGGCACAATATTGAGTTCAAAGTTACTGCCATCGACCTTATTGACGGTAAGGCTCGTGCCATCCACGGTAATCGAACCCTTCGCAGCAATGTATTTGGCTAATGCATCCGGGGCGCGAATCGTAAAACGCACCGAACGCCCGTCATCATGACGACTCACCACTTCACCCAAACCGTCGACATGACCGCTGACTAAATGCCCACCGAGGCGAGTTTGCAGGGTCAAGGCTTTTTCCAGATTCACCTTAGAACCCCGGCTGAGATTACCAAGGCTGGTTAACGACAAGGTTTCGCGCGAAACGTCAGCACTAAAGCTGCTGCTGTCGAAGGCAATAGCCGTCAGACATACGCCATTGACCGCGATACTGTCGCCAAGGGCTACGTCGCTCATGTCTAACTTGCCAACAGCAAGAGTTAAACGCAGGTCGCCACCTTTGGGTTGCATATCGCGGATAGTGCCGATGGCTTCGATGATTCCGGTAAACATGGGGTAATTAATCTCCGCTGGGTTTATTCAGCAATTCCCATAAATCATCCAGAAAAAGATGGTCTATGGTGCGGATGTGAGTGGAAAGTAATGCATCCTCCCGCATATTGGGGCGAATGTCACAATAATAAACCCCGTCTAATGGGTTTAATTTGACTGTGTACGCACGAAAGTGTCCGGGTAAAAATGTCGTGCTGATACCATAACTATTTTCTTGCTTGGTTTTTTTGCGCTGCACATCGTTGAGAAAAATCGCAATGTGCGGCAATGCGGTTCCGGTCAAGCGACTGTAAAGAAACTTATCGACGAACACCTTATCCAGTCTATCTTTACTGGATGTTTTGACTGAACCAATAACCTTTAAATCTCCGGCGTGGCGAATAAGTAAATCATGCTGATAACTAGTGTGGAACAGCAAAGCTCCAGCATCATCTTTCACCGGAACTTGTACAACACCTGCCGTGCAATCAGCCCCCATTTCCTGTAATAACAACCGAATGAGCCGTTCAAACAAATCACCATTCACCTTGCGGGCTTGGTTCGATTTTCCCGCTGGCAGTGCATCGAGTGCCGCCCCAATTGTCTGTTGCAAGGTATAAATGATACGGATAATACGGTCACGTTGTTCATCGTCAACCCGCTGACCCTGTTTCAAGTCTGTAAAGGTCTGGGTAAAATGTGAAATCATCGTCTCAAAACTTTCAGCCGTGTAAAACAGACGAGTATTGATTGGACGACTGATATTGTATTGCCCTTCCACACCATACTGAAAAAACTGATAGTAGCTTTCGTTCTGCGAAACGATACGAGCCTGCAAGCCAGTTTCAACAAATGCCAAATACTGACGGCAAAAATCAATATAATCGCTAAGCTGCTGAAATTGCTGTTTATTAGCAGCATGATTGACCAAATCTGCTAATTTCAACGGATGGACTCCCTACGTTCAGCGTTTTTGCGATCAAAAGCGATCCATTCGTCTTTGCTCATACTGCGCACATTTTCCAGTCGCTTAATAGCCCACTGATTGTATTCGGGATTTAAATCACATCCCATCCAACGTCTCCCTAATTGTTCAGCCACCACAACGGTCGTTCCTGAACCAGAAAATGGATCAATCACTAAATCCCCTGCATTAGATGAAGCCAGTACAAACTTACGCACCAGCTCCTCTGGCTTTTGAGTGGGATGCGGCGTACTTTCACCCATACCATTACACGTGGTCGGAATATCAATCACATCTTTTGGTTTCGCACCCTTGGGATGAGGCATCCAATTATCACGGGATTTATTACCCCCCTTACCATAAGCACTGGTATCTGCTTGAGGATGTGATGGGTATTTCAGAGTATGCGCCCCATAAGGAATGCGCACATCATCAACATTGAGTTTTACCGCTTCCGACTTGCGAAAATGAAGGATGCTTTCATGCGCCCTACCCCAATCATTTCCTAAGTTGGCTTTGTTTTTATAGTGCCAAATCAACCAACGGCACTGTTTAAAATAGCGCGACGCGGGATGTTTCAAATCAGCTAATATCTCGGAAAACCCGCAAATGTACAATGAACCTGTCGGTTTCAAAGCCCGTGCTGCTTGTTGTATCCATTGCATTGACCAATCAATGTAATACTCTTGACTCTCAAAATTATCCCAATCCGCTTTTTTGATGTTGTAGGGTGGGTCAGCAAAAACCAAATCGACAGAGCTATCCGCAAGCGAAGCGAGCCAGTCAATGGAGTTCCCCTGATACAACACCCCGCTGGAATGCGCATACTGACACTGAAACCCTTGAATAACAGGCACAATGTCGACCTGCTCAACTGCTTCGCAGGCAAGGCTCGGAGACATCATATCTAAGTGAAGCTGGGTCATAGTTACGACTGACATGGTGATGTTCTTGCAATAATACGCCAATCCTGCCCAACGGCGCGAATATCACGAATTTCCAACTTAATGCGTTCATGCATGTGAGCCAGATGCGGCAAATCAAACAAAGCACGGGCACGCGAACCCATTAAATGCGCTGCAAGGTAAATCACCATCTCATCGGCAAACCCTTGCGCAACTAACGCCCCTGTCAACGTCGCACCCGCTTCCACATGCACTTCGGTAATGCCATCCTCAACCAACGCTGCCATCACCTGCGTTAACGCTAATTTATCGCCGTTAAAACAGCGCACTTTCACACCAAACTGAGCCAACTGCGCGATTTTTGCCGCATCATTATTACAGGTGTAAATCAGGATTTGACCAGGTAAACGCAACATTTGTGCCGTCAATGGAAAGCGCAAAGCAGAGTCCAGCACCACACGCACCGGTTGGCGTACTTCGCCATCAATGCCCAACTCTTGCGCGGTTAAACGCACATTTAACGATGGATCATCGGCTAATACCGTACCAATGCCGGTTAAAATTGCCCCTGCTTGCGCCCGCCAGAATTGCACATCATGGCGTGCAGCTTCGCCGGTAATCCACACGCTTTCGCCGGATTCCATCGCGGTGCGCCCATCCAAACTCATCGCCATTTTCAAGCGCAAATACGGGCGATTCAAGGCCATACGGGTAATAAAACCGGGGTTTAACGCCCGCGCATCGTTTTCCAACAATCCCGATGCGGTAGCGATGCCTGCTTGTTGTAACAAGGCTAAACCGTTGCCAGCCACCAGCGGATTGGGGTCAACCATTGCTGCCACGACCCGCGCAACACCGACTTGAATCAAGGCATTAGCACACGGCGGAGTGCGTCCAAAATGGGAACACGGTTCTAAAGTGACATAGACATCCGCGCCGCGTGCCGCCTCGCCAGCCGTGCGTAGCGCGTGAATTTCAGCGTGTGCTTCCCCCGCTTTGGCGTGCCAACCTTCGCCGACAATTTGCCCGTGCCGCACAATAACGCAGCCAACGCGAGGATTAGGGTGGGTGGTATATAAACCGTGCCGCGCTAATTGCAAAGCGCGAGCCATGTAACGGTGGTCGTCAGCGGTAAAAGTCATACCTTGGGTGGGCGCGGTAATAAGTCAATCTGGCGGTGACGCTGTTCGCTAGAAGGGGTACTTTCCAGATGATCAATCATGCTGCGGAATTCTTCAATCGCATCAAAGCGGCGGTACACAGAAGCAAAACGGATATACGCCACTTCGTCCAATTGGCGCAATTCATCCATCACCAATTCGCCGACCGTGGAGGACGCAACTTCACGTTCCCCACTGATCAAAATACGTTTGCGGATACGGTTGAGCGCGGCTTCAATGCCCTCAATTGAAACGGGGCGTTTTTCGAGTGCTCGCATAATGCCCGCACGTAACTTTTCATCGTTGAATGGCTCACGCGCCGCATTGGATTTAATCACACGCGGCATGGTGAGTTCCGCCACCTCATAAGTGGTAAAGCGTTCATCACAAGCCACGCAGCGACGACGACGGCGCACTTGATCGCCGTCATTCGCCAAGCGCGAGTCAACTACCCGCGTATCATCCGTTCCGCAAAAAGGGCAACGCATCGCGCGTTACGCCGGGTGATCGCCGAAATTACTGGACGGGTATACCGGGAATCGTGCGCAAATCGCCAGCACTTCCGCTTTTACCCGTTCAATCGTCGCGGTGTCTTCCACATTGTCCAGCACGTCAGCCATCCAGTTAGCCAACTGCGCGGTTTCCGCTTCTTTGAAACCACGGGTGGTAATAGCTGGCGTACCCACACGAATCCCGCTGGTGACAAACGGTGATTGCGGGTCATTCGGCACTGAGTTTTTGTTCACGGTAATGTTTGCCGCGCCCAACGCCGCATCCGCCGCTTTACCGGTAATACCTTTCGCAATCAGGTCAACCAACATCAGGTGGTTATCCGTACCGCCGGAAACGATTTTGTAACCGCGTGAAATCAGGGTTTCCGCCATGACTTTGGCATTTTTAGCGACTTGCTGCTGGTAAACCGTAAATTCGGGTTCAAGAGCTTCTTTAAACGCTACCGCTTTTGCCGCAATGACGTGCATCAACGGGCCGCCCTGAATACCGGGGAATACCAGTGAGTTGAATTTCTTTTCCAGCTCCGGGTTAGACTTCGCCAAAATGATGCCGCCGCGTGGCCCGCGCAAGGTTTTATGCGTGGTGGAAGTGGTTACGTCAGCAATTTGTACCGGGCTTGGGTAAACCCCGGCGGCAACCAAACCAGCAACGTGTGCCATGTCGACCATTAAATACGCGCCTACTTTATCAGCGATTTCACGGAATTTACTCCAATCAATCACCCGCGAATAAGCGGAAAAGCCAGCCACGATCATTTTTGGCTGGTGTTCTACCGCCAGACGCTCAACTTCAGCGTAATCAATGTAGCCGTCATCGGTAATGCCGTATTGCACCGCATTATAAATTTTACCGGAGAAGTTAACCTTCGCACCGTGGGTCAAATGCCCGCCGTGAGCAAGGCTCATACCCAACACGGTATCACCGGGGTTTAACAATGCCATGTACACCGCAGCATTGGCTTGCGAGCCGGAATGCGGTTGCACGTTGGCATAATCCGCGCCAAACAATTGTTTTACACGGTCAATCGCCAGTTGTTCCGCCTTATCGACGTATTCACAACCACCGTAGTAACGCTTGGCAGGGTAGCCTTCCGCATATTTATTAGTCAAAACAGAACCTTGCGCTTCCATAACTCGCGGGCTGGCGTAGTTTTCGGATGCGATCAGTTCAATGTGCTCTTCTTGACGACGCACCTCAGACTGCATGGCAGTCCACAGTTCATCATCATACCCTGCGATGGTCATTTGGCTGGAAAACATGCGGTTTTTCTCCTGCGCGTTGGAAGCTAAAAAAAGCGTTGTATCATACCACCGTTTTTCAGCTCAACCTACGGTGTTTTACAGCCAAACACTCAACTCTCGGTCGGTTGCTCAGCCTCAAATGGTGTTGGCTCTTCCGTTACGCCAGTCGTTTCAGGGGCAGCATCACTTTTCACAAAGATCACCGAAGGCTCACCGCTACGATTGTAAAAGTGCAATCCATCCTCTTTCTGTTCAACACTGCCAGCGCGTTGCAAGGTACGAATGAAATTACCTTCCCAATCACCGACATTGACAGTGGGACCGCCATCTTCAGTACGTATTACCGTACAGCCGTTGCTGCCGCGTTGAACCCTTTCCATCATAAAACCGGAATGACCAACACGTTTGAAGTACGCGATATACTCATTGCAACCAGCGGAACCCATTAAAGTAATATCTCCCACCGTCATCGTAATGGCGACTTCAGGAGGAACAGCGTTACCGTAAATTGTAGTCAAACGCCAGCTAGTCCCCAGTAACGAAGGGCCACCGCTGTTCAACGGACACATACCCGCAGGCAATGCCGCCGGTTCCGCAACCACGCGCGAAGCCAGCAAAACCAAAGGCAACAATAATAATTGGCGACGGGTCTGCATGAATGACCCGGACACTACAGGTTTAATACTCATTGAGATCCCTCTCTCGACGAAGATGTGGATAAATCAAGCTTAGGGGCTAAAGCCAACATCGAACGCCTGATCCCTCATCAAACGCTGTGTTGTTTTAGCAACACTGTAGAGTATAGGCCACGTCAGGAATTTTGCAGGAATGAATATTTTTTAGCCTTAATCGTTGTTTTTTCACCACAAAAACTTACACATTGGGCAAATAAAACCCTAACGCATCACCCAATCGCTGCCAATCAAAAAACGGCCCCGGATCGGTTTTGCGACCCGGTGCAATGTGTTCATGCCCGGTAATGTGTTGCAAACTCAACGTCGGATACGCCGCTACCAACACAGGCAACAAAGCTTCAAGCTGCTGGTATTGAATGTCAGTAAACGCGGTAAAATCCGTACCCTCAAGCTCAATCCCAATGGAAAAATCATTGCAGCGTTCCCTGCCCTGATAACACGACACCCCCGCATGAAACGCCCGCCGATGGAACGGCACGTATTGCACAATCTCGCCCTCACGGGTAATCAACAAATGACTCGCCACCCGCAAATGACAGATTTCCGCAAAAAACGGATGCGCACTGGGGTCAAGCTGATTGGTGAAAAGCTGATCAATCCAGCCTCCCCCGAATTCATAAGGCGGCAAACTGATATTGTGCAATACGATTAAATCCGCCACACAATCTTGTGGACGTTCATCATGATTCGGCGAAGGGCATTGACGCGCAATATCCAATAACCCGGTTTGCGGATCAATGTTCATGGCTCCTCCTGTGCTGGCAAACTTAAAGCCGTTTGAATCGCCCGATGCAAGTGCGCGGGCAATGGCTCGCTGTGCAATTCGCAGTGATAATGCCCCGCCACGTATAAAAACAACGCTGGCAAATGAAACACTTCCAACGCATTCACCAACGCGCTGTTATGCACTGCATCCACCTCAAACACCGACAATGTAGCGGGGTAACTGTGCAGGTATTTCCCCAAAGCCAGCTTGAGACTGCGACATGCGCCACAGTTCGGCGCGGTAAAAAACACCAACGCAGTGCCCGGCGTTGCCGTCAGCACGTGATGGAAATTGAGATCGGTAAGGCTTGCGAGTTTCGTCATGGCGAGGATTATACATCCACTTATTAGTCCCCTTGCACGAAACTTGCTATAGTTTGGGGACATTGGAATGAAGGACACACACCATGCTCGACAGCCTGCACATCAAAAATTTCCGCTGCTTTGAAGACCTCACCATCCCCTCGCTGGGGCGGGTAAATCTGATCGTGGGGAAGAATAATAGCGGGAAGAGTACGTTGCTGGAGGCTGTGTACACGTATGCAAAAAAAGGCAATATACAAACACTGTTAGATATTCTCTCAGATAGAGATGAAACTGCTTATTTTTCAAACAACTCCGAAAGAAGAGACACATTTCAAGATCTTCAAAATATTTTCACTGGTCGCAAATTTTCACAAATTGATGAGGAAAATAAAAATGTCATATATATAGGTAATAAAGATCAATCACTAAAAGTCGAAGTTGCTTATCTTCGCTACATCGAAGAAACTAAACATAACACTAAAGGATTACTCAACTTCTCACCCGCAGAGAAAAAATTCATTAACCACAGCGAAGAAATATTGATTCACTCCCCAATATTTGAAGCTTTAGCTATTTTTCCAGATGAATTAGAGGATATACTATTATATGAAGCAACTAATTTTGAATCGCAAGCATCGCTAAAAAGAAACTCAAAAGAATATTCATGCAGTTTTGTTGCAACACAACTTTTCCAAGTAAATGACTTAGCTGAACTTTGGGATGATATACTGTTAAACTCCATGGATATAGAAGCTAGAAATTTCTTATCTATAATTGATAGTCGCTTCAGTAATTTGTTTTTTATTAAAAAACCAGGCTTTGGTCATCAAAGAATCGCAGTGGTCAAATACTCAAATGAAAAAAAAGCTATCCCACTCAAGAGCTTTGGGGAAGGCATGAGCCGTCTCCTACAAATATTTCTGCACTCTTTCAAAGCTCGTGGTGGATACTTGATGATCGACGAGTTCGAGAATGGCTTGCACTACTCAATTCAGGAAGAAGTTTGGGAGAAGTTGTTCAAATTGGCGAAAGAGCTTGATATTCAGGTGTTTGTAACGACTCACAGCCAAGATACGATTAAGGCATTCAGCAAAATTGCTCTTCAGTCTGAAGAGGAAGGACGTTTAATCTCGTTGGGACGTAACGAGCGCGAGATTGATAAAGGTAAAATCACTGCCATAACGTACAACGAAGATGACATAAAACTGATTGCTGAGACAGGGATGGAAGTACGCTGATGCAAGCAAAAAACATCCTGTTAGTCGAAGGGGCTAGCGATCAGAAGTTTTTCAAGCAATTACTGGCAGGTCTTTCTAGTCAGGTTGACATCGAACCTAAAATACCCCGTGATGTTGATGCCCGAATTTTCAGGAATGGACTCCAACCGCTATACCTACAACTCAAGCTGCAAGTTGACTTACTGATTCGCGGACAAATTTCAAGATTAGGTGTCATTGTTGATGCCGATCACTCGACTCAAGAACTGAATGGATTTAACAATCGCCGAAATCAGCTTACGTCAATTTTACATGGCAAGGGATTTACTATCACCGACACACCCAACCAAGAAAATAATGGCGAGATATTCTCACATCCCTCAGGTGCAGAAATTGGTATTTGGATCATGCCGAATCACTTTTCTGATGGGATGATAGAAGACTTATTCATCAGTGTCACCAAAAAAAATCAGAGCGACTTACTAAATCACGCCAAAACTACAATTGGCAATCTTGGTAAACTCAAAGCATTTGCTGACCACCACGATTCAAAAGCTCACTTATCCACATGGCTCGCATGGCAAAAAGAACCCGGCATATCCCCCTCATATGCTTATCACCAAGGATTATTTGAGAAGGATCACCCCAATTTCATTGCCCTTATTACTTGGCTAAACAAAGTATTTAATTCAGCCTCATGAACGGACTAAACCCCCAACAACAAGCCGCTGTCACCCACCTAGGCTCCCCCCTCCTCGTGCTTGCTGGTGCAGGCAGCGGTAAAACTCGCGTAATTACCCAAAAAATCGCGTGGATGATCCGCAAAGGTGTGCATTCTGCCAATCAAATCGCGGCAATTACCTTTACCAATAAGGCTGCCCGCGAAATGCGCGAACGCGCCATCCAGCTTTTAACCAAAGAAGAAGCGAAAGGTTTAACCGTTTCTACTTTTCACACGCTGGGTTTAAATATTATTAAGCGCGAAGCCAAGCGTTTGGGTTATAAACCGAATTTCAGTATTTTGGACGCACAAGACAGTGCCGCGATTCTCAAAGAGTTGGCGCATAAAGAAGATGTGGAAGAAGCTGATAACCTACGCTGGATTATTTCACGTTGGAAAAACGATTTTATTTCGGTAGCACAATCCGCATTAATCGCCAGCACCACCGATGAAAAACTAGCAGCTATGCTTTATGAAAAATACCAGCAGCAAATCAAAGCGTATAACGCAGTGGATTTCGATGATTTAATTGTATTGCCGGTACAGTTATTTGAGCAACATCCTGATGCCTTGCAATATTGGCAGCAGAAATTGCGTTATTTGCTGGTCGATGAATACCAAGACACTAACGCTTGCCAATACCGGTTAATTCGTTTATTGGCGGGGGTTCGCGGCGCACTGACTGCCGTGGGTGATGATGACCAGTCGATTTATGCATGGCGCGGCGCACGCCCGGAAAACATTGCGCAATTGCAAACCGATTACCCAATGTTAAAAGTGGTAAAGCTCGAACAAAACTACCGCTCCACCAGCCGTATTTTGCAAAGTGCCAATAAACTCATTGGTAATAACCCGCATTTGTTTGAGAAAAACTTGTGGAGTACCCTCGGTGAAGGTGATCCCATTCGCGTCATGCCGTGCCGCACGCCAGAACACGAAGCTGAAAAAGTCGTGGGTGAAATTCTCAAGGCACGCTTTCGGGATCGTGCCGATTTTAAAGATTTTGCGATTCTTTACCGGGGTAATCATCAAAGCCGTTTGTTTGAAAAACTCCTGCGCGAAAATAATATTCCTTACAAAATCAGCGGCGGAACCTCATTTTTCGAGCGTAGTGAAGTGAAAGATATTCTCGCCTACCTGCGCTTGATTGCGAATCCCACCGATGACGCAGCATTTTTACGGATTATTAATACCCCCAAACGCGAAATTGGCACATCCACCCTCGAAAAACTCGGCGAATACGCTCACGAGCGCAATTCCAGTTTATTGACCGCTGCACAAGAACTCGGTTTTGCCCAGCGTATTTCTGCGAAAGCGCAACAGCGGGTGGAAACCTTTTGCTTTTGGTTGCAAGAAATGATGCGTGCCGCCGAGGGTGCTGATCCCAGCGCAATGGTGCGCCAAGTGATCAACGACACCGCTTATGAAGACTGGCTAAAAAACACTTGCAACACCCCTAAACAAGCCGAATCTCGGATGAAAAATGTCTGGGAAATTGTCGAATGGGTACGCAAACTGCACAACGACGGCGCGGGCAAAGAAACCTTAAGCGATATTATTGCGCACATGAGTTTAGTCGATATGCTGGAGCGCAATAGTGAGGAAAAAGAACAAGATGCGGTGGTGTTAATGACCTTGCACGCTGCCAAAGGTCTGGAGTTTCCCAGTGTGTTTTTAATCGGCATGGAGGAAGAATTGCTTCCCCACACCAACAGTCTTGACGAACACGGCATTCAAGAAGAACGCCGCCTCGCCTATGTCGGCATTACCCGCGCCCAGAAAAATCTCACCATTAGTTACGCGAAAGTGCGCTCACGTTACGGCGAAACCTCCAGCATTGAACCCAGCCGCTTCCTTGATGAACTCCCCCCCGAACATCTGGAGTGGGAGAACAAAAAGGTGGTTTCCGACGAAGAACGCCACGAAACCGCCCGTGCCTACATTGCGAATTTGCAGGCATTACTCGACGATTAAATCCCGTATTGCTCGCGGTATGCCTGCACCTTTGCCAGCAATGCCGCGTCATGCAAGCTTGTGCCAACGTGATTAATCACCTCGTTCAAGCCCACGATGCTAATGACCCGAATGCCGTAGCGTGCCTCCACTTCCTGCACCGCCGATTGCGCACCCGTACCGCGCTCTTGGCGGTCAAGCGAAATCGTTACACCCGCCAAAGTCGCGCCAGCGGCTGCCACAATAATATCCGCTGATTCCCGAATCGCCGTGCCTGCGGTCATTACATCGTCAATGACCAACACCCGACCCTGCAATGGCGCACCCACAATCGTGCCACCTTCGCCGTGCGCTTTCGCCTCTTTACGGTTAAACGCATACGGGTAATCTTTGCCGTGTTGCTCGTACAAAGCCATCGCCGTTGCCGCCACTAACGGAATGCCCTTGTAAGCGGGGCCAAACAACATATCGAATTCCACCCCAGCGTCAACAATCGCTTGCGCATAAAACTTACCCAAGCGCGACAACGCCGAGCCAGTTTGAAACAAACCCGCGTTAAAAAAGTACGGGCTGACGCGCCCCGATTTGAGGGTAAATTCACCAAAACGCAACACACCCTGCCCAATCGCAAAGTTTAGAAATTCCTCTTGATACGCTTTCATTATCTCACCTTATGCTTGTAAATCTGCCAATGCCTGCCCCAACTGCACCGGTGCATCGGCACTTACGCCTTGCGCCCATGCGACATGCGGGTTTTCCAGCAATAAAATAACGGTGGAACCCATATTAAAACGCCCCATTTCATCGCCTTTTGCCAGTTGCACATCAGCGAACACCTGACGTTTTACTGCCCAGCCTTGTGGCGGCGTTACCAAACCGTCCCACACCGTTTCAATCGCTGCCACATTAATAGCACCGACTAACACCATTGCCATTTTGCCAAACGCGGTATCAAACATCGCCACCACGCGCTCATTACGCGCAAACAAACGCGGCACTGTGCGCACCGTATGTCCGGCAACGCTGAATAATCGCCCTGGCACGTACACTTGCTCAGTCAATGTACCCGCCAGCGGCATATGAATACGGTGATAATCACGCGGTGATAAATAAATCGTGGCAAATTGCCCACCCGCAAACGCTGCCGCACGCGCTTCATCGCCACCCAACAATTCCAGCACGGTATAGTCGTGACCTTTTGCCTGAAAAATACGCCCTTGCTCAATCTTACCTAATTGGCTCACCCGCCCATCCACCGGACTCGCCAACGCGGTTTCAGCCATTGCCCAAGGCCGTAATTCCGGTTTAAGCGGGCGCGTGAAAAACTGATTAAACGTGGTGTAACTCGCGGGGTCGGGATTCACCGCTTCTTCCAAATTAACCTTAAACACTTTGCTAAATAAACGAATCGCATCCGGCACAAGACGCGGACATTGCACCCGCGTTAAACGGAAAACCAAACGGGAAATAAAATGGTGTGGCAATACATACAAAGGCCACGCTTTTAAGATGTCGATGATGTTCATGGGTGTTGCTGTTTTGGTTGCAAATGCGGGATGATACGGCACTTTTAGCCAGTTGTGTAACTTATGGATTTCAATCACACCGAACTGCGTACCATCAAAGACTATATCCGCTGGGGTGCGAGTCATTTTGCGGCTGCCAACCTGAGTTTTTCGCACGGCATGGCTTCTGCGATTGATGAAGCGGCTTATTTGGTGCTGCATACGCTGCATTTGCCGGTAGATACTCCCGATTTGTACTTTGACAGCCGTTTAACCACCGCAGAACGCGCTGCACTGGCTGAAATCATCCAACAACGCATTGAAACCCGTAAACCCGCAGCGTATTTGACCCGCGAAGGCTGGTTTTTGGGTTTACCGTTTTACGTGGATGAGCGTGTATTAGTGCCACGCTCACCGATTGCGGAAACCATTGAAAAGCAATTCGCACCGTGGATTGAGCCATTTGAAGTCAATCGAGTACTGGACTTATGCACGGGTAGCGGCTGTATTGGTATTGCCTGCGCGTATGCGTTTCCGCACGCACAAATTGACCTGAGCGATATTTCCAGCGACGCACTGGCGGTGGCGGCAATCAATATCGAACGCCATCATTTGCAGGGGCAAGCGCAAGCGATTCAATCCGATTTATTTGAAAATCTGCACGGGCAATACGACATTATTGTGAGCAACCCGCCGTATGTGGATGCGGATGATATGGCGGCATTAACCCCTGAGTTTTTGCACGAACCGACTGAATTAGCACTGGCTTCCGGGCATGACGGCTTGGAACACGCGCACCGCATTTTACGCGATGCCGCTGAACATTTGAGCGATCACGGGATTTTAATCGTGGAAGTCGGCAATAGCCAATACGCCCTGCAAGCGGCTTACCCGGATGTGGAATTCCACTGGTTAACGTTTGAACGCGGCGGTGACGGGGTATTTTTACTGACTGCCGCACAAGTCCGTGAACTGGCGGCAACGCTGTAACTACAGCAAAAGCTGCTGATAATCCTGCGAATAATTAGCGGCTTCGGCAATCACGTATTCCTTGAATGCCTGCGCTGCGGGTGAAAGCCACTTACCTTCACGGGTAATAATGTGCCAATAACGCTGGATGGGGAAACCCTCCACATCCAGCAATACCAAGGATTTGGTTTCCAACTCCAGCTTGATACTGTGCAACGACACAATCCCCAACCCCAGCCCCGCAATTACCGAATACTTGATCGACTCGTTGCTGCCCATTTCCAGCGTACTAGTAAAGGTATGCCCGTGTTCCGCAAAAAACCGCTCAATTGCCGCCCGCGTCCCTGACCCCGGTTCACGCACCACAAACTTTTCGCCAATAATTGCGGACACCGGAATATCCTTCTGCCCTGCCAGCGGATGATTCGCAGGCGCAATCAATACCAGCGGATTGCACATCAAGCGTTGCGAATGCAAATCCAGATTCGACGGCGGCTCACCCATCACCACCAAATCCGCCTCATAATTCTGCAACTGTTCCACCAAAGTCTTGCGGTTGGTGATATTCAGCGAAACCGTAATCCCCTCATTCTGCTGCGAAAATCCCGCCAACATCCGCGTAATAAAGTAAATCGAGGTATTCGCCGCCGACACATTGATAACGCCCTGATGCACATCCTTCAATTCTTCCAGCGTTTCCACCATGCCCTGATATTTTGCTGCAATCTCACAGGTGTAGGTGTGCATTGCCCGCCCTGCCGCCGTCAGCACAATGCGTTTGCCTTGGCGTTCAAATAGCGACAAACCCACGTTTTCTTCCAATTGCTTGACCTGCATGGATATTGCAGGCTGCGTCATGTGCAACAATTCGGCGGCGCGAGTAAAGTTTTCCGTTTGGGCAACGGTCTGGAAGATCTGGATCTGGCGGAATGAGATGTGCATGTTGACTAATCCACTCGGAAATTCAGGGTTTCTTGTCATCATCATAACATAATCAAACCTGATGTTTAAGTAAGAACAAATGACTTTCCCTTATCTTAAGCATTGCTTATACTTGCGCTCATTGAAAGTTATTGAAACCTTTTTATTCAATCGAGGAGATAGTCATGGACCAATCTGGACGTTACGCGGATCTTAGTCTGAAAGAAGAAGACCTGATCGCAGGTGGTGGGCACATTCTGGTTGCCTACAAAATGAAGCCAAAAGCTGGCTATGGCTATCTGGAAGCGGCTGCGCATTTGGCAGCAGAATCTTCCACCGGTACTAACGTTGAAGTTTGCACCACCGATGATTTCACCAAGGGCGTTGACGCGCTGGTGTACCACATCGACGAAGCAACCGAAGACATGCGTATCGCTTACCCGATTGACCTGTTCGACCGCAACATCACGGATGGCCGTATGATGCTGGTGTCGTTCCTGACACTGGTTATCGGTAACAACCAAGGCATGGGCGACATTGAACACGCACAGATGATCGACTTCTTCATGCCGCCACGCGCTATCCAGTTGTTCGATGGTCCTGCGAAAGACATTTCTGACATGTGGCGTATTCTGGGTCGTGATGTTAACAACGGTGGTTACATCGCTGGTACTATCATCAAGCCTAAACTGGGTCTGCGCCCTGAGCCATTCGCTCACGCGGCTTACCAATTCTGGCTCGGCGGCGACTTCATCAAGAACGATGAACCGCAAGGCAACCAAGTTTTCTGCCCAGCGAAAAAAGTTTACCCACTCGTATACGACGCAATGAAGCGTGCGCAAGACGAAACCGGTCAAGCGAAACTGTTCTCTGCGAACATCACCGCTGACGACCATTACGAAATGTGCGCTCGTGCTGACTTCATCCTCGAAGCGTTTGGCCCGGATGCGGACAAAGTAGCATTCTTGGTTGACGGTTACGTTGGCGGCCCTGGCATGATCACTACCGCTCGTCGCCAGTACCCTAACCAGTACCTGCACTACCACCGCGCGGGTCACGGTGCGATCACTTCCCCATCTTCCAAGCGTGGTTACACTGCGTTTGTATTGGCGAAAATGTCACGTCTGCAAGGTGCTTCCGGTATCCACGTCGGCACAATGGGCTTCGGCAAAATGGAAGGCGGTTCCGATGACAAAATCATCGCGTACATGATTGAACGTGACGAGTGCCAAGGGCCTGTCTACTATCAAAAATGGCACGGTATGAAGCCAACTACCCCAATCATCTCTGGCGGTATGAACGCACTGCGTCTGCCTGGCTTCTTCGAGAACTTGGGTCACGGTAACGTCATCAACACTTCCGGTGGCGGTTCTTACGGTCACATTGACAGCCCAGCGGCTGGCGCGATTTCCCTGCGTCAATCTTATGAGTGCTGGAAATCCGGTGCTGACCCGATCGAATTTGCGAAAGAGCACAAAGAATTTGCTCGCGCATTCGAGTCATTCCCTGGCGATGCTGACAAGCTGTTCCCAGGCTGGCGCGAAAAGCTGGGCGTACACAAGTAAGCCGCAAGCGACCACAGTAAAGGTGGGTGGTGCATTCGCACTGCCCACTTCTCCCAATCTCTCTGTCAGGAATCCCACCCATGACCGACGCTACCCAATACACCATCCAACACGAACCCTTCTACCAAGCCACCGGACGCGAAGTCGAACTGTACCAAGCTGCGTACCGTTCCCGCCTGCCGGTGATGGTGAAAGGCCCGACGGGTTGCGGTAAATCGCGTTTCGTCGAACACATGGCATGGAAACTCGGCAAGCCACTGATCACAGTCGCTTGTAACGAAGACATGACCGCCTCCGATCTGGTCGGACGCTATTTACTCGAAGCCAATGGCACACGCTGGCTGGATGGCCCATTGACCACTGCCGCCCGCATTGGCGCAATTTGCTACCTCGATGAAATCGTTGAGGCACGCCAGGATACTACCGTCGTCATTCACCCGCTGACGGATCACCGCCGCACTTTGCCCTTAGATAAAAAAGGCGAACTGGTGAACGCGCACCCCGATTTTCAGTTGGTGATTTCCTACAATCCGGGCTATCAGAGCCTGATGAAAGATTTAAAACAGTCCACCAAGCAACGTTTTGTGGCATTCGATTTTGACTACCCTGCCGCTAACGTGGAATCCACCATTTTGCAGCAAGAAGCCAACGTGGACGCAGCAATGGCAGACAAGCTGGTGAAAATTGCCCACACCGCCCGTAACCTGAAAGGACATGGGCTGGATGAAGGCATTTCCACCCGTTTGCTGGTGTACGCCGCCAACCTGATGCGTGACGGGATTGCAGCAGGTGACGCTTGCCGCATGGCACTGGTTAGCCCGATTACCGATGATGCGGATATTCGCAGCACGCTGAACCACGCGATTGACGCGATTTTTGGGTGAATCACATGAGCGAGAAGAAACCCCTCCCAGCCTCCCCTTATCAGGGGAGGAGCGAAGAGGCAGCAGCTTCCGGCTTTCCCCCTGATAAGGGGGAATTGAAGGGGGTTTCTTTCTACCGCACCCAACTAAGCTGCAATTTCAAGCAGCTTGATGAAGCCTTCGCCGCCTGTATGCAGGACGCGCTCGCGCTATTGAGCGAGCAAGGCATCAAGGATTACCTCGACGGTGCGTCGTTGGTGTGCAAAATCGGGCGCGGTTTCGACCCCGTGCTGACCTATCTGGAAGAAATGCCGGTCATCGCCCACAAGCTCGGTGAAGGGATGTTGACCCGCGTCAGCCAAGCGGTGTGGAAAATCTCGCGTACCCCCAACGGGCGCATTATTCCCATTTTTTTGCAGACCTTGCCGGACGTATGCCGCCGCCTCGAAAGCGAGGAATTGGTTGGGCATTACATCACCCTGTTGTTCGAGATGATGGAGCGTACCACGGGGTCGATTCACGGTTTCCACACCACCATTCCCAGCCCCGGTTTGCCGAAACTGCTGGAGCAAATGCCTTATTTAATGAGCCAGCTAGCCTTGGGTGGCTTGAAGAACTGGATCGAATACGGCATCCGCAACTACGGCAAACACCCGCATCGGCAGGAAGAATATTTCAGCCTGCAATCCGCCGATGCCAAGGCGATGTTGCAGCACGAACGCCACGGCACGCTGTTTACGCATAACGAGCGCAAGCTGAATTTGTACCTGCAAGCCTGCTGGGAAAGTCACGAATACCTCGTGCCGTATTCAGTGGACTTCCGCGATATGCGCGAGCAGCAGCCGTATTTTGACGAGTTCGGGATGCGTATTCCTGACGTGTTCGACGATGCGCATGGTGTGACGGGGATTGACCGTTACCGCGCGGTGTTGGCGCATATGGCGGCGCACCAACGCTGGACGCACAAAGTAGTGGCGGATAATTTCAGCCCACAACAGCGCATAGCGATTGAACGCCTCGAAGACAGTCGGGTGGAATATCTGGCGATGCAGGAATACCCCGGTTTGCGGCGGATATTCACGGCGTTGCACCCTGCCCCCGTGGAAGATGAGTGCGATTCCAAGACCGAATCGTGTTTCCGGCATCGGCTGGCGATGTTGTCTTGGGCGATTTTGAATCCGGCGCATGGCTATCAGAACGTGAAGATCAATGAGTTTGCGGGCAAATTCCACGCAAAAATGCTGCAAGGCAACGCAACCACGGCGGATATGGTGTCTGTGGCGATTTCGTTTGTGGCACAGACGCGCTTGCAAACTGACCAGTTGCCGAGCGTGTATTTCAACAATACCGCCATTCCTTACCGCGATGATAACCGCCATTTGTGGCAGTACATCGAGGAAAGCGACGACGAAGAATTCTTCGACGAACACAAGCAAACCGCGCAACAGAACGAGCAATCGGGCTTGCCGCCGCGCCATTATCCTGAGTGGGATTACAGCACCCAGACGTATCGCCCGGATTGGACGAGCGTGTATGAAAGTTTGCATCCGGCGGGTAATCCGGCGGTGATTGATGCGCTGTTGCAAAAACACGCGGCGTTGGCAAAGCGGTTGAAGCAGATTGTGGATTTGTTGAAGCCGCAAAATTACACGCGGGTACGCTATCAAGAAGAAGGCAGTGAGCTTGACCTTGATGTGGCGATCCGTTCCCTGATTGATTTCAAGGGCGGGGCGAACCCTGATCCCCGCATCAATATGAGCCACAAGCATGACGGGCGCAATATTGCGGTCATGCTGTTGCTGGATTTGTCGGCTTCAATCAGCGAAGTGCCGGAAGGTGCGACCAGCAGCATTCTGGAACTGAGTCAGGAAGCGGTGTCGTTGTTGGCGTATGCGATTGAGGCGTTGGGTGACCCGTTTGCGATTGCGGGGTTTGCGTCCAATACGCGCCACGAGGTGCGTTACCAGCACATCAAGGGTTTCAAGGAACATTGGAACGACGAGGTGAAGGGGCGGCTGGCGGCAATGCAGGCGGGCTATTCGACGCGGATGGGCGCGGCGGTGCGTCATGCGGCACATTATCTGGAGCATCAACAGGCGGATAAAAAACTGCTGCTGATTTTAACCGATGGCGAACCGTCGGATATTGACGTGGATGACCCGCAATTATTGACGCAAGATACGCGGCAAGCGGTGAAGGAATTGGATCAGAAAGGCATTTACAGCTATTGCATTAGCCTTGATCCGCGAGCGGATGAATACGTGCGGGATATTTTCGGCAAGCGCGTTACGGTGGTGGATAATGTTCAACGGTTGCCGGAAAGGATGACGCAGGTGTTTGTTACGTTGACGGGGTAGATACATATTTTATAAAAATATCTTGAGTTAGCCATTGATCGCATTATAATCACACCCTATAATTTTATAGGGAATTTTTTTGATGAGCGATACCGAACAGAAAACCAATGATATTGGTAAAAGTAACTTTTCTGATACGGTACTCGATATTTTCTTTTTGCTTGGAATTTTGGCTGTTGCTTTTCTATGGATTTCAATAGTTGCTTATATTATTTATCATAAAGACATAAGCTTTCTCAAAGAGTTCGAGATTGCAAAACTGGGACAAACTGGCGACTTTTTTAATATTTCCACATCTTTGGCAAGTTTTGTAACAGTCTTGATTGTTTATAGGGGTTTTCTTTTACAGAAAAAAGAATTGACTGAGACTTTAAAACAACTAAAATATCAAAAAGATTCAATGGAGAAAGAAGAACAAGTCAATAGAACAATGAAATTTATTGACGAATGGGAAGAGTTTAAAGCAAAGAAAATAGATAAAATACGTTATGATGATGTTGATCGTTTCTTGAAAAAAATAAAACTCATTATTAGCCATAAAGGTTATGAAAAGAAAATAGATTGCAAATTAATTATCTCTATTATCACACATGATCTAAATATTGATTTTTTTGAAGACAGAATTTCTTCTCAGCAGGATTCAATAGATGCATATGAAGATAACCTAAAGAGACTTAAGAAAAATAGAACGACAAATATCAATAAAATTAAAACATCAGAAGATATTTTAATGTCAATAAATATTGATTATCCAGAAGATAAGAAAACCAGCAAAGATAGGATTCAATTCTTATTAGATAATTTGCAAAAAATAATAGATGACCACCAACATATTCGCTCCAGCATGGATCAAGATAGAGCAATTCGTGAGGAAGCTGAGAAAATCCATGAAAACTATGTAACATATTGTCTAAATTTACAAGAAGAAAAAAATAAATTAATCGCAATAAATAATGAAGAAATTAAATACAAAAAACTAAAAGAAGAAGCTCAGTCCAAATTGAAGCAGGAAAGTGATCTACTAAAATTCATAAAAGACTGTGAGTCCAGCGAATAAACCGTCACTCTGCTTTGTCAATGTTCATTTAGCTTTTTTGAAAAAAAGTATGGCTCATTGGGATTATTGCTTGTGCGTTAAACTACCACTGCCATTTCCGGCTCTTCCAAAAACGCCAGCACGATGTCTTTTTCCTCGAGTCTGTCAAATAAACTGTGTAACACGTTTTTCATAGGGCGGAGAGCGGAACCCGCTCTTCACCGAACATAAGTAAAAAAGTCTGCAAAGCGGGTTTCCAGTGGTGAATGACCGACCACTTTTGCGAGGCTTCGCGTACCGCCAAATACAGGCTTTTGAGGGCTGAACTGTCATTGGGAAAGATGCGCCGGTTGCGGGTAAACTTGCGCAAACTCATGTTCAGGGATTCAATCGCATTGGTGGTGTAAATCACTTTGCGGATCTCCGGCTGGAACTGGAAAAACGGGATGACATTCGCCCAGTTACCGCGCCATAGACGCACGACTGCTTTGTATTTGTTACCCCATTCGGTGTCGAGGGCTTCCAGTTCGTGTTCGGCTTCTTCAGCAGTGCTGGACTGGTAAATGCGCTTGAGGGCAGCGACCACACCTTTGGTATCCTTGGCGGTGACGTAGCGCAAGCTGGCGCGAACCATGTGTACCATGCACAACTGGGTCAGCGTTTTGGGGAAGACCGCGTTGACGGCTTCAGGCAAGCCGTTTAAGCCATCCATGCACGCCACGTAGATGTCTTGTACGCCCCGGTGGCGTAGTTCCGTCAAGACCGATAACCAGAACTTGGCACCTTCATTTTCTGCCAACCAGATGCCCAACACGTCCTTTTCACCGCGTAAGTTGACCGCCAATACCACATGGGCTGATTTATTGATGACCTGCTTATCTTGTTGAACTTTAACGACAATCCCATCGAGCCAGACAATCGGGTAGATATTATCCAGTGCTCGCGTCTGCCACGCTTTAGCTTCGCCCTGAACGGCTTCGGTTACTTCCGCGATCAGCGTATGCGAGATGTCCACCCCGTACAGGCGTTTGATCGTGTCTTCGATGTCGCGGGTGGTCATGCCTTTGGCGTACAGCGTCAGGATGTGTTCTTCCATCCCTGCTAACCGTATTTGGCGTTTTTGTATCAACTTCGGCTCAAAGCTGCCATCACGGTCACGCGGTGTCTCTACCTGCAACTCACCAAATTCGCCTTTGATGGTCTTGTTGCCTTTGCCGTTACGGGTATTGCTGCGCCGTTGCCCGGCTTCGCTACGCTCACCCTTGTCGTAGTTTAGGTGCACATCCAATTCGGCTTCCAAGCTGCGGTTGATCATCCGCTGCAAGAGCTGGCTGTAAAGGTTTTTGACATCAGCAGGCGTTTTGCAATCGCTGAGTAAGTCATCCATGAGTTTCGGGTCGAGGCGTTCCATGTTACTGCTCCTTCTTGGGATTCACGTTATATAGCAGTTACACAGTTCAGTTTACAGTCTCTTTTCCTCCACCCCTTGGCGGATCAAGTCATCGGTGATGCCGTGTTCGATGCCGTCGTATTCGACCACTACTTTGCCATCCTGAAGGGTGATGTAGATCAGGTTGCCACGTACTCGTCTGCCTCTGTCCCAGCCCGCTTGCATGAGTGCGTAACGGTCGTGAGTTTCATCAAACACAGTATCCAGCCGAATGTTGCCGTGAGAAGGGCGAAATCTGGCGTAAGTTTCAATGATGTGCTTTACCGCTGCTCGGTGGTTTTCCGTATCCATTTGAGTCCGACCCTTAGCTGACTTTTTTCAGTAGCAAACGAGGGGCGCGGTTAACAACCTTGCGGCTGGATTGCTGCTCACGGATTTTCAATGCCGCACAAATGGCTTTCAGGTCATTGTTATACTTGGCGGTATGGGCTTGCCGATGTTTGCGGACTTCTTCAACGATTGGATCATCCATCATGATTTAAGCTCCAAGTGACTGAGGGAGATGATAGCAAAAAACAAGATTTCTCAAGGATTTTCATCTAGCATCAGCGATGAGACAAGGAGAATCTGTATATGGAACAACAAACTGTAACCTATCCGTTGCCTTCGCCCACGACTCAGGAGGATACGCTCAAATTCTTCAACGAACGGCAACAAAGAGCGGATAGGGATGCGTTCAAGCGTATTCTGACGCACCAAGGTGGGCAAGAACCGTGTGAGGGAGATGAGTTGGTGATTGGTTAATGAGTGGGGCATTAGACGAGTTATCGCATATTGCAAAAAACTAGCCCAACCAACTTCAAATTGCTATGTTGCGCCCATGAAATCAGGAGCAACCGTCATGCAACCATCACCCATCACCGAAAAGCCACAACCACCCGCCCCCAACGAATGCTGTGAAAGCGGCTGTGACCCCTGCGTGTGGGATATTTACCGCGCAGCATTGCAGCAATGGGAGCAAGCGCAGCAAGACGCAAACACCGACACAACCAAGCCAGCGGCGTAAATTTAAACCCTATCCCGATAAGGCTGAACGCGCCATTTCCAGCCGTTGTTATATGATCGAGACAAGCAATCACTACAATAGGAGTACGTCATGATCCAATCCACTACCCCGACTATCGAAGGCAAACGCATCACCCGTTACCACGGTGTCGTCACGGGCGAAGCCATTTTGGGTGCGAACATCTTCAAAGATTTTTTTGCCGGAATTCGCGACATTATCGGCGGACGTTCCGCAGCCTATGAGAAGGAATTGCGCAAAGCCCGTGAAATCGCCTTTGCCGAAATGGAAGCACAGGCGCAAAGTCTGGGTGCAAACGCGGTCGTCGGCATCGACATTGACTACGAAAACATCACGATGGGTAACAGCGGTGGCATGTTAATGGTCACGGTTAGCGGCACGGCTGTAAACGTTGAAGGATAAGACACTGATGCATTATTTACCTGCTGTCGAAATTGAACCGACCTCCCCCGCTACTGCTGCGGTCATCTGGCTGCACGGTTTGGGCGCGGATGGGCACGATTTTGTGCCGATTATTCCCGAATTGGGTTTGCCGCCCGACCACGGGATTCGGTTTGTTTTTCCGCACGCGCCGGATATGCCCGTAACCGTCAACGGCGGTTATGTAATGCCCGCATGGTATGACATTTTGGAAATCGACCTCGACCGCAAAGTGGATGTGGCGCAATTGCAAGCATCCGCACGCGAGGTGGGCAAGCTGATTGAGCGCGAAATCGCACGCGGCATTCCCAGCGAACGCATTGTGATTGCGGGCTTTTCGCAAGGCGGCGCGGTGGCGTATCAGGCCGCATTGAGTTACCCCAAACCGCTGGCGGGCTTGCTGGCACTGTCGACGTATTTTGCCACGACCGATACGGTTGCGCTGAATGCGGCGAATGCGCAATTACCGATCCACATTTTCCACGGCAAGCAGGACACGATTGTGCCGGATTTACTGGCACTCAAGGCGTATCTCTGGCTGCGTGAGCGCGGGTATGCGCCACAGTATTCGGAATATCCGCTGGGGCATAATGTGTTTGCGGAAGAGATTGCGGAAGTGGGTCGGTGTTTGCGGGCGTGGTTGCAACCAATGGATTACAAACAGTAGCTAACCTTATTGTTTTCATTGATATTGATGAGCTGCGGGTCAAAACCTTTGTCTTTGGATTGGTAACTGCTTTTGCTTTTCGCCCATCACCAGCAACAGGATCGCTTATTTCTTGCAACTTGCGGGTATGGTTGCGGAGGAATGCGGGTGGGTCAATTAATTCTGATAAGCAGCTATCGGGTGAAAACTTGTTATCTCAACAGTCTGTAAATCTTCAAGTACTGAGTCATTCGATACCTGAAAGCCAATACCGAAATCCGTTTGTAGACGGCACAAAAACTCATTGAAATTCAGATCGGCAAGTGCGGCAGCAGCGGCAAAGCTGACTTTGTGCGCGAAATACAAACCAGCGGCAAGGAAGAAAGCGGCTGCATTCTCACCCAACGGTTCGAGTATTTTCTCAAATTCCGGTTTTAGTTGCACCTGCATGTGACAAACCTATCTTCTGCGTAACAACAGACGCAGCAAATCCCGCTGTTCTTTCAATAAGGTACGCTGCTCATCCATCAGTAACGACATTTCTCTATTCGTGTTTTCAAGCAACAAAACCATCTCATTGGCGCGTTGCAATAACATCAGTTCCTTAGCACGTTCGGCACGTTGCCGACGGTTATTCACCAACTGCGGTCTGTTTAGGCGTAAACGCTCAACCGTCAATCGACCCGTAGCAGTAAGGGGATACAACAAGCCATCCTCTGCTTCAATGAAATGTAATGTTGCCTGATCAACACGGGGATTCCACAAAGCAGGTAGATCATCGACAGGCCAATAATCTGACTTGTAGCTGTTACATTTGGGGCAGCTATAGATCAAATTATCAAGGTCGTCGCTGCCACCTTTTGCCTGTGGCTGATAGTGGTCAATCGTCAACTCGCTGGCGGCACTCTCTTCCGTAACGCCACAAAACTCACAGGCACAGCCTGCCCGTTGGCGTACTTGCTGGCGAATATCTGCCGTTATGGTCATACGGCTTTTTGTAGCGGAATAGAAGCGATCAGTTGGCGGCGCAAGCCTTCGATTTCCTGACGCAATGCCTTGTTTTCGAGCATTACCTCTTGAATACGGCGGGTCATGCTCATCAGTTGCGTCAACGTCGTATCAATCTGCGCCTGAAGTCTGGCAACACCCGTTACTTCTGGAACGGCGGCATACATCGCCGCCTCCTCTGCATCCTGTTCGTCGTACCAAGTTTGCAACTGTACCTGCTCCTCAGCGGATAGGGTCATACCGCGAGTGGCTTTGTCGTGTAGTACCTTTCCCAAATCATTAGAAATCATGCTTAATTCCTCTTTATCATAGGGTCATCACAAGCTATAGCTTAGCTACTTATCTTTCCCTTTGCCAAACACTTGCTTCAATCGACGCATCAGGGTAGGTAAATCCACCTGAACAAAGCCCCAATCTGCTTTTCTGACCGCAACAATGTCACCAATCACGTTTTCTTTTTCATCATCGTTATTTTGAGAAGCGACAACCAACTGCGCCATCGACTTGACCAATATTTCCCCACTCAACAGCTGGTTACTGATCATGCTTTGTTGTTGACCAATTAAGAGTTCCTTTTGCTGAATCGTCGCTGCTGCCAATGCCAATTGACTCTTCAAATGATAAATATTTGAAACCAACTGCTGAACGCTTATATCTGGTTGAACATCAAAAGGCGTGATCGAGGTATTTCTTGGCAAATTCAAATATATTTCAAGTGCATCTCTTATCTGAGATAAAGCTTGTTTCTGATCATCAGGAGTAACTGAAAACAACACCTTGCCAGAATTACCATCCTGAATACTTGTAGAGGCATTTATTCCTAAGTCTCTCAAAAACTGACCAAAGTAAATCAAATATTGCTTACATGCAAAGCTAACTGACTCAGGGAACTCAAAAAATTCAATTACCGATTTATTTTCATCAACAAACAGAAGCCTCAATTTCTTCTTAAGTAGCGAATGAACTTCTTGCATTAACTTCAAATCTGAAGACATAACATCTTTTAACTTAAGTTCATTGACATCATGTCTAAAGAACAAATATGGCCATAGCTTGCTTCTATCACTACTAAAGACGTCATCTTCATTAGCAGGGTAATCTTCCCAAAAAACAAGTCCATTAAATCTTTTATCAACCTGCTTCTTGAATTCAGTCAGATGATAGGAAGTTGACCACTTTTCTACCCACCAGTCATTTTCCAAATTAAAGGTAAAACCAACGCAAAGCCCAAATTCAATGATTTTAACCTTAACAACTCCATTTATTATATTATCACTTACAAGATCAACAATATCCCCGACACCTAAATCAAAAAGAAAAAATTCACTGCTTAATTCATCAAAATGAAAATCAAACAAATCAAATATTTTATTTTCATCTCCTTCTACGTAAAGAGTTTTTTCATCCCCTGACACTGAAATATCAAAACTAAGTCCATCTGATCGGACATCAATTCCTTGGTTACTTTTTAGTATTTCTAAAGGCATCTACAATCTCTCCGTATTCAATAAAAATGTGCTTTAGCCAGACAAATACAAATAATTTCTAACTAAAGCACATTAATTTATTAACGATAAGAATCAACCGAAGGACAAGAACACACCAAATTCCGATCCCCGTACACATTATCAATCCGGTTCACGGTAGGCCAATACTTCGCCGTTGGGCTAACACCCTGCGGGAACACCGCCTCGGTCTGGCTGTAAGGGCGTTCCCAAGCATTCACCAAATCATCCAGCGTATGCGGCGCATTCACCAGCGGATTATTGTCCGCAGGCCACACGCCATCCTGCACCTTGCGAATCTCTTCCCGAATCGCGATCATCGCATCGCAAAAACGGTCAAGCTCCTCTTTCGGCTCGGATTCGGTCGGCTCAATCATCAGCGTACCCGCCACCGGAAACGACATGGTAGGCGCGTGGAAACCGTAATCCATCAAGCGTTTAGCGATATCCGACTCATCAATCCCCGAAGCCGCCTTCAACGGACGAATGTCGATAATGCACTCATGCGCCACCCGCCCGTTCGCCCCCCTAAACAATACAGGGTAGTAGTCAGCCAAACGCTGCATGATGTAATTGGCGTTCAAAATCGCCATCTCGGTCGCCCGCTGCAAACCCGCCGCGCCCATCAACTTAATGTACGCCCACGAAATCGGCAAAATCGCCCCACTCCCATACGGGGCAGCCGACACCGCGCTATTCCCCAGCGCAACCCCATCCGGCGGAGTCACCGCATGGCTGGACAAAAACGGAGCCAAATGCGCCTTCACCCCAATCGGCCCCATGCCAGGGCCACCACCGCCGTGCGGAATCGCAAACGTCTTGTGCAAGTTCAAATGCGACACATCCGACCCCATCTTGCCCGGTTTCGACAAGCCCACTTGCGCGTTCATATTCGCGCCATCCATGTACACCTGCCCACCGAACTGATGCACAATGTCACAAATTTCCACGATGTCCTGCTCAAACACCCCGTGCGTAGACGGATAAGTCACCATCAAGCACGATAAATTCGCCGCGTGTTTTTCCGCCTTGGCACGCAAATCCGCCACATCCACGTTACCGTTCGCGTCGCACTCGACCACCACCACTTTCAGGCTCACCATCGCTGCCGATGCCGGATTCGTGCCATGCGCCGAACTCGGAATCAAACACACATCCCGATGCGCCTGCCCCATACTCGCCTGATAACGACGGATCGCCACCAGCCCCGCGTATTCGCCCTGCGCCCCCGAATTCGGCTGCATCGAAATCGCATCATAGCCCGTGATTTCCACCAACCAATCTTCCAACTCCTTGATCATGGCGCGATAACCCACGGTCTGCTCCTGCGGCGCAAACGGGTGAATATCCGCAAACTCTGACCAAGTAACCGGCATCATTTCCGTGGTCGCATTCAACTTCATGGTGCAAGAACCCAACGGAATCATCCCATGCGCCAACGAGAAATCCTTATTCTCCAAGCGTTTCAAATAACGCAACATCTCCGATTCGGAATGGTGCGAATTGAACACGGGATGCGTCAGGAACTCGCTGGTGCGTTTGTAACCGGAAGGGATACCGCTGAAACCTTCCGCGACAACCGCAGCATCCAGCGCATCCACATCCAAACCATGCCCAGCACCGAGCAGCACATCGAACAACTCGGCAATGTCAGCACGGGTTTTACGCTCATCAATACTGATCCCGATGTTGCCATTGGCAAAATGGCGGAAATTAACAAGATTCGCTCCCTGAGCGAAGTCGAAGGGAGCAGCAATTGTCAGCGTGTCGAACCACGTATCATTCAGCAGTTGGACACCTTTCTGCTGCAAGCCCTTCGCCAGAATATTCGTCAGCCGATGAATCCGCCCCGCAATCGTCTGCAAACCCGCCGCGCCGTGATACACCGCATAAAACCCTGCCATATTCGCCAGCAACGCCTGCGCCGTACAAATATTAGAAGTCGCCTTCTCACGCCGGATATGTTGCTCACGGGTTTGCATCGCCATGCGCAACGCTTGCTTGCCATGACTATCAATCGAAACCCCGATCACCCGACCCGGCATGGTGCGCTTAAACGCATCCTTCACCGCAAAAAACGCCGCATGAGGCCCGCCGAAACCCATTGGCACGCCGAAACGCTGCGAGTTACCGACCACCACATCCGCGCCCATGTCCCCTGGTGCTTTCAACATCACCAATGCCATCAGGTCGGAAGCCACACACACCAAGGCTTTTTGCGCGTGCGCCTGTTTGATCAGGGCTTCAATATCAACGACTTCACCCGTGGTGCTAGGGTATTGCAACATCACCCCAAACACTTCCTGCCCCGCCAACTCGCTATACGGGTTGCCGATAATGAGTTCAAAACCAAAGTATTCCGCCCGTGTTTTCAACACGTCGATAGTTTGCGGATGCACATCCGCACCCACAAAGAATTTATCCGATTTGAGCTTGTTGGAACGTTTGCACAACGTCATCGCTTCCGCTGCTGCGGTCGCTTCATCCAACAAGGAGGCATTAGCAATGTCCATGCCCGTCAAATCCATCACCATTTGCTGGTAATTGAGCAAGCCTTCCAGCCGCCCTTGGGAAATTTCCGGCTGATACGGCGTATACGCGGTGTACCAACCGGGGTTTTCCAAGACATTACGCAAAATGACGGGCGGTACGAACGTGTCGTAATAGCCCATGCCGATGTACGACTTGGCAACGGTGTTTTGCCCCGCCAGTTGCTTGAGGTAAGCCAGCGTTTCGGCTTCGGAACGGCTGCCGTCGATTGCTAACGGCACTGGCAGACGGATGCTTGCAGGCACGGTGCTGTCGATCAGCGCATCCAGCGATTCCGCACCCACGGTTTGCAGCATTGCCGCTGTGTCTGCCGCGTTGGGGCCGATGTGGCGGGCAATAAAATCGTCGTGTTGTTCAAGTTCGTACAAGGTTGTCATTCAAATATCTGCCTATTGATGTAGGGGCAGACCTACGTGTCTGCCCTCTCTTTCTTTACCCGATTAAAGAGGGCAGACACATAGGTCTGCCCCTACGCTAATTACTCGTCACATTCCGCTTTGTATGCGTCTGCATCCATCAATTCGCCCAGCGCGTCTTCGTCATCCACACGCATCACGAACAGCCAGCCGTCGCCGTAAGGGTCAGAATTGATCAGTTCCGGCGAGTCTTGCACCGCTTCATTGCTCTCGATAATCACACCCGGAACAGGCGCGTAAATATCAGAAGCCGCTTTGACGGATTCGGCAACCGCACAACCGTCTTCTGCACCGAATTCAGTGCCAACTTCTGGTAAATCAACGTGTACCAAGTCACCCAGCAATTCTTGCGCATGGTCAGTAATCCCGACGGTAACAGTGCCGTCGCCGTTGTCGCGTACCCACTCGTGGGATTTGGTGTATTTCAAATCGGATGGAACATTGCTCATAAATAACTCCTAAAAACTTAATTTAAAACAGATTTGCCATTGCGTGCGAAAACCGGCTTCACCACTTTTGCCGGGTGCAATTTGCCGCGAATATCCACCTCACAGGTGTCGCCACAGCTTGCTGGCACGCGTGCCAACGCAATCGCTACGCCGAGTGTAGGCGAAAAAGTACCACTGGTGGTTTCGCCTTCACCGCCTTCACAAATAACTTTCATGTGGCTGCGCAATACGCCCTTGCCTTCCAGCACCAACCCAACGAACTTTTGCGGAATACCGGCAGCTTTCTGTGCTTCCAACGCGCTGCGCCCAATAAAGTTACGGTCTTCCGGCTGCCAACCGATTGTCCAACCCAAACCCGACACTAATGGTGAAGTGGTTTCGTCCATGTCCGTGCCATAAAGGTTCATGCCCGCTTCCAAACGCAAGGTATCGCGTGCGCCCAAACCGATCGGCTTGATGCCAGCAGCCAGCAGCGCATCCCACACTTTGTGGGCTTGTGCATTGGGGAACATCATTTCAAAGCCGTCTTCGCCAGTGTAGCCGGTGCGGGCAATGAACCAGTCGTTGACGAATGCGCCGTAGAACGTTTTCAGTGGTTCAACGATGGCGACTTCATCCGCAGGCATAATGCCCAGCACTTTAGCGCGTGCATTCGGGCCTTGTGCCGCGATCATGGAAAGGTCGTCACGTTCGGTCAGGGTTGCGTCGAAATTGGCGATTTGTTTTTGCATCCACGCAATGTCTTTGTCGCGAGTGCCTGCGTTAACGACGATGCGCCATTGGGTGTCGGTGATGAAATACACGATCAAATCGTCAATCACCGTGCCTTCGGGGGTCAACATGCAGCTATACAACGCTTTGCCGGATTCTTTCAGCTTATCAACGTTATTGGCGAGCAGGTAGTGCAAAAAGGCTTTGGATTGCGCCCCCACGAGGTCGAGGATGACCATGTGCGACACGTCAAACATGCCCGCGTCATTGCGGACTTGGTGGTGTTCTTGCAGTTGTGAGCCGTAGTGAATGGGCATTTCCCAGCCCGCGAAATCGACCATCTTCGCACCGGATTCAAGGTGCTTGGCGTAAAGTGCAGTACGTTGCATTAGGATTCTTCCAGTTTAACAGGCACAAAAAAAGGGCGGCAAGCCGCTAAGCTTGCCGCCCCTCTGTCCGTTTACCTGAGAGATTCCCACTGTGCCTTCGACTACGCTCAGGCAACGTGGTTACTACCCTTCGGTGAGTGCGTCCGCACTGCTCTCCAGAGTCAGATCTAGTACTGCCAGTCCTTTTGCCTGAGCGTTTCCGGGCGGAATTGCGCCTTCGGCGGTTGCAGCAACCTTGCGGTGTGCAACACTCTCCTGCCAGTGTTTACTGAATGCGGGCGATTGTAGCGGATGCAGTGCAGCAACTAAAGCACCATTTACGCCTGCGAGGTGAAAAGGGGGTTGCCGATTGTATCTGATGCAGTGCAACACCCCAAGCAGACTTAGGGTAAACCTTGCTTTATGTCAGGAGACTCGCATAAACCCCAACGCCCCCATTTATCCCTGAGCGCGGTAAGAACATAATCAAACCCTAATAAAGATACTTAAACACTGACCACAGTTAATAACGGAGAAAACCATGTGTCAGGGCAAACCTAGCAAGCTGCGTGATACAGCCGTCCTGTTCGTCACTTTAATGCTGTTTTGGCTAATGCTAAGCGGCAAACTGGACACTGATGTCCTCATCGTCGGCGCAGTCGCATCATTGATCATCGCTCTGCTCTACCGCGATGGTCTGTCGTTCTTCACCGAATTCCGTTTTACCCCGCAAGCGATTGTGGCGGGCTTCCGCTACTACGGCTACTTCTTGCAGGAGCTGTTTAAGTCCAACCTGAAAATGGCTGCCATTGTGTTATCGCCCTCACTCCCGATTACGCCGGGTATCGTTAAAGTGCGCACCCGGCTCAAAAGTCGCATGGGGCGGTTGATGCTGGCGAATTCCATTACGCTGACACCGGGAACGCTGACGGTCGAGATGGCTGGTGAATGGCTGTACATACACTGCGTCACCGTGGGTGCAACGGATATTGAGGCAGCCACGGCGGAAATTGTCAGCGGGTTCGAGTCTTACCTTGAGGTGATGTATGGTTGAGGTGTTGATTGCCATTGCCGGAACGCTTGCCGGGCTGGCATTCCTACTGGCACTGGCGCGGTTTGTGCGCGGGCCATCGCGGGTAGACCGGGTGGTTGCGTTTGATGTGCTGACGGTAATTGCGATTACCTTCATCGTGCTGGTGGCCTTGGTGGAAAACCGGGGAATTTATCTGGATGCGGCGTTGGTCTACGCGCTGTTGTCATTCCTGGGGGTAATCGCCATTGCCCGCTATCTGGAGGGCAGGTTCTGATGGGACTGCTAATCGACATTATCGGTGGTTTGCTGCTGGTCAGTGGCGCGGCATTTCTGCTGTTTGGCAGCCTGGGGCTGCTGCGGATGCCGGACGTTTTCAACCGCATTCAGGCAGGCACGAAAGCCACTACGCTGGGAACCTTGTTAACCCTTGCCGGAGCAGCTTGTTTGCAACCCGGATGGGGCTGGAAACTGTTGCTGATTGGGGTATTCCTGATTTTCACCAACCCGGTTTCCTCTCAGGTGTTGGCAAACACTGCCCACCGACGCGGGGCGCAGAAAACCCCATTGACCAAGATTGACCAGTTGGCAGAAGACCAAGAGGGCAAAGCATGAATACCGTATTACTGGGCATCGGCGTATTGCTGGCGGTTGCCATGATTGGCGTGGCATGGCTAACGATTCGTGCCACCCGGATTGCCACCGCGATGTTGGCGGCGGGGCTGGTGAGCCTGTTTGCGTCGGTGCTGTTCCTGTTTCTCGCTGCCCCTGATGTGGCAATGACCGAAGCGGCGATTGGCAGCGGCTTGACCACTTTCCTGTTTTTCTTTGTGCTAGGGCGCGTGCGCGGAGGTCAGTCATGATCCGACGTTTTGCGGTTTTCCTGCTGTTGCTGGGCTTGGGGGCAATCTTTGCCGACCTGTTGCTGGGCTATACGCCAAGCGAGGAACTCAACCTGACAGCACGTTACTACGCGGAACACACCGCGCAGGATTTGGGTGCTGCCAATATCGTCACCGCGATTGTGGTCACTTACCGGGGTCTGGATACGTTGGGTGAAGTCACGGTGCTGTTTTTGACCGCCACCATTATTGGCATGGTGTTGGCGCGTGGACGTAAACACCGCGCATTGCAACGTCAGTTACCGGCGGCAGGGGAATTGCTGACCACGGGTAGCCGCCTGTTAGTGCCGCTGATTTTATTGCTGGGCGTGTATGTGTTTGTCAACGGGCATCTGACTCCCGGCGGTGGTTTTCAGGGCGGGGCAATTGTGGCATCGGCGGCGTTGCTGTTGTTACTGACGGATCCGTTGAAACGCTTTAGTCACCGCCTGATCGCGGTCATGGAAGCGGTATCCGGGCTGTTTTTCATCGGGCTGGGCGTACTGGGGCTGGTGTATGCAGGCGGTTTCCTCGATAGCAGGGTGCTGCCCAACGGGGCGTTCGGCACACTGTTTTCGGCGGGTGTCATGCCCATCATTTACAGCTTTATCGGCCTCAAGGTCGGGGCTGAATTCACTTCCATGCTGACCCATCTGGCAGAAACGGAGCAATCATAATGGACTGGATCGCAATGGCAACAGGCTTCATCCTCATCCTGATGGGGCTGTATGGCGCACTCACCAACCGCAATATCCTGCGGATCATTGTCTCGTTCAGCGTCGCCAATACCGGCGTGAATCTGGTGCTGGTGGCGGTGGGGTATATGCGCGGGCGTACTGCACCGATTCTGGATGAAGCCGTACCGATGGCGGATGCTGTCACCCGCATTATTGACCCCTTGCCGCAAGCGTTGGTGCTGACCGCCATCGTGATTGGGCTGGGGGTAACAGCCTTGATGCTGACGTATGCCTACAAGTTGTACGAAGAAAAAGGCACGCTCGATATTTCCAAATGCAGGGATTTGAAATGGTAAGCCCACTCTACATCATTGCCGTCGGGCTGGGGGCAGCGTTCCTGCTCGGTCTGTTGCCGGAAAAATGGCAGCGGGCAGCCTATGGCGTAACCCTCCTCGCACTCGCGCTCATGGGCTGGATTGCCGGAAGCTGGCTGTGGGCGTTTGCGCTGCAAGGGGCGGTGCCGGTTGAAATCTTCACCGCTGGGACACAACCACCGTTTGCGATCAATTTCCGGGTCGGGCTGGCGGAAGCGTCACTGGCATTGCTAATGGCGTTGACGGGCTTGCACGCCGCACTGTACATGCGCGATACCCTGTTCAAGCAGGGGCGGCGGGCAATGGCGGTGCTGCTGATTTTCGTGATGGCCACCTGCGGGGTGATTTTCACTCGTGACCTGTTCAACCTGTTTGTATTCATGGAACTGGTGGTGATTTCTACCGGTGGGCTGGTGCTGCTGTCAGCAGATCGGCGGGCATTGGGGGCTGGTTTGAAATACCTGATTGTGTCGCAACTGGTGTCCATCCTGATGCTGGTGGGGATGGTATTTGCCTACCATGCCACTGGCACACTCAACATCGACGGCATGGCAGCGGCGCAAGCTGACCTATTCAAAGGCGGGGCGTTGGCGTTTTTCCTGATGTTGATGGCGGTGCTGGCAGAGTTGAAACCCTTTCCTGCCAACGGTTGGGGGCTGGACATTTATGAATCGGCACACCCTGCATTTGCGGCACTGTTTTCAGCAGCAACCGGGGCGGCAACTGTGTATGCGGCGGACAAACTGTTGCTGATTGGCGGGGCACAGTGGTTGCCACTGGCAAGTGCCATCGGGATTGTGACCTTTGTGGTTGCCAATATTTTTGCCTTGGTGCAAGACAATGACCGGCGGTTGCTGGGCTATTCCTCGATAGCACAGGTGGGGCTGATCTTGACCGTGATTGGGCAGCGCGATTTACTGGGGGAACAGTATTATTTTGTGGCAGGCGGTATTTTGCTGGCTCATGCGGTTGCCAAAGCGGGCTTATTCTGGCTTTCTGGGTTGGTAGCAGCACGCGGCTTGAGTGATTGGGCTGCGTTGCGTGGGCATCCGGTGCTGGTGTTTGCATTTGTCACCTTTATTGCGTTGTTGGTGGGTTTGCCGCCCTTCCCCGGCTTTTATGCCAAGTGGGAACTGGCGCACGCGCTGGCAGCAAACGGGCAATTGTGGCTGTTGGGGCTGATCCTGTTCGGGGCATTGCTGGAAGCAGCGTATTTGTTCCGCTGGTTTGGCTACGTGCTTAAGCGCGAACAGCCGCAAGCGGGATTATTGCTGCAAGCCATCAAAGAAGATGTTGCCTTGAGTGCAGCGGTGGTCGCGTGGTTATTGGCTTATCTGTGGGGCGAACTTTCCGGGCACGGTAATCTGTTGCACGCCATCCCCTTGCTGTTTGCGCTGCTGTTTTTGCCACTGGACTGGCTGCCTGCCAAGCTCAAAAACGGGTTGGCAATTGCTGGGCTGGTCGGCTGGTTTTACCTGCATTACCCCAGTTACGATGCGCTGCAATTGATTTTTGCAGCGGTAATGTTGCCGGGTGGCGCGATTATTTTGCTGGCAAGTTTCCAGACGCAGCAACGGCGGGTGGGGTTCTACCCGGCGGCAATGCTGATGTTTGCGGGTCTGGCGATGTTGATTGAAGCCAAAACCTCGTTTGCATTTTTTGCGGCGTGGGAATTGCTGACGGTGGGTTCGTACTTCCTGATTCTGCGCGGCAAGCATTCTGAACCGCACGCGCTGTCGTACATTGTGTTCTCGCTGGGCGGGGCATTCCTGATGCTGGCGGGGTTTGCACTGGCGGCGCAAGGTGTGCCGGACTTTAAGATCGCGGCCTTGGCACAGGTAGCAGAACCGTTTGCACCGTGGGTATTTGCGTTGTTGGCGATGGGTTTCATGACCAAAACGGCTGCGGTGGGCGTGCATATTTGGTTGCCCGGCGCACATGCCGAGGCAGAAACCGATGTATCGCCGCTGGTGTCCGGTATTTTGCTTAAGGCAGGGCTGTTCGGGCTGTTCGTGTTGCTAATGACGATGGGCAAGCAGCAATTGTACGGGGTGGAACTCACCCACGTGATGCTGTGGATTGGCGCAATTTCGGCACTGATTGGTAACTTGCTGGCGATTTTCCAGGAAGATGCGAAACGCTTGCTGGCTTATTCTTCCATTGGGCAAATGGGTTACGCGCTGTTTGGGCTGGCAATGATGAACCATCTGGGCTGGCTGATGGCGTTGATGTTTGTCATTAACCATTACATTTACAAGTCGATGCTGTTCCTGTCAGTGGGCGGGGTTGCCAAACGTACCGGCACGCGCGATATGTACCGCATGGGCGGGCTGATTACGCTGATGCCGCTGTCGTTCATTGCCACTATGATCGGGATTATTGCGGTGTCGGGTGTGCCGCCGCTTTCCGGGTTTGGCGGACGCTGGATTTTCTACAATGCGATTATGACGGCAGAATACCGTTTGCCGATGGTGATTATTTTCCTCGCAGGGCCGATTGCGTTCCTGTACCTGTTCCGCTTGATTCACACCATTTTCCTAGGGCAGTTGAAAGATGAATTGCGCACCGTGAAAGAAGCACCGTTCTGGATTGTGTTGCCGCAGATGATTTTTGTGGTTGCCTTATTGGTGTTCGCGCTGATTCCGGGCATGGCGTTGCGGCATGTGGATGCTTACCTTGCCCCATTCTTTGGTGGGCAGAATGGGCTGGATTGGGCAGGGTTGACCATTACCAGCGAATTCGGTTACTGGAGTCCGGTGTCGATCATGCTGGTGATCGGGGTGATTTTTGCCACGCTGTTTGCTTGGTTGCTGTTCGTCAACCGCAGGGCGCAGCCGGTGAAGCAGTTCAATATCGTGTTTGCCGGTGAACGCCCGTTCCGCCCGGAAACCACCCATTTTGCTTGGAACTTCTTCGCACCGTACCGCAAGGCATTGGGCTTTTTGACCCAGCCGCTGGTCACGATTTTTTGGGAAACCCTCACGGAATTGCTGCATTCGGCGGCAGATATTTTACGGCGGATGTATACCGGGAATGGGCAGACTTACGCCATTCACCTGCTCGCCTTTGTGATTATCGTCTACCTGTTGTGGATGGGGGGCTTGTGATGGAATTTGAATGGATGAGAATCCCCTGGGCGTTGCTGACATTGTTTATTGTCATCAACTACGGTTTGCTAATGACGGCTTTGGTGCAAAAAATCGGCGCACGGGTGGGGCGGCGGCATGGTATCCCCATTTGGCAGAATTACATTGATATGCTGAAGAACTATGCGCTGCGTACCTCCATTACCCACGGGGTGATGTTCTATCTGGGGCCGGTGTTCCGGCTGTCCGGCGGGGTGGGCTTGTTGCTGTTTGTGCCGAGCATTTACGGTTCGGAGATGTTCGCCAACTTTTCGTTTGCAGGCGATTTGATCCTCGCGCTGTATTTTGTGTTCTTTGGCACGCTGGGCATGGCATTGGGCGCGGCGGAAAGCGGGCATCCTTATTCCGCTATTGGCATTACACGTGGCTTGTCGCAGATGACGGCGGCGGAATTGCCGTTTGCGCTGGCGGTGTTTGCGGTGGCCTTGCAATACCAGACACTTTCCGTGACCGAAATTGTAGCGGCACAACAAGGTGGGGTGTTGCACTGGACATTGTTTACCAATCCGTTAGCGGTGGCAGCGGCGATGATGTCGTTCCTCGGTTCGATGATGCGCCCGCCGTTTGACGTGGTACTTGCGCCGCAGGAAATCCCCATTGGCCCGCCGACCGAATACCATTCCTCGTTTCTGGCGATGATGCAGACCAACCGGGCATTGTTCCCGGTCGCCAAGATCGTGGTGTACATGAACCTGTTCTTTGGCGGGGCAGGAAGCTGGCCGGAATTTTTCCTCAAGGTATTCCTGATTTACATGGTGTCGGCGTTTGTCGGGGTGGTATTCCCGCGTTTCCGGGTGGAACAGTCGATCCGCTGGTTTTTAATCTGGGCAGTGCCGTTGGGCATCCTCGCCGTGGTACTGGTGTAATGACATGAAAGAAGAATTACTCAAACGCATCGTTAAAACGCCGGATGGTCAGGAAATCGAAATTGACCCGCTGCGCGATTATTACTGCGAAGCAGGCCCCACGGTACAACCGCCTGCTTACACCGCGATTATTGAAAAGCTGTTCAACTGGGCGCGTTCCGAATCGCTGTGGATTCTGGGCTTTGGCACGGGTTGCGGAGCCATCGAAATGCGCCCGCTAATGACACCGCGTTTCGACGCTTACCGTTATGGCATTCAGTGGCGGCCTACCCCGCGCCAGTCCAACCTGTTTGTTATTTCTGGCTATTTGTCGGTGAAAACCCTCAAGCGCGTGATCCGCTCCTACGAGCAGATGCAAGGGCCGAAATACGTGGTGGGGTTAGGGTCTTGCACCATTAACGGCGGCATGTACTGGGATTCCTACAATACCATCAAGCGGCTGGATGATTATTTGCCAGTGGATGTGTATATCGCGGGCTGTATGCCGCGCCCGGAAGCCTTGCTGGCAGGGTTTGAGGAACTGAAAAAAATCATCCGCGCTGGCAAAGCCGAAGGCGCGAACCAATACGCCGCCAACTTTGACTGGTACAAAGCCAACCAGAAAAGCGTCATCCACGACTGGGACATGCCGGACTATAACTGGTGAGCATTATGCAGCAACTTTACGACACCCTCACACAACGTTTCTCACTGGGCGAATTCACCCGGCAACGCGCCGACCTCGCCTTTATCACGGTGGAAGCGGTACGCCTGCACGCCCTGTTACGGCATTTGCGTGATCAGGAAGGTTTCACCCATCTGGTGCTGTTAACGGCAGTGGATTGGCTGGAAGACGGGCAATTTCAGCTCACTTACCTGCTGAACAATCGCAGCAAGTGTCAGGATTTGGGTTTGCGGGTACTGATTGCCCGCGACAATGCCAGCATGGAAAGCATCCACGACCTGTGGGCAGCCGCAGCGACCTACCAACGTGAATTGCGCGAAATGTTCGGTATCGACTTCCCCGGTAGCCCACGCCTGATGGACGATTTCATTCTGGAAGGCTGGAACGCCGCCCCACCCTACCGCCGTGATTTCGACACCCTCGAATACGCACGCGCCACCTACCGCGAACGCCCAGGGCGCGAAACCCGTGACCCGGCGGCGCACATGAAACAACAACTGTACGGGGACAAAGGCGATGTTTGAGTTAGACCGCAGCCAGTACCCGCAGAAAAAAGCCGACGGCACACTGGACATTGACCTCACTTCCGGCAAATACCTGAAACTGTGGCAAGGCCCGCAACACCCCGGCATTACCGGCAATATGGCGATTGAACTGACCGTGTGCGGCGACGAAGTGGTGGACGCCACCACCCACGTTGGCTATTTGCATCGCGGCTTTGAAAAGCTGATGGAACGCCGCACTTTCATGCAGTGCTTCCCGATTGTGTGCCGCATTTGCGTCCCCGAACCCGATTTCAACGAATACTGCTACGCCGCTGCCGTCGAAGAACTCGCCGGGTTGGAAATCCCCGAACTGGCGCACTGGATTCGTACCCTGATTCTGGAAATGGGGCGCGTCAACAGCTACCTGATGTACCTCGGCGGGCAAGCCGGTGCCTTCGGGCAAGGCGTGATCGGGCAATGGACAACGTATGTGCGTGACCTGATGCTCGACCGCTTCGAGGAACTGACTGGCGCACGTATTTACCACATGTTTATTATCCCCGGCGGAGTGCGCGATAACCTGCCAGACGGGTTTGCGGGGCGCATGGAAGAAACCTTGCGCGAAATCGAAAGCGTGCTGGCGGATGTGGATCGGGTCATGTTCCACAATGCCGTGTTCAAGAAACGTGCGGTCGGCGTGGGCGTGATTGACACCGCATGGTTGGACAGTTACGGCATTACCGGCCCGAATGCCCGCGCTGCCGGAGTCGCCAAAGACGTGCGCAAAGACCAACCTTATCTGGTTTACCCCGAACTGGAATTTGAGGCGGTGACGGGCAAGGATTCCGACATTTACACCCGTGCGGATGTACGCCGCCGTGACTTGTTACTGTCGCTGGATCTGATCCGGCAAATCTTGGCGAAAATGCCCAAAACGGGTGCGGTGATGACCAAGTTGCCCAATGTGTTGCACTGGAAAATTCCGCGCGGTGAAACCTATGTCCGTGGCGAATGTTCACGCGGCGAATACGGTTATTACCTCGTCACCGATGGCAGCGGATACCCGCGCCGGGTGAATGTGCGCGGGCCGTCTTACACGCATTCGATTGCGCTGTTTGAACGCATGGTCATCAACGCCAATATTTCTGATGTTGCCGCTTTGCTGGTGTCGCTGCACACCTACCCGCCGGAGATCGAACGATGAGTATCAGTGACGTACTGTCCCCGTTTACCGCTTGGAAAAACCTGTTCCGCGACCCGGTAACGATCAAAGACCCGCTCAATGAACGCCCCGGTGCGGCGCGTTATCGCGGCTTCCACAAGAATGACATGGACAAGTGCATCGGCTGCGGAACCTGCGAAACGATTTGCCAAAACGGTGCTATTGACATGCTGCCGGTGGAAGGCATTCCGGCGGTGCAAGGTGATTCCGGCTTGCGCCCGCGCATCGACTACGGGCGTTGCTGCTGGTGTGCGCTGTGTGTAGACGTGTGCATGACCGGCTCACTCACCATGTCCAATGAATACAAATGGGTAGAAAGCGACCCCGACTTGTTTCGCTTTACCCCCGGCGTGGACAAAAAATATTGGGACAATGCCGAACTCGGCTACCAGCGTCATGATGAAAAGCATCTGATGCCCGTGGCACGCGAAGAAATGCCGGAATTGCACCCGGAAGCGCGGCTCGATTCGTTTGTTGAAATCGTTCACGGTTACAGCATCGAACAGGCCAGACTGGAAGCCGACCGTTGCGTGTCTTGCGGGCTGTGCATTGCCACCTGCCCGGCGCACATGGCGATTCCCGATTACATCAAAGCGGTGCGGGACGGCGATTACGAACGCGGTGTGCAATTGCTGTACGCAACCAACCCGTTTTCGCAAGTGTGCGGGCGGGTGTGTACTCACCGTTGCGAAGATTCCTGCGCCGCACGGCACGAAGGCGACCCGATTGCCATCCGCTGGCTCAAACGCCACATCATTGATCAAGTACCGCAAGAAAAAGTCATTGAATTGATTGGCAAACCGGCAGCACCGACAGGCAAGCAAGTTGCCATTATTGGGGCGGGGCCTGCGGGTCTGACGGCGGCGTTTGATCTTGCTCGTTTGGGTCACGCGGTCACGGTTTATGAAGCGCAAGCGGCTGGCGGCGGCATGACGCGCTACGGCATCCCCGAATACCGTTTGCCTTACGACGCGCTGGACAAGGATATTGCCGTGATCACCGCGATGGGTGTGGATATCAAGTACAACCAGCGGGTCGGCACGGACATTGCCATGCAGCAACTGCAAAGCGATTATGACGCAGTAGTGCTGGCAATCGGCTTGCATCAAGGGCGTTCCACCCGCATTCCCGGTTCCGATCATCCGCAAGTACGCAAAGCGGTTGACCTGTTGCGCCAGATTACCGCTGGCGAAACCATTGACGTACCTAAATCCCTAGTCGTGATTGGCGGCGGCAACGTGGCGATGGACATTGCCCGCAGCATGGCACGCCTGCAATTGCAGCAATACGGCGAAATCCGTGTGACCCTGACCGCATTGGAAGACAAAGCGCATTTCCTCGCCGATCCGGTGGAAATCAAGGAATCGCTGGAAGAGCAAATCAACATCCTCGACAGCCGTGGCCCACAAGCCTGCGTGATCGACGACAACGGCAAACTGCTTGGGCTAAAAACCTGGAAAGTCTTGTCGATATTCGATGCAGAACGCCGCTTCGCCCCAAAATACGACCCGGCAGACGAGCAACTCCACGAAGGTGAAATGATCGTCGAAGCCATCGGTCAAATGGCTGATGTCAGCCTGCTGGGTGACGCACTCACCGAACGGCTGGAATGGAACCGTGGACGCATCCAGATTGACCCGAACGGACGCACTTCAGAAAGCTGGTTATGGTCAGCAGGTGATTGCGTCAAAGGCCCCGATGTCATCAACGCCGTTGCCGACGGACACCGTGTCGCCACCAGCATCCACCGCGCCCTTACCCCACAGGAGGCAACCGCATGAGCGAAGCCAGCATCCAACGGCTGCAAAGCAAAACCACCCTCAAGGAAATCCTAGCAGTGGCGACCGAGTTTGAACGCACTGCCCGAGATTTTTACACCGACCTGATCCCCAAGGTACACAAAAGTATCCGCTATCTGGTGGAAGAACTCGCGGCGGAGGAACAAGGCCATTACGACCTGTTTACCCAAATGGCAGCGCGTGACGATCTGGAACAGCAACTCAAAGCCGAAGTGGAACGGCCTGCCAGTGACCACAAGTTTTCCGACTGCATCCACCTGCCCGACCTTGGCGAACAGCCGGACGATCAGGCAGTGTTACAATATGCCTTGCGGCGCGAACACGCGGCGATGGAGCAATACCACGCCTTGGCGCAAGGCACGGAAGCGGGGCCGATTCACGACCTGTTCCTGTACCTTGCGAATGAAGAAACCAAGCATAAAAATGAGCTGGAGAAGTTGTACTACGCGACGGTGCATAGTGGTGGGGTTTGAGACATCAAGCGGCGTGGCAACTCAGTGTTGCACCATCGGTGTAATGCCGGTCTGCCGCCCTTGCTTGTCATAGCTGTATAACAATGCGCCTTTTTGCACGCTAATGCTGTGCTCGTTATAAGCCTTCAGACCATCAGTGGGTAAACGACCGGGGGCTGAAATGGAGGTCACTGCTTCGCCATTTTGGTCATAAATGTAAATCAATGTACCGCGCTGCACGGCTTTGCTGATCGCCATATTGTATCTCCTTATGTGGTGTAATCATTTCGTTAATATTTTCGGTCATTCTATCTCTCTTGGTAGGGTATCATATAACCCTTCTTGGTATTTGACTTAGGTCAAGCGAAGTTCACCCCAAAGAAAATTTCCATGTTATTACCGCAGTATATCCGACCAACAGTATCGTTCAGTTAAGCTACCGTAGAACCAATATTAACCATTATGGGGAAAAACAAATCATGCAACATACCTTACCATTTATCTGCAACACCGTTCTCAGCTTCGCCTTGCTCTCTGGTACAGCAATGGCTGATTGGGCACTCAATAATCAGCAATCTGCACTGTATTTCGTCTCTATCAAGAAAGATCACATTGCCGAAACCCACACTTTCAAAACCCTGTCTGGTGGAATTACCAAAGCTGGGCAAGGTTCTTTGAACATTGATTTGGCAAGCGTAAGCACCAATATCGACATACGCGATCAACGAATGCGCGAACAATTGTTCGATACCAAAAAGTTTGCTATGGCAAGCGTTAGTGTGGACTTGAGCAAAACTGGCGTAAAACCGGGCATCCAAACCGTTAACGTCACTTTGGATTTGCATGGCGTGAAAAAGGAAATACCTGCCACTGTTGCCATCACCGAAGTCGGCAACATTGTGCAAGTGACTACCGTTGCGCCGATTGTGTTGAATGCGGCGGATTTTGACCTAGCCGCTGGCCTGACTGCCTTGCGTGAAATTGCGGGACTCACCAGCATTAGCAATGCTGTGCCTGTCACCTTTTTCCTGAGTTTTGTGAAACAAGCTGAGGCTAACGTGCCGCCAAACCCTGCGTAATCTGATCAGCCAAATCCGCCAGCAAACCGCTTTGCGCCTTGACTAACCCTGTCACCCCCGCTTCAGGGGTTTGGCGGGTCAGCGTCACTGGCTCGCCGCTCAAGATTTTTCCATCACCCGCCTGAAGCTGCCACATCCCACGCAACCAAGCCTTACCCCCCGGCGTACCATCAAACTGATCCAATTTAACCACCACCTGATATTGCGGCGTTTGGCTAAGTTCCCAAGGCACGCTTTGCACCCGTGTGGCAGGCAAACGGCTTTGCAACTGTTGAGCTAAGGTGCGCAGGAATTCGTCTTCCAACTGCCCGCCCCATAAGTGCGTGTCGGATACCTCCAAAGTCGTCGCATCTTTGCGAATCACCATGCCCTCTCGATCCAGCAAGGTTGGCAGGGTAATCGGCCCCACCCCCACGCTCTTGATGGGCTTAGTCATCACAACCGCTTGCGCATTGCCGCTCGGCGTTGACAGGGTGTGATATTGGGTCGGCGTACTGGAGCAGGCACTCAATATCACCACCATCCACAAACTCAGCCATTGTTTCATTATCACTCTCCTTGTTTACCGCGAATCAATGCGCTGGGCTGACGTTGCAAGGTTTCCGCTAAGGTGCGCACACTGCGCGAAGCCGCCGTGACCTCTTCCAACATTTCCTGTAATTGGTATTGTGTCGGGGAATTTTGCGCGGTCAAACGGTCAATATGCGACAGCGAACCCTGTAACTTTTGCAAGGTTTTGCTCATTTCTTGGGTAACAGTTGGCAGGGTTTGCTTATCCACGGTTTCCAGCACTTTTTTCGCCGCACGCACCGCTTGTTCGGCCTCGCTCAATACCCCGTTGAGGTTATCAACCGCTTTATCCAACTTGCCGCTGTTCACCAGTTTTTTCACGCCATCCAAGGTTTCTTGCAAGCTGCCCATGATTTCCGTGGCTAACAACGGTAAATCGTCCAATGCGGAACCAATGGTCGGAAACTCGCTATAAAATTGCGTGGCAATGATTTCGGCCGGTGGCGGGTCTTTTTCCATGCTGAGTGTTACCAGTTTTTGCCCGGTCAACAAACTGGCGGTTTCCATGCGAGCGCGTAAGCCTTTGCTTACCAGCTTGCTCATCATCGCGTGTGCTGCGTCTTTGCTAATGTTCTCATCGAAACGTTGCGGTTGAATGGACACCAAGACCGGAATACGGATTTCCTGTGATTTCATATCCATTTTCAGGTCAATGTTTTCGACTTTGCCCAACGGAATGCCTTGAAACTCTACCGGCGCACCCACCGCTAAACCGCGCACCGAACCATTAAAATACATGACGTAATACAATTTCTGGGTAAATTGCTTTTCCTGAATCGCGGCGAAATTCTTATACAATACGAATTCCGCATCCGCCGCGCTGATTTCACCCGCACCAATGGCTTTCGGGGTTTCAAAGGCCACGCCCCCGACTAATAACGAAGTCAGGGATTCCATCCGAAACTCCGCACCCGCCGCACTCATTTTAAATTCCGCACCGCTGGCATTCCAAAAGCGCGTAGTGGTGCGCACAAAATCGTAGTAAGGGTCACGGATAAACACTTCAAGTCTTACTTGATCTTGTTCCGGTAATAGCTTGTAATCTATGACTTCACCGACTTGCAATTGCTTGTAAAAAACCGGCGCACCAATATCCATCGAGCCTAACGAATCCGACAGCAGGAAAAACCGCCGCCCGCTTTCCGAAGGCGCGATCACTGGCGGACGCTCTTCCCCTTGGTAAAAACTCAAATCATCGGTATTACTGCCCGGATCCATGCCAATATACGTGCCGGAAAACAGTGTGGTTAACCCGGAAACACCCGAACGGTTAATATTCGGTTTGACCACCCAAAACCGCGCATCACTACCCAAATGTTGCCCGATTTCCTTATTTAACTCGATAGCCGCTTCAATGTATTTCAGGTCATCACTGAGTTTAAGTTCCTTCACTTTACCCACCGTGACCGCTTTGAAACGCACTTCGGTTTTGCCGGAAATAATGCCTTCCGCACTGGTGAACTGCACCACGATTTCCGGGCCTTTCGCGTACCAAATCTGGAACAATAACCAGAAACCCACCAATAAAGCGGTCAAAGGAATCAACCATACCGGCGAAGGCCAGCGTTGCTCACGCACATTCACCTCTGCCAATGGTATTAACTGATCCGTCGACGTACTCATTTACCCTGCTCCCGCTGGCGCGAAATATTCCAAATCAAATGTTCATCCAAAGTGCGTGCCGCTAACATCGTCAATACCACCACCGCTGCGAAGGAAAAACTACCCGCATTCGCTTCCACCCGCGCTAAATTACCGAACTGCACCAACCCTATCAAAATCGCAATCACAAATATATCCACCATTGACCAGCGTCCTAAATACTCAATGATATGATACAAACGCATTCGTTCCTGTTGCCGCCAACTGGATTTCCACTGAATCGTGATTAATAAAAAACTCAAGGTAATCAACTTCATCAAAGGCACAACAACGCTCGCGGCGAACACAATTAATGCCAACGGCCATTGCCCCGTCGCCCATAAATAAAACACCCCGCTGACAATGGTATCAGGCTGCCCCAACCCCAGTTTGTAAGCACTCATAATCGGCAAAACATTCGCAGGGATGTACAAAATCATGGCGGCAATCAGCAACGCCCAAGTCACTTCAATACTGTTAGCACGCACAACACGGGCTGGTGGCTCCATCCCTAATTCACGCCAAACGCTCGAAGGTTCCAGCGTAGCTGTTGCCGCCGCCATCACCACAATCAACCCGGCAAACGACCAAAACGCAGGCCCCACAATCAACGTTGCCACCGTCCCCAATTTGACTAGGGAAACCAAAATGCTCAACATGAATACTTCGAGCATTCCCCACGGACGTAATTCCCGTTGCCAGTGAAATAAAAATGCTGCCATTTGCGGTCGCCAGCGGTAGCGAATCGTCAAGCTAATCACCAGCAACGACAGCAACTCAAACAACGGAAAAATCACCAGATTCAGCACCAGTAAAACCGCCACAATCGGATAATCCTGATCCCAAAACGCAATACTTGCACCGAACAAATGCAACTCTTGCTCCATGCCCTGAGTGCTCAACCCCAACAACGGCCAGACATTGCTAATGCTAAACAACACCAAACCCGCAATGGTCAGTGCCAACACCGTTTCCATCATGCGCGGGCGATTGCGGTACAACACCGCATTGCAACGGCGGCACGTCGCGACTTGCCCCGCCGCTACCGGACGGTAATGGTGTACTTGACCACACGCCTGACACGTCATGTTGCTAGGAAAACTCGCCATGATAAACGTTGTCATATTCCAAAATAATGGGGGGTCAGTATAGCCAGATTGACGAATACCAACCAGTTACAAACCGGCATCCCCGAAAAATGCCCGGTTGCATCAAGAAATTTAGCAAAAATACCCCGATTATCAGGGTAAAAGCCCCCTGAAATCCGTTAAAATACCGCCGTACTGATCGTTACCCGATTACCGCAATTACATAGGAAGGAGTTTCAACTACATGGCAACCCGCGAAGAACTCAGCGCACAAGCATCCGCCTGCAACGATGCAGAATCCTACGCCGCCCTTGCTAAGCAAGCAGCAGCCGCACCCGCCGATTTGGACTACGCCAAAGAACTGCTTGCAAAGGGCGAATCCAACTGCTCCTTCCCCGCGCATTATGTCGCTGTTGCGGAAGGCTATGTGGCGGCTGGTGATAACGACAAAGCCGCTGCCCTGTACGACGAAGCCGCCAATGCGTGCTTTGATGCCAAAGAAAAAGCTGAAACTGGCTACAGCATTGCCAAATTCCTCGGCGACCGCGACAAAGGCCGCGCCCTGTTGGAAGAAGCCATCAGCGAAACCACCAACACCACCGAGCTGCTGTCTTACGCCGGTTACGTGCAAGACGCGCTGCAAGACAACGCGCTGGCGAACAAACTGTTCAGCAAAGTCACTGCCAACTGCAAAAGCATTGCCGACTACCAGAAACTGGCGAGCGACATTAAAAACAGCGGCAACCCCACTACCGCGCTGATGGTCTTCAAAAAGGCCGCACCTTCCAGCAGCGAAACTGCCGATGTGGTGAGCTTCGCTAAGGGTTTGAAAGACCTGTTCAGCGATGATAAAGAAGTCGCAGCAACACTGGGCGATGCGGAAAGCAACTGCATGTTCCCCGCGCAATTCGTGGTGCTCGCAGGCGGTTTCATGAACCTGCTCGGCGACAAAGCCAAAGCCGAAGATTTGCTGGAACAAGGTAAAAACTTCGCCATGAGCGGTGAAGAAAACCTCGATCTGGCAACCGGTTACGCCAGCTTGCTGAACGATCAAGCCACCGCTAAAGATATGTACGGTGTTGCCCTGAACGAATTCAGCGGCAAAGAAGACCTGCTGAAACTCGCCAGTGCCGTTGCCGCCAACATGGATGACAAAACCATCGCAGGCAAAGCTTACGACAAACTCGCCAGCAAACTCAGCACCCCTACCGATTTGGCAATGTTGGCAAAAGCTGTCAACGACAACCTCGGTGATAAAGACCGCGTTGCCAGCATTTACGCCGCCGCCGAAAGCAAAGCCACTAACGCTGCCGCCTTGGTATCACTCGCAGGCGAAGTCAACGCCAACCTGCAAGACCCTGCTAAAACCAACGCGCTGTACGCCAAAGCGGTGGACGCTTGCAAAGTTTACACTGACGCAACCAGCATCCTCGAAGCACTGGCGAAAAATCCAGCCGATGCCGCACTCGCAGCCACTTCCCTGCAAAAAGCCTTGGAACTGACCGAAACCAACGCACAAGTGTTAGACGTAGCGCAACGCGCACAAAAACTGACACCGGGCGACAATACCGTGGTTATCCAGGCTCTCGACAAAGCCGAAGCTAACGTCAGTTCCCTCGATGAAATGCGCAAACTGGCCAATGCCTCCAAGCAATTGCTGGCGGATGATGCCGAGCGCAACGACCGTATTAGCGGGAAATTGGCAAAACGTGAAGCTAGCCAAGCGCGTTACACCGAATTCCAAAATCAGGAAAAAACCCTGACGCGCCCCAACCAGTTCATTGCACTGGCAAGCGCGGTGGTCGAAGAACTGGAAGACACCTCCTACGCCAGCCAATTGCTGACCACGGCGGAAGAAAAGATGCAGGATGCAGGTACATTCAGCTTTGCCGCTTACCAGCCACTGATCGTTTCCGTCGGCAACCTGGTCAAAGACAAAGCATGGTTAGCGCGTTTGCTCGACTTAGCCGCGAACAACAGCAATACCTTTGCCCAAGTGCGCAACCTCGGCGAAACCGTCAGCAAGCAACTCAGCGACACCGAGTTTGGTAAAACCTGGACGCAGCAATTCTACGCCGCACAACTGGAAAAACTGGATGCCAGCAACGCCAGTACTTTCGAGTACAACAAGCTTGCCAAAGCGGTGAAAGAGCATTTGGATGACGACGCGCAAGCACAAACCATTTTGGACAAAGGCGAAGCCAAAGCCGAAAACCATTTCCACTTTGCTTACATGGCAGAACTGGCGCAAAAATGGGGCAATAGCAGCAAAGCCGAAAGCCTGTATGCCAAAGCCACGGCTGCGTGTCAGGATGCCAGCCAGCAACGCGAATTGGCGGATTTGATGCGTAAAGCGGGTGTGGTTAGCACAGTGGCGCAAGCGGCAATGCAGAGCCAAGGTGGTAAGGGTACTTACTGGTAAACAACCGGCAAGCTCCAGTAGGGGCGTATCGCATACGCCCTCTTCAAAAAAAACCCCGCAATGCGGGGTTTTTTATTACGGTCACATAACCTTACGATTTTTTCGCAGCGTCGTCTGTTTTAGCTGCATCGCCTTTACCGAACGGATCAGGGCGTGGGGTATCGTTAGTAGACGGTGGCAAAATCGGCAACTTAATGTCAGGTTGCTTACCGGTCAGAGTTTTCAGGAATGACACGATGTCAGCCGTTTCAGCATCAGAGAATTTCTTACCCAACTGGATTTGGCCCATAATGGTGACAGCTTCTTCCAAGGTTTTCGCAGCACCATCGTGGAAGTACGGGTAAGTCATTTCTACGTTGCGCAGTGTAGGCACTTTGAACTTGAAGCGGTCAGCATCTTTGCCGGTAACGCCTACTAAACCTTCCGCTTTGCTGTCGGTTTTGTACGGTTCAACTGCACCCATTTTCTGGAAGCTAGAGCCGCCAACTGCCGGGCCATTGTGGCACGCTACGCAACCGCTATCCTTGAACAACTTGTAACCGTTGAGTTCTTTGTCATTCATCGCGGTGGCATCGCCTTTCAACCAACGGTCAAATTTAGAATCAGGCGTGACTAAGGTTTCTTCAAACGCAGCAATCGCGTCAGTCACCATGTCAATGTCGATTTTGTCTTTGCCGAAAGCCATTTTGAACTCGTCCTTATACGCTGGAATGGATTCCAGTACGTCGATAGCGAGTTCATGGGTGAACGCCATTTCGCCGGGGTTGGCAATCGGGCCGCCCGCTTGGGCTTTCAGGTCTTTCGCACGACCATCCCAGAATTGCGCAACGTTCATGCTGGAATTAAGGACGGTTGGGGAGTTGATCGGGCCTTGTTGCCAATGGTCGCCGATAGAGGTCGGCAGGTTATCCGTACCGCCCATGCTCAAGTTATGGCAAGAGTTGCAGGAAATGAAACCGGATTTGGAAAGGCGTGGGTCGAAATACAGCTTTTTGCCCAGTTCAACCATCGCTTCTTTAGGAACGTAAGATGGCAACGGTTTAATCGGTTCATCTTTAACCGTAGATGCGGCAGCAGCTTCGGCGGGCTTAGCTGGCTCTTCTTTCGAAGCCCAGACAGCGGTTGCGACACTGAGGGCTAATACGGAAACCGCGAGCATTTTGATCTTCATGACTATCTCCTGTTCTTATGAGTAAAGCGTGACAGGACTCATGGTAGACACTAGGAGAAACCCTTGCTTGACACACATCAAGAAATTTCCCCACAAATGATAGGTTTTTTAGCTCATATCAATCGGTTTTTTAGATAAACACTCAGTAGCAGGCATAAAAAAAGCGGACAACACCAGCGCGTTACCCGCTCTTCATTATCGTTTTTGACGATTAATTGGCTTTATTTTTGGACTCAGATTCCAACATTTGCACCAATTGATCAGCAGGGCGGAAGCCCGGAATCATCATGCCATCAACCGTTATTAACGCTGGCGTGCCGTTTACGCCCAGTTTTTGACCGAGTTCAAACTGGTCTTTCACTGGATTTGTGCATTCTTTAGCGGGCAATTCCTTACCTTCGTTTTTCACTTGGTTAAGTGCCGCAACCTTATCATCTGAACACCAAATGTTAACCATTTTCTTGTAAGCTGGTGAGCCTACGCCAGCACGCGGGTATGCCAAATAACGTACTGTTACGCCTTTTTCATTTAAGGCCGGAACTTCTTTGTGCAACTTCACGCAGAAAGGGCAATCAACGTCGGTGAACGCATAAACAATGTGTTTTTCATCGCCTTTCGCTTTGAATTCAATGGCGGATGCCGCGTCAATTTTCGCAACCACTTCTTTACGATCACCGGAGCGGGACAATTCTGTCAGGTTGCTTTTGCTTTGCGCATCAATGAGATCGCCTGCAAATACATAACGCGCGTCGCCACTGACGTAAATCACTTCGCCGCCGAATTTCGCTTCAAACACGCCCGCTACCGGGGTTGCTTTCAACGAGTCTGGTGCGCCACCAAACATCGGTTTCATTTTTTCGCCCAAATCTGCCGGAACAGCGGTTTCCGCAACTGCCCAACTGCTAGCCAATGCGATGCTAATAGCAGCACCCAAAATCAGTTTTTTATACATCGTTTCTCTAGTCCTGAATGAAATCAAATCGGTTTTTGTATTGTCAAGCCAATGGCTTGCAACCTTATCACGCTTGATAATCGCTGTATATCTTCACTGAAAAAGCGGGTAAAAGGTCGTTCCATGCGCCGCTATTAATCCTGTTTCACAAAAATCAGTTTGTCGGTGGCAAAACCCAAGCTTTTCGCTTTATTGACTAACCGCTGTTGTACTGCTGGATCCAATTTCGGGGTGCGTGACAGCAACCACAAGTACTCGCGGTCATTGCCTGCAATCAACACGTATTGGTAATTCGGGTCGAGTTCCACGATGTTGTAACCGCCGTAGAACGGGCCAAAGAACGACACTTTCAGTTGCCCGACATCTTTTGCACCGACGAATTTAGCGCGGCCTTCCGCCTCTTCCCATTGCTGCTTGGCGGTGTTGTAACCCCGATTCATGACGCGAATATCACCATCGTCACGCGGACTGTATTCCGCCGTCACCTGCTCCAAACCGCGCTCGAAGGAATGATCCAGCCGCGCTACTTCATACCATTTGCCCAGATAACGCTCAACTTGGAAACCTGTGACTGGTGTTATGCCGTCTGGAATCCCGACACAAGCGGATAACAACAGTGCCAAACCCAGCAACCCTACGTAAGATAATTTTTTGTACAATTTCATCACTAAACTCCTTGTAAACTGTAACCATAATAGCACTGAAGTTGTACATTATTGATAATCGGTAGTAATAATGCGGTTTTGTAACGGCCCAAGACAAAAGGTTAATCACCCCATGACAACCCCGAAAGTCACCTGTTTCCATGACGGCGAATGCCCCTTATGCAATCTTGAAATCAACGGCATGAAAAAACTCGACAAGGCGGGCAATATCCAGTGGGTCGACATCACCAAAGAACCTGAAGCATTAGCGGCGGCGGGCATTACCTACAAGCAGGCGATGGCTCGCATCCACGTTATCGACGCGGGGCAACAAATGCAAACTGGCGTGCGCGGTTTTATTGCGGTGTGGAAACAACTTCCCTACTACCACCTCATCGCCGGACTGCTTGAACGTTTGCCGTTTTTGATTGCAATAATGGACGCGGGGTATCGGGTGTTTGCGTATTACCGTTTGCCGTTGACTGGAAAAAAACGGGTGGAATAAGACTGCATCTGTTGGCGCATCAAACACCTCCGTTTCGTTCAAACCGTGTAGCGTGTGATTACCCCGTGAATGCTTCTTTGGAAGCCAGATACACTAATTCCTCCGCTGTACTTTCACGTTTTAGCACCACGTTACGGTGTGGAAAACGCCCAAAGCGGCGCACAATCTCGTGGTGATGCCGTGCAAACCGCGCATTCGCTTCCAAACCAGCGAGTTCAAACAAGCGCACGGACTCATCCTGATCTGCCAGATGTTCGCTATGCATTAACGGCATATAAAGAAAGCTGCGGCGTTCCTGCGGCAACAACGAGTCAAAGCCGCGAGCTACTGCGTATTTTGCGACCGCAACCGCTTGCTGTTCGGTAGCAAAACTACGGGCTTCCCCACGGAACATATTCAACGGGAACTGATCCAGCACGATACACAAAGCAAGACAACCTTCGGGTGTTGCTTGCCAAGCGTCCATTTCACCAGCCGCTGCTTTTTCCCACAACACGCTGAAACGCTCGCGGATGTCGGCATCAATGACCGGGGTGGAAGCAAACCAATACTGTGGCATGGGCGGGGTATACCAAAAATCGAGAATGTCAGTTGGGGTAAACGGCGGTATTGGGTTCATAGAGTTAGCCAGTCATATGTAGGGAGCAATGGGTCGGATACTAGACGCAACACAAGCGATGGGCAACATTCAAAATATGTACAAATACCGTAGTGCGATTCGGGCGCAAGCAGCAACGATCAGAACAGAGCACTGTCACACTCTTGTACAATTACCCGATACAAAGCATGATTAATTGCAAGTCTTGTCCAGAATTACGACACTCAAGCCACAATCATTAGGAGGAACTCGACCATGCGCATTTCGACCCTTGACCCGATTAGCCTAGAAGACGTAACCGACGTTGCAAACGCCCCCTTTATTATGGACGGCGACCTCAAAATCTATTTCCAGTCCGAAGCCAACAAAGCCGAATACCTCGACATCCCCATGCACACGGGTGAAAACAGCCCCGGTTTGAAAAAGATTTTCGACGACATTGCTGATTGCCCGATCACCGGCAGCATTAACTAGCGATGTACCTGTGCATTAATCCTGAACACCTCGAATTGATGAAACTGCCATGACCACTATCGACGAAAAACACAATGCCAGCGTCCCCGCCGGACGCTTTGCCCGCATGGCACGCCTCGGCTCACTCGCCACGGGTGTCGCAGGTGGCATGATCGCCGAAGGTGCACGGCAGCTTGCGCAAGGTAATCGTCCCAAAGTCAGCGATCTGCTGCTGACTCCCGCCAATGCCAAGCGCGTTGCCGACGAGTTGGCGCGTTTACGCGGGGCTGCGATGAAAGTTGGGCAACTGCTGTCGATGGACGCGGGTGATATGTTGCCCGCCGAACTCACCGAGATTCTTTCGCGACTGCGCTCCGCTGCCAAACCCATGCCCTTGAGCCAATTGGCAAAAGTGCTGGATGACAACTGGGGCAAAGGCTGGAACACACGTTTTCAACAATTTTCGTTCCAACCCTTAGCGGCAGCTTCGATTGGGCAAGTGCATTCGGCGCACACTAAAGACGGGCGGCATCTCGCGCTGAAAATACAGTACCCCGGCGTGCGCGAAAGCATCAGCAGTGATGTGGATAATGTCGCGGCATTACTGCGGATTTCGGGGCTAATTCCCAAAGGCATCGACTACCAACCGCTGCTCGAAGAAGCCAAACAGCAATTGCACCAAGAAGCCGATTACTTGCAGGAAGCGGCATATATCCGCCGTTACCAAGAGCTATTGGCGGATAGCCCCGAATTTGCGTTGACCGCTGTGCATGATGATTTCACCACGGTGAACATTCTGGCAATGACGCACATTGGCGGCGTGCCGATTGAATCGCTGGCACACGCGCCGCAGGAAGAACGTGATCGCGTAATGCACTTACTGCTGGGTTTATTATTCCGCGAAATTTTCAGCTTCCGGTTGGTGCAGACCGACCCGAATTTCGCCAATTACCGCTATGATCGTGAAGCGCAGCAACTGATTTTGCTGGACTTTGGCGCAACACGGGAATACCCCGAATCCATTGCGGAAGGCTATCGGCAAGTGATGCAAGGCGCAGTGCAACGGGATCGTACCATGATGGATGCGGGTGCTGCGCAAATTGGTTTCTTTCAAGCCTTCATCAAGCCGGAACAGCGGGCAGCAGTGCTGGATTTGTTTGAGCAGGCGTGCGAGCCGTTGCGTTGGAAAGGCGTGTATGACTTTGGCACATCGAGTTTGGCAAGCCGGATTCGTGACGCGGGCATGGCGTTGAGCATGGAGCAGGATTATTGGCATACACCGCCTGCGGATGCGTTGTTTTTACATCGCAAGCTAGGCGGGTTGTATTTGCTGTCGGCGAAACTGCGGGCGCGGGTGGATGTCGGCGGGTTGTTTGCGCAATACGCGCTATAGCGGCGCGTACAAGCGTTGCTGAAATTCGACAAACAGCTTCTTCACATCAGCGGCTTTGCCCAATTCTTCGGGCATATCGCGGATGCCTTGGTATTTCAAGTCGATGAAGGTTTTCAATTTGGTCGGGGCTAATTCGGTAATGCCATCATCCACGTAATGCCCCAATACAAACTCGATAAATTCACGTTGTTTATAGTTGTAGCCTTGGTAAATCCGCGTCTTGTGCGTAGCAACACGCTCTTCACGGGTTTTAGCAGGTAATGAAAACGCGATATGCGCCAACACATCAAACAAATCACTGCGTTCGGCATTCACCGCACGGCTGATCACTTGTAATTGTGCTGCTGCGTAACCTTTTGTCTGCAAGCCATCCAGCAAGCCTTGGCGGGTTTCGGGCTGACTCCACAAGGCACGTAATTCTTCCTCGTCCTTAAAAAATTCCGGCAGGGCAGTGTAAAACTGTTGCAGGTAATCTTGCACGCTCATCGGTTTGCCATCGTCGCCCAAGAATTCGGTGGAAATCAGGTTTTGAATCTGGTCGGCTTTGCCTGCTGCCAATTTTACTTTGGCGCGTTTGGGTGGTTGTAGGCAGTTGCAGGGCGTTGCGCCGCACACTTCACATTGCTCCGGTTCGCACACACATGGCGATTGTTCGCACTTTTTGCACGGCTTCGGTGGGCAAACACACGGGCGTTGTTGGCACTTGGAGCAAGGTTCTGCTTCGCAGATACACACCCGTTCATTACAGACTTTGCACACTTCCGGCTCGCCATCCCACTCTGGGTCTTTGAAATGTTCGTAGGCTTTCACAAAGTCATACAGGGTGAAGTAGTCTTTGAAATCGAATAGGCGCGTACCACGCCCGACGATTTGCTTGAATTCGATCATACTTGTGACGGGGCGCATCAGGATGATATTGCGCACATTCCGCGCATCCACGCCGGTAGAAAGTTTGCGGGAAGTGGTCAAAATCGTCGGGATGTTTTTTTCGTTATCCTGAAACGCACTCAGCAGGCGTTCGCCTTCTTTGCCATCATCCGCCGCGACGCGCACGCAGTAATTCGGTTGGGTGCTGCGTTTCATCTGGTTGATGAGGTTGCGCACCGCTAAAGCGTGTTGTTGGGTGGCGCAGAACACCAAGGTTTTTTCGCTTTGGTCGATCAGGTTCATGAAAGTTTTCACCCGATGGCGTTCGCGGTCTTCGATTTCCAGCACTCGATTCATTTCGGCTTCGGTGTAAGTTCTGCCCTCTTCAACTTCACCTTCCAGCACTTCGTCGTCGGCGACATGGGTGTATTCGTCGAGGGTGCTGACAATGCGCTTGATCCTGAACGGGGTCAGGAAGCCGTCATTAATGCCTTCTTTGAGCGAGTAGGTATAGACCGCTTCGCCAAAATATTTGTAGGTGTCGACATTGCCATCGCGCTTGGGCGTGGCGGTCAGACCGATTTGTACCGCTGTGCGGAAATACTCCATGATGCCACGCCAACTGCCTTCGTCGTTCGCGCCGCCACGGTGGCATTCGTCAATAATGATCAGGTCGAAAAAGTCGGGCGGGTAATCACCAAAGCTGGGAGCCGGGTTGCCCGCCGCGTCCTTGGTGTCAGTCATGAAGGTTTGGAAAATGGTGAAAAACAGGTTGCCGTTCTTGGGCACGGCTTTTTTCTTGCGGATCGCGTTGGGCGAAATTCGCACCATTGCATCTTCGGGGAAGACGGAAAAGGCGTTGTAGGCTTGATTGGCGAGGATATTGCGATCCGCCAGAAACAGGATGCGCGGCTGGCGGTCAACGCTGGTATCGCCGCGCCATGCTTTGACGTTCCAGCGGCTGTGGAACAATTTCCACGCAATTTGGAACGCTATTGCGGTTTTGCCTGTGCCGGTTGCCAGTGTCAGCAGGATGCGGTCTTTGCCGTTGATGAGGGCTTCGAGGGCTGCTTCAATGGCGTTGTGTTGGTAGTAGCGCGGTTGCCATGAGCCGCTTTTGTCTTCAAACGGGATGGTGCTGAAACGGTCGCGCCAGTCGTTCGGCTGGGCAAAAGTGGCGTGCCATAGCTCTTCTGGGGTTGGGTAGCGGTCGACGTAGGTTTCTTGCGCGGTGAGCATGTCGATGCGGTAAATCTGCTTACCGTTGGTGGCATAGGCAAAACGAATTTTCAACAGTGCGGCGTAATCTTTGGCTTGTTGCACACCTTCGGTGGGGTGAAGACGTACTCGTTTGGCTTCGATGACGGCGAGTTTGTGAGTTTTGTACATCAGTACGAAATCGGCAGGGCGGGTGCTGGCGCGTTGTCCGCCACCAAGCAATTTACCGATGGAAATGACGTGTTCGCGGTCAATGCGTGAATGGCGTGTGTGGCGTTCGCCCCATTGCGCTTCCCGCAAGTGTTCCTCGATGAATTCGGCGCGGGTATTGGCTTCGTTGAGGTCGAGTTCTGGAGTCATGGATTAGCCTTGTTTTTGCGCCAATATCGCGCAAGATGGCTTGAATAGTAGCATTATCAGCCTTTCTTATCATGGTTTTGTGTCAGTTCGGTGGTTGAATTGACTACTTCACTCCGAACATTCCCCCCATCCCCAGCCCTTCCCCCGCAAGGGGTGAAGGGTGCAAGAAGGCAGTAGATTGCGTTTATTGTGGATGCGGATGGTTAGCTGTCAAAACCAATAAGGCTGCGCCACTGCTTCCCAGTCCAACCCTTGCAGGTGCTTAATAATGTCGGCATCAATCGGCATGGCGAACTGATCCTGAAACCACACAACTGATAACTGCGATATATCCATTTCCCGCTCATCGACCACTGGGGCGGATAAAAACGTTGCGCAGCAGGTAATCAACGGCAAGCGTTCTAGCGTGCTGTTACGCCATTTCAGCGGCTTATCAGAGCGGCACTCCATTGCACGTTGATAAGGGTCTTCCACTAAAGCGATATTTCCGAAAAACTCGCGTGTCGTCCACGTTCTGACAGGCTCAATCAGATACACGGATTCGGTGTTTAATTTTTTCTTGGCGTATTCGCAGCTTTGCTCAATTTGCTCATTGTTATCTTTTTCGGTCGCGCTCCCCAAGAGCAAACCACCGTAGGTGTAGTATTGAATCAAATCACTGAGGCGGATGGTGTATTTTTCGTTAAGTTGGATTTGCATAAACGCTCCTGTGCTGCTCAAAAATTCAAGGTTAAGTGGGTTGGTCTGCGGCGGTTAACTCGCCCGTAAACGCCTTCTGCAATAACGCCTGCTTCAACTCTGCCAACGCAGCCAACTTCCGCCGATAAATATCCTCAAGCTCTTCACATTCGCAAGAGAGCTTCTTGATTTTATTAGAAATAAACTTCTGTTTTTCTATGCTGGGATGTACGGGTATTTTAAAATTATTTATAGTCTTAATAGGCAATTGAGGTTGCGCAGCACCAGAAACTGAAGCATTTATTTGTTTTTTTATAAAATTTGAACGTAGAACCTCAAATAAATACTCTGACAAAATTAATGATTGATTTGGACGAAATATTAGCATACCTGAATTAATGCGGATATTTTCAAAATCAACTTTTTCATCATAAATTGCAACGTTTCCGATAGTGCCTCTTGTTGTTAAAACAACATCAAGTCGTTGCAACTTCCCCTTTCTCAAGGCTTGATCCTTTTCTTTTGTTATAAACATTGTCTCATTAAATTTAAATCCATCTGGTCTGACATTTTTAGTGCTCAAAAACAAGCAGTATTCTTCAGGAAAAAATTCAGATGCTGTAGGATAATTACTCCCTCTATCTCCATCAATGATTTTAAGCAGCTCTCCATCACTTAAATATTTCTCTTCCCATCCCTCGCCCTTGTGCGTAAATACTTCATTCAAATAGCTGTCGAACAACTCGCGGGCGTTCGCAAGGTTCTTTTCAGCGTTGGCAACCGTTTGGCTGATGTTGGCAAAGGCTTCATCGAGAATGGCGACAATGCGTTTTTGTTCGGGGAGTGGCGGAAGTAATATTTCTACCTCTCCTAAATTTTTTCTACTAATTCGTTTTCTTGTAGCACCTGAACATTTGCTTTCCACTTCCTCTAAATATTTAGCTGACTGAGTATAGTAGTTAAAAAAGTCAGCGATAATAAAAGACCTGTTCAACCTGATAATTGAGCAGTCAACGGACGTAATCATCTTATCTCCCGTCTCAGGAATAAGACATGAACGCCCTACTGGATCAGGCAAACGTGAAATCAAGCAATCGTCAGGAAAAACCTCTTCACATTTCAACTTTTCAAAAGTTTCTTGAGAAATCCATCTGGCTTTATCTCTTCTGTCTTTGAATTCGCCACACCCAACATTGCCAGTTTGTATTAAACGTATGCCATCTAAAGATTGATCTTTGCTTTCTATCCAATCTCCATCAGTAAATAGCGTACAAAGTTGTACAAGAGGCTTTGCCTGCCACCCTTTAGGCAGTTGATGATTCACCATACGTTCTTTAAGCATCGTCGTTGCTCCCGTTTAGCATCATCCGTTGGCGGGCGCGGGCGGAAGAAACGTATCGACATAAGTTTGAGGGAGTATTCACCACCTCACTCCGAACGCTCCCCCATCCCCAGCCCTTCCCCCGCAAGGGGTGAAGGGGGCAAGAGGTGCTGTCTATCGGTGAATGTTGCGTAACAAGGCGAGGTTGCTGACACTGGCAGAATGGAAAGACAAAACAACAAAATTCATCGTGATCTTGCCCGGAATTTGCGCAGGAATATGACTGTGCCAGAACAGCAGTTATGGAATGCCTTGAGAAAACGCCAGCTCGACGGCTACCGCTTTCGCCGCCAAACCCCTGTAGGGCGTTACATTGCTGATTTTGTTTGCTTGGAAGCACGTTTAGTGATTGAACTGGATGGCAACCATCACCACGAACAAAAAGGCTACGACCGCGAACGCGACCATTGGATGCAACAACAACATTTTCAGGTGTTACGTTTTTGGAATCACGAAATTCTGAATCATCAGGAAACCGTTTTACAACAAATCCGCCACGTTTTACACCAACAACCGCAGCACCTCTTGCCCCCTTCACCCCTTGCGGGGGAAGGGCTGGGGATGGGGGAGCGTTCGGAGTGAGGCAGCGAATATAGCCATCAAACTCATGAATATTCCTCATCACAACAACCCCCGAATCACATCCAAAATCTCCTTACTCTCCGCATCCAACCCCGCAATCTCGTCAAGAATAGCCTGCGGATCGCGCAACGCCGCCGCTTCCTGCTTATTGGGATTCTTCACGGAAAGGTCGAAGTTGTCTTTGTCGACATCGGCAATCTTCACCGACCACGATTTTTCCGAGTCGGCAAACGTGCGTTGCAGCGCGATAAATTCTTTCAGGTCGTTGTCGTTGAGCGGGTTGGTTTTGCCCATATTACGACCGGGATCAAGTTGGTAATACCAAACCTGTTGCGTTGGCTCGCCCTTGTCAAAAAACAGCACCACCGTTTTGACACCCGCACCAATGAACGTCCCGCTAGGGCAATCCAGCACGGTATGCAGATTGCAATTTTCCAGCAATTCCTGCCGCAAGGCTTTGGAGGCATTATCCGAATTCGACAGGAAGGTGTTCTTAATCACCACCGCCGCCCGCCCCTTCGCCTTGAGGTATTTGATGAAATGTTGCAGGAACAAAAACGCGGTTTCACCTGTTTTGATCGGGAAATTCTGCTGGATTTCCGGGCGTTCCTTACCCCCAAACGGCGGATTGGCAAGGATGACGTTATAGCGGTCTTTTTCCTGCACATCCGCCAGATTTTCTGCCAGCGTATTGGTGTGGATAATGTTCGGCGCATCCACCCCGTGCAAAATCAGGTTCATAATTGCAATCACATACGCGAGGCTCTTTTTTTCCTTGCCGTACAGCGTGCGCGTTTCCAACGCATCGAGTTCATCGGTTTTGAGCGGGCGGCTAGAACCATCCGGCGCGTAACGCAAATAGTTGAACGCCTCGCACAAAAACCCCGCCGAACCACACGCCCCGTCATACACACGCTCACCAATGCGCGGCTGCACCACCTGAATCATCGCCCGAATCAGCGGACGCGGCGTGTAATATTCGCCACCATTGCGCCCCGCATTCCCCATGTTCTTGATCTTGGATTCATACAACGCCGAAAGCTCGTGCTTTTCAGCCTGCGACCCAAACGTGAGTTGATCCACCAACTCCAGCGCATCACGCAAAGAATAGCCGCTGGCAAACTTGTTCTTGATCTCGCTGAAAATCTCGCCGATTTTGTACTCAATCGTCTCTGGTGACGACGCGGATTCCTTGAAGCTCTGCAAATACGGAAACAGCTTGTTATCCACGAAGCGGATCAAATCAGTGCCCGTTTTGGCATTATCGCGGTCAGGCTTGCCGTCTTTTTTGGGTGCTGCCCAGGTTGACCAACGATATTCCGCATCAATAATGTATTCGTAAGGAATGTCGCCGAGTTCAGCTTCCTGCTCGTATTCCTGTTCCAAATCATCAAGGTATTTTAAAAACAGAATCCACGACGATTGTTCGGTGTAATCGAGTTCCGAGGAGCAACCCGCCTCTTTCCACAATACGTCATCGAGATTTTTAAAAGTTTGTTCAAACATGCGTGGAGCTTTGTCAGCAATAGGGGCGGCTATGATAACCCAAAAAACTCCCTGATACCCGCGCCGCTTGATTATGGCATGATGCGCTGGTGCTAACTATCCACGCATTATCAACCAAGGAGTCTCACGAATGCCCGAACCCCAACCATTGCTATTAAGTATCGTCGAAATCGGCGGCTACCCGGACTTTAGCGCGTTATATCAGCAACTCGGCTTTCAGGTCGAAAAGCACACCAGTATGCGCAAAGTGCTGCAATTTCTGAAGAAAAATACCCCGCAAGTGATTGTCGCGGAGTTCAATTTCCAATCCGATTTTCGGGATCGCACCAGTAGTTTAGAGTCGATGATGGCAGTGGTGCAGCGGATGCCCAATACGCGGGTCGTGGTATTTTATGACAAGGAACAAGCACACCAATTAGCGCGGCTGACAGAGCGGTTTCCATTGGTGACGCTGGCGTTTCCGATTACCGCAACCGCGCTCGAAAACGCCTTACGCAGCCTTTAACGCTTCCAAAAATCGGTGTACGACATGAACGTATCGGTGCTGCACCCCGCCCACCAGCACGGATTGGTGCGCATAAACGCGAGGATCGCCTGATATTTCGGCGCGTCTTCGGTGGCTTGGGTAATGTATTCTTTGGTTCCCCACGTACCGTATTTTTGATAAGTGCGCGGCGAAGAATAGTGCATAAACAATTGCCCGCCCGCTGTTTTCCAACCCGTTAAAAACTCGCCGTATAAATCCGCCATGCGTGAATCACGATTCGCCGCGTATAATAAAGGATTCGGGTGTGCGTTATTATCGCTGGTTTTAAAATCTACTAAACCTTGCCCGCCCTCGTAAGCGATTAATGCAACTTTGTATTTATCCGTCAAGGCTTTTTGCTCACTGATATAATCTAACACTTTACGCAAAGAATAGCGGTATTGCGGGTCGGTAAGTAATTGAAATATGTCATCCACCGTTTTAACCCGGCGAATTTCTTCATGCCCACCGAAAAAATACGGGCCAATGGCAAATGCATCCGCGTGCCGGTAAGCATCGCGATGCGTCAAAATCAATTGGGTCAACTCCGGGTTAATCGTCCAGCCAGAAAGAATTCGCACCAACCGCTGTTTACCCCCGAACACATTCTCCCACAACTTGAAGATTTCCACCGAACGTTCTGAATAATAACGATAACCGGCGCGGCCAGCATTGCTATCTAAACCGCGTTGCACCCCTTGTTCACGCACGTAATTGCCTTGCAAAAACAAAGTATTCCAAGTTTCATTGCTGTATTCGAGATGCGGTTTCAAATCAGGGTTTAAATGCTGGCGCACATAACGCGCATATTGCGTAACAAAATCATCATCGGCGGCGTGCGGAATCACTAACCACGGGTGCGCATTTAAACGATTCGCCAGTTCCACCATGATTTCTAACGGTGCGCCACGCTGCCCTTCTTTACCACCCCAAGTCGCTTGCGTTAAATGCGGACGCTGTTCCCAAGCTTGCAACGGATTTTGAGTGATACCGCCCATATTCATAAAGCGGATTACTTTAAAATCCTTCATAAAATGCAAATAATCGGGGTTAAATAAGATTTTCGCATAATGCTCACTAAACGCACGGTAACTCCCGGTGGCGCAATCACCCTCCCCCGTCACCCGCTTAAACGGATCATCTTCACAAATACCACCGGGCGGTAAAATGCGGATATTGCGTAACGGATTTTGCGGATTGGTGCGCGTAATCAACAACGTCGCATTCAACATGGCATCCGCACCCGCGCTGATTTGAATCGTATCCTTACCCTGCGCGTGGGTGATTAACTTCGCGTCGTTGGCGTAGGTCATGTCACCATCGCCCTCAAACAACACCGTGTACGCCCCGTCCGGCACGGTATTCGCAGGCAAATTCGCCAAAAACCGCGTTCCCGCCTGCCCACCCCGCAAATCCACCGGCCAGCCATCCGCATCGTATTGCACCTCCCCCTTTGTCAACCAAGGGCGTGCATCCTCAAACGGCAACGCAGCACGGAACAAATCCACAAACGGCACACTGCTATCGGTTTCGCTGACCTCATTGGTGTTGGTTCCCAATGCCGCATCCAGATTGTAATACGCCCACCCCGACGAAAAACCGCCCAGCAGTAGGACACATACCACACCGGCACGTACAAAAAGCTCTCGCATCACCCTCGCCCCCGTTTATTATCGTGATTTTACGCTGGAATAAGAGTGTAAAACGGCATTCCATGCTGTTGGATTAATATGCATCGCTAGTTAGCAGGTATTCATAATTAACGCTTGCCCAGATATAACGGGGCTTTTAGACTACAAAGCATCAATCAAACAATGACAAATGGATAGAAAATAACATCCCGACCAAAGATATTGAGCGGCGTTTTGCCCGCAGTTTGCGCAACTTGCTGAATGATTTCAGCTATCGCGTAGAGCGTACCCGTTGCTTTATGAACAGTGACATTGCCGAACCTATTTTTGAACAGCAAGGCAGCCAACGTATCATATTGAACGAGGTTTACTATCAACAGATTCTGAAGGAAGCCGACTCGTGAACACACCATCCCAAGACACCCAAAAAATGCTAAATGTCATGCGCAAAGCCGTTGAAAAAGCACTGGAGCGTAAAAAACGCCTCGGTCAATACGCAGTTGTCTGGCAAAACGGCAAACCCGTACTAATTGGCAAAGAAACCGAAAACTCAGCCAACAAGTAGGGTGAGAATACAGTGTGCTAAACTGTTGCCATAAACATTGATGGATGCCGCACCATGCACCTGAAAATCCCTTACGGACTAAGTAACTTCAAGCAAGTCATCAGCGAAGGCTATACCTACGTTGACAAGACTGAGTACATCGCCAAGTTGGAAGATGCTGGTCGTCACTTGTTTTTAATGCGCCCACGTCGTTTCGGGAAAAGCCTGCTGTTATCGGCGATGGAGTACTATTATGACGTGGGTTGCAAAGACGACTTTGATGCTCTTTTTTCAAACCTTTACATCGGCAAGCATCCCACCCCGCTAAAAAACAGCTACCAAGTGCTGTTCATGGAATTCAGCGGAATTGACACGGATAGAGGGCTTGACTCCATTTATCTGGCGTTCGACCGTAAAATTGCTAATGCACTGCAAACATTCCTGCAACGGTATGGTTATCCTGCCGACACACACCATCTGATTGAAGCTGAGCCAACACCACAGAGCCGGATGGAAGCCTTTTTCCGGGTTGTTAGTGGGCAAAAGCTGTTGTTACTGATCGATGAATACGATCACTTTGCCAATGCCATTTTGTCGCAAGACCTGACGTTGTTTCAGCGTATCATGGGCAAAGGCGGGTTCGTGCGTAGCTTCTACGAAACCCTCAAGACCGCCACCCAGCGCGGCACACTTGACCGCCTGTTCGTTACTGGGGTCACGCCCATCATGCTCGACAGCATGACCAGTGGTTTCAATATCGGCGAGAATCTTTCCCTGCACAAAGGTTTTAACGCGGCGGTAGGATTCACCAAGGCGGAAGTAGCCCAGTTGCTGCAACCACTGGTGGAAAGCTGCCAACTTGAACCGCAAGCCTTAATGGGTGCTGTAACCCAATGGTACAACGGCTACCGTTTTCACGCCCAAGCCCTCGAAACCGTTTATAATGCCAATATGGTACTGTATTTCCTGAAGAATTTTGATACAGAAACGTGTAGTTCGCCTAGGCAAATGCTGGATGACAACATCGCTTCCGACTACGGCAAGATTTTGGGAATGTTCAGCATTGGCGACCGCGACACCAATTTTACGGTGTTGGATGAACTCATCAGCGGCGGCGAAGTGACCGCCGAACAACGCCGTAAATTTGACTTTGAAAAAGGCTTTGACCGCGACGATTTCATCAGCCTGTTAGCGTACATGGGATTTGTGTCATTACAGCGCGAAACGTTATCTGGTGAAGTGTTTGGCATCCCCAATCATGTGATGCGCGAACTGTATTTTCGCTACTTCAAGGTGGAATTAGAACGCCGTAACCAGATGACCATTTCCAACCGTGCAATAGCCGTGGCGGTGGAAACACTCGCGTTGCGTGACGACATCCAACCGCTGGTGGAGGAAATGGTGCAGGCACTGCAACTGCTTTCCAACCGTGACGCAATGGGAATGGATGAGAAACACATCAAAGTGCTGTTACTCACGTTGTTGTACCAATCCTCGGTGTATTTCATCCAAAGCGAGCGGGAAATCGACCGTAAATACCCTGACATCCTGCTGCTGGAGCGCAGCCCGATTGAGGTTGACCACCAACATTTGATCGAGCTGAAATACAGCAAGGTCAGTGACGGTGAAACAGGCTGGGCAACCAAACGTCAAGCAGGAACCGAACAGGTCCAAGGCTATTTGCAATTACCAACGATTGCCGCACTCCCCAAACTCAGTGCTTGGTTACTTATCAGTGACGGGATAAAAGTAGAAGTCGTAAAGGTACAATAAACCAACCAAAGGCAATGTTTGCTACCACGCCGCCTACCCATTACAATTGCGCCCTCTTTAGGACTCAACACTTATATTTGGAGTACACACCGTGGCTATCGAACAAACCATTTCCATCATTAAACCTGACGCTGTTGCTAAAAACGTTATTGGTCAGATCTACAGCCGTTTTGAAAACGCTGGCCTGAAAATCGTTGCTGCTAAAATGGTTCACCTGAGCCAAGAACGCGCTGAAGGCTTCTACGCTGTTCACAAAGAGCGTCCTTTCTTCAAGGATTTAGTGGCATTTATGACTTCTGGCCCTGTCATGGTACAAGTGTTGGAAGGTGAAAACGCCGTCACTAAAAACCGCGAACTGATGGGTGCAACCAACCCTAAGAATGCTGACGCTGGCACTATCCGCGCTGATTTTGCGGATTCCATCGACGAAAACGCGGTTCACGGCTCTGATAGCGCGGAAAATGCTGCTATCGAAATCGCCTACTTCTTCGGTGAAGAAGGTCTGTGCCCACGCACACGCTAATCGGCGTTTTACTAAAAGGTAACATCATCTGTGTCCAACACCGCTAACAAAGTCAATTTACTGGATTTTAGCCACGCAACGCTAAAAGATTATTTCATCAGCATTGGTGAAAAACCTTTCCGCGCCACGCAAGTGATTAAATGGCTACACCAAATGACTGCTGGCAGTGTTGACCAGATGACCAACCTAAGTAAGTCGTTACGCACGCTACTGGAAGAAAAGGCGGAAATTCGCGCCCCCGAAATCGTCATTGACCAGCAATCCGCCGATGGCACTCACAAATGGTTGTTGCGCCTAGCCGATGGCAATGCGATTGAAACCGTGTTTATCCCCGAAGATGATCGCGGAACCTTGTGCATTTCCACCCAAGTGGGCTGCGCGTTGGATTGCACTTTTTGTTCCACCGCCCGCCAAGGCTTTAACCGCAATCTCACGACTGCCGAAATTATCGGGCAACTCTGGGTCGCCAAACGCACCCTGCAAGCCGACCCCAAAGCCCCACGAGTTGTCAGCAATGTGGTACTGATGGGCATGGGCGAACCCTTACTGAATTTTGATAATACCGTCAATGCGTTAAGCCTGATGCTTGACGACAACGCTTACGGTTTAAGTAAACGTCGCGTTACTGTCAGCACTTCCGGGGTGTTACCCGCGTTAGAACGTTTGGGCAAAACCATCGACGTATCGTTAGCGGTATCGCTGCACGCCCCGAATGATGAGCTACGTGATCAACTGGTTCCATTGAACCGCAAATACCCGATTAAGGAATTACTCGCAACCTGTCGGCAATTCCTTGCAAACAAAACCACCGAGCGCAACCATATTACGTGGGAATACGTCATGCTGGATGGCGTGAATGACCGCGATGAACACGCGCACCAATTGGCGCAACTGCTGCGAGGGATTCCATCGAAAGTGAATTTAATTCCTTTCAACCCGTTTCCTTCCACCCGTTATGCGCGTTCCAGCAATAACCGTATCCACCGTTTCCGCGATATTTTAACGGAAGCGGGGTACACCGTGATAACAAGAAAAACACGTGGCGATGATATTGACGCGGCCTGTGGGCAATTAGCCGGGCAGGTAAATGATAAAAGTCGCAGAGATGTCCATTTCGCACGTATTGAGCGGAATAACTAAACAATGAAAGCAACAACAATGTACGCCCTGACAGCTTTGTTGGCTGCCAGCAGCGTGACTGGCTGCTCTAGCACGCCTGAGGGTTCCAGCGCGTCTGCCAGCAGTAAAGCCACCGGCTATTACACCCAATTGGGCGTAGCTTACCTGCAAAAAGACCGTTTGGATTTAGCTTCATTAAACCTTGAAAAAGCCTTGAAACAAGACGGCGATTCGGCGGATGTCCACCATTATTACGCGCTATTGCAAGACCGTTTAGGCAACCCCGGTAAGGCTGGCGAACATTTCCGGCAAGCCTTAAAACGCGATGGCAAAAATCCCGATCTGTTGAATAACTACGGCTCATTCCAATGCAAAAGCGGCAATATTAGCGACGCGGAAAGTGCGTTTATGGCAGCAGTACGTGACCCGCTTTACAAAACCCCGGCTTTTGCTTATACCAATGCAGGCATTTGTGTGCGTAAGCGTGGTGATAATGCCGCTGCGGAAAGTTACTTCCGCCAAGCCTTACAAGCGGACGGGCATTTTTCCGAAGCCTTGTATCAAATGGCAAAATTAAGCCACGAAAAAGGTGATAACGCCAAAGCACAGGCTTTCCTTTATCGCTATAATGAGAGCGCACCCGCCACAGCGGACGCATTGCTGCTATGCTATCAAATAGAAACAGCTATGCACGAAACGGAAAAAGCTGAAAGTTGTGCGGTCGCATTACGCGCTCGCTTCCCCGATAGCGCAGCTAACAGCCACATTAATTGACACAGTAGAACGATTTAGGAGGAACTGTGACGGAGACCACCACCCCGGTTGAAGAACAAACTTCTGCGATACAAGCTGGCGATTTGGGCAAACAGCTCATAGCGTGCCGCGAAAAAGCAGGATTAGATTTGGAACAAGCCGCTGATGAAATGCACCTGTCTACCAGCCTCCTGCGTTCACTGGAAAAGGAAGAATTTGCCCGCTTGCCAGAGCCGCCTTACGTGCGTGGCTATTTGCGCGGCTATGCAAAGTTCTCCGACACTGATCCCAAAGAGCTGATCCGCACTTACGAAGCGTTGCGCGGTGCAAACCCGGATGAGATTGCTCACCACTTTGCGCCCTCCCGTTCGTTACATCGTGTAGCACAACAACCTTCGATGTCACCCACTATCATCAAGTTGCTGGGTGTTGGGGTGATAGTACTGGGTTTAGGCATGTTATCGCTGTTGCCCAGCGTGCGTGATTGGACGAGCAGCACTTGGGCAGCTTTTTCTGCCAAGACCGCACCACCGCCAGTTGTGCGCCCTGCGCCTGCGTTGGAAACTTTTACCGCTCAAAAAGACGCGGAAGAGCAAGCAGTCGTCGCCACACCAGCGGCTACCACAACCCCTGATGCACCTGCGTCGACCAGTAGCGATGCAACACCCGCAGTTGCCAGTGCTGCCAGCACCCCTGAAACTGCCGCGCCTGCCGCCGATGCTGCTGCACCGCCTACTGCACCAGAAGGCACAACCACGCCAACTGCCAGCACGGATACCACTGCGACCACAAAACCAAGTGATGCAGCAACCGCGACAACTTCCGACACTGCCCCAACAACCGTAGCCACCGCCAGCAGCACGCAAGATACCGCGACAACTACGCCAACGGATAGCACCACGGTTTCCACCGCGACACCTGCCGCGCCCACCACCACCGATGCCAGCGCAACAACCCTCAGTACACCAGCGACGGCAACTACGGGCGATGCAACAACAACGGCTGCTACTACGCCAGCAACGGCTCCAGACGCAGCGACTGCAACCACCGCCGATGCCACAACCCCGGCGCAACCGATTGCGGGCGAAGTGAATATCAAACTGGAATTCACCGAAGACGTGTGGATGCAGGTCAAAGACGGCGGCAAGAAAACCTTGTATGAATCCCTCAATGCGTCAGGTTCAACCAAGGAGCTGAAAGCCACTACGCCACTCAATTTCAAAGTGGGCAATGCGCGTGGCGTGAAAATCTACCTCAATGGTCAATTGTACGACCAGGCTCCCCACACCAAGGAACGGCTGCTACTACGCCAGCAACGGCTCCAGACGCAGCGACTGCAACCACCGCCGATGCCACAACCCCGGCGCAACCGATTGCGGGCGAAGTGAATATCAAACTGGAATTCACCGAAGACGTGTGGATGCAGGTCAAAGACGGCGGCAAGAAAACCTTGTATGAATCCCTCAATGCGTCAGGTTCAACCAAGGAGCTGAAAGCCACTACGCCACTCAATTTCAAAGTGGGCAATGCGCGTGGCGTGAAAATCTACCTCAATGGTCAATTGTACGACCAGGCTCCCCACACCAAGGGCAGCGTTTCCCGCTTCAAAGTTGAATAATCATGGCTAAAAATATCCAATCTATCCGGGGGATGCACGACATCCTGCCGGACGCTACCCCCGCTTGGCAGTATTTTGAAAGTAGCGTGCGTACCTTATTGAAGCGTTACGGCTACCACGAAATCCGTATGCCAATCGTCGAACAAACTGACTTGTTCAAACGGGCGGTTGGTGAAGTGACCGACATTGTTGAAAAAGAAATGTACACGCTGGAAAGCCGCAGCGATGCCGACAGCAGCGAAGCCTTTGGTATGGCCTTGCGCCCGGAAGGGACGGCTGGTTGCGTGCGTGCCGGGATTCAAGCAGGTTTAATCTTTAACCAACAACAACGTCTGTGGTACGCAGGCCCGATGTTCCGCGCCGAACGCCCACAAAAAGGACGTTATCGCCAGTTCACCCAGGTTGGGGTAGAAACATTCGGCATTACCGGCCCGGATATTGATGCGGAATTAATCGCAATCGGTGCGCGTTTGTGGCAGCAATTGGGTTTAAAAAATATTCACTTGGAGCTCAACTCCCTCGGCACACTGGAAGCACGCCAAGCTTACCGTGAATTGCTGGTGGCGTATTTCAATGGGCATCACGCTTTGTTGGATGAAGATTCCAAACGCCGCTTGCACACCAACCCGTTACGCATTTTGGATACGAAAAATCCGGCAATGCGCGAGTTGGTTGCCGCCGCACCGAATTTACACGAACACCTCGACAGCGAATCCGCGACGCATTTTGCCCAATTGCAAACGCTGTTAGACGGTATGGGCATCCCGTATCGCATTAACCCGCGTTTGGTGCGTGGCTTAGATTACTATTCGCGCACCGTGTTTGAATGGGTGACGGATGAACTGGGTTCACAAGGAACAGTGTGTGCCGGTGGACGCTACGACGGCTTAGTGGAACAACTCGGTGGCAAACCAACCCCGGCGTGCGGTTTCGCAATGGGTGTGGAACGCCTGATTTTATTACTGGAAGCGCAAGGCATTACCCCACCGAGCAGCGCACCAGACGTGTTCCTGATTATGGCAGGTGAAACGGCAGTGCAAGCCGGTTTAGCGATTGCTGAACGCCTGCGCACTGCATTGCCTGACCTCAACCTAATCAGTAACTGTGGCGGCGGTAATTTCAAAACCCAAATGAAACGCGCCGATAAATCCGGGGCGGGATTCGCGCTGATTTTGGGCGATGATGAAGTGGCACGCGGTGAAATTAGCCTGAAACCCTTGCGCACGGGTGGCGAGCAGATTAACCTGCCCGTCAGCGACCTTGTGTCAACATTACCGCAACTGCTGGAAAAGCGATAACAACATCTCTTTATGTAAAAGGGCGAACTGATGAGCGATTACAAAACTGACGACGAAAAAGTCGAAGAACTCAAAGCTTGGTGGAAAGAAAACGGCACTTCCGTCATCGCAGGCATAGCTTTAGCCATTGCAGGCTTATTCGGTTGGGAATATTGGAAAGATTACCAAACCAGCACCGCCGCAGCGGCCTCTGATCTGTACGCGAAAGTTAGTAAAGTTGATGCAGCCGCACTGGAACAGGCTCTGCCAACAGTACAAACACTGCAAAAAGATTACGCATCCACGCCGTATGCAGCAACTGCCAGCCTCAAACTGGCGCAACAACACGCAGAAAAAGGCGATTATGAAGCCGCTGTAACCGCGTTACGCTGGGTCATCGACAACAGCAAAGAAGCTGCTTTTACCCAAGTGGCGAACGTGCGTTTAGCGCGGGTATTTTTAGCAATGGGCAAAACCGATGATGCGTTAGCGTTAACCACGCAAACCTACCCTGCGGCTTATCAGTCCTTAATCGAAGAGCTGAAAGGCGATGTTTACACCGCAAAAAACAACCTCGCAGAAGCGCGTGCGGCGTATGACAAAGCCATCCTGAGCAGCTCTGGCGGTTCCACGGAACTGATCAAACTCAAGCGCGACAATTTAGGCGAAGGCTAATCCGCATGAAATCCGTTGTTGGATTTTTACTGGCAAGTAGCTTACTTGCCGGTTGCAGCAGCGTTCAAGAAGTCACCTCAACCGTGCTTCCGGCATCAGAAGCACGCCAACCGCAAAAGCTGCAAGATTTTTCACCGCAAGCCAAAGTACGCACCTTGTGGCAGGTGGAAACCGGCAGCAGCAACCGTGACGTTCATGTACGCATTCACCCTTACCTTAACGGCAATACCCTCATCGTGGCGGGTGGTCAAAGCGTTAGTGCGTGGGATAAAACCAACGGCAAACGCCTTTGGCAAACCCCCATCAATCAAGCCACAATCAGTGGCGGCGTAAGTGGCGGCGACGCGCAAGTTTATCTTGGAACCAGCAACGGTAACGTGATTGCCCTCGACGCGAACACCGGGCAAGAACGTTGGCGTACCGCGCTCAATAGCGAAGTGTTGGGCATTTCCACCGCACAAACCGGCAAAGTGGTATTTCGTACCAGTGACGGGCGATTGCACGGCATTTCCACGGCTAACGGCGCAACCCTGTGGCAGCAAGCACGCCCCGGCAAAAGCTTGTCGTTACGCGGTGCGGGCGTACCGCTGGTGGTCGGCGGCATGGTCATTGCCGGATTCGACAGCGGTGTCGTTACCGCTTTCGACCTGCAAAGCGGCACAGCGTTATGGGAAGCCACCCTCGCCATCCCCAACGGCGCGGATGATTTAAGCCGGATGATTGACGTTGACGGCAAACTTAAAGCCATTGGCGAAGCCTTATTTGCCAGCAGTTACAACGGGCAAATTGCAGGCATTAATATGCGCAATGGAAATATTGCATGGTCTGCGCCTTACTCCAGCAATACCGGGGTTGATGCCGATGCGAATGGCTTATACACCACCAATGCCACTGGCGATGTCTGGCGTTTAGAGCCGCGCACCGGTAATCCGTTGTGGAAAATGGATGATTTGGAAGGTCGCCAACCTACCGTTCCCAGCATTGTCGGCGATTACCTCTTGGTGGGCGATCAGCAAGGTTATCTGCATTGGATTAATGCCCGCAGCGGGCAGTTAGCTGCACGAGTGCGCGGTGATTCTGCTGGTTACGTCGTGCCCGCGTTAACGGATGGCAATGTCAGTTACAGTTTAGGGCGCGATGGGCTGTTATCCGCATTTGTAGTGGAATAACCCCTTGCTCTGCAAAGAGTTTATCATCCTGCACCCTTCCCCCCTTGCGGGGGAAGGGTGCAGGATGGGGGGTTATTTCGCTGGTGCTGCGACTTGGGGTTTCGCTTCAATCTTGGTTTCTTGCTTTTCGCTGTCGCAATAGCTCCAGATGGCTTCCCAACGTGATGGGAAATCCTTGTCGATGAATTTCACCTGCATCCGTCCCCAATAGCGGGTCATTTTGCCGTAAATTCCAGGACGTGCGGTGGTGCATTCCACTTTGGATTTGTCTTTTGCCCAATAACCGTCGTAAGTCCCGCGATTTTGGTAAACCTTCGCCAAACCCACCAAATAAATCACGCCCGGATCTTCTTTGGGGCCGTAAGCGAATACCGCAGTGGGGCCAATTTCATCGGCGTAAATCACCCGACCTACGTTGGTGTCCCACACTTCATCCGCCATTGCCTGCCCAGTACCAGCTAACAGAGCGACCAGCCCTACGATTTTTAACAATTTCATCAAATTACTCCTTAACGGGTTGTGCTTTTTCACTATTGCCCAGCTCACCAGCAAATTCTGCATAACCTTGCATGAACGCCAATGTTTGCCAAGCTTCCTCTACATGGATGCCATTCTGCTGCAAATGTTCCAAGCGTTTTACGCCATCGGTTAACATTGCTAACAATTGCACCTCATCAAATATCTGCAATGCCAATTGCAATTCATCTTTGCTGGATGATAACAGGGTAGGAATCAATTCGTCAGGTTGAATCGGGGATTCCGGGTTGAGCAAATCCGCCACAAGCGTTGAACCCAGCAAGCTAAAATGTGCCTCACGTGCCATTTCTTCCTGATCCAGCTCGTGATGTGCCTGAGCATCGTTACCTGCACCCTGACGCACTGCCATCATGATAAAACTCAGCAGTTTACGGATAGCTTGTTTGGCTGGTGTTTGGTCATCCATCAGGTGTGATGCCGTTTCATAGGCGCGGTCAAAACGGTCTTTGAGTTGCAGCACCACATCGCTCTCAACCGTGCCTTTGAGGGTGGTGGCAGCTTCCAGTAACTGATGAAATTCGGCTTGGAACGCTACCAGTTCATCATGGTCACGGCGTTGCGCATCCAGCAAATTATCGTCGTCTAATACCAACGCATTTTCAAACAAAGGATTCGCCACTTTACGCAACAAATGGCGTTCGTGCGAACCGGGGTGTTCGGCACGTTGTATGATCATTGGGTATCCTCCAGCTAAAATGAGGGGTAACTATCGCACAAAGGACGACGGCCTCTCTAGGGTTTTTACGTATTGCGCTTTAGCAAGCTCACGAAATCATGTAGCATCGCCACATCCAATCGTCAGCAACACCACGAAGAAATTATGGACTTTCAGGACACTATCAAAAAAATCATCAGCCAACAGCCGTTAACCGCTGAAGAAATGACCAACGCCATGCGCACCCTGATGACGGGGCAAGCGACACCTGCGCAAATCGGTGCTTTCCTCGTGGGTTTACGGATGCGTGGTGAAACCGTTACCGAAATCAGTGCCGCCACGCACGTGATGCGCGAGCTTTCCACCCGTGTCACGGTTAACCCTGAATATTTGGTGGATACCTGCGGTACGGGGGGTGACTCTTCCGGGACATTTAATATCTCTACCGCCAGTAGCTTTGTAGCCGCCGCCGCCGGAGCGCGAGTGGCTAAACATGGCAATCGCTCGATTTCCAGCAAATCAGGCAGTGCTGATGTATTGGAAGCCGCCGGAATTAATCTTGCGATTACCCCGCAACAAGTGGCGCAATGCATTGATGAGGTTGGGGTCGGGTTCTTGTTTGCACAACGTCACCATAGCGCGATGGGTCATGCCAGTGCGCCGCGTCGTGAGTTGGGCATCCGCACTATTTTCAACTTGCTGGGGCCGATGGCAAACCCTGCGAACGCACCCAACCAAGTGTTAGGGGTATTTGCGCTAGAATGGGTACGCCCAATGGCGGAAGTGCTGCAAGCCCTGGGCAGTCGGCATGTTATGGTGGTTCACGCGCAAGACGGCTTAGACGAAATCAGTGTTGCCGCACCCACTTTTGTCGCTGAACTCAAAGACGGCGTGATTCACGAATACACGATTCAGCCGGAAGACTTTGGTTTGCAACGCGCCAGCCTTGACAGTTTACGGGTAAATACCGCACAGGAAAGCCTCGCAATGATTCAACAAGTGTTTGCCGGAGCCACGGGTGCTGCGCGTGACATTGTTTGCCTGAATGCTGGTGCTGCGATTTATGTTGCCGGTTGTGCCGATAGCCATGCGCAAGGCATTAACAAAGCGCAGCAAGCGATTGATTCCGGTGTCGCAGCACAACGCCTGCAACAATTGATTGACCTAACCCAGAGCTTTAACGCCGGATGAGTACCCCAGACATTTTACAAAAAATCCTCAATACCAAGCAGGAAGAAATTGCCAGCCGTTCGGCTTTAGTCAGCCTTGCGCAGTTACAAATACAGGCTGTCAGTGCTGATCCGGTGCGCGGTTTTGTGCGTTCTATGCAGCAACAGGTGGCACTGGGTAATCCGGCGATTATTGCAGAAATTAAGAAGGCATCGCCCAGTAAAGGCGTGATACGCGAGGATTTTGACCCGCCAGCGATTGCACAAAGTTATGCACAAGCAGGCGCGGCGTGCCTGTCTGTATTAACCGATGCGCAATACTTCCAAGGGCATGAAACTTACCTGCAAGCAGCGCGTGCGGCCTGTCAGTTGCCGGTTATCCGTAAGGATTTTATCGTTGATCCGTATCAGGTGTACGAAGCACGGGCAATGGGTGCAGACTGCATCTTATTGATTGTTTCAGCATTAGACGATGTGCAACTGACAAGCCTTTACCAGCTTGCCACCGAATTGGGCATGGATGTGCTGATTGAAGTACACGACCGCGCCGAATTACACCGCGCCCTACCGTTAAACGCACCGTTGATTGGGATTAATAACCGCAATTTACGCACCTTTGCCACCAGCTTAGATACCACGCTGGAATTATTAGCCGACGTACCTAGTGATGTGCTGGTTGTCACTGAAAGCGGTATCCACACCCAAGCCGATGTTGCTTTAATGCGCGAACATCAGGTTCATGCGTTTTTAGTGGGGGAAGCTTTTATGCGAGCGCAAGACCCCGGTGCGGCCTTGAAAACTTTGTTTTTTTAGCGAGCGACTATGTTCATTCACCCACAAATTGACCCTATCGCCTTATCCCTTGGCCCGTTAAAGGTGCATTGGTACGGCTTGATGTATGTGATTGGTTTCTTAGGTTTTCTGCTGATTGGAAAAATGCGTTCCCGTGAACCGGGAAGCGTGATGAATCCTGATCGGGTGGATGACATGATGTTCTGGGGAGCCATCGGCGTGGTGGCGGGCGGGCGCACTGGCTACATGCTGTTTTATAACCTCAAAGGGTTACTGGCTGATCCCTTGTCGTTTTTCCACGTTTGGGATGGCGGCATGAGTTTTCACGGCGGCTTGCTGGGGGTAATTCTGGCCATGTTTTTGCTGGCACGCCGTTGGAATCTGCGCTTTTTCGAGGTCAGTGATTTCGTCGCACCACTGGTTCCGATTGGCTTGTTTGCAGGACGCATTGGTAACTTTATTAACGCGGAACTGTGGGGCAGACAAACTGATGTGCCGTGGGGCGTGGTGTTCCCAAACGTAGACAATGTGCCGCGTCACCCTTCGCAGTTATATCAGGCATTTTTGGAAGGCTTGGTACTGTTCGTGTTATTGCATTTTTACCGCAAAGCGTCGCCGCCAGTGGGTGCTATTTCCGGGCTATTTTTAGTCGGTTACGGCATTGCACGTATTCTGGCGGAATTTGTACGTGAGCCGGATGCGCACATTGGTTATTTAGCGGGCGGCATTACCCAAGGACAGTTATTGAGCTTACCGATGGTGTTACTGGGGCTGTTTTTCATGTGGGGCGCGTATAAAAAGGCGAAAGCATGAAGCAATACCTTGATTTAATGCGTCATGTACGTGATCACGGGGTCAAAAAAACCGACCGCACCGGCACAGGAACGCTGTCGGTATTCGGGCATCAAATGCGCTTTGATTTAAGTCAGGGCTTTCCGGTGGTTACCACCAAAAAGTTGCACTTGCGCTCCATCATTCATGAGTTGCTGTGGTTTTTACAAGGCGACACCAATATCCGCTATTTGAAAGCCAATGGTGTGCGCATTTGGGATGAATGGGCGGATGAAAACGGTGATTTAGGCCCGGTTTATGGCTATCAATGGCGCAACTGGCCTACCCCGGATGGTCGTCACATTGACCAAATCAGCCAAGTGATTGCGCAATTACAGAATAATCCAGACTCGCGCCGGATTATTGTTAGCGCGTGGAATGTCGCCGATGTAGACAATATGGCATTGCCACCGTGCCATGCGTTTTTCCAGTTTTACGTGGCAGAAGGTAAACTGTCTTGCCAACTGTACCAGCGCAGTGCGGATATTTTCCTTGGTGTGCCGTTTAATATTGCCTCTTACGCTTTGCTGACGTTGATGATGGCGCAAGTGACGGGCTTAAAACCGGGTGAATTCGTGCATACCTTGGGCGATGCGCACTTGTACCTGAATCATTTGGAGCAGGTGGAGTTACAATTATCGCGTGAACCACACCCCTTACCACAGATGAAACTAAACCCGCAAATCACGGATTTATTTGCATTTACCTACGACGATTTTGAGCTAGTGGGGTACGAACATCACCCACATATCAAGGCCGATGTAGCAGTTTAACACTTAACCCTGACCGCGCAACCCTAATGGATCATCCGGGTTTACCCAATCCATAAACGGTTTGCGACGGTCATTGTTGGTGATTTGGTAAACTTTCCCAATCCAGTTGCTGTAGAATACTTTGGCCGTATCACGCCAAGTATTGTTAACCATGGTTAACAGCAGTTTTTCGGGAAAATCCGGCAATGGCTGCCCCAAACGTTTCGCCGCCATTAGCTCAAGACGGTATTCACTCAAAATTGCTTTAGCTTTAGGGCGTAAATAATTTTCGGGAAATGGCGGATAATCGTCGCGCACACCGCTAAACCAGCGTTGCGTTTCGCGCCGGTATTCTTTCAACAAACTGATTTGATCGTATTCGGGATGCCCCTGCATGAAAACCATCCGAAACAAATCAGGGCTTACCGCCAAATGCACCCCGCCCTCGGCACTTTCCGCTAACACCTGAACCCCAACAGATTCCAAGTCTGCCCGATCCACTTGATTAAAGCGTGAATGTGGTACATCAAAGCGCGTATTCAAATCATTAACCAACGGATGCGCCGGGGAAGTCACCACATGGTCATATACGCCCCAGCGTTTAAAACCCAAAGGACGACGACGAATTCCCCACAAATGCTGCACCAGCGCGTGACTGGCAAGACACGAACATAAGGTCGAAGTCACATTTTGCTGCGCCCAAGCCGCCACTTCACAAAGCCCATCCCAAAAAGGCTCATCCTCCAAACGTGCCTGCGAGGGATTCGCGCCGGTAATAATCAGCGCGTCCAGCCCCTGCTCCTGCAAATTCGCAAAGGTATCGTAATGCCGCGCAATGTGCGCCTGCGCTTTTTCACCACGGGGCAACGTATCCAGCGTAAACGGGTGGATATGAAATTGTGCAATGTGATTGGACGCGCCCACCAAACGGAAAAATTGCCGCTCGGTGGCTTCCATCGCCGCATCCGGCATCATATTGAGGAACCCAATATGCAACTCACGAATATCCTGATGAAAAGCATAATCTTCACTCAAGACCGTTTGACCTTCCTGACGCAGACGGTCAAACGTAGGCAAGGCAGAATGCGCGACCAATGGCATGGCTAATTACTTCCCGTGACGTTCAATGGCCATTTCGACCAAAGCGTTGAAATCGTTTTCATCGCGCACCTGCGCCGCCTCTTCCGAAGTCACGGTATAACCATAATCCCGTGCAATCGCTTCGTAACGTGGCAAGCGCGAATGGAATAAACGCGGGAAAATCCAGCGGGTAAAATCATCAGGAATCATTTCAGCCGCGTATTGCAAGCCCTGCTCTTCCAGATAAATCCCCAAATGTTCACGCAAGAAAGTTGGGCGGTAATACAGCGGCTTAGGATCACTGCGGGCGCGGTCAATCAGCTTTTGCTCTTCTTCTGGCGTGGTGACTTTAATGTATAAAATCAGGGTACTTTCCGCCAATAACTCAAATACTGACGGCTCTTCCAACTCACATAAACTACCGCCAGCATCATTCACAAAGTGTGAATAGCCGTAAATCAACTGCGCTTTGCGGATAAATTCCGGTACGTCACGCATCGCCGCAATTTCAGCCTGACGGTATTGCGCTTGGCGTTGGGTAAAGTCGTCGAGTGGCACGCCACCCAACTCTGGGTTGCCCAATTTTCCAACAAAAGACAATACCGGCCCCAAGTCATTGACGCGGATATTATTGCGAATGTAGATCCAGTCGTTGCGCAACAAATCGCGCAAAAATGGCACTTTCATCGCCTGCTCTTTAATCAGGTCGAGAATATCTTCATCCAGATAGCAAGTGCCAATACGGTAGTCACCAGAATAGTGAAACCAATTATGTCCACGTAACATACTGGAAATATGGGTTTTTCCAACACCGGACATTCCCAACAAGGTGACTTTTTTATGTTCCCATTGACGGTATTGTTCTTTATTTAGACGCACACTGATTCTCCGTGCAGGTGGTTAACTTCGGACGATACTTTACCACAACTCATTCAGCTTGCGATGGGCGAGATTAGGCTATATACCGTTCCTCGGAACATCTTTTGAGCAACAGATCGACGCTGTTAAACTGAAGCGGTGATTGTACTTGGCAGTTTTGCTGATGCTGTGTAGAATTGCCATTGATAGATTAATTTAATTAAAGTCATCACTAATTATTATAAATACGTCATGTTGGCTGCATGATGATGGAATGGGGCTGATACAATGAAAACAAGCAAGGTTTTACTCTGGATAGGGGTTTTATGGATGGTGGTTGCTGCGCAAGCAAGCTGGGCCGCATCCATCACCAACTGTACGCAAGTTATCCAGGCTTCACCGGACGACATCAACTCAACACCGAATAATCTCGGCGCGACACCAGCGGAAAATGATGAATCGTGCGTCACCATTACCTTGCAAGACGATAGTTACGACCTTGGCGATGCCCCAGACCCTAGTTATGCCACCTTGCTCAGCAGCAATGGCGCACGCCATATCCAAAAAGACAATACGCTCCACCTCGGTAGTTGCGTTGACAAAGACGAAGACGGTCAACCCAGCAGCGATGCCCTCGGTGATGACACAGGCAACGGTGCATCGGTCGTCGGTACGTGTGCCAACGGCGATGACGAAGATGGCGTAACGTTCACCGAACTCAAAGTCGGTGCACAAGATGTCACGATCAACGTTGCTGCCAATAAAGCCTGCCGCCTGAATGCGTGGGTCGACTGGAGCGGCAACGGCACATGGGGTGACGTAGGTGATCAAATAGCCACTGATCAACTGCTCGCTATCGGCAATAACACTCTCACTTTAGACGTGCCTGCCTCTGCACGTCCCGGTGCAACCTATGCGCGTTTCCGCTGTTCAACCGCAGGCGGTGATGGCGTAACCGGCGAAGCAGCCGACGGTGAAATTGAAGACTACCGTATTACGATTGCTGCCGCTGTTCCCAAGATAGACCTCAAAAAATACGTTCAAAATAAAGCGGGCGCACCGGCTTACGATAATGCCAATGAAAGTGCGACCTTGGGCGATGATGCACAAGAATTCGTGAGCGGCTTGATTCTGCCCTACGGTTCTGACGCGCTGTACCGCATTCGTGTGGAAAATACTGGCTCCACCAAACTGAATGAAGTGACGGTTGATGATCAAATCGAAGCTTGCGACCCTCTGACCAAAATTTACGACAGCAATGCCACCACACCTAACGGCACTATGAGCCAAGGTGAAGTCTGGGTGCTCGAATGTACCTTGCCTGCACTAAAGCAAGACATTGTTAATACCGCAAAAGTCCGTGGTATTCCTGTCAACGAAGACGACACACCTACCGGACAAAGCCCTGTAGACAGCCATGACCCAGCGAATGTACGCATTCCAATCAACCAACCGGCCATTAGCCTGAAAAAATACGTAGTCGCAGGCGGCACAGATAACGATGCGCAAGACGCAGGCAAAGCCGTGATGATTAACGCGGGGGCTACGGTCAATTACAAGTTTGTCATTACCAACATTGGTAACACGGTACTAGGCAACATTGACTTAGAAGAGCAATTGGAAGACTGCGTAGTTGGTGCTGTTTCCGGCGACACTGGCAATGACGCACGCATGGCGGTGGGCGAAGCTTGGACTTACACCTGTAGTAAAGCCAACGTGCGCGTGGATACTCAAAACTACGCCACTGTCATCGGCACACCAGTCAATCCTGATGGCACACCAACCGGTCAATCCCCAGTAAACGATGGTGATCCGGCGAATGTACGCATTACCTTAGGCCAACCAGCGATTGAACTGAAAAAGTACGTGCGTCCAGTAGGCGCGGCGGCAGGTGCGGCAACCGAGAAAGACGCAGAAGACATGAGCGCGGCCTTGGTGGTTGACCATAACGCCAGCGTCACTTACCGCATGGTGGTGCGCAACATCGGCAACACCCCGTTAACCAACGTGGTACTCACTGAGCACATGGACGGCTGCGCAGTAGCCCAAACCGTCGGTGCTGGCGATACCCTGCTTGACCCTAATGAGTTCTGGGAATACGAATGTACAAAGGCCAACATGATTGTGGCGATGGAAAACGTTGCCGACGTAGAAGCCAAACCTGCTAACCCGGATGGCACGCCGACTACCCAATCGCCAGTACGTGACCTTGACCCGGCGAATGTGAAATTGCGTGAAGGTGCACCGGCCATCAGCCTGAAAAAGTACGTAGTTGCTAATGGCACGGATAACGATGCCCAAGATGCGGCAGCGGCGGTGATGATTGATGCTGGGGCAACCGTTAACTACAAACTGGTAGTGACCAACACCGGTAATACCGCATTAGGCACAGTTGACGTACAGGACAACCTCACCGGCTGTAACCTCAGCACCGTCGCAGGCGATTCCGGCAACGACAGCATCATGAGTGTGGGTGAAGTCTGGACTTACACCTGTAGCGTCGCAAACATGCGGGTGGATACCCTCAACTTGGCGACGGTTACCGCTAAACCGGTCAATGCCGACGGCACACCAACCAACCAATCACCCGTGTCTTCCGAAGACCCTGCGAATGTGCGTGTCCTTGTGGAACGCCCGGCGATTAGCCTGAAGAAATACGTGCGGGTTGACGGCACACCGGAAAACACCGAAGTCGATGCTCAAGACATGGGTGCTGCCCTGATGGTGAGCCACGGCGATAAAGTGACTTACCGCATGGTTGTTACCAATACTGGCAATAGTTTGTTGGCGGATGTCGTGCTGGATGACCAACTGGAAGGTTGTACCAATCCGGTACGCACCGACACCAGCAATGCGGATGCGTTCCTGTCGCCGAATGAAGCCTGGGTTTACCAATGTACCGGTGTGGTCACGAAAGTGGATACCTACAACCTAGCTACCGTTACTGCGAAACCGGCGAATGCTGACGGTACACCGACCACACAAAGTCCGGTGTCTGACGAAGACCCAGCGAATGTACGCATTACCTTAGGCCAGCCTGCGATTGAACTGAAAAAGTATGTGCGTCCGGTAGCAGCAGCGGCTGGCTCTGCACAAGAGCTGGATGCAGAAGACATGAGCGCGGCCTTGGTGGTCGACCATAAAGCCAGCGTCACTTACCGCATGGTGGTGCGCAACGTCGGCAATACCCCGCTGACCAGCGTGGTACTCACTGAGCATATGGACGGCTGCGCTGTCACCAAAACGGTTGGCGTGGGCGACACCCTGCTTGACCCGGCGGAGTTCTGGGAATACGAATGTACTAAAGCCAACATGATTGTGGCGATGGAAAACATTGCCGACGTGGAAGCCAAACCCGCTAACCCGGATGGCACGCCTACCACGCAATCGCCAGTACGTGACCTTGACCCGGCGAATGTGAAATTGCGTGAAGGTGCGCCTACCATCAGCCTGAAAAAGTACGTAGTTGCTAATGGCACGGATAACGATGCCCAAGACGCTGCCGCTGCGGTGATGATTGATGCGGGTGCAACCGTTAACTACAAACTGGTAGTGACCAACACCGGTAATACCGCATTAGGCACAGTTGACGTACAGGACAACCTCACCGGCTGCAACCTCAGCACCGTCGTAGGCGATACCGGCAACGACAGCATCATGAGTGTGGGTGAAGTCTGGACTTACACTTGTAGCGTCGCGAATATGCGGGTGGATACCCTCAACTTGGCAACGGTTACTGCTAAACCCGTCAATGCTGATGGCACACCAACCAACCAATCACCCGTGTCTTCCGAAGACCCGGCGAATGTGCGTGTCCGTGTGGAACGCCCGGCGATTAGCCTGAAGAAATACGTGCGGGTTGACGGCACACCGGAAAACACCGAAGTCGATGCCCAAGACATGGGTGCTGCTCTGATGGTGAGCCACGGCGATAAAGTGACTTACCGCATGGTTGTTACCAATACAGGCAACAGTTTGTTGGCTGATGTCATGCTAGATGACCAACTGGAAGGTTGCACCAATCCAGTACGCACCGACACCAGCACTGCGGATGCGTTCCTGTCGCCAAATGAAGCCTGGGTTTACCAATGTAGCGGTGTGGTCACGAAAGTGGATACCTACAACTTGGCTACCGTTACTGCGAAACCGGCAAATGCTGACGGTACACCGACCACACAAAGTCCGGTGTCTGACGAAGATCCTGCGAATGTACGCATCCGTATTAACCAACCTGCCATTAGCCTGAAGAAATACGTGGTAGCAGGCGGCGTGGATAACGATGCGCAAGACGCAGGCAAAGCTGTAATGATTAACGCGGGGGCTACAGTCAATTACAAACTGGTAGCCACCAATATTGGTAATACCGCACTGGGCAGCGTGGTGTTAGATGAGCAATTATCAGATTGTGCCATTAGTGCGCCACAAGGTGACACTGGCAACGACGCACGCATGGCGGTAGGTGAAGTGTGGACTTACACTTGTAGCAAAGCCAATGTACGTGAAGATACCCACAACTACGCCACTGTTGTTGCAACACCTGTCAATGCCGACGGCACACCAACTGGTCAATCCCCGGTAAACGATGGTGATCCGGCTAATGTACGCATTACCTTAGGCCAACCGGCGATTGAACTGAAAAAGTACGTGCGTCCAGTAGGCGCGGCAGCAGGTGCGGCAACCGAGAAAGACGCAGAAGACATGAGCGCAGCGTTGGTAGTCGACCATAACGCCAGTGTCACCTACCGCATGGTTGTACGCAACATCGGCAACACCCCGTTAACCAATGTGGTACTCACTGAGCACATGGACGGCTGTGCAGTAGCCAAAACTGTCGGTGCAGGCGATACCCTGCTTGACCCTAACGAGTTCTGGGAATACGAATGTACGAAGGCTAACATGATTGTGGCGATGGAAAACATTGCCGACGTGGAAGCCAAACCCGCTAACCCGGATGGCACACCGACTACCCAATCGCCAGTACGTGACCTTGACCCGGCGAATGTGAAATTGCGTGAAGGCGCACCGGCTATCAGCCTGAAAAAGTACGTGGTTGCTAATGGCACGGATAACGATGCTCAAGATGCGGCAGCGGCGGTGATGATTGATGCGGGTGCAACCGTTAACTACAAACTGGTAGTGACCAACACCGGCAATACCGCATTAGGCACAGTTGACGTACAAGACAATCTCACCGGCTGTAACCTCAGCACCGTCGCAGGCGATACCGGCAGCGACAGCATCATGAGTGTGGGTGAAGTCTGGACTTACACTTGTAGCGTCGCGGATGTGCGGGTGGATACGCTCAACTTGGCGACTGTTACCGCTAAACCGGTGAACGCCGATGGCACGCCCACCAATCAATCGCAAGTGTCTTCTGAAGACCCCGCGAATGTACGCATTCCATTGGGTCAACCTGCGATTGAACTGAAAAAGTACGTACAAAATGCGGCTACTGCACCTGCATTCAATGCTGCAACTCCGCTGGTGGGCTTAGGCCAAGAAGCGCAAGACATGAGCACTGCGGTGGTACTGCCACACGGCGCGACGGCTATATACCGCATGGTCGTAACCAATATCGGCAATACGCCGCTGGCACAAGTGCAGTTGACTGAGCATCTGGAAGGCTGTGCAGTAAACCGCGTTTACAACGGTGACGCTGATGCGAAGGATTTACTCAAATCGGGTGAATTCTGGATTTATCAATGCACCAAAGCCAACATTACGCTGGATATGCAAAACGTCGCTTCAGTAGAAGCCAAACCCGCTAATCCAGACGGTTCTTTGACCACGCAATCGCCAGTTGACGACGAAGATCCCGCAAACGTGCGCATCGGTCAAAATCTGCCTGCGATTGAACTGATCAAGTACGTGCGTAAAGCGGGCGACCCTGCACCGGGCAATGACGCGCAAGACAACTTACACGCACTGCCTGTCAAGCACGGCGATAACGTTACTTACCGTATTGAAGTGCGCAACACCGGTTCAACCGCGTTGGCAAGTGTTAAAGTCGACGACCATCTGCCAGACTGCAACTTGCCAAGCAAGCCAGTCTCTGGCGATGCAGGCACGACCGATCTGTTAGAAACAGGTGAAGTCTGGGTCTATGAGTGCAACCAGAATAACGTCACTACTGACGTTTACAATCTGGCTACTGTGACTGCGGTTCCGGCTCACCCCAATGGCACACCAACCGGTCAAAGCCCAGTCAACGACGAAGACCCGGCAAACGTGAGCATTCCACTGGCGCAACCTGCGATTGCCCTGCAAAAGTATGTACGTTTGGAAGGCACGCCAGCACCGGGTTCCGATGCACAAGATGCGCTCCATGCCCTGTTGGTCAACCACAATAGCAACGTGATTTACCGCATTGTGGTACGTAATACGGGTAACACCGCGTTGGCAAACGTTGACGTGGAAGACTCCCTCGAAGGCTGTGACTTGCCAACTAACCCTGTGGGTGACGACGGCGACAAACTGTTAGAAACGGGTGAACTGTGGTCATACGAATGTACCCAAACCGGTGTCACCACCGATGTGTACAACCTCGCCACCGTAGTTGCACAACCGGCTCATGACAACGGCACGCCGACCACTCAAAGCCCAGTTATGGCACAGGATGCTGCGAATGTACGCATTCCATCCAAACAACCCGCGCTGGAACTGAAAAAGTACGTGCGTTTGGATGGCACAGCGGCTCCGGGTATTGACGCGCAAGACAATCTCAACGCCTTGCTGGTCAAACACGGCGACACTGTGACTTACCGCATTACCGTGCGTAACACCGGCAGCACCGCATTGAGCAACGTCAAGGTTGATGATCACTTGCGTGATTGCACCCTGCCTGATTCCCCGCAATCCGGTGATAACGGCAATGACTTGCTGGATGTTGGCGAACTGTGGGTTTACGAATGCAGTCAAGCCGACGTAACTCAAGATGTTTACAACTTGGCTACCGTGGTTGCAACGCCAGCCAATGCGGATGGCTCACCTACCGGACAATCTCCGATTACGGATGAAGACCCGGCTAACGTGCGCATCCCACTGGCACAACCGGCAATTGAACTCAAAAAATACGTGCGTGTTGCCGGTACAGCCGTTGGCACAGAACTGGATGCTCAAGATGCCAGTGCTGCATTGATGGTTGAACACAATACCAACGTCACCTACCGCATTACCGTGCGTAACCTAGGTAACGCGCTGCTTGGTGATGTAAAAGTTGATGATCACCTTGAAAACTGCGCCTTAGCACCGGTAGATCTGGGCGATTTGGATGCAGCTAACACCTTAAAACAAGGTGAAACTTGGATCTTTGAATGCACCCAAACTGGCGTAAAAGTCGACACCTACAACTTGGCAACCGTGGAAGCTGTACCGCTACACGATGATGGCACACCAACCAACCAAAGCCCGGTTGATGATGAAGACCCCGCGAATGTACGGATTCGCAAAGAACTGCCAGCGATCAGCCTGAAAAAGTACGTGCGTCCACAAGGTGCAGTCACGCCGGGTAACGATGCACAAGATGCCTTACACGCGGAAACTGTCGCTTACGGCAGCAACGTGACCTATCGCATTGAAGTACGCAATATCGGCAAGACTCCATTGATTAACGTCAAGGTCGACGATCATCTGGAAGCTTGTAACCTGCCTGCCAATCCGCAATCCGGTGATACCGGCAACGATGGCAAGCTGGATTTGACTGAAGTTTGGGTTTACGAATGTGACCAAACCAACGTCACCACCGACGTTTACAACTTGGCAACCGTGGAAGCAGTTCCGGCAAATGCGGATGGCACACCGACCAACCAATCGCCAGTGGATGACGAAGATCCGGCAAACGTTCATGTTCAGGTAACTGGCCCAGCCATTACCCTGAAAAAGCACGTGCAACCGGCAGCCAACGCACCTGCTTACGATGCCAACAACAGCACGACACTGGGTCTGGACGCACAAGACACCCTGCACGCGCAAATGCTGGAATTCGGCGATACCGCCCTATTCCGCACGGTGGTAAAAAATACTGGCACAACATGGCTGGATAGCGTGAAAGTCGAAGACCATCTCGACACTTGCAACCCGTTCACCCGCATTCATAGCAGCGTCAATAACGACGAAGTGATGTCACCGGGCGAATTCTGGGTATACGAATGCAGTGTGCCGAATGTCACCGAAAACTTGGCTAACTTGGCAAGTGTGGAAGCACGCCCGGTTCAGGAAGACGGTAAGCCAACCGGTCAAAGCCCGGTCGATGCGAAAGACATGGCCAACGTAATGATTCCGGTCAAGCAGCCTGCGATTGCCATGAAGAAATACGTGCGCAAAGTCGGCGATGCCGCACCGGGTAACGATGCGCAAGACAACTTAAACGCGCTGACCGTTGCACACGGTGAAAACGTCATTTACCACATTGAAGTGCGCAATATCGGGGATACCGTATTGGGTTACGTCAAAGTGGATGACTACCTGAAAGATTGCGCCTTGAATCCGCTGAGTTTGGCAGACGGCGATAACCTGCTGGGCATTAACGAAGCATGGACGTATGAATGTACCCAAGCCAACGTTACCCAAGACGTGTACAACCTCGCAGCGGTTGAAGCGACTCCGGTATTTGCGAACGGCACACCAACCGGTCAAAGCCCGGTCGATGCCAAAGATCCGGCGAATGTACGCATTCCATTGGACGGCCCTAGCATTACTGTGAAAAAGTACGTGCAAGCGGCGGCTGGTGCTCCGACTTATGTTTCCGGCGATGTCGCTACCTTGGGTAAAGATGCGCAAGATGCAACGACGGCAGCTTACGTGCAGTACGATAGCGACGCGCTCTACCGCATTGTGGTGAAAAACACCGGTACAACCTGGTTAGATCAAGTTGCGGTTGACGACAGCATTGAGAATTGCGCAGTGACTCGCATTGATCGCGGTGATAACGATGTTAACGACACCCTGAAGCCGGATGAGTCATGGGTGTACGAATGTCAGTTAGCCAAGGTCAACGAAGATATTCGTAACCTCGCTACCGCCAGTGCACGGCCTATTCATGCCGATTTGGCTCCGACGGGTCAAAGCCCTGTCAGCAGTTCCGATCCGGCACACGTGACTACGGAACTTGCGCCGAAAATTGCCCTGAAAAAGTACGTGCAAGCGGCGGATGGTGCTTTGGTTTACAACGCACTGGACGATGCAACCTTGGGCTTTGACGCACAAGATGCCAGTGCTGCGACATTCATTACTAAAGACAAATCAGCCTTGTACCGCATTACTGTGACTAACACCGGTAATACTTGGTTGGATCAAGTGGTCGTGGATGATCAGTTAACCAACTGCGCCATCAGCAACATTGACCAAGGCGACAATGATGCGGCTAAAACCTTGAAACCGGGCGAACGTTGGGTTTACCAATGCACACTGGCGAACATCAAGGAAAACATCCGCAACACTGCGACAGTGGAAGCACGTCCGATTAACCCGAATGGTACGCCGACCAATCAATCGCCAGTGGATGACAGTGATGTTGCGCACGTTACGACTGAACTTGCACCAAAAATCGCTTTGAAAAAGTACGTGCAAGCGGCAACAGGCGCGGTAGCTTACAGCGCAGCAGACGATGCGAGCTTAGGTGTTGACGCACAAGATGCGACTACCGCAACGTTTATCACTAAGGATGCTTCAGCACTGTACCGCATTACCGTGATCAATACCGGCAACACTTGGCTGGATCAAGTGGTCGTGGATGATCAATTAGCCAACTGCGATTTGGGCACTGCCCCGATTGACCAAGGCGACAATGATGCGGCTAAAACCCTGAAACCGGGCGAACGTTGGGTTTACCAATGCACATTGGCGAACATCAAGGAAAACATCCGTAACACTGCGACAGTGGAAGCACGTCCGATTAACCCGGATGGCACGCCGACCAATCAATCGCCCGTGGATGACAGCGATGTGGCCCACGTCACGACTGAACTTGCACCGAAAATTGCTTTGAAGAAATACGTGCAAGCAGCCGATGGGGCGATGGCTTACGATCCAGCCAACAATGCAAGCTTGGGTGTTGACGCACAAGACGCAACTTCTGCGGCCTTTATCGTCAAAGACAAGTCAGCGTTGTATCGCATTGCGGTCACTAACACCGGCAACACTTGGTTGGATCAAGTGGTCGTGGATGATCAGTTAGCCAACTGCGATTTGGGCACTGCCCCGATTGACCAAGGCGACAATGATGCGGCTAAAACCTTGAAACCGGGCGAACGTTGGGTTTACCAATGCACGCTGGCGAATATCAAGGAAAACATCCGCAATACCGCCACGGTGGAAGCACGTCCGATTAACCCGGATGGCACGCCAACCAACCAATCGCCCGTGGATGACAGCGATGTGGCCCACGTCACGACTGAACTTGCACCGAAAATTGCTTTGAAGAAGTACGTGCAAGCCGCTGATGGTGCGGTGGATTACGACCCGGCAAACATTGCAAGCTTGGGTGTTGACGCACAAGACGCAACTTCTGCGGCCTTTATCGTCAAAGACAAGTCAGCGTTGTATCGCATTGCGATCACTAACACCGGTAACACGTGGTTGGATCAAGTGGTGGTAGATGATCAGTTAGCCAACTGCGATTTGGGCACTGCCCCGATTGACCAAGGCGACGATGATGCGGCTAAAACCTTGAAACCGGGCGAACGTTGGGTTTACCAATGCACGCTGGCGAATATCAAGGAAAACATCCGTAACACTGCGACAGTGGAAGCACGTCCGATTAACCCGGATGGTACGCCGACCAATCAATCGCCCGTGGATGACAGCGATGTTGCCCACATCACGACTGAACTTGCGCCGAAAATTGCTCTGAAAAAGTACGTGCAACCACTGGAGGGTGCGCCAGAGTTTGATAAAAACGATGCCACCACCTTGGGCTACGATGCACAAGACGTAACATCTGCGGTTCATGTTCCGTATGACAAAGCCGCCTTGTATCGCATTGTTGTTACCAATAAAGGCAACACTTGGTTGGATACAGTCACTGTTGATGATCAACTCGACAACTGCGTACTGGCTTCAATCGACGATGGTAACGGTAATAACACGCTGCAACCGGAAGAAAGCTGGGTGTACGAATGTACCCTCGCCAAGGTCAACGAAGACATTCGTAACACTGCGACCGTGCAAGCACGTCCAGTCAACCCGGATGGCACACCAACCAACCAGTCTCCGGTTGATGCCAGCGATGTTGCACACGTTACCACCGAGTTGCGCCCTAGCATCCTGTTGAAGAAATACGCACAAGCGGCTGATAAAGCGAAAGATTACGCCCCTGCCGACGACAGCACTTTAGGACTGGATGCACAAGATGAAACCAGTGCAGCTTACGTCATGTATGACGCACCCGCGCGGTATTACATCACTGTCACCAATACCGGTAACACTTGGCTGAAAGAAATTGTGGTGGATGACAAGCTGGCGGGTTGCAACGTTGAAGTTAAGGATGACGCTGACGGTGACGCATTCCTCGCGCCGGAAGAACGCTGGGTTTACACCTGTCAACTTGCCAAGGCCACTCAGCCGATCAGCAATCTGGCAACCGTCAGTGCGAAACCGATTAACCCGGACGGCACGCCGACCAACCAATCGCCTGTCACCAGCGAAGACGTTGCTCACATCCGTACCCACAAAGGGCACAGTTTGGGTAACTACCTGTGGATTGACGACGGTAACGGCATTGCGCTTAACCGCGACAATGGCAAAGTCGATAAAGGTGAAAAACCTGTCGATGACGGTGTAGTACTGGAACTCAACGATGCCAGTGGCAAACCCATTAACCTCGGCGGCGGTGAGTTGACCACTACCACGTCCGGCGGTTACTACCTGTTCAGCGCGGTTCCACCGGGTGAATACCAAGTGTGCGTAGCGGCAAGTAACTTTGCTACCGGCGGTCTGTTAGCTGGCTATCTGGTAAGCACTGTTAACGAAGGCGACCCGAATGCGGATCAAGACCAGAACAACAACGGTCTGGCTCCGGCGGATGCCAACGGTAAGGTATGCAGCGGTATCATTACCCTAGACGACAGCGAACCAACCAAAGAATACCCAACAGCCAGTGGGCAAGCGGGTAACGATGCGGCAGGTTCAACCGATAACGCCAGCAACCTGAGCATAGACTTCGCGTTCGTGCCGCAGGAAGTCGGTGTGGGCAACCGCTTGTGGATTGATGAAGGTGTTTCACCAACATCTACCAACAACGGTGTTTACGACGACGGCGAACCACCGCTGGCGAGTGTCATGGTTGAAGTCTATCGCCAAGGCGATGACCCAGACGTAGACATGGCCGTAGGTGTTACTGAAACCGACCGTTTTGGTTGCTACAGCTTCGAGCATCTGCGCCCCGGTAACTACTTCGTGCACGTGCCTTATTATCAGGTGGTGCTGGATAGCGGCTTGGAGCTGAAACCGCTGTACGCTTACCTGAGCAGTAAAGGCAACGATGCTGACGCAGGTATCGACGACACCCAAGGTGAAAACGGGATTGACGAGTTGGCGACACTGGCACTGTCCGGTATCAAAACCTCAGCCTTTACCCTGATGCCGGGTCAAGAAGCAACAGGTGAACGCGCGTGCGGCAAAACCACACCAGCAAGCTTGGCAGACAATAGCTACGACGGCACGCAGGACATCGGTGTATTGCGTTACATGCAATTGGGTAACTACGTCTGGTTTGACCGCAATGCCAACGGGATGCAGGATGCGGCAGAAGTCGGGATTGAAAATGCTACGGCTGAACTGTTCCTCGCGGATGGTACAACGCAGGCATTGGACATCCACGGTAATCCAGTAGCCCCTGTCAAAACGGATGCAACGGGTAAATACCTGTTCACCGCGCTGGCTCCGGGCGACTACGTGGTACGGGTAACACCACCTCAAGGTGATTATCTGCCGACACCTCGTGCTGTACTTGACCCGAACAACGATGAGAACCGTGATTCCAATGCACTCCCTGTGACTGGAAGCAATTACGTGCAATCCGGCGTGGTCAAGCTGGCTTACGATGCTGAACCCATGCACGACGGTGATCTGGAAAATCCGAACTCCAACCTCACAGTCGACTTCGGTTTCTACATCCCGGTTGCTGTCGGTGATCGCGTGTGGCTGGATCGTAACGGCAACGGGCAACAAGACCCTGAAGACCTGAGCATCGGCGGTGCTATTGTTAACCTGTACGCGGCTGACGGTGTAACACCTGTGAAGGACGCTTACGACAGACCAGTAGCAGCACAAACCACCACGGATAGCGGTCGTTATTACTTCGAGTATCTGTTGGAAGGCGAGTACTTGCTCAAAGTCAAAGCCCCGTCTGAGGTTTACCTACCGACGAAGGGTGGCATTGATGCGGATGACGATGGCAGCGACACCGACTCCAACGCACTGCCATTAGTGGAAGGTGTCAGCAGCAGTCTGCCATTTACCCTGACAGCACGGACTGAACCGACTGCTGACAACGAAGTGGCAAATGTACGCGACAGCAGCAGTAACCGTTCCGTTGACTTCGGCTTCATCCGTCCACTGGCAGTGGGTGACTTCATCTGGAGTGACACCAACGCCAACGGTATCCAAGACGATGCGGAAAAAGGCATGGTCGGTAGCCGTGTCAACCTGTTGACCTCAGCAGGCAATCCGGTCACTAACCTCAAGGGCGAAACTGTTGCTGAAATCGTGGTGGATGAAACCGGGATTTACCGCTTTGAAATGCTCATGGAAGGCCAATATGTGGTGCGCGTTAACCCGCCAGCCGATTACATTGCCAGCAAGCCAGAAGCGGTAACGGACATCACTAAGGACAGTAACTGCGAAGCAACGGATACGGTCGGCCTGTTCCAAAGCAAGGTGCGTGAGCTGCGCTTCAATGCCCAGCCGGAAACCAGTGTAGACGGTGACAATAGTGACCGTGATATGACGCTGGATTGCGGTTTCTTCGCACCGGTTGCGGTCGGTGACTTGATCTGGGAAGACAGCAACGGCGATGGCCTGCAAACCGCTGGCGAACCGGGTATCTTGGGCGCGAAAGTGGCATTGTTGACCAGCGATGGCTTGCAAGCCGTCGATATTAAAGGCAATGCAGTCGATCCGTTCACCACGTTGGCGGATGGTAAATACCACTTCGATGACCTGTTACCGGGCGACTATAGCGTGCAGGTAACACCACCGGATGGCTACCACCTCATCAAAGGCGGAGCTGACCCGGACGAAGATCCATCCAACGCGGATAGCAATTGCACGGCAACCGAAGGCAAGTTCCAAACTAAAGTCTTCAGCTTGTTGGGCGGCACTGAGCCAGCTACCGAAGCCGATGGTGACGACCACCACCACAATAGCACCGTGGATTGCGGCTTTACGCGCTCCACTGCTATCGGTGGCCCAGCCTGGGTTGACCTGAACGCGGATGGTCTGCAAGCAGAAGGTGAACCGAGCTTGCCGGGGTTAGAAGTCAAACTGACGGATTGCGCGAATAATACCGTTGCCAATATCTACGGTGAAATCGTACCGCCGATGGTTACTGACGCGAACGGTTTGTATCGCTTCGACCACCTGAAGGCTGGCGACTACTGTGTAATTGTCAAAAATCCGGCAGCATATCGCCCTACCCTTGCGGTTGAAAATCCGAACGGGCAAACCGATAGCACAGCCAATATTGACAGCAACGGCGCGATTCAACTTGATGGTTACGTCAGCAGTAACACCGTCAACCTGAGCTGGAACGAAGAACCCGTCAATGACGGCGACAACGACCCCAGCACTAACTTGACGATTGGCTTCGGCTTCATCCCGATGCTGGCGATCCCAACCGTGAGCGAGTGGGGGCTGATCCTGATGAGCCTGATGCTGATGTTGGCTGGGGTTTACTGGCAACGCCGCAGAAACTGATAGTAGAAAGCGAGGAAGGCATGGCTAACACCTGCCTTCCTCTATTTTTAAGCGAGGGTAACTATTCTGATGAAACACACACCACTGCCTCAGCGTATAGGCCATAGCTTAGTACTAGCTGTTAGTCTCATGTTCCTGACGGTTTTAGCGGGCACGCCGTCTGCATGGGCAGACTTGCCGCTATTGCCGGGGCAAGCCATTACCACCCATTTCTCAGGCATAGAGAACAATACATCGCAGCCCTTTTTGCAAGGCAAAGTTTTGAGCGTGCTGGACATCCGCGATCCGGTTGCCAATAGTGCACCCTTCGCCCTGCCGGGGCCAACTAACTGGACTGTTCCGCGTTACCAACATACCTCATGGGATGCAACCACTTTAGGGGAAGTCTTCGGCCTAGCACTCGATACCAGTAAAGCCCAACCCGATATTTACCTTGCCAGTAGCTCCAGCATGTATTTCAGGGATACCGCATTTAATATGACACCAGGCTCATTGGCTAACGGTTATGGTGGTGTCTTTAAAATTGACGGTTCAAGCGGAGCAGCCTCGCTTCTGGCTAATCTGCCTAGTGCAACATTCAATAACGGATTTACCCGTTATGCGGGTTTGGCACAAATTGCCGCCAACCCAACTGGCAGAACACTTTATGTGGCGAACTATGAGGATGGTAAAATTTACGTCCTCAATATGGATACGGGTGCAACCGTAGAAACTTTTGATCACGGTACGCAAGCAGCCAGCCCCACTATCGCTGACGATGGCACAGCAGGCTTTACCCAGTTAGGTCGGCGGGTATCTGCTGTTCAATATCACCCACAGGAACAACGTTTGTATTATTCCGTGTGGGCGGTGGATGGCAATAAAATTTGGTCGGTTCCGGTAGCCAGTAATGGAGCAACCAATGGCGCAGCACGTTTTGAACTATCTTACACCTCAGGTGCTTGGGCAGGATCAAGTAACGCTGTTATTACCGACATTGCTTTCAGTAAAGATGGGCAACGGATGCTTGCCGGAGAAATGCCAGTCGTGGATGGTAGCTACATGCGTAGTTCCCATTATACGTCAGGTGTTGAATGGGTCGGCTCAGGCGGTGGCTGGACATTAAACAACAGTCTAGAAGGTGGGAATGGTACTATTCCTGTCGGATTATTTAATAATAAAATCAATGCGGCTGGTTCAGTAGCCTACGGTTACAATAACTACGGTACAAATGCCGGAGCAAGTGAACCGTGCGAAGACTCCTTCGTCCTGATGGGCGATGCCCTGTACTTTCCCGCGCCATTTATTTATGGTCTACAGATCACCCCTTTGACAGGTTCGACAACAGCCACGTTGGGACAAGATGATTACATCGTCGATTTGGAAAACAGTACTGGTGGTAATGAAAACAATGACAAGTCAGGGCTGGGCGACGTAGAAGTTTTAAGTGGTTGCGTTCCTCCTGTCACACCCAAAGGTAATCTAACCATTAGTAAGGCCGTTGCGGGCGGCACTGACCCACAAACCTTCAATATCCAACTGGATTGCAGCGACAATAGTTTCGACAACAACGCCATCACCCTGACTGCTGGTGCTACCCACACTGTCAGCAATATCCCGGCAGGCACAACCTGTACAGTAACAGAAACCACACCGTCCGCCCCCAGTGGTTATAGCTATAGTACACCGGTCATAACACCTGCCCAACCGGTCACAATAGTGGCAAACAGCACGGTAGCGGTCAGCGTGTTGAACCAGATGACAGCAAAAATGGCTGACATTGAGGTAAACAAAGTCGTTGATAAACCCAAGGTCAATTCTGGTGATGTGGTCACGTACACCATCACGGTAAAAAATAACGGGCCAGACAACGCAACAGGAATAGAAGTCACGGATCAACTTCCCTCAGGAGTTACCTATAAACCAACATACAACGCCAGCCAAGGTACATACTCATCAGCAACCGGGATATGGAGTGTAGGTTCGTTAACCAATGGTACAACGGCAACATTAACCATTCAGGCAACGGTGAACTAAAAACTTGGCACTGTTGGTCTTTTGAATGTGTCCGAAGTAGCTTCTAAATAAGGCACTGTTGAAAGCCTGTTTTTACGTGCAGACAAGCTCAATACCCGGCGGTTATCCAGTCGGGGTTAAGCCTAAGCAAATTATTATTTGAGCGGCGAGGGGTGTGATCTGATTGCATCCAGATAAAAGACTGACAAGGTATTAGTCTTCGATAAGTACATTGGGGCAAACAATGATTAAGAAAACAACAACTCACTTGAGTTCGGTAGGGGTTGCACTGCTTCTTGCTGCACCTTCCGTTTATGCGGTCTGTCCAGTCGGTACGAGCACGGTCAACTTTACGTGGGATGGCGCAGGTTCAGGCAATAATGCCGTCTGGAATTACGGCAATAGCAGCAATACCTATACAGTCAACTACACGGATACTAATGGTAGCCCTGCCGCTGTTGATATTACGATGAGTTTGCGTGACCCCAATAATATCAACGTTGATCCAGATGTCCGTGATGCAGGAAAGCACCACTATGATCCAGCAGGTGGATGTTTGCCTAATCCTGATCCACTGATTCAACCCCCTGCTGTTGATGAGTGGCCTAGTAACGGTAGCATTGACGACCCTTGGGATTCTGACTGCTACGGTCAGCCGAGTTCCTTAGTGACGGGAACCCGCATGGCTTATGGTCCAGGTTTTTTGACGTGGGTATCACTATCTTCAGACCATAACCAAGAAATGTTCTTGGATTTCAGCTTTTCCCGTCCAGCTCACTTAATGGATAATTTCACTATTGGGGATATTGATGCTGCCGGTCTGTTGTATACATACAATAACTTCCATGCTAGTGAATCGCCAGGAAACTCATTCCAAGATGAAGTAGGATTCAAAGCCTCCATGAACGGTACAGACGTACCTATTTCTATTTTTAATCCGGGTAGTGCACTAACAGTAACAGGAGCTATTGCACGCGCAAACTACAACTCTGCCCAGAATAACAACGTAGCACCAACAGATCCGCTTGGAACCATCAGTGCTGCATCTACCGCACCTATCGACAAATTCAGTATCATGTAAGTAACTAGCTAGAAGTTTCCACGTATAAGATCCTGCTGGTGTAAACTGGTAGTTTGTCACTTAAGAATGTCCGCACCGATGAAATTTGCCCAGCCGATCCCTGAAGAAATCCGCGTGACCTTGCAGGAAATGTATATGAACCACCCTACATTCCGCTGTCGTCAACGTGCGCAAGCAATTTTGTTGAGTACACGCGGCTTTACCCTTGCGGAACTGTGGTCAATCTTGGATGTACGGCGCGATGCCATCAGTGAGTGGCTCGACCGCTGGGAACATGAAGGGCTGCTGGGACTTTACGACCGTCCCCGCTCTGGTTGCCCCCGGATATACACAGAAGCTGAAGTAGCGTTGTTGAAAACCCTAGTGGACGAAGAGCCACGCCAAATCAAGACGGCTCAAACCAAACTGGCTGATCTAACCCAGAAAGTAGCCAGTACCAGCACCTTGAAACGCCTGTTAAAAAAAAGTTCCACTACCTCTGGAAGCGGATGCGTAACTCATTGAAAGATAAACGTGACCCCGTGGCTTTCAAGCGTGAGCAGGAAATTCAAGCATTACTCCACCAGCAAGCGGCGGCTGGCAAGTTGCTTATTTACTACTTCGATGGTTCAGGTTTTACCACAACTCCTTGCGTCCCTTACGGGTGGCAGAAACGGGGGAAACACGCAGGCTACTCACAGCTCAGAGCAAACGCTTGAATGTCTTGGGTTTTATGAGCCTAGACAACGATAGTTTTTTCCACACGGTGGAAGGGCGCGTTGACTCACAAGCTGCCATCGCCGCCTTTAATGCCTTTGCTGACCGTTATGCCGAAGAATTTGCACAAACAAAAATACCTTGCTTGGTTATTCTGGATAACGCCCCGATACAAACCAGCAAAGCCTTTCTTGGTAAACGTGAAGATTGGATGTTGGCGGGAATTTGCTTACATTTTTTGCCAACCTACAGCCCTGAACTCAATCCTATCGAAATACTCTGGCGAAAAATCAAATATGAATGGTTGCCGCTGGATGCCTATAAAAGCTACAAGGACATGAAGGAACTGGTGTTAGCTATACTGGCTGGCTTTGGCGAAAAATACACGATAACTTTTGGATAATTACTTATTCCAATGGTCAGGACGATGCGGCAGACGAACAAGCAAATCCTAACTTGTACTCATGGTGGTCTGGCACTCATGGTGCAACTAACGGTGCGAGCGATAACCACGCAGTACGGGTTTCAGGGTTTACGTTTTGTATGGCTGAACCACCCAAAGATTTCGGTGACGCGCCAGCCACCTACCCTACACTCAAAGCTAACAACGGTGCTAATCACCTCATGAGCCAACAATTGTATTTAGGCAATTGCGTGGATGGTGATTCGGATGGGCAAGTAACTGCAACCCCTAGCGGTGATGACAGTGCGACAGGTAGCATTACCTACGGTACGTGCGCCACTGCCGGTGCGGATGAAGACGCTATCACACCAGTATCGCTAACCGACGGACAAACCGCCCCTTCAATCAATGTCAAAACACACAACACCACGGGTGCGGATGCCACTTTAGCGTGCTGGATTGATTACAATGGCGATAAAACCCTTGATAACACGACCGAACGTGCCAGCACCACCGTTGCTAATAACGCAACAACTGCCACATTAACATTACCAAACGTGCCTGCAACTGCCAGCACCACGACAGGCGGTAGCACTGTAATGCGTTGCCGTTTAGCCAGCACTGCCAGTGAAATCAGCAATGCCACTGGTGCTGCGAACACGGGGGAAATTGAAGACCACCCAGTTACATTAACCGCCGCGCCACCGGCTTGCGCTACCATTACCAACACCACCAACGTTACCAAAATCACCGAAACCGACAGTAATGCAGTGAACAACACAGCATCCGCAGCGATACAAGCAAACTGTGCTGTATCAAAAACGGATCTCAAAGTCACAAAAACGGCAAGCAAAACCACGGTAAGACATGGCGATACTGTGACCTATACCATTACCTTAGAGAATGACAGCGACGTTATTGCAACCGCTGTTAAAGTGGGTGATAACTTACCTAGCAGCCTGACTTTCGTTTCAGCAACGCCATCACAAGGCACTTTTGCGAATGGAGTCTGGGATGTAGGCAATGTTGCCGCGCGAGCAAAACTCACCCTGATGCTGGAAGTGACGGTGAAGTAAACCCGTCGAGAGTTAGACAGGCCATCTGTTTGTCTAACTCTCTGGCCTAAAAATTGCATAGTAATCCCCCTTAACTACTAGCAATCATGGAGAAAATAATGGGTAGGGTACATTTCATTGGCGGTGAAAAAGGCGGCGTTGGCAAATCACTGACTGCACGTCTGTTGGCGCAATATTTCATTGACGGCGCGACCCCGTTTACCGGGTTTGATTCCGACCAATCGCATGGCACATTTTCCCGATTTTACAAGGACTTCGCATCCCCATTGCGGGTAGATGACTACGACAGTCTGGATAACATCATTACCATCGCCGAAACTCACCCGGATCACGATCTGATCATTGACCTCGCTGCGCAAACTTCCGCCCGCTTGGGGCAATGGATTGCGGAAAGCGACGTATTCGGCATTTTCACCGAAATGGGGCATAAAATATTCATCTGGCACGTAATGGACGATGGCGCAGATGCCCTGAGCCTGCTGGATAAAACGCTGGATAGCTACCCACAGCAAGACATTCAGTTCATCGTGGTACAAAACATGGGGCGCGGCGAAGACTTCGATGCATTCGAGCAATCACCGATTTTCCAGAAAGCGCAACAACGTAATGCGTATTGCATGACACTAGGCAAACTGCACGCCAAATTGGTGCAGAAGGTCGATTTCAACAACCTAAGCTTTTGGGCTGCGGCGAATAACCGCGATCTGATGAACACACCGGAACGTCAGCGAGTACGTGTTTGGCTGGAAAATGCCTACACGCAATTTGACCACTTCCTCAAGCATGACGAAGAACCGCAAGACACCGCCACTGTAGAAGTGCAAGATTTTGCATCGCAATAATCACACGTCAACGACTTGACCTGAGACTGCTCCCGTCCTTCATACAATCCTTCCGTAACAACTTACGGAAGGTATAGGCTGGCGACAGAAGCCCGTGTCAACGTGGATAATGCCCTTAAACAACGTTATTACCACGTGCAACCTGATGCCCGCAAATCATGACAAACCTCAACTTCCCTATAAATACCTATAATTAGTGTGTGATTTTTTCTTGTGCAAATGTTACCGTCTTGATACTTGCGTAATACAACAGTTGAAGGGAGTAACACATGAGAGTGGGTAAAGCCTATTTCTATGCCTTGCCGTTAGCAATAGCGGTACAAGCTGCCACGGCGGGCAATCTGATTACCGATGGTGGTTTTGAAAGCGGTGTATTGCCGTGGACAAGCACCAAATCCATCCTCACCCTTGACCCGGTAGCCGCTTATGCTGGTCAAGCCGGGATGAAGGTCGATTCCGCCTATAGCGGATGCCCTACCGGGGCACTGTACACCTTGAACACCGCTAACCTGAAAAATGGCACACTCTACGAATTTGGGGCACGGGTACGCTTGAGCAGTGGCGTGGGCAGTTCTGCCAACCTTTCCTTTGGTTTGATCAAGAACGGGGCTACCCCGATTACTTTGGACGGCGAGCAATCTAGCTACGATGCCAAGGTTTATCCCGACAAATGGACCCGGGTTTTTGGGGTGTGGCAAGCCAGTTTTACCCCCAGCGATACCCTCAAAGTCTGTATTAGCGGCACTGCTGCCAATAAACCGTTCCAAGTAGATGAAGCGTTTGTAAAACCGCTGTCCACAGAAGAGGTTGGCTACCAACCACCAGTAACGTTGGATACCTCAACATTAGTCTATGCAGACGGCAACCGCTTGGTGATGGGGTCACAAAAAACCCCATTCCTGATGAAAGGAGTCAACGTTTATTTGTACGATCTGGGCACTGATGTTGACCCACCGCCGCCCCTCGATGATTTCAAATACAAGAATGTTGATGAAGCGTCTTACAAGGAAATTCGTGACCTCGGCTTCAACAGTGTGCGTCTGATGCTGTCTTACAACCTGTTTGAGAGCAACACCGCACCCGGTGTCTACAAGAATGAAGGTTGGGCATTGGTTGACCGGCATATCCAGTGGGCTAAACAAAACGGCTTGCGTCTGATATTGGATATGCACGTCCCGCCCGGTGGCTACCAAAGCAATGACTTCAAAGGATTCGGTAGTCGCGCTGACCTGAAAAAACGCCTAGAAGATTTGTGGGTTGCCATCGCCCAACGTTACCGCAATGAAACCACCATTGTGGCTTATGACCTGATTAATGAACCGCATATCAACAACTGGTTTATCTACGCCCAAACTCTGATTAACAAAATTCGCGCTGTTGACCCTAATCACCTGATTGATGTGGAAGTGTCTTTCCACCCCAGCGACATCGGTATGTATAAACTAGCGGACAACAATATCCTGTACGATATCCACTGGTATGAACCGTGGAGTTGGGCGGGTTCACATACCAACAACACACCTTACGTGGGTACATTGGCGCAGTTCAAACAGCTTTTGAGAAATGGGGAAGGCTTGACCGAGTTCTATGATGCCGCCACTGACAGCTTTACCGTACCCTTCAATATCGGTGAATACGGGGTCACGTTTGAGAAATACGAATTGGCAGGCGTCAACGGGGTAACATGGTTGCAACACGCCAATGCCGCGTTTGACCATTTCGGTATCAGCCGCCAGTTGTTCCATTACAACGAAAATAACTTTGGTATCTACCGTAGCTGGAACAGTTACCCCAATGAACACACCAAAACCACCGAACCGCTTAAGGCGGCATTGCCCGCGATTAACGGGGCTGCCCCCCCACCTCCACCACCTCCACCACCTCCACCACCTCCACCACCACCTCCGCCACCTCCGCCACCTGCGGCTTTAAACATCACCACCTCCATATTGACCGCTGGTAAGGTAGGAACAGCTTATAACGCAACTTTGACGGTGAGTAATGGCACAGCTCCGTATAGCTGGTCGGTGAGCAGCGGTAGCTTGCCAACAGGTTTGTCACTCAGTGCAGCGGGGGTTATCAGCGGCACACCCTCGATCTCCGGCACGACCAGCTTCAGCGTGAAAGTGACTGACAGTAAAGGTTTGAGCGACACGCAGGCTCTTAGCATGACAGTTGCCGCCGCACCTCCGCCTCCGCCGCCAACCACGGGCAATGCGGACATGGCATTGACTACCTTTAATGCAACCGCTACCAGTGTTACCAAAGGCAGTTCCGCCGGATTTAACTTTGTGCTGAAAAATAACGGTAACGATGTAGCGAAAAATGCACGGTTTGTATTGCCTATGCCTGCCAATACCACTTGGATATCCGGTGCGGCGGAATGTGTGCCTGCTGCTGCGGAAGTCGTGTGCAGTTTTGGTGATCTGGCAAAAGGCGTTTCCCGTAACCGTTACATTTACCTGCGTCCAGCGGTTGCTGGTAGCCTTACCCTCAATGGTAAAGCCGTATCCGACACCGGGGACAGCAGCATAACCAACAACAGCAAAACCGTTACTCTGACGGTGAAATAATCCGTCTGGTTGTGTCACACGAAAAGTTGGGGGGAAACGTAAGTTTTCCTCCTCTCGTGTCGTACATAATGTCTTGTTCTCCACATCCAACTTGTCAAACAGTTCGGTAGACCTCATCATAAATAAAGTTATGGTTGTAACTTTATTGTAGAGGTTGCTACTATAATTAGATGAATTGGTTATTACTCATTATTTCCTTGCCCACCGAAAACGCCACGGCACGAATGCGCATCTGGCGGGCATTAAAAACCCTTGGTTGCGCCAGCCTGCGTGATGGCGTGTGGCTATTGCCCTCACGCCCTGATACCCATGCACGGTTTGATGGCATTGCCGAAGACACCCACAAATCGGGCGGGGAGGCGTGGGTGCTGGCACTGCAAGCCGATGCGCAACAAGCCGACAGTTTCCCCGCTTTGTTTGATCGCAGTGCCGAATACACAGCATGGCTGGAGGAACTGGCGCAATTCGACCCGCTCGCCGCCGACATTGCCTCTACCCGCAAGCAACTGAAAGGGTTGGGCAAGCGGTTAGCTGCCATCACCGACACCGACTATTTCCCGCATCCGCTGCAAACCACCGCCCGTGAACGCCTGCACACAGCAGAAGCTGCCGTGCGTGGGCGGACAGTTTCGGCTGAACCCACCTCCCAGCAGGGAGAACTGGAACGGCTCGACAAAGAAAATTTCCAAGGCAAGAACTGGGCAACCCGCCGCGATTTGTGGGTAGACCGCCTTGCCTCAGCATGGCTGATCCAGCGTTTCATTGACCCGCAAGCGCAATTTCTGTGGTTGGACGATACCGCTGTTTGCCCCGCTGACGCGCTCGGTTTCGATTTTGACGGGGCGCGTTTTAGCCACATTGGACGGTACGTGACGTTTGAAACCTTGCTGCACAGTTTCGGGCTGGCTCAGGATGTTGGGCTGCAACACTTGGCGCATCTGGTGCATACGCTGGATGTGGGTGGCAATGCGCCGGAAGCCGCCGGATTTGCTGTGCTGCTGAAAGGCTTGAAACACCGCGCCTCAAATGATGATGTGCTGCTGGCGGAAGGCGGGCAGCTCCTCGATGACCTTTATTGCGCTTTTTCCTTACCGGAGGATTCCCTTTGAGCGATACACCACAAACCGCACCACAAGCCCCAACCTTGGGTGAAGCGTTTTTCTACTGGCTGAAACTAGGTTTCATCAGCTTTGGTGGCCCGATGGGGCAGATTGCGATGATGCACACCGACTTGGTGGAAAAGAAACGCTGGATTTCGGAACACCGTTTTTTACACGCGCTGAATTTCTGCATGATTTTGCCGGGGCCGGAAGCGATCCAATTGGCGATTTATATTAGCTGGTTGATGCACGGTGTGACGGGTGCAGTCATGGCGGGGGTGTTGTTCTTTATGCCCGCGTTCTTGCTCTTGTCGGTGTTAGCAGGGGTGTATCTGGCGTGGGGTGATGTGCCGCTGATGCAAGGTTTGTTCTATGGCATAAAACCCGCCGTGGTGGCGATTGTGCTGTTTGCGGCGTGGCGGATTGGCTCGAAGGCACTGAAAAACAGCGTCCTGTGGGGTATCGCAGCAGCGGCTTTTGTTGCCATTTTCGTGTTTGATGTGGGTTTCCCGTGGATTGTGTTGGCGGCCGCGTTATTGGGTGTGATTGGCGGCAAATTCATGCCGGACAAGTTTAAAGGCGGCGGCGGACACGGTGCATCTGACAAGCAATACGGCGCGGCGGTGATTGATGATCATACCCCAACGCCAGCACACGCTAAATTTTCATGGGCAAAACTCGGTATCACCGTTGCTGCTTTCATCGGTATTTGGGCAGTCGCTATGTTGATGCTGGGCGGCAACCAAGCCTTGAGTGAGATGGGGATGTTTTTTACCAAAGCCGCATTCCTGACCATTGGCGGGGCGTATGCGGTGTTGCCTTACGTCTACCAAGGTGGTGTGGAACAGTTCGGCTGGTTGACCGGGGCGCAAATGATGGACGGTTTGGCATTGGGTGAAACCACGCCGGGGCCGTTAATCATGGTGGTTACTTGGGTCGGCTATCTGGGCGGTGTGGCAAAAACCGTAATAGCCAACCCGATTGCAGCAGGCTTTGCCGGGGCTGCCGTCGCCACCTTTTTCACTTTTTTACCGTCATTCCTGTTCATCCTCGTGGTGGGGCCGGTGGTAGAAAGCTCGCGTAATGACCTTAAATTTACCGCACCATTGACCGGTGTTACTGCGGCGGTGGTGGGTGTGATTATGAATCTAGCGGTGTTTTTCGCGTGGCATACGTTTTTCCCCAAAGCCACTGGAGCAACTCCATTTGTTGCGCCGTTTGAATGGTTCGCTGTAGTGGTTGCCATCGGTGCATTTGTCGCGCTGTGGAAATACAAGGTGGACGTGATGAAAGTGATCGGTGTGTGTGCCGTGTTGGGTTTGAGTTATACACTGGCTATGGGAGCAATGTGAGATGGAACGTACTATTAAACCTGAAGATTTTGCCGCGATTGCAGATACCGCAATGGTGCTGGACGTGCGCCGTTTGGAAGACCGTGCTGCCTCTAACGAAACCGTGCCGTTTGCGATCTGGAAAGACCCGACCCAGATTGACCAATGGATCGAAGCCATACCGCGCAAGCATCCGGTGGTAATTTACTGCGTGTGTGGCGGTGGGGTCAGTAACAGCGTGGTTGACCGTCTGCAAGCGGAAGGGGTGAATGCCCGTTTCATCGAGGGTGGGATTGAAGGCTTGAAAGCCATTGGTGGCAAGTTGGAAGCCAAATGAAATGGGTCACACGCGAACGCCCTAAAATTGACCGCATCGCCTGCCCCTGGCTGATTACCCGCTTTATCGACAAAGAAGCCGAATTTCTCTATGTGCCAGCCGATCAGGTGCTGGCAGTGGCGGAAACCAGCGAGGCTACCCCTTACGACATCCCCGGTGTGGAATATTCCCACGTCGGGGAGTTGTGCAGCTTTGATGCTTTCCTCAAGCTGTATGCGTGGTGCAGGCATACGCAACAGGAAACGCATAGCTGGAATTATCCGGCGTAGCATTTCACAGGAAGCACCATTATGGGTTGGATCATTACCAAATACGCTGTGACTGCCGCACTGGTGGTGTTGATTTCCGAACTGGCGAAACGCAGTGACAAGCTCGGCGGGTTTGTTGCTGCGTTACCGCTTGTCACCCTGCTGACGTTGGTGTGGTTGTATGTGGAAGGGCAACCTGCCACCAAGCTTGCCAACCATGCGTGGTATACCTTTTGGTATGTCGTGCCGACTTTGCCAATGTTTTTGGCATTCCCCGCCTTGTTGCCTCGGCTGGGGTTTTGGTTGACGCTGCTGGCATCGGCGGTGCTGACCGTGGTTTGCTTTGGGTTGTTCGCGCTGGTGGTACGGCGGTTTGGGGTGGCGTTGTTGTGAGCGTGCCATTCGGCGAGATAGGGCCGGGAAACGCGACCGCAGGTTATGCCATCACATTGCGTCGGATAATTTCCGCCATACCTTCCGGTTGTGGCGGTAAATTTCCCAAAATCGCCGCCACAAACGCCGCTTTATCCGCCAGCAACGCCGTATTAAACCGCCTTTCAAACGCAATCGTGGACGACGGTTTGCCCGAAATTCCCGCGCCACACACGCTACCCGCTTGCGCACCGGGGAAAATTTCCACATGTTCCGGCAAGGTCAGCAGCTTGTTGAACAACGAATCGTGCAGCAAGCCGCCCATGCGTTCTTCTTCACCGCGCAAATCCGGTCGTCCCGCACTGCCCACAAACAGCGTATGCCCACTCAGCAAAAACCACGGTTCAGCACTACGGCGTACATCGGATACCAGCAAGCAAATGCTGTCCGCCGTATGCCCCGGCGTGTGCAGCACTTGCGCAGTGACATTGCCGATGGTCAGCACTTGCCCATCCTTGAGCGAGGTAAACGCAAATTGCGGCGTGGAACTTTCGTGCAAGCAATACTCACCGCCACAACGTTGCGCCAGTTCACGCCCGCCGGATACGTGGTCGGCGTGGATGTGGGTGTCGATCACGTAATCAATCTTCACCGCCTGTTGCGCGGCTTGCTGCAAAAACCACTCCACGTCTTCGGCATGGACATCGACCGCGATGGCATGACCTTTGCCACCGCAGCCGAATAGGTAGGCGAGTGAGGAAGGGTTAGACGGTGCGGCACGTTGCAAGAAAAACATGAGAAAACTCCTAAGCGATTGATGATTGAATAGGCAATCCAGCAGCCCGCCATTCCGGCAACCCATCCGCCAGCCGCACCGCCGCAATGCCATGCCCGCGCAAGGTTTGCACTGCATGAAAGGCGTACACGCAATACGCCCCTCGGCAATACGCGACGATGGTTTTGCTGTCATCGAGGGTTTGCAAGTGCGACTCCACTGCATCGGGTGCAACGTGGATTGCACCGGGAATGTGTCCGGCGGCGTATTCGGCGTAGGGGCGCACATCCAATAATGTCACCTCATCGCGAGCTAGCCGCGCCAGCAATTCTTCCGCGTTGATGGCTTCCATCGTTTGTTTGTTGGTCAGGTAGGTGTGGGCAAGCCGTTCCACCTCCGCCAGATGCAATTCCGCCGTGCGTCGCAAACTGGCAATCAGTTGCACCACATCATCTCCCGCAAGGCGGTAGACACGACGTTTGCCATCGGTGCGAACTTGCACCAGCGCGGACTGCTTGAGGGTTTGCAAATGCCGCGAGGTATTGGCTACCGTGAGGCTGGCAAGTTGACTCAGCTCTTCCACGCTGCGCTCGGTTTGCGCGAGGTAGTCGAGGATTTCCAAGCGTTGCGGGGAGGCGAGTGCTTGCGCGATCAGGGCAAATTGGGCGTTGACTTGCTGTTTGAAACCGGAGGATGACATCAGGGATTTCTCATTCAATTGATGAGTTGAATGATTGCATGACAATGCGTATCCTGCAAGCTGTTTCCACCACAGGTTTTTCTCATGCCTCAGCTTCAGCACGGTATCCACGCCAATCTCGCGCAAATCCTCCACCAGCTACTTCAGGTGTTTCTAGTCGGATTAACCATCGGCATGACGCGCACCGTCGTCCCCGGTTTGGCGGAAACCGAATTCGGGTTGGGCGGGCAACAGTTCTTTTTACTAACCACGTTTGTGGTGGTATTCGGCGCAGTTAAAGCGGTGATGAATCTGTTTGCGGGGCGGTTTTCTGATCGTTTCGGGCGCAAGCGGGTATTGATTGCGGGGTGGATTGCGGCGTTGCCGATTCCGTTTTTGCTGCTTTACGCGCCGAATTGGGGTTGGGTCGTCGCCGCTACCGCGTTGCTTGGCATTAACCAAGGCTTGTGTTGGTCGATGACCTTGAACAGCAAACTTGACATGACCCACCTGAACCAGAAAGGGCTGGTCAATGGGCTGAATGAGTTTTCTGGTTATGCGGCAGTTGCGCTGGCGGGTGTGGTTACTGCGTGGTTGGTGGATGTTTATGGCGCACGGTTGGGCTTGTTTATGTTTGGCACAACGGTGATTGTGCTGGGCTTGCTATTGGCGGTTCTGGTGATAAAAGAAACCCGTCCGTGGGCATTGGCGCACACGCAGGGAATAAAACCCGCGCCCGCACCATCATTAGGGCAAGCCTTTTGGTACGCGAGTTGGCAAAACCGCAATCTGTTAGCTTTGAACCAAGCCGGATTGGTGGAAAAATTTACTGATGCACTGGTCTGGATCATTCTACCCGTGTGGTTCGTATCGCAAAATCTGACGCTAGTGCAGGGCAGTTCCATCATCGGTGTTTACGCGTTGGTGTGGGGTGCAAGCCAGCTTATCACGGGTTCGGCATCTGACCGTTTTGGGCGTAAACCGCTGATTGTTGGCGGAATGTGGCTGTGTGGCATCGGCGTATTGCTGCTGGTACTCACCCACAGCGTCTGGCTGTGGACGCTGGAAGCTGGGCTAATCGGTTTCGGCATGGCGATGCTTTACCCCACGCTGGGCGCAGCAGTCGCCGATGTCAGCCCACCCGCGCAACGCAGCACCTTGCTGGGTGTCTACCGTTTCTGGCGCGACTTCGGCTACGCCGTCGGTGCGCTGAGCATGGGCTTGCTGGCACAATGGACGCAAGGCTTGGACGTAACCTTCTGGCTGGTCGGGGTAGCGATGCTACTCTCCGGCGCGTGGGTTGCGCTGACATTTAACAAGGAGTAACCGTGCAAACACAACGCGAGTTTCTGCAACTACGTTCCCACCTCGAACAGGTGATCGTGGGGCAATCCGCCTTACTCGACCGCCTAATGATTGCACTGCTCACGGGCGGGCATATCCTGCTGGAAAGCCTGCCCGGTCTGGCGAAAACCACCGCTGTCACCACGCTCGCCAGCGGAGTCCACGCCAGCTTTCAACGCATCCAGTTCACACCTGATTTGATGCCGGGGGATTTGACCGGCACGGATATTTTCGAGCCGCAACACGGCACATTCCGCTTTATCGCAGGGCCGTTATTCCACGAAATCGTGCTGGCGGATGAGATCAACCGCGCTCCGCCCAAAGTGCAATCCGCCCTGCTCGAAGCCATGCAGGAACACCAGATCACCGTCGGCGGTGTGACCCGCCCCTTGCCCGAACTGTTCATCGTGATGGCAACGCAAAACCCGCTGGAACAAAGCGGCACGTACCCCTTGCCCGAAGCGCAACTTGACCGCTTTTTGCTGCATGTGGTGTTGCAATACCCCTCGGCTGACGACGAATTGCTGATCCTGCAACGTGATCGGGCGCGGCATTACGGCGCGGATAAACCCGTGCTGCATTCGCCCTTGCACCCGCAGCAAGTCCTGCAAGCTCGCCGCGAAGTGGCGGAAGTGCATGTTGCGCCGGAACTGGAGCGGTATATTGTTGCGCTGGTCGGGGCTACCCGCAATTTGGGGCAGTTTGATGCAGCGTGGGCGGATTATTTGCAGGTAGGGGCATCGCCGCGTGCGTCGATTGCCTTGCTGCGAGCCAGCAGTGCGCTGGCGTATTTGCGTGGCAGGGAATACGTCGTGCCAGATGATATTATCGACATTGCGCCGGATGTATTGCGGCATCGGTTGGTACTGGGGTATGCGGCACGGGCGGCGGGCGTGGATGCAAATGCCTTGGTGCGCAAGGTGTTGGCGGGTGTGGCGATTCCGTGAAACTGACATTTCCCCCACTCCTTACCGAAACCGAACTGCAAGCCCTGTACCAACGCGCCCGCAGTGCCGCCGCTGACTCTTCCCTGCAAAACCTGCTGGAACAACGCCAAGCCGGTGACGTAGCTTCACGCTATCGCGGGGCAGGGCTGGATTACGCCGAAAGCCGACCTTACCAACCCGGCGACGAACCGCGTTTCATGCACTGGAGCGTTACCGCCCGCACTGGCAAAGCGCACGTCAAACAGTTCCGCGAAGAACGCCGCCCCGCCGTGTTCATCGTTCTAGATCGGCGTAGGGCAATGCGTTTTGGCACGAAAGTACGCCTCAAAGCCGCGCAAGCTGCCCGCGTTGCCGCACTGATCGCGTTCGCCGCCACACAACAAGGCTGGGCAGCCTCCGGCGTAATCTTGGAAGCGCAGCCCCACTGGTTTTCCGCCTCCACCGATACCCACGCCGTATGGGAATTCGTGCGTCAATGCGCAGCAACTTGCCCACCGTTACTGACTACGCATGAACCTACCTTGGCAAGTATTTTGCCGCTCATCAATGCGTCTGTGGTACGCGGCACACACGTCTATCTACTCAGCGATTTCTCCGATCTGGACGCAGCTTGTGAGGCACATATCCTGCAACTCCTCCATCATCACCCGCTGTTCACAGTGCAAGTGCTGGACACTGCCGAATGCGAATTACCCGCTGCCGGACGCGTGAACCTGCAAGGGCTGGATGGCGTTACCCACTGCGTCAATTTGGCTGATCCCGCGTTGCGTGAACAGTTTCGCCAGCAAGCAGCGGCATTGCATGAGGGGCAAGCGCAACGGTTACGCGGCTGGGGATGCCATTACACCCAGCTCCTCGCAGCGGTGGATGCGCCAGAACTAGCAGTGCCGCTGCCGCACGGGATGGGTACATAATCAACATGAGGATATTTGTATGAACCGTCGCCACTTTCTCAGCACCAGCCTGCTGCTATCCGCAGGTAGCATTTTCGGCACGCCAAGCATGGGCTGGGCAGCGTCCGGCAACGGCTGGCGGATGCCCGACGAAAGCGAATCCCACGCCCGCACTTGGATGGCTTTCGGCGCATCGACAGCCATCTGGGGCAAAAAATTGCTGCCGGAAGTACGCCGCAACCTTGCCACCATCGCCACCACGATTGCCCGCTACGAACCGGTTTCCATGCTGGTGCGTGAGGAAGACTACGCCATCGCTGAAAAACTGCTGGGGGATTCCAACGTCAAACTGGTGGTCGCGCCGCTGGATGATTTGTGGATGCGTGATACTGGCGCGGTCTTCGTCATCAATGCCAAGGGCGAAAAGTCGGCAGTGAATTTCAACTTCAACGGCTGGGGCGAAAAGCAGGATTTCGATGAAGATGCCAAAGTCGCCCCACTGGTTGCCAAAACCGCAGGCATACAACTGCTGGAAACCGATTTGGTGCTGGAAGGCGGCGGTATCGAAGTCGACGGACACGGCACTGCCATCATCACCGAAAGCTGCGTCTTGAACGCCAACCGCAACCCCGGTGTCAGCAAAGCCGCGTGCGAAACCGAACTCAAACGCTTGCTGGGTTTGCAGAAAATCATCTGGCTACCGGGCATTAAAGGCAAGGACATCACCGACGGACACACCGACTTTTACGCCCGCTTTGCCCGCCCCGGTGTGGTAGTGGCAGGCTATGACCCCGACCCGCAATCGTTCGATCATGCCGTGACCAAACGCCATCTGGACATCCTCAAAACCGCCACCGATGCACAAGGAAACAAGCTAGAAGTCGCGGTAATGACTGCCCCTTCCAAGGTGCGTGAGCAATACGCCAATAACGATTTTGCCGCCGGATACATCAACTTCTACGTGTGCAACGGCGCGGTGATTGCCCCCGAATTTGGCGATGCCAAAGCGGATAAAGCCGCGCATGACACCTTGCAAAAGCTGTTCCCAGACCGTGACATCGTGCAAATCAACATCGACGGCGTGGCGGCTGGCGGTGGCGGAATTCATTGCACCACCCAGCAAGAGCCAGCGGTTTGATGCCGCCCAGCCTGCACGACCTTGAGTTACCACCCGAACCATTGCCCGTCATGGTTTGGTGGTTGGCGGCGTTCGCGCTTGTCCTGTTGCTGGCAGGCGTATTTTGGTATTGGCGCAAGCGACAACACCCCGTAGCGCGTGCTTTGCGTCAACTTGAACGCTTGCCCGATTCGCCACCCAATCCGGCGAAACTGGCAAGCATTTTGCGCGAAGCAGGGCTTACTTCCCCTGCTGCTCTCGATCACGCCCGTTTCGCCCCAATACCCTGCACCTCCGAAACCTTCGCCACCCTCAAACGCGAAGCCTGCGCCCTGTTGGAGCAAGCCCGATGAACATCGACTGGCTTACTCCGTATCTCGCAATCTTTCCGTTAGTGGCGGTAATCCCTCTTTTCTTTCTCCCTGCCCCCCTTGCGGGGGAAGGGTCGGGGAAGGGGGGCTTTCTTCATCCCCTAGCCCACCTATTGCCAACAACCAAAATCCCTACATGGCAACGCCATCTGCAACGCGCCCTCTTCACATGGCTTTGGTTCTGCCTAACCGTCGCCATTGCCCAACCCGTGCAGCGCGGCGCAAAACTCCCCGACCTACCGCCCGAACGCGACATCCTGCTACTGGTTGACGTATCCATCAGCATGACCCTCACCGACTACACCCTCGACGGACAAAAACGCAGCCGCATGGATGTACTCAAAACCTTGCTGCACGATTTCGCTAACCGCCTGCAAGGCGAACGCCTCGGCATGATCGTGTTCGCCGAAAACCCCTATCTGCTAGTACCGCTTACTCGTGATCCCACGCTGGTGCAACGCCAACTACAACGCCTAACCCCAACGTTGGCAGGGCGCGTCAGTGCCGTCGGCGATGCCATCACCCTCGCCCTCAAAGAAGCAGGCAAACAACCCCAACGCAAACCCATTTTCGTGCTATTCACTGATGCCGACGAATCCATCGGGCGTGTAGACCCTGAAGCCGCCGCCTCACTCACCGCCGAAAGCAAGATTCCGCTGTACACTATCGCCATCGGCTCCACCGCCGCGACAATGAGCAGCGACACTGGCGGATTAGTCTACCAACCCGTCAATCTCGCCCTGCTACAAACCTTGTCAAAACGCACGGACGCGAAAACCTACCAAGCGGGTGATGCACAAGCCGTCGAACAAGCCCTTGCCGACATTACCCGCCAACACCAAAACGCAGCCGAACAAACCCCGCGCTACGAACAGCAACCACTGTACCACTGGCTATTACTGGCAGGTTTGCTACCGCTGATGTTGTGGCAACTCTGGCAACGTAGGGCAAACACATGACGCTCTGGCAAACCTTACATTGGCGCGAACCCTTGTGGCTGTTACTGGCAGTGTTCCCGCTACTGCTTGCCGCATGGGAATATTTCCAGCAACGCAGCCAAGCGCAAACCTACGTCGACCCGCATTTATTGCCGTGGGTGCAAATAACCGCCAGTCAGCACGGTTGGCGCAAGTGGCTCTCACCGCAAACGCTGTGGGCTATCGCGTGGGTACTATTCGCCATCAGCCTCGCGGGGCCGCGCATTCCACAAACGCAATCCGATGATCTGCGCCCCGCCCAATTCGACGTGCTGGTGGTGCTGGATATTTCGCGCTCAATGCAAGCTACCGACATCGCCCCCAACCGTTTGCAACGCGCCGCGCTGGAATTGCACGAATTCCTCAGCCTCGCCCAAGGAAGCCGCGTCGGCATCGTGGTGTATGGTGCACGTCCGCACCTATTCGCACCGCTGACTAACGATGCCAACGCCGTGCGCTTTTACCTGCAACATCTGGAAACGCTGGTACTGCCGACACATGGCACTGACCACGCCGCAGCACTCAGCTTTGCCCAGCAGGAACTCGCGGCGCGTGAACAGGCGTTACCCGCTGCGCTGCTGTGGATTACCGATGGCGATATTCCCACCGATCAGCACGCCGTCTTGCAAACCCGTGCGCAAGCCCTGCAAACGGCGGGCATTCCGCTCTACAGCCTTGGCGTTGGCACAGAGGACGGCGAAGCCATCCCACTTACCGGCGGCAAATGGCTGGAATATGACGGGCAAGCGGTGCGTTCGCGCCTCGACAGTGCCTCGCTGCAAAGCCTTACCGCGCAAGCAGGCGGCGGGTACAGTGCGGTGAAAGACGCTGCCAGCGATTGGAAAACGCTGTACACCAACGGAATTGTGCAAGCCTTTCCAGCCACCTCCAGCGATGCGCAACAGTGGAGGGAGTTGTATGTGTGGACGTTGTTACTGGGGATGGTGTGTGCATGGCTGGCAATAAGAGGAAGAAAAAATGAAGCATAAGCTGTTTGCGCTACTACTTATGTTGACGTGTAGCGTCCAAGCGGATGAAACGAACCTACGCAACGGCATCCAAGCCTACCGTGCCGAACACTACGACACCGCCACCCAACACTTCACCGCCGCCGTGTTCGCCGCCACCAACGACACCGAACGCGCCCGCGCCCTGCACAACCTCGGCAACAGCTATTTCCAACAAGGCGATTACGCTGCCGCCGCGCAAGTCTTCCGTGATGCCCTAACCTATCGCCCAGAACACCCCGCCACCCAGCAAAACCTAGCCCTCGCCGCCGAAGTCCAAGCCGAACTCGAACGCCGCCGCGAAGCCGGACAACGCACCGCCGCCGACAACGCGAGTACTGGCGCACGCCGCGAACGCAACACTAATACCCTCGACTGGGATCAAGCCAGCACCCTGACGTTGGGCGAAGGCAAAGACGCACCCGTAAATACTCCACCGCCCGATTTACCCCCTGACATCGAGCAACTGATTAACAAAGGCATGGCTCGATTGGCAGAAACCGGCGCAAGCGATCCGCAAACATGGCGCAAAAGCCAACAATCGCTCGACGATGCCCGCATTGCCCTGCAACAGCTCGACGACGATCCCGCTACCTTATGGAAACGTCTGTTTGAAGTCGAAGAAGGCTACCCCGCACCCCAAACCAAACCGAATGAATTACTGGGAGTTTTACCGTGGTAGCCGCTGATTTGCCGTGGACAATCCAGCTAGAAGACACGCAAGTCTGGCAACGCGAACGCACCACGTTGACTGTCGAAGTGCAATCCACCGACCGTTTTGCCACACTCGAAGCCAGTTTGCCGCGCATTGACGGCGTGGATGTGCAGGCTCTGCCTGCCACCAACGAAGCGGGAACAGACGGCAAGCGCATCCTACGCCTGACATGGCAATTATCTGCCCACACCCCCGGCACACAAACCATTCAACTGCCCACCATCCGCTATAACCTCAACGGACGCGATGCCGCACAATGGCAACCGCCCGTGCAAACGCTGGACGTGCAAGCCCTGCCCCCATATTTGCCGCCAACCATCCCCGTCGGTAATGTCGAGATTGAATCGCACATCGACCCCAGCGGCGTGTTGCAACCGGGGCATCTGGCGTATTGGCACATCCGTTTGCACAGCGACGCAGTAAACACGGCACAATTCCCGCCAATTCTCAAACAAATGCGCAGCAGTGGAGTGGAATTATTCCCTGCGAAAGTTGACAAACCTGCCAGTGACGGCGGGCAATACCGACTCGAATACCACATCCCCTTCAAGCCGCAAAGCAGCGGACGGCTGGATTTACCCACCTTGCAATGGCATTGGTTTGACCCTGAAACGGCACGTTTGGAACACAGGCAATACACGCCACCACGCCCGTGGGTATTGGGTTGGATTTGGCGTGGTGTAATGGGCGTGTTTAGTCTGCTGGCATTGTTGGCAAGCCTATGGTTTGGCGTAAAGCTGGCGGGCAAATACGGGCAGCAGTGGCGCAGTAAACGCCGTATTTTACGGGCATTACAAACACCAGATTCCCCACACATAGTACAAAAAGCGATGCGTGAGTGTGCTATTGCCCACAGTTGGGCAGAAAATCTCAGTGTGGCGCAATGGTTAACATGCTGGGAACAGCAGTACGGTACAGCGGATAACTTACGCATTCAGCTACAGGCCATTGAACGCATACGATTTGCAACGTGAGACTATTTACCCCCCGGTCATCGACATAAACCGCAACACCTGCGTTTGCGTTTGGTTGAAGTTATGCTCCAGCGGCTTCAGCCACAACGCCTTGCGGATCACTCCTTGCAACGCCACATCGCTAATCCCCGCCCGCAATAACGGACGCAATGCCACGCTATGTTCCTGCCCCAAACACAAATACAACGTGCCATCCACACCCAGCCGCACACGGTTACAGGTAGCACAAAAATGCTGCGAAATCGGCGTAATAAACCCAATCTTCAACCCCGTATCACCGATGGTGTAATACTGTGCCGGGCCACCGCCCTCCATGATCGACGGCAACAAATTGTAGTGTTCCGCCAACCTTGCTTTAACCGTTTGCAGGCTCAGGTAATACGAATCGCGGGCATTGCGCCCCGTTTCACCCATCGGCATGGTCTCAATAAAACGCAAGGTGAAGCGGTGTTCCAGACAGAATTCCACCATATCCAGCACTTCGTCGTCGTTAATGCCCTGCATCACCACCATATTGATTTTGATTGGGGCAAATCCGGCGGCTTTCGCCGCCATCAAGCCTGCCATGACTTTATCCAGCTTGCCTTTGGTAATGCGTTGAAAGCGTTTGGGTTGCAGGCTATCGAGACTGACATTGAGACGGGAAACGCCTGCCTGTTTGAGTGCCACCGCCTCCTGCGCGAGACGATTGGCATTGGTACTGAGGGATAAATCGGTAATACCGGGTAATGCTGCCAGCCGCGTCGCCAGTTCAGGCAAACCATTCCGTACCAAAGGTTCACCACCCGTCAAGCGCAACCGACTCACGCCCAAGGCGGCAAACGCTGCCGTGACCCGCTCAATTTCATCAAAACTCAGCCAGTGATCCGGCACGGTATAATCGTTGAAGTGTTCGGGCATACAGTAAAAACACCGCAGGTCACAGCGATCCGTCACCGATACCCGCAAGTAGCTAATTTCACGCCCAAACGGGTCAATCAATCCATTACCCATACACCACCTCATGAAGAAAAAAACGGGCGATATTGCTACCGCCCGCACCCCCGGTCAGTGGCTTACATCCGACCGGTTTCGGAGGGTCTGTGAAAAACTTACTGCACCAGTGGTGAACCCGCAGCATTGAAGGCAATCCCCTCAACACCAATTTCCACACCCAATACCTGCAAGTATTGGCTCAACGCCCGCCGCGTCACCTGCTCATGCAAATACTGACGGATGCGCGTTGCCACATGCTCATATTCCAACGGCTCGCCTTCCACACGCTGATCCACCCGCACCAGATGAAAACCAAAGCGCGTTTCCACTGGCTGCGTGCAAAGCCCCACAGGAAGCAACCACACTTGGCGCTCAAATTCCGCCACGGTTTGCCCTTTCGACAACTGCCCCAAACTGCCGCCCTGCCCCGACGATGGGCAAGCCGAATACTGCTGCGCCAGTGCCACAAAGCTATCCGCATCAGCTTGCAACTGCCGCAGCAATTGCGCCGCAAGCTGGCGTTGTTGATCACGTTGCAAAGTGTCATCCGGCGCGGCGGGCAGCAAAATATGACTCACTGCCAGCAATACCGGCGTTTGAAAGCGTTGCCGATTACTCTGAAAATAGTGAAGACACTGCGCCTCTGTTGGATCAGGTACTTGCATATCCCTTTCCAACAACAGGGCAGTGCGTTCTTCTTCACTAGCGGCTTCGATACCCAGTTGTGCAGCGCGTTGTTCCAGCAAGGTTTTCACCACCAAGCTGGTTGCCGCTGCCTGCCATGCTTCATCCAATTGTGCAGCGGGGTGGTATTGCAACTCTTCCGCAATCGCCTCCTCCGTCAGCACTTGATCACCAACGCGAACTTCTTGCTCCCTCACCCCTTGCGGGGGAGGGTTGGGATGGGGGGTATACGTTCCAACTTCCATAAATTACCCCCGCGCCCGCACGATTTGATACTGACGATTCACGTATTGCACCGGCACACTCCAGATATGCACCAAGCGCGTAAACGGGAACAGCAGGAACACGGTCAAGCCCAGCAAAATGTGCAGCTTAAAGATAAAGCCCACATCCGCCAGATGCGCCGCCGCACCGCCTTTAAAGAACACAATGGATTGCGCCCATTCCGCCAATTTCAGCATATTGCTGCCATCCAGATGCCCCAAGGTCGGAATGATGGTTAGTAAACCCAGCGTCACTTGCACCAACAAAATGGCAATCACTGCCAAGTCCATCGTCGAGCCAGTAGCGCGTACCCGTGGATCATTCTTACGGCGCAAAAACAGCAGCAATGCGCCATACCAGCAAGCCACACCGGCAATACCGCCAACGATAATCGCCATGACTTGCTTCGTGCCAGCCGACATAAACGGCTCATACAACCAATGCGGAGTCAGCAAACCGACTAAATGCCCGAAGAAAATCACCAGAATGCCCACATGGAATAAATTACTCGCCAGGCACATTCCGCTGTTGCTCAACATCTGGCTAGACCCTGCCCGCCACGTATATTGCGCTTGGTCGTAACGCAGCCAACTGCCAATCAGAAACACCGCCCCTGCCACGTAGGGGTACAGCCCAAAGAAAAGTGAATCAAAGTAAGACATATCAGTTCTCCCGAAAATGCAGCGTGTGGGTTTGGTTGGTGGATTGGGTGGGTCGGCACGACGCGCCCTTGTCTTCCACAAAGGCGACCATTTCCTCTTCCCAGACCTTATCCATCGCAGCGGCGGTATCATCGCGGGGTTCAGTTGCCACTTTACCGCGCAATTCCCCCATGTTCGGCTGGATGCCAATCATCGCCAGCAGCGCATCAAACAACAGGTGGTAATTACTGCCGCGCTCCTGCAAACGTGCCGATAACAGCGCGAGAATGGGGTGAACATCCCCCAGCCCTTGCGCCGCTTCGGCTTCGCTGCGGGTGGCGAGGTATTCCAGATACAACGGGATGTAATCCGGCAATTCCTTGACACTCAGTTCCAGCCCCGCGTCCCGGTATTGCTGGAGCAAATCCACCATTGCCTGCCCGCGATCCCGCGATTCGCCGTGAACGTGTTCAAACAGCAGCAAAGACAGCGAACGTCCGCGATCAAACAGCGATACGTAATCTTCCTGCGCATCCAACAAATCACCCGTCCCCAGTTGCTGGATAAAAGCGGTCAGGGAATCGCGCAAGCTCTGCGGCAAACGGGTTTCTTCGCGCACTACGTCAATCAAGGCACTCCGCGCTTCGATCAGTTCCGCCGTGGGGTAATCCATTAAGCGTGCCAGTACGGCAAAGATCTTAATCATGACTTGACCTCCTGCTTCACGAAGTCGATTTTCTGCACCATTGTCACGGTTTGCTTGCGCCCGCCGAACAGGTTGGTTTGGTTCGTGCCCGTGCTAGTGCCGCAACCATCGCCGAAGCTGAAACCGCAGCCGCCGCGTTCGGGGAAGGCTTCCCGTGCCAGTTCGCGGTGACTGGTGGGGATGACATAACGGTCTTCGTAATTGGCAATCGCGAGGTAACGGTACATTTCCTTGGCTTGCGCCTCAGACAAACCGACTTGTTCCAAAGCGCGGGTATCGTGGATGCCTTCCACCGTTTCTGCCCGTTTGTATTGGCGCATCGCCATCAGGCGTTTGAGAGCCAATTTCACTGGCTCTTCATCGCCCGCTGTCAACAGATTCGCCAAGTAACGCACTGGAATCCGCAAGCTGTCCACGTCCGGCAATACGCCGTCGTAGCCGATCTTGCCCGCATCCGCCGCCGATTGGATTGGCGACAGTGGCGGCACATACCACACCATCGGCAAGGTACGGTATTCGGGGTGCAATGGCAGTGCCAGCTTCCAATCCATCGCCAGCTTCCACACGGGAGACTCTTGAGCAGCTTTCAACACATTGTCAGGAATGCCATCCTTTTTCGCCTGTTCAATCACTTTCGGGTCAAACGGGTCGAGGAATACTTCCAACTGCTTTTGGTACAAATCCTTTTCATTCGGGGTGCTGGCGGCGGCTTCAATCTGATCCGCGTCATACAGCAAGATACCGAGGTAACGGATACGCCCCACACAGGTTTCCGAACACACCGTCGGCATCCCCGCTTCAATGCGTGGGTAGCAGAAAATGCACTTCTCGGATTTACCGGACTTCCAGTTGTAGTAAATCTTTTTGTAAGGACAGCCACTCACGCACATGCGCCAGCCCCGGCATTTGTCTTGGTCGATCAACACAATGCCGTCTTCGTCGCGCTTGTAAATTGCACCGCTGGGGCAAGACGCGACACACGCCGGATTCAAGCAGTGTTCGCACAAACGTGGCAGGGTAAACATAAAGGTGTTTTCAAATTCACCGTAAATGTCCGCCTGAATCTGGTCGAAGTTTTTATCCTTGCGGCGTTTGGAAAATTCCGTGCCGAGGATTTCTTCCCAGTTTGGCCCCCATTCGATCTTGTCCATGCGCTGCCCAGAAATCAGCGAGCGCGGGCGTGCCACTGGCTGATGCTTGCTATCCGGCGCGTTGTGCAAGTGTTGGTAATCGAAATCGAACGGCTCGTAATAGTCGTCAATCGCGGGTAAATCGGGGTTGGCAAAAATATTCGCCAATACCCGAAACCGCCCGCCGATGCGCGGCTCAATCTTGCCATCGGCGCGGCGTAACCAGCCGCCTTTCCACTTTTCCTGATTCTCCCACTCTTTGGGATAGCCGATGCCGGGTTTGGTTTCGACATTGTTGAACCACGCATATTCCATGCCTTCGCGTGAAGTCCAGACGTTTTTGCAAGTAATCGAGCAGGTATGGCAGCCGATGCACTTGTCTAAATTCAGCACCATGCCGACTTGGGAACGGATTTTCATTTTACTGCCTCCTGAATCGTGTCATTACCTTCACCGTCCAGCCAATCGACATTGGTCATCTTGCGCACAATGACGAATTCATCGCGGTTAGAACCGACCGTGCCGTAGTAGTTGAAGCCGTAAGCCTGTTGCGCGTAACCGCCGATCATGTGCGTCGGTTTCGGGCAAACGCGGGTAACGGAATTGTGAATGCCGCCGCGTTCGCCGGTAATGGCTGAACCGGGCACGTTCACAATGCGTTCTTGCGCGTGGTACATCATTACCATCCCCGGCATGACGCGCTGGCTGACCACTGCCCGCGCTGCGATTGCACCGTTGGCGTTGAACAGGTCTATCCAGTCGTTATCGACAATGCCCAGCTTTTTAGCATCGTCTTCACTCATCCACACAATCGGCCCACCGCGTGACAGCGTGAGCATCAGCAAGTTGTCGGTGTAGGTGGAATGGATGCCCCATTTTTGATGCGGGGTAATCCAGTTCAACGCCAATTCGGGGTTGCCGTTGGACTTTTGGTTGAGCATCGGCTTGATGGTTTTGGTGTTAATCGGCGGGCGATACACCAACATGCTTTCGCCGAAATCACGCATCCAGTCATGGTCAAGGTAGAACTGTTGCCGCCCCGTCAAAGTACGCCACGGAATCAGCTCGTGAACGTTGGTATAACCCGCGTTGTACGACACATGCTCATCCTCCAAACCCGACCAAGTAGGACTGGAAATGATTTTGCGCGGTTGCGCCACGATGTCGCGGAAGCGAATTTTCTCGTCTTCCTTGTTCAAGGCGAGATGGGTGTGGTCAATGCCAGTAATTTTCGACAAGGCTGCCCACGCTTTCACCGCCACTTGCCCGTTGGTTTCGGGAGCAAGCGAGAGGATCATTTCCGCCGCATCAATCGCGCTGTTCAGGCACGGACGACCTTCAGTCGTGCCGCTGGTGTGCTGGTGGTTGAGCTTGCCGAGGAAGGCGACTTCAGTTTCGGTATTCCAGCCGATGCCTTTGCCGCCGTTACCGAGCTTTTCCATCAACGGGCCAATGGACGTAAAGCGAGCATAGGTTTCGGGGTAATTACGTTCGACGGCAATCATGGCTGGGGCGGTTTTGCCCGGAATCAGGTCGCATTGACCTTTCTTCCAGTCCTTCACACCGAAGGCTTGACCGAGTTCCGCAGGCGCATCGTGCAACAGTGGCAGTGTCACCAAATCGGTTTCTACGCCCAAATGCCCGACGCAAACCCGTGAGAATTCCTTGGCAATGCCTTTGTAGATTTCCCAGTCGCTCCGCGCTTCCCATGAGGGGTCAACCGCAGCGGTCAGCGGGTGAATGAACGGGTGCATGTCGGAGGTGTTGAGGTCATCCTTTTCGTACCAAGTTGCGGTTGGTAGCACGATGTCGGAATACAAGCAGGTGGTGGACATGCGGAAGTCGAGTGTCACCAGCAAATCGAGTTTGCCTTCGGGCGCATCTGTATGCCACTTCACTTCTTGCGGTTTCACGCCGCCCATTTCGCCGAGGTCTTTGCCTTGCACGCCGTGCTTTGTACCCAGCAAATACTTGAGCAAGTATTCATGCCCTTTGCCCGAAGAACCCAGCAAATTGGAACGCCACACGAACAGGTTGCGCGGGAAGTTTTGCGCGTTGTCGGGGTCTTCCGCCGCAAACGCGATCTTGCCGGATTTGAGGCTGGCAACGGTGTAATCCGCCGGGCTCATGCCTGCGTCTTTGGCGGCTTGGGCAATGCGCAACGGGTTGGTATTGAGCTGGGGTGCGGAAGGCAACCAGCCCATGCGTTCTGCCCGCACGTTGTAGTCAATCAAGTTGCCGGATTGACGCGCTTTGTTCGCCAGTGGGGAAAGGATTTCCTTGATTTCCAGCTTTTCGTAACGCCATTGGCTGGAATGGTTGTAGAAGAACGACGTGCCATTCATTTGCCGTGGCGGACGTGACCAGTCCAGCCCAAACGCCAGCGGCAACCAGCCGGTCTGCGGACGCAGCTTTTCCTGCCCGACATAATGCGCCCAGCCGCCGCCAGATTGCCCGACGCAGCCGCACATGGCGAGCATATTGATCAAGCCACGGTAGTTCATGTCCATGTGATACCAGTGGTTCATGCCCGCGCCGACGATAATCATCGACTTGCCCTTGGTCTTGTCGGCGGTATCGGCGAATTCACGCGCAATGCGGATCACTTTGTCACGCGGTACGCCGGTAATCGCTTCTTGCCATGCGGGTGTGTACGGCGCATTGGCATCATCGAAGTTTTTGGCACTGTCATCGTCACCCAAGCCACGGCTGATACCGTAGTTGACCATGTTCAGGTCGTACACCGACACCAACATGCCTTCGCTGCCATCCGCCAAGGTGATTTTGCGGGCAGGCAGTTTGTACTTGAGAATGTCTTTGAGCGTATTGCCTTGGAAATAATCACTCGGCACACCGCCAAAATAAGGCAGCGCAACGTCTACCACTGCATCGTGACGTTCAACCAAGGACAATGACAGTTTGACCTCTTCGTGGGTTTTGCCATCTTTCTGTTGCAGATTCCACTGCCCGCTACCATCCCAGCGGTAGCCGATTGAGCCGTTCGGGGAAATGATTTCACCCGTCACGTCGTCAATCGCCACGGTTTTCCAATCCGGGTTTTGCTCTTCACCCAAACCAGAAATGAAGTCGCTGGCACGCGCAAAGCGTCCCGCTTGATAGCTGCCATCGTCACGCGCTTCCAGTAATACCAGATTCGGCCAGTCGGTGTAACGGCGCACGTAATCGGTGAAATAGTCGCTAGGCTTGTCAACGTGGAATTCTTTGAGGATGACGTGCCCAAATGCCATTGCCAACGCCGCATCCGTCCCCTGTTTCGGGTTCAGCCATTGGTCGGCGTGTTTGGCAACTTCCGCGTAGTCCGGCGTAATCGCCACGGTTTTCGTGCCTTTGTAACGCACTTCGGTAAAGAAATGCGCATCAGGGGTACGGGTCTGCGGAACGTTAGAACCCCACGCAATGATGTAGCTGCTGTTGTACCAATCGGCAGATTCCGGCACGTCGGTTTGCTCACCCCACACCATCGGTGACGCAGGCGGCAAATCGCAATACCAATCGTAGAAGCTCAAACACACGCCACCAATCAGTGACAGGTAACGGCTTCCCGCCGCATACGACACCATCGACATTGCCGGAATCGGAGAGAAACCAATCACGCGGTCTGGGCCATATTGCTTGGCGGTGTACACGTTGGAGGCTGCAATCAGCTCATTCACTTCATCCCACGAAGAACGCACAAAACCACCCAAACCGCGCCGGGTTTTGTAGGATTGCGCCGTGGTTGGATTTTCAACGATGGATGCCCACGCCGTGACCGGATCAGGATTTTTCGCTTTGGCAGAACGCCACAATTCCATCAACTGACGGCGCATCAAGGGGTATTTGAGGCGGTTCGCGCTGTACATATACCACGAATAGCTTGCGCCACGCGGACAGCCACGCGGCTCATGGTTCGGCAAATCCGGGCGGGTACGCGGGTAGTCGGTTTGCTGGGTTTCCCACGTCACCAAGCCGTTTTTCACGTAGATTTTCCAGCTACACGAACCCGTGCAGTTTACGCCGTGGGTGGAACGTACCACCTTGTCGTGCTGCCAGCGTTTGCGGTAGCCGTCTTCCCAGTCGCGGCTCTCCTCGGTCATCGCTCCATGCCCGTTGGAAAACGGCGTTTGGGTGCGTTTGAAAAAATTCAGTCGGTCAATAAAGTGGCTCATAGCAATCAATGCTCCCCTTTGGTTCTACGGATACCCGCCAAGCGATTGCCCTGCTTCTGCGGGCCGCCTTTAGGGAAAATTTCATGCAGGTAATGGTTGGTAGCGAACTCTTCACCCCACGCTTGCTTGAAGTGCTTGAGCATGTCGCGCACCGGGGCTTGTACGCCGTGTTCCTGATGGTAGTTACGCAGGAACTCGATGATTTCCCAATGCTCGTCGGTCAGCACCAAGCCTTCACGTTCGGCGAGGGCTTCCACGAAACCTTCGCTCCAGTCATCCATGTTCTGGATGTAACCTTCCTGATCGGTGAGGATTTGCTTGCCATCCACTTCCAACGCCAAGGTATAAATCGCGTAAGGGTTGGTTTGCAGATTGTCGTCATACTGTTGAATTGCCATGTTCATATCTCCTGTCTTACGGATTTTTGATTTCGCTGCTGCTACGTAGGTAAAACCACCAGTTCAAAATCAGGCACAGCGCGTAGAAAATCGCAAAGCCATACATGGCGTTTTGCGGTGTCCCCGCCTTGATCTGGTCGCCGATCACCACCGGTGCAATGAACGAACCGTAGGCGGCAACCGCCGAAGTCCAGCCCAATACTGGCCCCGCTTGCAGGCGGTCAAAAATCACCCCAACCGTGCGGAAGGTCGAGCCATTGCCCAAACCAGTAGCAGCAAACAGCAACACAAACGTCCACAGGAACGGTTGGAAGAACACTTCCGGGGTAGCCGATTGGTAAGCCTGCATCATCAGGTAGCCTGCGTAAGCCGATGCGCCAACCATGACGACAGAAATGATTTGGGTAACGATAGAACCGCCTACCTTGTCAGAAATCCAGCCACCGACTGGGCGGATCAGTGCCCCCACAAACGGCCCAATCCATGCGTAAGCAAACACCGGAATAGCGTTAGGGTTTTTCGCGTGTACCCATGCTTGGGTTGCCGCATCAAACACATGGGTGTTACCGAAAATGACCTTGATCGCCAACGGCAGCGCCATTGAGAAGCCGATGAAGGAACCGAAGGTCAGCAGGTACAGTACAGTCATTGACCAAGTGTGTTTATTGTTGAAAATGGCAAACTGCTTGCTGATGTTGGTTTTCATCTCACCAAAAGCGGCGAGTTTCATGATCATCAAGGTCGCCAGAATAATCAGCGGCAGAGCCACCCACATATTCAGCAAGCCCAGCCCAGTCGGCGCAGGCAGGTAGAGGTACAAGCCAACGGCGGTAACGGCAAAGGTCAGCCCCCAAAGGAACAGGATTTTGGCAAAAGCCGCCAACGTGCCGCCGATATTGGGTGAAATCGGCATCAGGTTGTTCATGCCGAAGAAGCCAAAGAATGCTAACGGGATCAGGAACACCAACCAGATATAACCCGCATTCTGGATCCACGTTTCAGTACCGGCCAAGATTTTGCCCAGTACCCAACCAGAATCTTTCACCAGCGGCATAGGGTCACCACCCAAGGCACCAAACACGCCCATCGTCATTGCCAATGGGATGAGGATTTGCATGGTGGTAACACCAAAGTTACCCAAGCCTGCATTCAAACCCAGAGCAGTACCCTGCAAACGCTTGGGGAAAAACGTGCTGATATTGGACATGGAGCAAGCAAAGTTACCGCCACCAATCCCGGACAAAAATGCCAGAATCTGGAAGGTCAACAGCGGGGTTTCCTTGCTTTGCAACGCAATTCCCGTACCAATGGCAGGGATCATCAATAGTGCAGTGGTGAGGAAAATGGTATTGCGCCCACCCGCCAGCCGGATGAAGAAAGAGGCAGGTATCCGCAAGGTCGCACCTGCTAACCCGGCAATCGCCGTCAGCGTGAACAGTTCATCGTCCTTGAAGGGGAAACCAAGGTTGGACATCTGTACAGTGATAATCCCCCACATCATCCAGACGGCGAAACCCATCAGCAGGCTAGGGATCGAAATCCACAAATTGCGGTTGGCAATTTTCTTGCCGGTGCTTTCCCAGAACGTGGTGTCTTCCACGTCCCAATTTTTAATATCAGTCATCAGGTATTCCTCGCATTAAAGGTTTGTGGTGAGGGATTTTTCGTGTAAATCGGCATGAACCGGGCGAACTTCGGTGAAATACATCCACATCAGCGACACCCACACCACGCCAAACATCAGCATGAAGGCGGAAGAGCGAATGCCAGTGAGATCCACCAATGCGCCAAACATAATCGGCATCAGGAAACCACCCAAACCACCCGCCAAGCCCACCACGCCGGATACCACGCCAATGTTGTCGGGGTAGTCATCCGAGATGTACTTGAATACCGAGGCTTTACCGACAGCGAAGACTACGCCGAGGGTAAACAGGATGATGGTGAAGATGGTCGGGGTCAGCCCGAAGTGAAAAGTTTTTGCCCCGTTCAGGGTTTGAATCGTGATGTCGCTTTGCGGGTAAGACAGGAAGAACAAGCAAACCAGCGAAACCCACAATACCCACCAGGTCATGGTGTGTGCGCCGAGTTTGTCGGAGAAGTAGCCACCGCCCGCCCGCAACAAACCGCCGGGAATACTGAATGCGGCTGCCAAGAATGCGGCAGTTTTCAGATCGAAACCGTATTCGCTGACGTAATATTTGGTCATCCACAAGGCCAGTGCGACGTAGCCACCGAACACGATGGAATAATACTGGCTATAACGCCACACCTTGGGATCTTTGAACGCAGCCAGTTGTTCCCGCACCGTGACCGATTTTCCGACCTTGTGGCTAGGCTCGCTAAAGGTGAAAAACCAGAACACAATCGCCGTGACCAGCATCAGCACTGCGTAAACTTGCGGAACCATTGTCCAGCCATAGCCCACCACAATAATGGGGGCGAGTAATTTGGTGACAGCCGCGCCAGTATTGCCTGCGCCGAAAATCCCCATTGCCAAACCTTGACGTTCCTTCGGAAACCAGCGGGCGCAATAGGCGATACCGACGGTAAATGAGCCACCCGCTACCCCGACAAACAAGCCGGTTACGAGGAAATGCCAGAATTGGGTTGCCTGTGAAATCATCCAAATCGGAAATACGGTGGATAGCATCAGGATGGTGAACACGATGCGCCCACCGAATTTATCCGTCCACATCCCTAACGGTACGCGGATCAATGAGCCGGTCAGTACCGGTGTTGCGATCAAAATCCCGAACTGGGTTTCGTTCAAACCCAAGGTTGCCTTGATAGGAATCCCGATGACGGCAAACATCATCCAGATCATGAAGCACACGGTAAAAGCCAGCGTACTCATGATGACGACCGACCATGCCTTGTATTGCTGCGTTGCCATAATTCACCTCTTAACAAAACCGTTAGTGGTTTCAAGGTGATTCTAGGCTGATGAATGCTTGATTCTAGTGGGGGTAATGGTGGGTAAAGGATGGAAAATACCACTTTAGTGATACATGGAAAATTATCTAAGAAACTGTTTTAATTTGAATTTTTATTAAGGCTCTGATTGGATTTTGGTGGTGGCGGCATAGAGGTGGTACACCTTCTAATCCACCATACCTTGCTGCTCGGCAATTGCCAACACACGCACCAAACCAATAAACGTCAGCCCTAATTTCGCTGCTTGCCGACGCGCTAACTGGTCATCCACGATCAGCAGGGAGTTTTCATGTTGAATAGCCAGACAAATGGCTTCCTTTTCACCATCACTTAAGCTACGGGGCAAAACCATAGAGGAGATGTCATCACTTGGAATGACTTGTAATTGTTTACAATCAATCGCTTGCTGGATGCGCTCGCTATCTTCACCAGACTTAGCCATACATTCCCGTTGCACGTTTTGACTACGAAGCAGGTGGCATGGCAACTACAGCAACGCTTCGGCGGAAATGCTATGATTGCCCCATGCAGCCACACGCAGGAACACCCATGAAAACTCCCTACGGCGAAAGTAACTTCAAGAAAGTCATCAGCCAAGGTTTCATCTACATCGACAAAACAGCTTACATCGCTAAGCTGGAGAATCATGGCAGCTACCACTTTCTGTTGCGCCCGCGCCGTTTCGGTAAAAGCCTGTTCATTTCGATGCTGGAACATTACTACGATGTGCAACGCACGGATGAATTCGCGGCGCTGTTTGGCAAGCTCTACATCGGGCAGCACCCAACCCCATTAAAAAACACCTATCAGGTGCTGTTCATGGAGTTTAGCGGGATTGAGACAGGTAGCCACGCACAGGTATTTAATGGTTTCAATGCCAATACCAGCCTGCACTTGCAGGCATTTCTCGAACGCTACGGCTATGGGGATGCCGCAATAGCGGGGTTGGCAAACTACCAAACACCTGCGGACAAGATGAAATACGTGTTCACCTTGGCGAATAACCAGAAAATCCTGCTACTGATCGACGAATACGACCACTTTGCCAACGCACTCCTCGCTGAAGACCAAGGCTTGTTCCAAAGCGTTATGGGCAAAGGTGGGTTCGTGCGTAGTTTTTACGAAACCATCAAAACGGCAACCCAACGCGGCACAGTAGACCGACTGTTCATCACAGGCGTTACGCCGCTAATGCTTGATAGCCTAACTAGCGGTTTTAACATCGGTAAAAACCTTTCACTACACCACGACTTCAACACCGCAATGGGATTCACCCAAACCGAAGTCGTTAGCTTGTTACAACCGCTGGTTGAGCAGTGCAAGCTGGATGCTGACGCATTACTCAGTGATATGGCACATTGGTATAACGGCTACCGCTTTCACTCCAAAGCAACAGAAACCGTCTACAACGCCAACATGGTATTGTATTTCCTTGATAACTTCAGGATGGAGAGTTGTGCCTACCCTGAGCTGATGTTGGATGACAATATCGCCTCGGATTACCGTAAAATCATGGCGTTATTCCACATCGGCGACCGTGAAGCCAATTATCAAGTGCTGGATGAACTCATCAACGTAGGCACAGTAACCGCACAACAACAACGTAAGTTTGAACTGGACAAGGATTTCAACCGCGACGCATTCATCAGCTTGCTGGCTTACATGGGGTTTGTGACTATTGCAGGGAGTACCCTGACCCAAACGGTATTCGCCATTCCCAACCACGTTATCCGCGAACTATATTTTCAGTATTTCAAGGTCGAACTGGAACGCCGTAATCAAATCCGCATTCCTGATCAGGCGGTGCTGCAAGCCATTGAAACGCTGGCTTTGCACGATGACATCCAACCGCTGATCAATGAAATGCAGGGTGTTTTGCAGCTACTGTCCAACCGTGATTTTGTCAAAATGGATGAAAAACACGTCAAAACGCTCTTACTGACGTTGCTTTACCAATCTCCGGTGTACTTCATCCAGAGCGAACGTGAAATGAATCAGCGTTACCCCGATATTTTACTGCTGGAACGCAGCCCCTATAGCGTTCCACATCAGCATTTGATCGAACTGAAATACGCGAAAAAATCTGCCAAAGCTGAAGGTTGGAATGCCAAGCGGCAAGAAGGCATTGAGCAGGTACACGAGTATTTGCAATTACCGACCATTGCGGTGCTTCCCAAACTCAGCGCGTGGGTAGTACTCACCAATGGAGAAGATGTCGAGGTCGTGAAAGAAAAGTGAACCGCTAAGACATGGCAACTGACGGGGAGGCCATCATTGTTAAACGATGGCCTCTTCGGATTAACGTGAAATATTGTTCAGTCTTCAGCAGCCTTGTACTGCGCCATCAGCGCTTGCTGGGTCTTTTCCGTGGTCGGCTCATAGTGACTGAACTGGATAACCCAGCTACCTTCGCCGCCCGTCAGCGAATTCAGGCGCGAGGCGTAATCGTCCAGTTCCGCCAGCGGGATTTTGGCCTGAATAACCATATTGCCTGCTGCATCAGCTTGCGCATCATGAATCTGCGCCCGCCGGGTTGCCAGATCGCCAGAAATGTCACCCATTGCAGTGGCGGGAACGGTTACTTCCAAATCAACCAGCGGCTCCAGAATAATGGGGCTGGCGTCGGCAACGGCTTGCATAAAGGCTTTGCGCCCAGCCACCACGAAGGCAATTTCCTTGGAATCCACCGAGTGCATCTTGCCATCCAGCAATGTTACCCGGAGATCCATCAGCGGATGCCCGCTAATCACCCCTGATGCCAATAACTGACGTACCCCTTTTTCCACCGCCGGGATCAATGAGCCAGAAATCGCCCCACCCACAATGCGGTTGACGAATTCAAAGCCCGCACCACGTTCCAGTGGCTCTACCTCAAGCTGCACTTCGCCAAACTGCCCCGCACCGCCACTTTGCTTTTTGTGGCGATATTGCGCCTGCACCGACTTGGTAATGGTTTCACGATACGGAATCCGGGGTGGGGCTGCATCCACTTCGACGTGATACTGCTTGTCCATGCGTTCCAGCGCGATACGTAGATGCAAATCGCCTAAACCACGCAACACCGTTTCATTGGCGGCTGTATCGTATTCAATACGCAAACAGGGGTCTTCAGCGACCAGTTTGTGCAACACATCTGACAGCTTTTGTTCATCGCCGCGTTTTTTGGCACGCAGGGCAAAACCCACCAGTGGCGTAGGCAAGGTCATCCCGGATATTTCGATGCCATCATCTTCATGGCGTTCGTGCAAAATGGTGTCTGGCTCAATCTCGCTGATTTTGGCAACAGCACAAATATCGCCCGCGACCGCCTGCTGAACAGGAATGCGTTCTTTGCCCTGCAAGCGATACAAATGGGCAATCTTGACGGGTTTGCCTTCAGCACCCACTAGCACCTGACTGCCCAGTTTCAGGCTGCCCTGATGTACCCGCAGCAAAGCCAGCTTGCCCACAAACGGGTCGAATTCGACATGGAAAACATGCGCCAGCAATGGCTTATCTGCGTCAGGAACTGCCCATGTTTCCACGGTTTTCTCGCCTTGATGACGGATAAAGGGGTGCGGCGTAGCTTCCAACGGGTTGGGGGCAAGTTTGGCGATAATATCCAACAGTTCAGGGATGCCAGCGCCAGTTCGCGCAGACGTGAAGCAAACGGGCACCAGATGATTTTCACGCAAAGCCTGTTCAAACGCTTCATGCAATTCAGCCGCAGGTACAGTACCTTCTTCTAGATAATGTTCCATAGCAGATTCATTTGCTTCCACCACCTGCTCGATCAAAGCAGTATGGGCTGCCGCTACCGAAGAAAAATCCGCCGCGCCGGATTCATGGTCATACACTTCCACCACTTGCGCCGCGTGGTTGACGGGCAACTCCAGCGGCAGGCATTCGCGACCAAACACCTCGGTAATTTCCTGAAGGCACTTTTCCAGCTTGTCGGGTGCGGCATCAATGCGGTTGACCACGACCATGCACGGCAAATGCTGCTGGCTTGCCCACTCCATGATTTTGCGGCTCATGGGTTCAATACCTGCCACGGCATTAATCACTACCACCACCGTATCAGCGGCTGACAACGCCGTCAGCACCTGCCCCTGAAAATCAGGGTATCCCGGTGTGTCGATCAGATTGATATGGCAACCGGCATGGTGGGCAGTAGCAACAGAAATATACAAGGAATGTTGATGTTGTTGTTCAAGCGGATCACAGTCAGTGACGGTATTGCCTTTTTCAATAACGCCTTGTTGGGTGGTTTCGCCTGCCTGAAACAGCAGGGCTTCGATCAGGCTGGTCTTGCCTGCGCCTGTATGTCCGGTAAAGACAATATTTCGGATGTCTTGGATGGTATGCACGCTGACTCCTTTTAAAATAAGTTTTCCACCCATTCTACGCCGTAGAGCGTCAGCTTGTCTGACCTATATCACGTAAACAAACCACTCGCGACGTATGATCAAGCAAGTGACTACCACCAAAGTAGTACACCCTTTTTTCCACCCGCCCCACCCCCAAATGTATTACCCTAGAATCAGAGCGCAGCATCCAATAACAACACTAGGAAACCCACCGCGTGAACCGCATTCTGTGGAAAAAACTCCAAAATTCCTTGCTGCTACGGCTGGGCGGGATGATCGCTGCCATCACGGTTCTGGCGATTGTCGGCATGTCCACGTCATGGATGGTCGCGGAAACCACCCAAGGCAACGGCGAAGCCATCAACGTCGCTGGAAGTTTGCGGATGCAAAGTTGGCGCATGGCATCCCTCTACCAACGCATCCTGCATGACCCCAACCCCACGCACCGCAGCGACTTGCAACAAGCCATCCAACGCTTTGAAACCGATTTAGCGGCGGACTCGATCCTCTCCGTATTGCCCACCGACGAAACCACCCCGCTCAAGCAAGTGTATCGGCAAGTCGAAAGCGGCTGGCAGCAACGCATCAAACCCGACCTGATTCCCTTACTGACCACGAGCACCACCACCTCCGCCGATGCCGCATTGCTCGATGCCATTCCCCAATTCGTTGCGCACATCAATGATCTGGTCAAGCAGATTGAAGAAGCCACCGAAGCCAAGATTTTGGTGTTGCGGGTGATTTTGGGTGTTGCCGTGATTGGCACGATCCTCGCCGTGATCCTCTCCATTTACTTGGTCAACAACATTTTTGTCACCCCGCTCAAAGGGCTATTGGGGCTAACCGACCAAATCCGCCAAGGCAATCTCGCGGTACGCACCGACCTTGCGGGTGAAGACGAAATCGGGCAACTGGGACGAGCTTTTGACCTGATGGCAGAGGATCTCTCCAAACTTTACCAAGACCTTGAAGCACGGGTCGAACAAAAAACCGCCGAACTTACCCGCAGCAATCGTTCACTGGATTTACTGTACCGCTCCATCACGCGCTTACACGGCATAGCCCCCGACCGCGATGTCTTCCACAACGTGTTGAAAGATGCTGAAGCGGTGTTGGGCTTAGGCAATGGCACGATTTGCCTCAAAGAAGACAATGACCAACAAGGCGATGTCGTCGCAACTACTTCCAGCGATGGCAAAAGCCCGCTGTGCCAACGCGCCAACAGTTGCGCCGAATGCCACGACCCGCACGCCGCCCGCATGGACACGCTCCCCGACGGTCGTCAAATCTTGCGGATGCCGCTCACCGATGCCGAAAAACGCTACGGCATGTTAGCTGTCGATGTCCCCGCCAACACCACTGCCGAACGCTGGCAAGTGCAATTACTGGAAGCATTATCGCGCCACATCGGTGTCACCATTGCCTCCGAACAACGCAGCGAACAGCACCGCCGCGTTTCCCTACTGGAAGAACGCGCCGTCATCGCCCGCGAATTGCACGATTCCTTGGCACAATCGCTGGCCTATATGAAAATCCAAGTCAGCCGCTTGCGCACGGCGGTAAAAAATCCGGCGGATGTCACAGAAGTTACCGCTGCACTGGAAGAATTGCGCGAGGGCCTCAATAGTTCCTACCAGCAATTGCGCGAACTGCTCTCCACCTTCCGTTTGCGCATGGAAGACGATGATTTAGGCATGGCACTGGCACAAACCACCACCGAATTTGCCGAACGCGGCAACTTACCAATTACGCTGGAGGTTAGTTTAGGCAACCTCAACCTGACCCCCAACGAAGAAATTCACCTGCTGCAAATCGTGCGCGAAGCCTTATCCAACACCCTCAAACACGCGCACGCCAGCCAAACGTGGGTGTCGTTGCAGCGTCAAGACGATAACAATAGCCTGCAATTGCGCATCGAAGATGACGGCGCAGGTATCCAAAAAACCGCCAACCTGCACCATTACGGCATGGCAATTATGGACGAACGCGCCCGCGCCCTGCATGGCATACTGCAATACCTGCCGCGTGCTGGTGGTGGCACTTGCGTACAACTCGATTTCACCCCCAAAACAAGGATTGCCCATGCCGCTTGAAACCCCGCAAAGCCTGCTGATCGTGGACGATCACCCCCTGTTTCGCAAAGGCGTGCGCTATTTGGTCAATATGGTGCCTGATTTCATCATTGTCGGCGAAGCCTCCTGCGGGCAGGAAGGCATCGACATGGCGTTGGAACTTGCCCCCGACATGATCTTGCTCGACCTGAACATGAAAGACATGAGCGGCATTGAGGTATTAAAAGTCATCAAAGCCTCTGGCAGCGATGCACGGGTGGTGATGCTCACGGTTTCCGATCAGGCGAGTGATTTGGTGGCAGCGTTACGCGCAGGTGCAGACGGCTATTTGCTCAAGGAAATGGAACCTGAAGATTTGGTGGAAAAGCTGGCGGAAGCGGCGGCGGGACGCATTACCCTCACCGAACGCCTGATCAACTTGCTGGCACACGCGATGCGCCACGACGCGATTCATCCCAAAACGCCTTCAGAAGCAGGCTTGACTGAACAGGAACAACGCATTTTGGAGCGAGTCGCAGCGGGTAAAAGCAATAAGCTGGTCGCACGGGAACTGGGCATTACCGAAGGCACAGTCAAAGTTCACGTCAAGCATTTACTACGCAAACTCAACCTGCGGTCGCGGGTGGAAGCAGCGGTGTGGTTTGTGGATCAGCAGAAGTGAAGCGCAAAATGTCGGAACGGGTGACTATCCCGACGACTTGCCGTTGATCATCAACAATCACAAGGCGCGTTACTTGATAACGGCGCATCAGCTCCAACCCCTCTTTCAAGGTTTGCTGGGGTTCGGCACTAACCACGGAACGGATCATGACTTCACCTACAGTACTCGTGGGACTGGTTGAGATCGGGTGTGGGTGTAACCACGAATCAAGGGCTTTTTTCATCCGTGAAGTTTGGGCAGCCCTCACTGGCACACCAAAACCTGCCATCAAATCACCTTCAGTAATAATGCCTACCAGCATCTTATTTTCCACTACAGGCAAACCGCTAATACGTTTTTCCAACATTAACCGCGAAGCTTCCATCAAGAAAGCCTCAGCACTTACTGTGATGGCAGGTTGCGCCATTAAGGCTGACAACGGGTAAGCCGCTTTTTCACGGATAACGGAATGAGTCACAGCAGATTGATAAATCGACCATAGTTCATCGGGCAATATACTGGGTTCTTCACTGTAGCTTTGTAAAGCGGCAATAAAGTCCTGTTTTTCCAACGTCATGGCGGTATCCTCGTAATTTATCGCGTGACTTGCGGATACCCTAGCCTAACCATCATTATTCCGTGGGACAATTACACTTTGGACGTAACCGAACTACCACGTAGGTGGTATTTTATTGGCTTGAAAAATAAACTCCTAAAAATTAATACGCTGACTGCTTCCGGCGAGCGAAAGTGCTTTAACTCAGTAACGCCTGTAATTCCGGCAAACACGAGCCGCAATTCGTGCCTGCATTCAAACAACGCCCAATCGCCTCCACGCTGCTCAAACCCTGTTCGGCAATCACTTTACGGATGGTTTTTTCGCCGACGTTGAAACACGCACACACCATCCGCCCTTTGTCTTCGCCAGCCACCGCCGGTTTGCCTGCCAGCAAACTGGTGCGATCTGCTGGGGAAAGCGTTTCATGGGCAAACAAGCTGACTAGCCAATCGCGGGGGGGCAAACGGGCGGCGGATGCGCTGATGAATAAGCAGCTTTCCAGTTGATCACCCGTGAAACGAGCGGCTCGGTAGGTTTGGCGGGCAACGTCGAGGTATTCTGTCCAGTTCACGTCGTCGGCGTGTTGGCATAGCAAGTCGCGGGCGAAGGTTGCCCAATCGGCTGCGGGTTGCTGGCCTGCGAGTTCGTAACGCCAAGCGTTGTGGACTTTGATGGCAGTCCAGTAAGTGTAAGAGGGCGTATGCAATACGCCCCTACCGTGAATATTCGTAGGGGCGTATTGCATACGCCCTCCTTCGAGAGCAGCGAGGGCGAGTTTTCTTCGCGAAATCAAAAAACCCTGCCAAGCCGCTCCATACGCCTCAATCGCCACCGCCGCGTGCTTACTCTCCGGCTGCCCCGAAATCGGGTCAACGTTTGCCGGAATCAATGCCCCCACGCCTGCCGCGCCACTGAATTGCCCGCTCCAGTGCATCGGCACAAACAGGCTGCCGCGTTGCTGGTCACGACTGGTTTTCACCTTGACCAATATGGATTGGGTGGCGGTGTAGATCCGTGCAATTCCGCCGTCTTGCAAGCCTTGATTACGCGCATCACATGGGTGCATTTCCACGTAAGGTTCGGCGACGTGCGCGGACAAACGCGGCGAAATGCCGGTGCGCGTCAGCGTGTGCCAATGGTCACGCACCCGTCCGGTATTCAATACAAACGGGAATTCGGGCGTGCGTTGTGATTGCGGCAAACGCGGTTGCACGGCGATGAATTGCGCCTTGCCAGATGGCGTGAAAAATTTTCCATCAGCAAACAGGCGTGTCGTCCCCTGCCCTGCGGCATCCAGCGGCCATTGCGTCGGTGGTAACTGGTCGTAATCCGCCGCTGTCAGCGTTTGCCACGCGCCTAGGTTAAAGCAACGTTCGCCGTGATTTTCAAATGCGGATAAAGCAGCATGTTCGCGGAAAATTTCGTGAGCGGATTGATAAGGGAATGCCGAGCCAAAGCCCATTTCCTGCGCCACCTCAGCCAAGATTTGCCAATCCTGCTTGGCTTCGCCCGGTGCTGGCAAAAACGGCGGTTGGCGTGAAATCGTGCGGTCGCTGTTGGTAACAGTGCCGTCGCGTTCACCCCATGTCAGCGCGGGCAAACGGATGTGCGCCAAATCCACTGTATCGGTGTTGCGCACGCAATCGGATACCACCACCAGCTCGCACGCCAGCAAGGCGCGGCGCACTTGCGCACTGTCCGGCAAACTCACCGCCGGATTTGTGCCCATAATCCACACCGCTTTGACTTTGCCCGCTTCCATCGCGTGGAACAAATCCACCGCTTTCAGCCCAGCGTAGGGCGCAATGCGCGGGGATTGCCAGAAACGTTGCACCAAATCGCGGTGCTGTGGATTGTCGATGTCGAGATGCGCCGCAAGCTGGTTGGCAAGTCCGCCAACTTCGCGTCCGCCCATTGCATTCGGTTGTCCGGTGAAGGAAAACGCGCCAGCCCCGACCTTACCGATACGCCCGGTCAGCAGATGGCAATTGATCAGCGCATTGCCTTTGTCCACGCCGCTGGAGGATTGGTTGATGCCTTGCGAAAACACCGTGACCACCCGTTGCGTCGCGGCAAACAGCTTGAAGAACTGTTCCACAGCTTCAACCGTGAGGTTGCATTGGGCTGCAACAGCTTGCGCTGAGGGTGCGGTGGTTTTCGCCAGCTCTACCGCCTGCTCCATGCCCTTGGTAGATTGGCTGACGAACGCAGCATCGGTATGCCCGTTTTCCGCCAGCCATGCCAGCAAGCCATTGAACAGGAACACATCCGTCCCCGGCGCAAGCCCCAAGTGCAGATCGGCAAGGTCGGCGGTTTGGGTACGGCGCGGGTCAATCGTAACCACTTGTAACGCCGGATTGAGCTTTTTCGCTTTGACCATGCGCTGGTACAGCACGGGGTGACACCATGCGGCATTGCTGCCCACCAGCACGATGAGTTCCGCCGCTTCCAAATCTTCATAGCTGCACGACACGAGGTCTTCGCCGAAAGCGCGTTTGTGCGCCGCCACTGCCGACGACATGCACAGGCGCGAATTGGTGTCGATATTCGCCGAGCCGAGGTAGCCTTTCATCAGCTTGTTGGCAACGTAATAATCTTCGGTCAGCAGTTGACCGGAGACGTAGAACGCCACTGCATCCGCGCCGTGTTCTGCGATGATTTGCTGGAAACGGCTGGCGATGGTGGACGTTGCGACATCCCAGCTCACGCGCTGCCCGTCGATTTCGGGGTAGAGCAAGCGTTGCGGGTGATCCAGTGTTTCCGCCAAGGCTGTGCCTTTGGAGCATAGCCTGCCGAGGTTGGCGGGGTGTTCCTTGTCGGGGCGTACCTTAAATACGCCCGCCGCGTCTTGTTCGACGATGACCCCGCAGCCTACGCCGCAGTAGGGGCAGGTGGTTTTGGTTGTTTTCATAGTTGCAAATACACCCTGCCCCCCTCCACCTTCACCGCAAACACATTGCTACACCCATGATCCGGCGCAAGCGCGTTGCCGCTGCTCAGGTCGATCTTCCAATTGTGCAAGGGGCAAGTGACGGTCGAGCCGTGCATAATCCCCTGCGACAACGGCCCACCTTTGTGCGGGCAAGCATCACGAATCGCGTACACCTGATCGTCTGAGCCGCGAAACACGGCGATGTCGGTGTCACGGGTTTTGATCAGGCGCGAACCGAGTACCGGAATGTTGTTTAATTCGACGACTTCTATCCATTTACTCATGGTTATGTACTCCTAGGCTTCGATCATGATCGGGGTGAATTCAGCGGCTTCTGCACCGTCGGCGCGGGCTTTCCATGGGTCGATTTGCGCGGGCTGTTGCGAAATCAGGAAACGCTCGTACAAGGCTTTGCGGTTGGCGGCATCGCTTAAAATCGCGGTTTTGACCTTTTCCAAGCCGACGCGCTCGATCCACGGCGCGGTACGTTCCAGATAATGCGCGTCTTCGCGGTAGAATTGGCAGAATGCACCCGTGTATTCCAACACTTGCGCTTCGGTTTCAACCTTGCATAGCAAGTCAGTAACGCGCACTTTGATACCGCCGTTGCCGCCGATGTGCAATTCGTAGCCGGAATCGACGCACACCACGCCGATGTCCTTGATGGTCGCTTCCGCACAATTGCGCGGGCAACCGGACACCGCCAGCTTGAACTTGTGCGGCATCCACGAACCCCAGGTGAGTTCTTCCAGCTTCACGCCGAGTCCGGTGGAATCTTGCGTGCCGAAACGACACCATTCGCTGCCGACGCAAGTTTTCACGGTACGCATCGCCTTGCCGTAAGCGTGACCCGACACGAAACCCGCCGCGCTCAAATCCTTCCACATCGCAGGCAACTGCTCTTTTTTGATACCGAACATATCAATGCGCTGCCCGCCCGTGACTTTCATGGTCGGCACTTGGTATTTGTCGGCAACGTCGGCAATGGCGCGTAATTGGTCAGAAGTACACATCCCGCCAAACATGCGCGGCACGACCGAATACGAACCGTCTTTCTGGATATTGCCGTGGGCGCGTTCGTTGATGTAACGCGATTGCGCATCGTCCACGTATTCAGTCGGGTAAGCGCACAGCAGGTAATAATTGAGCGCGTTCCGGCACGACGGGCAACCATCCGGCGTTTTCCACTCGAAATGTTCGCGCACCGCAGGCATGGTTTTCAGGCTGTGCTGAATAATGCCGTGGCGGATGTCGTCGTGGGTGTAATCGGTACATTTGCACAGCGGTTTGGTTTTCGGCGTGGCGGAATAGTCGCCGCCAACAGTGTGCGCCAGCAAGGATTCGACCAAGCCGGTACACGAGCCGCACGAAGCCGAAGCCTTGGTATGCGCTCGTACTTCATCCAGCGTGAACAGTTTTTTCTCGGTAATCGCTTTTACAATGTCGCCTTTGCACACGCCGTTACAGCCGCAAATTTCGGCATTGTCCGGCAAGCTGGCAACGCGGGTGTCGGGATTATGCCCGGAATCGCCCAAATGGTGTTGCCCGAATAGCAGGGTGTCGCGGAAGGCGGACACGTCTGTGCCGTCTTTCATCAACTGGAAATACCAACTGCCATCGACGGTATCGCCGTACAGCACTGCGCCCTTGACCTGATTGTCTTGCAGCACGATCTTTTTGTACGTGCCGGACGCAGCATCTTTGAACACGATGTCTTCGGTTTGGTCATTGCCGGTGAAATCGCCAGCGGAAAACAACTCAATGCCCGTCACTTTCAGCTTGGTGGACGTGACCGTGCCGACGTAGCGGGCAATGCCGTGTTTGGCGAGGTGGTTGGCGGCGACTTTGGCTTGCTCAAACAGCGGAGCTACCAAGCCGTAGGCAATGCCACGATGTTGTACGCATTCGCCAATCGCGTAGATTTTCGGGTCGGTAATGGTTTGCATGGTGTCGCTGACCACAATGCCACGTTCGCAATACAATCCGGCGGATTTGCCGAGTGCAGTATTAGGTTTGATGCCGACTGCCATCACCACCAAATCGGCGGGAATTTCGGTGCCGTTTTTGAAACGCACGGCGGTGACGCGCTCTTGCCCAAGGATTTCAGCGGTGCTGTGTTCCATCAGGAAAGTCATGCCACGCTCTGCCAGCGATTTTTGCAACATGGCAGCAGCGGGTTTGTCGAGCTGGCGTTCCATCAGGGTGTCGAGCAAGTGCACAACGGTGACGTTCATACCTTGCTTCATCAAGCCGTTTGCCGCTTCCAGCCCCAGCAAGCCGCCGCCGATGACGACCGCGTGTTGGTAACGGCTGGCAGTGTCGAGCATGGTATCCACGTCTTTGATGTCGCGGAAACCGATCACGCCCGTTTTATCCGCACCGGGCAAGGGCAGCATGAACGGCACGGAACCCGTGGCAATAATCAGGCGGTCGTAATGCGCTACCGTGCCGTCGGTGGCGATGACTTCGCGGCGGGCGCGGTTGATTTGCTCGACCTTTTTGCCTTTGTGCAAGGTGATGCCGTTGTCGATGTACCACTGTTCGCCGTTGAGCATGATTTGCTCGATGGTCTTTTCGCTGGCAAGCACCGGCGAGAGCATGATGCGGTTGTAGTTACCGTAAGGTTCTTCGCCGAATACCGTGATGTTGTAGTGGTCGGGGGCAAGTTTAAGCAGTTCTTCGAGGGTGCGTACCCCTGCCATACCGTTGCCGATCAGTACTAAATTTTCTTTGTGCATTGTTGCGTCTCCTGAAAACAAAAAAGCCCTGAACCGTTACGCCGGAGAGGGCGTAGGGTTCAGGGCTTCGTTACCCGTGATATGTGTGTCACGCAACAGTGCGTGGTGGGCTGTACCTCGATCGCCGTTGACCGGGGGTAGCGTTTGGGGGGAGTTATGCAAGGGTTGTGCCAGCGTTACCCCCCCATCCCCAGCCCTTCCCCCGCAAGGGGTGAAGGGGGTAGGAGGGAGAGAATGGTGTATTAGGGTGCGCTAATTTAGGGAGTGAGTGGGGAGGTTTGCACTGGAATGGGGAATTCAAGCATTAAGGACGATAATCCATAAATCGTCCTTGAAATAAGGATGATTTCTTCAAAATCATCATTGGGCTTACGTTTTGGCGGTTGAGATCAGAATCGGACTTTCGCGGACATAGGTATCTTGCGAGGGGTCATCGTTACACACCACCATCAAATCGGGGTAGCGAAAACGCTTGGCGGTGGTTTTTACCAGTATGTTACTGGTCATCGGTTCACAAGGTTTGCCGCGCTGGTGGTTCCAGATTAACGCATATAAATTGCCTGCAATACGGTTATGGTTGGTGCTTGCCCCTGCCCTTGCGTACACCTTTCCCTCGACGTATTCGTATCGCTGTTCGCCTGCAAGGTAGTCTTCGACGCTGAGGTAATCGCGTGGGTGTACTGGTGGCATCGGGCTTTCTCCTAAACGAGTTTTTCATTTGAGGTTAGCACACGCGCCAAAATGGCGGTATTTTACTGCGAATGTGTGCTTGATTCGTGGGTATTTTTCGTCAGCTTATGGTAGAGTTTCAGGCAATTCGTCAAACGCTGGCGACAACCCAATACACGCCATACCAATTATAACAACACGCGACTGACCCTATGCCGGTTTCGACGTGGTAGGGCGGTAGCGTGTTTACGATTTGTATGGGATTTTGAAGGACGGCAATCACAATCCCAGAATATGCGGAACGCTTGACGAACTAAATGGGCAGTCGCTGCTTTTTGGTTGAGCAGGGACTGGTTATTCTGATATTCATGAACGCCGTCCAATAAACTGTTGGCTAACCTTAAAACAAACAACATTCAGATTCTTAAGTAATTATAGAGTTCATATGACAGAGAATAAATGCAACATCGAACAAGTTCTTGAAATACCTGTAACGCACATAAACTTACCAAGTCGAATAAAAAACAAACTTGAATCATATAATATTAAAACCATCAAGGATGCAAAAAAATTTCTTGAGAACACTCCATTTATAGACGGAATAAATAAGAATAGCATTTCCGAGTCATTAACTATACTGTCGGACTTCATTGAAAATAATAAAAATTTAAGCCCCTCTGAAATTGATAATATAGGTGATAATAGAATATTAGTTGCATCAACGCGCGACCAAGACTTAAGCGACTCAATTGATAGAATTGCATATCAAGTTATAAAACGCATTTTCCACAAAGATGAAGAAAGAAATATTAATATTTTAGACAGAAGATTTTCACTTAAGGGCTACAAAAAATATACCTTAGAAGAAATAGGCACTTATAATGATGTAACAAGAGAGCGAGTTCGACAAATAGAAGCAAAAACGTTAAAAACGATCTATAACATTTTAACGACAGACAGTAGTAAAAAAGTCAAGGTTGATATAACAATCAGAGAGAAATTTATTCGACTTGAATCAGAGTTAGAATCAAATGGAAACATCATCAGCGAAGATTCTATAATTTTCTTGTTAAAAAATAATTATCAGTATCAATGCCAAGATAACAACAAGGTAGTATTGCTACTTGAAATATTGGGATATGAAAAACTATCAAACTCTTTTAGTATTACATCATTACAGTTAGATTCTCTGTATTACTCAAAAAATAAGATTTCAGCAAAGGATATAATAAAAGCAACATCCCACATTGCATCATTAATTAAAACCCCCGATAAATATTCACTATTTGATATAGTGGTATCGAACAAGAAAAGAAAAATCAAAAATATAAGTAAAAACGACATTATAAATCTTTTATCTAGTTCAAGTTGCGTTGAATGTATAGATAGTGATAAAGAAATATTCCAAACCAAAATCCATTGTTTATCTAGTGCCGCAGATAAAGCATACCGTATATTAGTAAATTTAGGAAAGCCTACACATTATCGACAAATAGTTAAAATCATAAATAAACAAGAAGCAACAAGTTCACATGATGCCTCGCTCACTAGAAATATCACAAATCAAATGGTTACAGATAAAAGATTTACTCCCATTGGAAAAAGTGGAGAATGGGGACTTTCCGAATGGAACTCAGTACCTAATATCAGCTCAAAGGACTTAATGATAAAAGCCTTGCATAAAAAAGGCGAACCAATGAAAGCAAAAGAAATACATAATGAAATAACTAAAATAAGAGAAAACATCCCATTAAGTTCCGTCAACACTTACTTAGTTTCGCATAAAGATATTTTTATACGAGTTGATCGAGAGACTGTAAACTGAACTGTGTAACTGCTATATAACGTGAATCCCAAGAAGGAGCAGTAACATGGAACGCCTCGACCCGAAACTCATGGATGACTTACTCAGCGATTGCAAAACGCCTGCTGATGTCAAAAACCTTTACAGCCAGCTCTTGCAGCGGATGATCAACCGCAGCTTGGAAGCCGAATTGGATGTGCACCTAAACTACGACAAGGGTGAGCGTAGCGAAGCCGGGCAACGGCGCAGCAATACCCGTAACGGCAAAGGCAACAAGACCATCAAAGGCGAATTTGGTGAGTTGCAGGTAGAGACACCGCGTGACCGTGATGGCAGCTTTGAGCCGAAGTTGATACAAAAACGCCAAATACGGTTAGCAGGGATGGAAGAACACATCCTGACGCTGTACGCCAAAGGCATGACCACCCGCGACATCGAAGACACGATCAAACGCCTGTACGGGGTGGACATCTCGCATACGCTGATCGCGGAAGTAACCGAAGCCGTTCAGGGCGAAGCTAAAGCGTGGCAGACGCGAGCACTGGATAATATCTACCCGATTGTCTGGCTCGATGGGATTGTCGTTAAAGTTCAACAAGATAAGCAGGTCATCAATAAATCAGCCCATGTGGTATTGGCGGTCAACTTACGCGGTGAAAAGGACGTGTTGGGCATCTGGTTGGCAGAAAATGAAGGTGCCAAGTTCTGGTTATCGGTCTTGACGGAACTACGCCACCGGGGCGTACAAGACATCTACGTGGCGTGCATGGATGGCTTAAACGGCTTGCCTGAAGCCGTCAACGCGGTCTTCCCCAAAACGCTGACCCAGTTGTGCATGGTACACATGGTTCGCGCCAGCTTGCGCTACGTCACCGCCAAGGATACCAAAGGTGTGGTCGCTGCCCTCAAGCGCATTTACCAGTCCAGCACTGCTGAAGAAGCCGAACACGAACTGGAAGCCCTCGACACCGAATGGGGTAACAAATACAAAGCAGTCGTGCGTCTATGGCGCGGTAACTGGGCGAATGTCATCCCGTTTTTCCAGTTCCAGCCGGAGATCCGCAAAGTGATTTACACCACCAATGCGATTGAATCCCTGAACATGAGTTTGCGCAAGTTTACCCGCAACCGGCGCATCTTTCCCAATGACAGTTCAGCCCTCAAAAGCCTGTATTTGGCGGTACGCGAAGCCTCGCAAAAGTGGTCGGTCATTCACCACTGGAAACCCGCTTTGCAGACTTTTTTACTTATGTTCGGTGAAGAGCGGGTTCCGCTCTCCGCCCTATGAAAAACGTGTTACACAGTTTATTTGACAGACTCTTGATCGAGGACTTTATGCACTTAAAGCATGGAAAATGAAAGAACATAAAGATGAGAAAATCAATAATAATGTACATTCTTTGGATGAGGCAGCAAGTGAGTTATTCAAAGAAAAAACATCAATGAGATTTGCTGAAGCTGTCAGGGAACTAATGAAAAGAACAAATTATAGCGAAATAAATATAAGACAAAGACTAAGGGCTTCCCCCAATTTTAAGTTCAAAAAAATTGGGAATGGTAAAAGTTTGATAATTGAATGTATAAACTCAGATTTCCAACGTCTATCAAAAACTGAGGGAAAAGAGACATTGCGCGAGAGAATATATGAAGAAATCAGAACAATTCTTTATAGCAACCCGAATAAGCCATATCAAAAAGGTGTTCTCTATAAAATGATTTCTGAGCAGGTTGAGTGCATCAAACCAACATTTTATAATTATTTGTCAGAAATGAATGATATTGAGAGTTACCAAGAAAATAACAAAACATATGCCATTTACAGAAACAAAGAGATTAGTCAATCTATTTCTATAGATATTGAGAGTTATGCGTTAAAAGAAAACTTAAAGCCATACTTGAACAGAGCTATCACAAAATTAAATATTGATGAGATAGATATTGGCTTATTTGAACTGGGCAGAATATTTGAAACAGAATTAAAGAATTACTTATCTAATGCAAAGGATCAGAAATTAATTACTGTAAGTAACAACGACTTATCATCACTGGTTAATATGATTAATTGTGTAGTCAGAGAAAAAGTCATGAGTAAAGGTTATGTCTTGCATATTCTTCGTGAAGAAAGAAATGACCGTGCTCACGGTAAAATACCAACCCTTGATGAGAGAAAAATATTATTAAACAAGGCGCATTATCTAGTTGACAAATACATAGAATACATATCTTTTTTTAACTCAAAATATTAATAGAGAGCCAACAATTTATTCGACGACGGACGCGGTGACAACCCGCGACTCCGACCGACTTACTCTCCGCCGCGCCCGTCAATTCGGACGTTGACGCTGTAGAAAAACCCTGAAAACAAATATATGGCACTAGTCAAACCAAGCCTGAAGGCATTGAGATAAACTACCCCATCACCATCCACCCCAACACCCCATACCGCCCACCCTTCGCCACCGCCACCACCGCCACCACCGCCACCACCGCCACAAACGGCAGCAACGGCATCCGCATCACCCCCGCCACCACCGTCAGCGGATCACCGATGATCGGCAACCAACTCAACAACAACACCCCCCACCCATAACGCTGAAACCACTGTTGCGCCCGTGCCAAGCTTGCCGCTTTCACCGGAAACCAGCGTTTATCCTGAAAGTGTTCCAAATAACGCCCCAGCCACCAGTTAATCACCGAACCCAGCGTATTGCCCAACGTCGCCACCGCAATCAACAGCCAAAACGCACCCTGCCCGTTGAGCAATAACCCAACGAGCACGGCTTCCGATTGCGCGGGAATCAAGGTCGCGGCGAGTAACGCCGACGTGAACAGCAGCAGATAATCCATCGCGGCATTATCTGCCAAACAGACGGATTATGCCGCTTCTTTGGCAGGCACTTTTTTCAGCTCAACGATGTTACCCCTTGCGGGCTGCGCCTCCTCATCCGCGACTGGCGTAGGTGTTGCCTTGCGCCCGTGCCGCTCATACAAAAAGCTCAACACTGCCTTACGGCAACGCATGTATTCCACCGACTCCGCCATCGCCACCCGATTACGCGGGCGCGGCAGATTCACCGTCACAATATCCCCCACACTTGCCGCCGGGCCATTCGACATCATCACAATCCGGTCTGACAGCAACACCGCCTCGTCCACATCGTGGGTAATCATGATCACCGTATTGCCCAGCGTCGCCTGAATTTCCATCATGGAATCCTGCAAATGCGCACGGGTCAAGGCATCCAGTGCGCCGAAAGGCTCATCCAGCAACAGCACTTGCGGTTGCATCGCCAAGGCTCGTGCAATCCCGACCCGCTGTTTCATCCCGCCGGAAATTTCATCCGGGCGTTTGTGCATGGCATGATCCATGTGTACCAGCGTCAGATTGTGTTCGATCCATTCGCGCATTTCGGCTTTGGACTTTTTGCCCTTAAACACCTGCTTCACTGCCAATTCGACGTTTTCATACGCCGTCAGCCAAGGCAACAAGGAATGGTTCTGGAACACCACGGCGCGTTCTGGCCCCGGTTCATTGACTTCGCGCCCATCCAGAATCACCCCGCCCTCGGTGGCTTGATACAAGCCTGCGACGATGTTCAGCACGGTGGATTTGCCGCAGCCGGAATGCCCGATAATCGACACAAATTCACCCTTTTCAATACGCAAATCCACTTTGTCGAGCGCACGGAACGGCCCTTGCGGGGTAGGAAAGTCGATGGATACCTGTGAAATCAGCAGGTGATCCGCGTGTTTTGTTGTCATCACTATTCTCCTTATCGCTTAACGCAATGCCGCGTTTTTATCCCACGACACCTGACGTTGCAGCAGCAACATGCCGCGATCCAGCGCGAAACCGATTAAACCAATCACAATCACCGCCACCATAATCCGCCCCAGCGAATTGGAGCTGCCGTTCTGGAATTCATCCCACACGAACTTGCCCAAACCGGGGTTTTGCGCCAGCATTTCCGCCGCAATCAGCACCATCCACGCAATCCCCAACGATAAACGCAAGCCGGTGAAAATCATCGGAATCGCCGAAGGCAGCACGATTTTGCGCACATGCGTCCACCAGCTCAGGCGCAATACCTTACTGACGTTCTGCAAATCCTTGCTGATATTGGCGACACCCACCGTGGTATTGATAATGGTCGGCCACAAACAGCACAGCAGCACCGTCAACGCCGAGTTGATGAACGATTTATCAAACGTTGGGTCATCCGACACATACACCGCACTCACGATCATGGTCACAATCGGCAACCAAGCCAACGGCGATACCGGCTTGAAAAGCTGAATCAACGGGTTAAGCGCGGCGTACACCGTCTGGCTCAAGCCCGCCACAATCCCCAGCGGAATCGCAATAAACCCCGCCAATACAAAACCTGTCATCACCGTGACAATGCTCGTCACAATTTGATCAAAAAACGTCGCTTTACCCGTGTAAGGGCGAACACTGATTTCAGCATTCGGGTCTTCCGCCAACGCGGTAGCATTGCGCTCTTCTTGCCGCTGGTAAAACTCCACCTCTTTCTGACGTGCCGCCCGATGCTCATCCACCAGCCCGGTGAATTGCTCGAAAACCTGCACCGGCCCCGGCACTGCCCCCAACGACGTTACAATCTTGGGCGCACCAACCTGCCAAATCGCCAGAAACAGCAGAATACCGAGAAACGGCGCGGCAAAGGTCTGGAATAGTTGCTTGGAATTCATGAGTTGTCTCCTGTTTGGATAAGCCGTAGAGACGCAAAATCTTGCGTCTCTACAACCACGACCTGACCGTTAAACCTTCTCGTCTTTCTTCAACCCGATCTTGAACTGTTCGATGTATTCGTTCGGCTTTGTGCCGTCGTAACTCGTACCGTCGATAAAGTCGCTGGTCGCAGGCTTGTAACCGCTTTCCGCACCGAAGTCAGGGAAGTCTTCCTTCTTCAGCTTGCCTTCGGCAATCAGAGCTTCAGCAGCGGTTTTGAAGATGTCCGGGCGATAAACCTGCTTGGCAGTTTCATCAAACCACTTGTCATCCTTGGGTTCGCCAATTTGACCCCAGCGGCGCATTTGCGTCAGATACCACACTGCGTCGGAGTAATACGGGTAAGTAGCGTTGTGGCGGAAGAACACGTTGAAGTCCGGCACGTCGCGCTTGTCGCCTTTTTCATACTCAAACGTACCGGTCATGGAATTCGCCAGTACCACTTTATCTGCGCCGACGTATTCCGGTTTGGACAGGATTTCAACGGCCTCCTTGCGGTTGGCGTTGTTGTTTTCATCCAACCAGTAAGCAGCACGGATCAGGGCTTTTACCAAACGCGCTGTGGTATTCGGGTTCTTTTCAGCAAATGCTTTGGTGATACCGAAGACTTTTTCCGGGTTGTTTTTCCAGATTTCGTAGTCGGTAATGACTGGTACGCCGATACCTTTGGCGACAGCTTGCTGGTTCCAAGGTTCGCCGACGCAATAGCCGTCAATCGTGCCTGCTTCCATGGTAGCGGGCATTTGCGGTGGCGGGGTGACAGAAATCATCACGTCCGCACCAATCTGACCTTTGATGTCGTCTTTGGCGGGTGCGTAAGTGCCGGGGTTGATGCCGCCAGCCGCCAGCCAGTAACGCAATTCATAGTTGTGGGTGGAAACCGGGAACACCATGCCGAGGTTGAAAGGTTTGCCACCCTTCTTGTATTCCTCAATAACCGGTTTGAGGGCTTCGGCTTTGATCGGATGGACGGGTTTACCGTCTTTCATTTCAACGTGCGGCTTCATTTTTTCCCACACCGCGTTGGAAACGGTGATGCCGTTGCCGTTCAAGTCCATCGAAAACGGGGTGATAATGTCAGCCTTGGTGCCAAAACCGATGGTGGCGGCGAGTGGTTGCCCTGCCAGCATGTGTGCGCCGTCAAGTTGCCCATCGACTACACCATCCAGCAAAACTTTCCAGTTGGCCTGCGCTTCGAGCTTGACGAACAAGCCTTCGTCTTCAAAGAAACCTTTTTCATAGGCAATCGCCAGCGGAGCCATGTCGGTCAGCTTGATGAAACCCAATTTCAGATCAGCCTTTTCCGGCTTGCCAATCTCGGCGTATGCGCTGGTGCTCAGCAGCCCAGTACCCATGCCCAATGTTAATGCCAACGCCAGCGTCGCTTTCTTGAGGAAGGTACGGCGTTCGGTTACGTGTATGTTGCTCATCGTAAAAACCTTTTTCGTAGCCAAAAAAAAAGCCCTGACAATCTGTTGGCAGAGGAGGAGCCAACAGTCGTCAGGGCAGCTTTACCCAAATACCCGCGCTACATCGCACGGTTAGGAGGAGGAGTCATTTCATGATTACGCAGTCGCCGTTGACTGCATGGTGATAACTATGCAAAGGGTGTGCCAAGTGGAAAAGCTGTAGGTTGGTGGCGGGGTTGGTGGGTTTTGCTTGCACGCTACCCACCCTTGAGTTCATTAGACTGCACTTATATTGTGCTTTTTCGGCTTAGTTTGGGCAGGATTGGTGCAGTCGCGGTTATAGCCGCAACCGTTCCAACGCCACGTAACTATTCCCCATCGCGATTAGTTGGCTGGCATCGCGCAACACCCACGGCGCGAGACAATGAACTGACGGCAGATAATCCACCGTCGGATACGGCAAGCTCAGAGTTTCAGCCGCCAAACGATACAACGGCGTGCAATACACCTTCGTCAGCAGTGCCGCAGGGTCAGTGGGCAAAGTTGCCAACTGACCTGTTGCGTGCATTTGCGCCAAGAAATACTCGCCGTGCGAATGCCAAGGGAAATTGGCAGCATAACGCGCAAACACATTGAAATCAGGCAGCAAACGTTCCGGTTCATCCGGCGCGTAACGGTAACGCCCCAACAACGGCGGCTGGATCAAGGCAAGCGGCACATCCAAATATTCCGGTCGGGTTAGCAGTTCAGCAATCCGCACGCGATTATGCGGCTCGTCCAACCATTGTGCGGCTTCGAGCAAGGCACACAGCAAGGCTTGATGCGTTTCAGGGTTGGCTTCAGCCCACGCTTGGGTCACACCCAGCACTTTTTCAGGGCCATTGTTCCACAAATCGTAACTGGTAACGGCAACCTGCCCAATACCCCGACTGACCGCTTGCTGATTCCACGGTTCACCCGCGCAATAACCGTCAATCTGACCTTGCGCCAAGGATTCGACCATTTGCTGCGGGGGAATCACGCGAATTTCCACATCCTGCCCCAACACCAGACCGCCATCCTGCAACCATGCCTGCAACAAATAATGGTGCTGTGAGAAAGGGTAGACGCAACCGAACACCAGTTTGCGCGGCATTTGCGCATCTAAAAGACGCTTGAGACCGTGCGCTCGCACCGGGGCGGTGCATAATGCTTGCGGGTAATGTTCGCGCATGGCTTGCATCAAGGGGCTGGCAACAGTAATCGCACTGCCATTCAGACCAAGACTGAACGCGGCTTGCATCGGAATCCCCAAACCGTCGATGCCCAGCGTTGCCGCCAAAGGCATGGGGGCAAGCATGTGCGCCGCATCAAGTTCGCCGAATGCCACGCGGTCACGAATATTTGCCCAAGACACTTCGCGCTGCAAGGTGACGTGCAGACCGTATTTTTCAAAGAAACCGCGTTCCAACGCTGCGACTAACACAGCACAATCGGTTAGGGGCAAAAAGCCGATGCGCAAATCTTGTTTCATCAGAATTTCCCCCCTAGCAAGGCCATTGCCGCGACGAAATTGCGGGCAGCTTCACCGATTTTCATATTGCGATCCATCGCCATTTTGCGCAGGAGTTGGTATGCCTCTTCTTCCGTCAGGTTGCGGTGTTGCATAAGAATGCCCTTGGCTTTATCCACATCTTTGCGGTCTTGCAAGCGGGATTTGTAGTCTTCCAGCTCATCTTTGAGCTTTTGGTGTTCTTGAAAACGGGCAATCGCCACTTCCAACACCGATTTCAGGCGCTTTCCCGGCAAATCATCGACGATATAGGCACTGACTCCGGCACTAATGGCAGCACGGGTGGTTTCAAGGTCGCTTTGTTCGGCAAAAAACACGATGGGCTTGGGCATTTCGCGGCTAACATTGCGCAGCGATTCGAGGGTGTCGCGGTCGGGGCTTTGCATGTCGATGAGGATAATGTCGGGCTGGTGGGTACGCACCGCAGCGAGCAGGTTTTCACCTTGCCCGACGCGGATAATGTGAGCATAACCAGCCGCGAGGAGCGCAACTTCAAGACTCGCAGAGCGGTCGGGGTCGTGATCGACCAACATCAATTTATGCATGTGAACCTTGTTATAAGCAAAAGCTAATCACAAGAATATGCAAAAATTACGCCAGAAAATATCAACCACGTCAGTTTTGCGATGCGTGATCATCCTCCAAACGTTTCGCCATCAATGCTGCCACACCGCGTTCACCTTCGCCGCCATTCGCATCCAAGGCTTGCATAACAAGATGTTGATCCGCAGCACTGCGGTTCTGGCTCAGTTTGTATTTGGCTTGCAACGACTCAATGGTGATTTCAAAACCAACGATGGCTTCCAGCATTTTGGCGGGGTAGCTGGGAATCCAAGCGTTGGGGGTATCGCCTTCATAGTAATGACTGAGGCGTTCCACCTGCGCTTGCAACCATGCCGTATCGTGAATGACACGCACCTTGCCGTGGACATGCACAGCGGTGTAATTCCAAGTGGGCACGCCTGCGCCTTCGTACCATGTGGGTGAAACGTAGGCGTGTGCGCCTTGGAACATTGCCAACACCTGCGGGTTTGTCGCGAGGTGCTGCCATTGCGGATTGGCTTTGGCAAGATGCCCGGACAACGTGAGTGTGTCGCCCTGTTCCAACAAAAACGGAATGTGACTGGCGAAGGGAACACCTGCATCAACCGTAACCAGCGTACCAAATGCATTGGCGGCGATGAAGCGCAGGATTTCGGCTTGGTCGTGTTCGGCAAAGTGTTTTGGGATGTACATCAGAACTCCAATATCGCTAGAGCAATGTTTTCAACCAAAGCAGTCATTGGCTAAACTACTGATTTACAAGCATTCATTTGCAACAAAAGTGGTGCCCGGAGCCGGACTCGAACCGGCACAGCGTTACCGCCGAGAGATTTTAAGTCTCTTGTGTCTACCGATTTCACCATCCGGGCATGGATGCGGGAGTCGATAAAAGCGAGGGACGGATTATAAGATGCTTCGTCAATCAACGCAATCAACTTGCTACATCAATCGCAATAAAAATACCGACACACCATACGCCCTTGTAGCATTAGCACGCGGGCGATGGTTAGCTGCATAACAGGCTTAACGTTTACTTGCCGGAAGTTTGTCCAGTAGTAGTGGTATCAGTCGCTGGTGATGCGGGTTTAGCAGCGGCATTGGCTGGTGCAGCCGCCACGCCGGTAGCACTGCTAAACATTTCAGGGCCACACATGCTTTCAATATTTTTACTGATAGAAGCAATTTTTTCCTGTTTTTCAGCCGCATTTAGGAAGCGTTCGCCCTTTTCATCGGTATATTTTACCAGAGAATTTGTGGAAATTTGTTGCAGTGCTTGTTTTTGTTGATCGCAATAACTACGGTGCTGTTTTTCGCTGGCTTGCGCCGCTTCTTCTGGCTTTACAGCTTTGTCAGTTGGTGTTTCGGTTTTAGTTTCCGGTGCTGCTGCATCAGTCTTAGGTGCATCAGAAACCTTGGATTTACCGCTGGATAGGTTAATCTCAGCTTCAATATTTTTGGCTTTTACATCAGCAGGCGGTGGGGTCGCACTGTAGTGTGTTTTGCCACTGCTATCTGTCCATTTATACATCTCTGCGCTGGCGGAACTTGCCCAACCGACGAGGCTTGCCAGTAAAATTGGCATAAATATTGCCTGTTTCATCATGTCGTCACCTTATTTTGTTATCTTGACAAGTAATATTAGCATCCTCTAATGTTCCCTGTTAGGGTAAACAGAGTTTCTATCAGATGTCTGTTAAATTTTATGTTGAATCAGGGTAAGTATGCCATGAAAGTATTACCACAATGGTTACTGGTCGTCGGATTGTCGTTGTTAGCGGCTTGCGGTGAGCAAGAATCCGTGCCTGTCACGCAAACTCAAACCACTGCGGCAACATTAGCCACCGCACCAGTCAACGCCGTCACATCACCGGATATGCAGTACTTGGATGGGCATGTGGAAGCCGTTAATAAAAGCACCATGTCGGCGCAAACCAGTGGGGTGATTGAAAAGCTGTATTACGATGTGGATGATTTTGTGGAACAAGGCAAAGTCATCGCCCGGATTAAGTCCAAAAACCAGCAAGCAGGTGTGCAACAAGCGCAAGCGTCGTTGGATGAAGCCCAAGCACGTTACGTGGAAGCGCAAGCCGACTTCAAGCGAATCAGCGAAATTTATGCCAAACGTTTGATTCCCAAAGCCGAATACGATGCGGCGGCGGCTGGACTGAAAGCGGCTGAAGCGCGTTTAGATGCCTCCAAAGCGCAGACCACGCAAGCCGGGGAACAACTGGGCTATACCACCTTGATTGCGCCTTACGGTGGCATTGTGACCCAACGCCACGTGGAATTAGGCGAAACCGTCAACCCCGGCACACCCATTATGAGCGGGATTTCCCTGGATCAATTACGTGTCGTAGTGGATGTGCCACAACGCTTGATTGTGCCGATTCGCAAGGAAAAAACCGCTATCGTGTTGCAGAATGGCTCAAATAAACCGTTATCAGTCAAAAACTTAACCTTCTTTCCTTACGCCGATCCCAAAACCAATACGTTTAAAGTGCGCATTGAGTTAGCCGACAGTACACCTGACCTGTTCCCCGGTATGTTTGTGAAAGTCGGCTTTGTAACTGGCGCACAACAAAGCATCGTCAGCGTGCCGGAAAGTGCGGTAGTGGTGCGCAGCGAGGTGATTGGGGTATACGTGGTTGACGAACAAGGCAAGCCCGCGTTACGCCAAATCCGTTTAGGGAGAAAATTGGATGATAACAGCATCAGCGTTTTAGCCGGTTTGGATGCTGGTGAAAAAGTCGCATTAGACCCGGTACAAGCCGCGATTTCCCTAAAGCAAGCCGCCGGAGTCAGCCATGAGTGAACCAAAACTGGGGATTTCTGGGGCGATTGCCAAGAAATTTCTGATAACGGAAATCACCCCTTTACTCGCATTAGTGGGGTTGCTGCTGGGGATGTTCGCGGTGATGGTGACACCGCGTGAGGAAGACCCGCAAATCAACGTTACCTTTGCCAATGTATTCGTGCCTTTCCCCGGTGCGAGCGCGGAACAGGTTGAAAGTTTGGTGAGTACGCCTGCCGAACAGGTACTGTCTGAAATTGAGGGCTTGGAGCATATTTATTCCACATCAATGCCCGGTATGTCGGTACTCACGGTGCAATACAAGGTGGGCGAAGATCGCACTGCCGCGCTGGTACGCCTTTACAATAAAATTGCCTCGAACCAAGACTGGTTGCCGCAAAATCTCGGCGTAGGCACACCTTTAATAAAACCCAAAGGCATTGATGATGTGCCGATTGTGGCTTTAACCTTGTGGACGGAAGACCCGAAATACGGGGCTTACGAGCTGAATCAAGTCGCTCATGCGGTGGAGGCGGAGCTAAAGCGCGTCCCCGGTTCGCGTGATATTTACACCATTGGCGGCCCTCAACAAGTGGTACACGTCCTCTTGGATGCGGATAAATTAGCTGGTCACGGCATTGATATTGCGGATTTACGGCGTGCGTTGCAGGCCAGCAATTCAGCCCGTGATGCGGTTTCCTTGGTGAATAATAACGAGGAAATTCAAGTACAGGCAGGCACATTCTTAATGGATGCCGCCGAAGTCAGTGAGTTAATGGTCGGGGTTTTCAATGGTAAGCCGGTGTTCCTCAGCGATGTCGCGGAAGTAAAACGCACCTCGGATACTCCCAGTGCTTATGTCAGTTTCGGCACAGGAGTCGCCGCCGATCATAAAGGCTTACCCAACGGCATTCACGCCCCCGCTGTTACTGTTGCTGTTGCTAAGCAACCGGGCACAAATGCGGTCGACATTGCCAATAATGTGATTGACCGCTTTGAAAAACTCAAAGGCACGTTCGTTCCTGAAGGCGTGAATGTCACGGTGACGCGCAATTACGGCGAAACCGCACAAGCCAAGTCAGAAAAGCTGATTCACAAACTGATCATTGAAACCATTGCGGTTGCCTTATTAATTTGGTTGGCATTGGGTTGGCGGGAAGCGTTAATTGTCGGCGCGGCAGTGGTTATTACCTTGGCGGTAACACTGTTTGCATCTTGGGCATACGGCTTTACCCTGAATCGGGTGTCATTGTTTGCGTTGATTTTCTCCATCGGTATTTTGGTCGATGATGCCATTGTGGTAGTGGAAAACATTCATCGCCATATGCAACAAGGCGGTAAAAAATTACTCGAAGTCATCCCCGTCGCTGTCGATGAAGTCGGCGGGCCTACCATCTTGGCGACGTTTACAGTGATTGCCGCATTGTTGCCAATGGCGTTTGTGTCGGGGCTAATGGGGCCGTATATGTCCCCTATTCCGATTAATGCCAGCATGGGGATGCTGATTTCCTTAGCAGTTGCGTACATTGTGACCCCGTGGATGACGGGTAAAATGCTCAGTAACGTTAATTTCCACCACCATGATGCCAACGAACCGAACAAGCTGTTTGGGTTTTTCAGTCGGATTATGTCGCCCTTCCTTGATGATCAAAAAGGCAGTAAACGCCGTAATATCCTGTTCGCGGTGATTACCTTATTGATCGTGCTGTCTGCGTCGTTAGCGGTGTTTAAGCTGGTGGTGTTAAAAATGCTGCCGTTTGACAATAAATCGGAGTTTCAGGTGATTTTGGACATGCCGGAAGGCACATCTCTAGAGCAAACTTCCCGCGTTCTCAATGAGATGTCAGCAGCTTTGAAACAAGTGGATGAAGTTACCGATTATCAAATTTACGCCGGAACTGCCGCGCCGATTAACTTCAACGGTTTGGTGCGCCAATATTATTTGCGGGAAGGTGCTAACGTCGGTGATATTCAAGTCAACCTGACCGACTCCCACGGGCGCGAACGTCAAAGCCATCAAATCGCTTTGGCAGTACGCCCGGTGTTGCAAACCATTGCGCAAAAATACCAAGCCAACGTAAAAGTGGTGGAAGTTCCGCCGGGGCCGCCGGTAATGTCACCGATTGTGGCGGAAGTTTACGGTTTGGATTACCCCGGTCAAATTGCGGTTGCCAAACAAATTCGCAGCACTTTTGAAAAAACTGCTGACATTGTGGACATTGACGACAGCGTGGAAGCCCCGCAAAAACGCCTCGTGGTGCAAGTGGATCGCAGTAAAGCCGCCCTCATGGGGGTTTCGCAAGACGCAATTACTTCGGCAATTGATACCGTGCTGCATGGCGAAGATGTGGTGTTTTTACACGGTCAGGGCATTAAATACGCTGTACCAATCCGGGTTGAATTCCCGGTCGCTCTCAAAGACAAAATGGATTCGGTATTAGCGTTGCGAGTACGCAGCCAATCCGGGGAACTCGTACCGATGTCAGAGCTGGTAAGCGTGCAACAAACCACCCGCGAACATTCCATTTATCACAAAGACTTACTGCCGGTAGTGTATGTGATGGGTGATATGGCAGGTAATACCGATAGCCCGTTGTACGGTATGTTCAGCATCTTTAGCAGCGTTAAAGAACTGTCGGTTTACGATAATCCGATTAACCAGCATTTCATTGCACAGCCAGATGACCCGTATTTGTACGGCATCAAATGGGACGGTGAATGGCAAGTCACTTACGAAACCTTCCGCGACATGGGGATTGCTTACGGCGTGGGTATGATCCTTATTTTCTTGCTGATCGTGGCACAATTCAGGTCGTATATGGTTCCGTTGGTAATAATGTCGCCGATTCCGTTGACCATCATCGGTGTTATGCCCGGTCATGCCTTACTCGGCGCACAATTTACCGCGACTTCAATGATCGGTATGATTGCGCTGGCGGGGATTATCGTGCGTAACTCCATTTTGCTGGTGGACTTCATCAACGAACAGGTACGCGGCGGTATGCCATTGAAACAAGCGGTGATTAATTCCAGTGCGGTACGGGCTAAACCGATTGCACTCACCGCTTTAGCCGCAATGGTTGGTGCGTTTTTCATCATTGATGACCCCATCTTTGGTGGATTAGCCGTCTCGCTAATCTTTGGAATTCTGGTTTCCACCGTGTTAACGCTGGTACTGATTCCTCTGATGTACTATATGTATGCTCGTAACCGCCTCACACTCATTACGGGGCGCGTTGCGTAACGTTGATTTAAACTGTGTTCAATCTGACGAAGCCTCTGGATTTGCATGAGCTAACCAGAGGCTTTCGTTTTTAATGAGTTCTGTATGCAAAGTATCCTGACCCGAATCGCCACCGAATTAGCAGTGAATGAAAAACAAGTCGCGGCGACTGTCGAACTATTAGACGAAGGTGCTACCGTCCCGTTTATTGCGCGTTACCGCAAAGAAAAAACCGGCGGGCTGGATGACACCCAATTACGTTACCTTGAAACCCGCCTGAGCAGCTTACGCGAGTTGGAAAAACGCCGCGAAACCGTGCTGCACAGCATCCGCGAACAAGGTAAATTAACCCCGGAACTGGAACAGCAAATTCTCGCGTTGAATACGCGCACCGAACTCGAAGACATTTACCTGCCCTACAAGCCTAAACGCCGCACCAAAGCGCAGATTGCACGCGAAGCCGGAATCGAGCCACTGGCACAAGCGTTACTGACTAATCCGCAACTCAACCCGGAAAGCGAAGCTGCTAACTACCTCAACCCTGCGATGGAATTTACCGACAACAAAGCGGTGTTAGACGGTGCGCGGCAAATTTTAATGGAAGATTTCGCTGAAAATGCTGAATTATCCGGGCGGTTGCGCGAATACTTGTGGGAACACGGGCATTTAGCCTCCAGTGTGATTGAAGGCAAAACCCAAGAAGGACAAAAATTTGCCGACTATTTTGACTACAGCGAAGCACTCCACAAAATCCCTTCACACCGCGCACTGGCACTGTTTCGTGGGCGCAATGAAGGCATTCTCGACTTAAAACTCGATGTCAGTGTCGCCGACGGCATGAGCCACCCTTGCGAAGACGCGATTGCTACTGCTTTCAATATTCGTGATCAAGGGCGTGCGGCGGATCGCTGGTTATTGGACTGCGTGCGCTGGGCATGGAAGGTCAAATTACACAGCCGTCTTAGCACCGATTTGAACTTACGCTTACGCGAAACGGCTGAAGCTGAAGCCATCCGCGTGTTTGCTGCTAACCTCAAAGATTTATTACTCGCCGCACCTGCGGGCGCACGTACCACCTTAGGTTTAGACCCCGGCTTACGCACCGGTGTCAAAGTAGCCATCGTTGATGCCACCGGTAAATTGCTGGATTTCGCCACCATTTACCCGCACGTTCCCAAAAAACAATGGGAACAATCCATCGCAGTATTAGCTGAGTTATGCAGCAAATACCAAGTAGGGTTAATCAGCATCGGTAACGGCACGGCTTCACGCGAAACTGACCAGTTAGCCAGCGATTTAATCAAACGTCACCCGGAACTCAAACTCGCTAAAATCGTGGTATCAGAAGCCGGAGCGTCAGTGTATTCCGCATCCGAATTGGCGGCGAAAGAATTCCCACTGCTGGATGTGTCGATTCGTGGGGCGGTATCCATTGCCCGTCGCTTGCAAGACCCGTTAGCCGAACTGGTTAAAATTGACCCTAAATCCATCGGGGTTGGTCAATACCAGCACGATGTTAATCAACCTGAACTGGCGCGTTCACTGGATGCGGTAGTGGAAGACTGCGTTAACGCCGTGGGTGTCGATGTCAATATGGCTTCAGCCGCATTACTGGCACGGGTTTCTGGTTTGAATCAAGGCATTGCCGACAATATCGTAGCCTTCCGCGATGATAATGGACCATTCCGCAATCGTAATCAGTTGAAAAAAGTATCGCGTTTAGGGGCAAAAACCTTTGAACAAGCCGCTGGTTTCTTGCGCATTCGTGACGGCGAACACCCACTGGATGCGTCTGCTGTCCACCCGGAAACCTACACTTTAGTCGAACAAATCGCTGCCGTTAATCGCCAACCGTTAGTGGAATTAATCGGCAATAGCAGCTTTATTCACAGCCTCAAACCCAGTGATTACGTCACCGAACAATTCGGTTTGCCGACGATTCGCGATATTTTGGCGGAACTCGAAAAACCAGGACGTGACCCGCGCCCTGAACTCGTTACCGCCACCTTCCGCGAAGGGGTAAACGCTATCAGCGACTTACAAGCGGGCATGATCCTCGAAGGTGTAGTCACGAATGTGGCAAATTTTGGTGCCTTCGTTGACATTGGTGTGCATCAGGATGGCTTGGTGCATATTTCCCAAATCACCAGCAAATTCATCAAAGACCCGCGTGAAGTGGTGCGTACCGGCGATATTGTCAAAGTGCGTGTGGAAGAAGTCGATGTGCAACGCAAACGCATTTCCCTCACCATGCGTCTGGAGGATGATGGGCAAAAAGCTCCAGCCCAAAAGCCAGCAGCACGCACAGAACGTCAAACACCCAAGCCGCCATCAGAGCCGCAACAAGCACGCGGGCAGTTCAATAACCCGAAAAAGCCAGCTAAAGCCGCTCCACCCGCTGCTAATTCCGCGATGGGTGATGCACTCGCGGCTGCCTTCGGTAAATTCCGTAAGTAGCTGTAAATTCAAGCTTGTCAATATTAGCTTTTCCTTATAAACTTACCGAAGTGTGTGATTTTCGCCACACACTTCGCGCATCACAAGGGGTCGAGGGAACACATGATAAAGACATTGAAAACACCAAAAAACCTGTTCAAACCTAAACCAACCACCACCAAAACCATCGACGTAGGCATTGATGTGTTTGGCAATGCTATTCCTGATAATGTTACTGCCCAAATTGAAGCCAGTGGTAAAGCCTTGCGCGTAGTAAAACGTCAGCAAGTAGCACTCAAACCCAGCCGCAAAAAATCCACCAAAAAACTGGCTGTCGTCGCCCCCCAATCACCGAGCTTACTCACGCGCTTACTGCCAGCAACATGGACAAAACCTAGCGTAAAAACCATTGCTCACGATGGCATTTCCGAACGTCTTGAAGTCGCGTTTAAACGCTTACACCACGAATTCAACGAGCGCGAACAGCAACTTGAAGTGAAAATGCACGCGATTCAGCAACAGCATTTAGCACTGGCAAACCTCAAACAGAAAAAGCGCGGTCTATTACTTTCATTGGTCGCAGCGGGCATGTTGGCGGGCGGTTATATGCTCTACGTCTTAACCAATATGCAAAACTCAATGACATCCATGTCCGGCAATATCAGCACCATGAATGGTCACATGGGTGCAATGGCGAGTGATACCCAGAACATGACGCAAAACATTCAGGCGATGAATGAATCCATGTATTACATGAACAATAACGTGGGTTATATGAGCGGCAATGTTGCGCAAATGAACCAAAAAGTAGGGACGCTGGCACAAGCTGCCGCGCCAATGGGTGAAGCTGCTGCTACCATGAACCCGTTTATGAAGGCGTTTAAATCGTTCATGCCGTTTTAAATGCTTACGGAAACATCCGCGCATTAATAATTTGGTAGGTTTGCTTGCTAAGTAAAGTATCCCAAAATGCAGCGGATTCCGGCGTAATCGCCCACACTACCAACGTAAGACACAGTAATGCGGTCGCTTTCGGACGGTTTTTAGTATCCCAAAACTTTAAAGCCGTACCGAAAGAACGCTTAATCCGGCTGTTCATAAAGTCGACGCTATACAACTCATCCAGCACTAAATGCAAAATAAAGCCGCTAAATATAAAAAAACCATTAAGCCATGAAATAAACGGATTTTTACCCATAACATGATGGCTAAAAATCACGGTTAAAAACATAAACAACGCCCCTGCTACGACCGAATGAATTGACCCGCGATGGTGAGTATATTGATGGAATATCATCCAAATCGGCCAGCGTATCAACGCAAACGTTATTAAGCCAATCAGCCACAGTTCCACAATCGCCAAGTCGTTCTCAACCGAAAAAATCACCAAGAACGCCGCGATAATGCCAAAGAGCGCAAACATAATGCGGCTAGGGTAAGCGTGCTCCAAATCCACATCGGGCAAGATTCCGCCGATGGTTCCCATCAAAGCCAGAATCAAGGCTTCACGCGGAGCCACCAAACCGACTTGCAGACACAATACCGACAGCAAACCCGCGCCTGCCGCTGCAACCGTAATATGAGTATTAAAGTTTGCCATCAGTACTGTGCAATCGCGCCTATTGGTAAGAATAGTAAGAGGTGTTATTACCACCGGTATACGGCGTATACGGGTGCGTGGTAACACTGCTACTGGTCGTGTTGTTATTATTCACGCCACCTGCCGAACAATTGGTACGTTGCGCTCCCGGTAAATCATTTAATAAGAAAAATCCTTGGCTCATTGCGGCTTGCACCGCATCGCTGGGAATGCTCAGGATATTGATTTTACCATCGGAAGAACCACAAACTGCCGGATACATGCGCCCATCCATACCGCAGGCACTGCTTACCACCGGAATCCGCATGGATTGTAATTGACGCTGCATTTCTGCCAATGGCACACCACCGCCTTCACATTGGCGCGAACCTTGGTATTTATACACATCAACGTAGGAAACGGGTGCGGGTACAGGCGCGGGTGCTGGTGCGGGATACGGTGAAACCCAAGGATTCACTAAACCGCCATTAACCATATTGGGAGGTACACACCCGCTCAATAACACACTAGAAAACAGGGCGAAGCCCCCAAGACGAAAAAATGACATAGACAGCTCCTTATAGCGTTGTTGGTTAGCTGTTTGACTTTAAATCGGTGTTTCGGTTCGTTCAGGCACAAAAAAACCAGCACTTGGCTGGTTTCAATGTTGTTCTGTAGTAGTCAGAACTTAAATAAGGTTGGTGCCGAAAAGAGGACTCGAACCTCCACGGGTTGCCCCACTAATACCTGAAACTAGCGCGTCTACCAATTCCGCCATTTCGGCACGTTCACTCAGCGTCACCGCGTTGTGAGAGGCGAAATATATAGAGCCGACGCGATCTTGTCAAACACATAAATGCCTTTTGTGTGGATTTTTTTGATATGCTTCGCCTCATGAAAGCAAACACTACAAAAGGAAGGTTCCTTGAAGTTTAAAGACCCACATCACCAGCGCGAAGCTGAGAAATATGATAACCCGATTCCCAGCCGCGAAGTGATTTTGCAATTGCTGGGTGAACAGGGGCAACCGCTAGACTTTATGACGCTGGCAAATGCCCTGCATCTCCATGAGGAGATGGATCTTGATGCCCTCAAAAAACGCTTACGTGCGATGGAACGGGATGGGCAATTACTTTACAACCGCCGTCGTCAGTACGTTCCCATTGCCCGCACCGATTTAATCGCAGGGCGCGTTATCGGGCACGCCGACGGGTTTGGTTTCCTGAAACCGGACGATGGTAGTTCTGATTTATTTTTACACGCTAAACAAATGCGCACGTTAATGCACGGCGACCGTGCGTTAGTGAGTGTACGCGGGCTTGACCCCAAAGGGCGGCGTGAAGGTGCGTTGGTTGAAGTCTTAGAACGCGGCACAGTACAAGTGGTCGGGCGTTATTTTGTGGAAGGTGGCATTGGTTTTGTTGCACCGGACAATGCCCGCTTAAACCAAGATATTTTGATTCCAAGTGATGCTGCCGGTGGCGCAGTGCATGGGCAGATCGTGGTTGCCAGCATCGTGGAACAGCCGTCCAAACGCGCTCAACCCAGCGGCAAAATTGTCGAAGTATTGGGTGACCACATGGCTCCCGGCATGGAAATCAATGTCGCGATGCGCAGCCATGAACTGCCATTCGAGTGGCCGGATGAAGTCAGTGAGGAAGCCGACCGTTTTAGCGTAAATGTCGCGGAAACCGATGCTGCAAACCGTTGGGATTTACGCCAATTACCGTTAGTAACCATTGACGGCGAAGATTCCAAAGACTTTGACGACGCAGTTTATTGCGAACGCGAAGGCAATAACTGGCGTTTGTTGGTAGCCATTGCGGACGTGTCGCATTACGTGCGCCCCGGCATGGCGATTGATCGTGAGGCACGCGAACGTGGTACATCGGTGTATTTCCCCGGCAAAGTCATTCCGATGTTGCCGGAAATCCTCTCCAACGGTTTGTGCTCACTGAATCCGCACGTTGACCGCTTGTGCATGGTGTGTGAAATCCGCATTGGCGCACGCGGCAAGTTACTCAGCTATCAATTCGCAGAAGGCATTATGCATTCGGCGGCACGCTTGACCTACACCAAAGTTGCCGACATGGTGGTGCAGCGCAATCCGACTACCCGTGCGGATTATCCGGCGGCAGTGCTCGACTGTGTGGATGAAGCCTACGCTTTGTACAAAGTGTTGCGTAAGGCGCGTGATAAACGCGGCGCGATTGATTTTGAAACGGCTGAAACCCGCATTGTGTTTGATGCTGATCGTAAAATCGAAGCGATTGTTCCCACCGAACGCAATGACGCGCATAAACTGATCGAAGAATGCATGATTCTCGCCAATGTGTGCGCCGCGAAATTCCTCAGCAAGCACAAAATCCCTGCCTTACACCGGGTACACGATGGCCCAACCGTGGAAAAGCTGGTGGATTTACGCCAATTCCTCTCTGGTGTCGGTTTGGCATTGGAAGGCGGCGACGAACCCGATCCGGCGGATTACGCGGAATTAATGGATGAATTGCACGACCGTCCTGACCGTCACATGATTCAAACGGTGTTATTGCGCTCTCTGTCGCAAGCGGTTTATAGCCCTGCTGCCAGCGGACATTTCGGGTTGGCGCATTCCTATTACGCGCATTTCACCTCACCGATTCGGCGTTACCCTGATTTATTGGTGCATCGCGCGATTCGTCACGTGGTACGCGGCGGTACAGCCAAAGATTTCGGCTATAGCTTTAAAGACATGATGGACTTGGGCGAACATTGCTCAATGACCGAACGCCGTGCCGATGATGCAACGCGCAACGTGACTGCTTGGCTGAAGTGCGAATATATGCAGGAACACGTTGGGGAAAATTTCGCTGGTATTATTACCGGAGTCACTGGCTTTGGGCTATTCGTGGAACTCAGTGATATTTACGTGGAAGGCTTGGTGCACATCACCGCACTGACCAGTGATTACTACCACTTTGACCCGGTACGGCATCAGTTAACCGGTGAAAATTCCGGGCGTATTTACCGTTTGGGCGACAGCATTGCGATTACCGTGGCGCGGGTTGATCTTGACGAACGCAAGATTGATTTTGTGTTAGCGCAAACCGAAGAGGCTGCTACTGGCAAGCCACAAGGCAAAAGCGGCAAAAAATCTGCCCACAAAAAATCATCCAAATCCTCCAGTCAATCGAAAACGAAACGCTAATGGCTAAGTCAACCATTTACGGTGTTCACGCCGTCGAAACCGCGCTGCGCAATGACGCAGAAAATTTGGGTCAAATCTGGTTTGACAAGCGCAGTCGTAATGACCGTTTGAAAAAGCTGGAAAAAATGGCGGAAGACAGCGGTTTGCGCCTGTTAGCGATGGAGAGCGATAAGCTCGACAAAATCGCAGGCACCAACAAGCATCAAGGGATCGTGGCGGAGTATTACAAGCTCAAAGCATGGACAGAAAACGATCTTCTTGACCTACTCGATGGGCTGGAAGAACCTGCTTTCTTGTTAGTGCTAGATGGTGTAACCGACCCGCACAACCTTGGGGCGTGTTTACGCACGGCAGAAGGTGCGGGTATCCATGCAGTGATTGCCCCCAAAGACAATGCCGCAAGCATTACCCCGACGGTGCGTAAAGTCGCCTCAGGTGCGGCGGAAATCATCCCGTTTGTGCCAGTGACTAACCTTGCCCGCACGCTTGAAACCCTCAAAAGTCGTGGCATTTGGTTAACCGGAACCAGTGATAAAGCCAAGCAAACCCTTTATCAAGCCGAACTCAAAGGGCCAATGGCATTAGTCATGGGCGCGGAAGGTGCAGGCATCCGGCGTTTAACCGAGGAAGCGTGTGATTACCTGATTTCGATTCCGATGGCGGGGCAAGTTTCCAGCCTGAACGTATCGGTCGCTACCGGCGTATGTTTGTACGAAGCAGTGCGTCAACGTCAAGGTGCGGTGTAGTAGTCGTATTTAGCCAGCATTTCACTGGTAAATCGCCATGCTTCGTTGTACGACAAACCGCTGTTATCCGGTATCACGACTTTGACGTACAATTCAGTGCCATGCTGCGCTTTTAACGCACTCAATTCAGCATCCAATGCCGCACGCCCGATATTGCGCAGAGTCGCTTCACCGGGTTTGCGGATATTGTAGCCAGACTTGCTATACACCACCTCAACCACTTGCTTGCCTTTACTGGAGCGAGCTGGTTTGAGGAGCTTTTGGTATTTTTGATCGAGTTCGGTGTATTCACCCTGCAAGCTCAGTAATTGCTTTTCGCTTTGATCGGCTTTACTGGTGAGTCCGGCAATTTCGGTATTCTTACTGTTCAATTCCGTTTGCAACATGGCAATGGATTGCTCACGTAATTTTAAGGTATTACCGTATTCGCTTTGTTGCGCTTCTAAGCGTGACAATAACGCATCGCGTTCACTGGCAGCACTGGCTGTCGCTTCGGCGGCAGCACGACTGCGCAATAATTCCATTTCCAAACTACTGCTGCGTTGTTGTAAATATTCCAGTTGTTCTTCCAGACTCGCATTGGCTTTGAGTTGAAATTCCGCCAATTGTTCGGCTTTTTGCGCTTGGCGAGAGGCTTGCAACGCTTCTTCAGCCGCTTTTTGTGCGGATTGTTGTGCAGACTGTTCAGCTTTGACACTGTGACGCAAATCATCCAGCAAGCGGGTATTGGTCAAAACCACCGCCACCGTGACAATCAGGAAAATCATGGTAATGACCATCATCACATCGGTAAATGACGGCCAAAAACTTTCCTCAAACTCATCGCGCCCGCTGATTAAAGAAGCAAATGAAAAATTACCGTCTTTCATCACCTACCTCTTAGGCTGTTCATCAAGCCGGAAACCTTCACGGATCGAGTCACGAATGACGCGGATATTATCACCACTGTGCGCGACGGCACTTTGCAAATCATCCACCGCCACTTGCAACCGATCACCAGCTTGCAGGAAACGGTTTTGAATGTGGTTAATGGTTTCAGCGGCAGTGCGCAATTCCGCCACCAGCACCGCCACATCGTGCATCAAACTGTTTTCGACATGACGGAAGCGCGGCATGATGTACAGCGTGGTGATGTTTTCGACATTAGCCAATAATTGAGTGCGAGCATCCTGCAAACGCAAATGGAAATAAGCGAAAAAGACATAGCACACAATCGCAGTCACCGTGGTACTCAGCGCGTTCGACATCCCGCTCACAATCGTGCCCATTTGTTGCAGATTATCCGGTGAACTCAGTAAGCCCGAAGCCCCCATCAACGCAATCGACAAGGACACTACCGTGCCAAAAACACCCGATAAAATCAGAATGTTATGCACAAAGCGCACCAACGTAAATTCGGTGGATTGACTCGCTGCCAAGGTCGACGCTAACGCCGCCTGATTCACATCGGCGTGTTGCCGCGCAATGCTTTGCACCGCCTGATAACGGTCAACAATAATCGAGTTGGGGGATAAACCGTAACTGGGGTTCGGCGCATTTTCCTCAATACGCTTCAAAAAACGCTGCAACATATCCTGCTCACGGGTATAGCCCAAGAACATCAATACCATGCGCACCAAACCTAACAAGAAGATCAGCAGAATGACACCATTCAATACCAAACCCATTTGTCCGGCTTGGGTCGAATGGAAAAACTGCGTCACATTGTCTTTATTGAACAGCAACACCGCGCCCAACAGAAACATGACGAACAACATCTGCAACAGTGTCAGGTAATAACGGGTTTTAATCGGTTTCAACATCAGTCTCAACATCCTTGGTGTAAGGCTTACGTGGTATCGCTTCGACCGCTACTAATTCAGAAATGTTCCGCTCAGAGGACACTCCCAACTCAGCCAAGCGACGCACACCGGGTAACACACTGCGTTCTAATGAACCTAACGCCTTGTTGTAGGTATCAACACTCCCCCCCAGATTGCGCCCCAAACGTTCCATGTGCTCAATAAAAATAGCCAAGCGTTTGTGTAACTCCTCGCCCACATCCCTGACTTTGGTGGCATTTTCCGCCAATACAGTTTGCTTCCAACCAAACGCAACCGAGCGCAACAACGCCATTAACGTGGTAGGAGTCGCCAAAATCACTTTATCGTTAAGCGCGTCTTCCAACAGGGTTTTATCCTGCTCCAATGCCGCTCCTAAAAACTGTTCGCCGGGAATAAACAACACCACAAAATCGGGCGAATACACAAACTGTTCCCAATAACGCTTTGCCGCCAACACCCGCACATGCTCCCGAACATGGCGTGCATGACGTTGAAGATGACGTTTACGGCTTTCCTCACTATCCGCCCCCACCGCATCAAGGTAAGCATCCATCGGAGCTTTCGCATCAATGATCATTTCACGGCGGTCTGGCATCCGTACCACCATGTCGGGGCGAATCGTGCGTTCGGTATTACTGCGCTGGGTTTGCTCAATAAAATCGCAATGTTCCGCCATCCCGGATAATTCCGCAATGCGTCGCAAACTCAGCTCACCCCACTGCCCGCGTGTTCCCGGATGACGCATTGCCGCGGCTAACCGCCCGGTTTCATCACGCAATGCCGCTTGATCACCCATCATGCCACGAATTTGTTCACTGAGTGTGCCAAATGCAGCTTGGCGTTCTTTCTCGATTTGACGGATTTGCGCTTCGGTCTTGACCAAAGCTTCCTGAATCGGTTGCACCAAATGCGCAATGGAATGCTGACGTTGTTCCAAATCGGCGCGTGACTCAACGTGAAAACGCCCCATGGTTTCCTGCGCTAACTGCAAAAACTGGGTATTATTATCACGCAACGCACGTTGTGAAACCGCTGCAAAGGTATTATGCAAACGATCCTGTGCTTCATCCAATAAGCGCAACCGCTCTTCGTTGATCTGCTCTTCGGTTTGCCATTGTAGGTTTAAACGCTCCAACTCGCGGCGGGTTTGGCGCAATGCTGGGGCGTAAAACAGGTGCGCCAATAACACTCCCAAACCAAACATCAACACCGCAGTGACCAACACAATATGTTGATCAATGAACGCGCCTAATTGAAACGCGGAGCTATCCATGACACCCATTAATTACGCCGATCTCGCTCCGGCAACGCAATGTTTAACTCCAACACGTCGTAATCCGAGCCTTTCTCAAATTGCACATTAACGTGTTCATCGGCAATCGGCACATAACGCCGGATCACATCCATAATATCGCGGCGCAATTGGGGTAAGTAATCCGGGCCATTACGGTCTAAACGCTCATGGGCAATCACAATTTGCAGACGTTCCTTGGCGATTTTCGCAGTGCTTTGTTTGCCCTGCTTAAAATATTCAAATAGTCCCATCATAAATCACCCGAACAGTCGCTTGAGAAAACCCTTTTTCTCCACCTCTAAAAAGCGGTGGGGCACTGTTTCCCCAAGGAAACGCCGTACAAAATCATCGTAAGCCTGTCCTGCATCGCTGGCTTTATCCAAAATCACTGGATTACCGCTGTTGGATGCCTGCAAAACGCTCTGTGATTCAGGAATAACCCCGATCAAAGGCACTGCAAGAATTTCGAGAATATCTTCCATACCCAGCATTTCACCCGCTTCAACCCGCGTTGGTGAATAACGGGTAATCAGCAAATGTTCGCGGACTGTACCGCCCTGCTCTGCTTTTTGGGTTTTGCTTTGTAACAATCCTAAAATACGGTCGGAATCGCGTACTGAAGACACTTCCGGGTTTGTCACCACCACCGCATCATCGGCGAAATACATAGCCATGTGTGCGCCGCGCTCGATTCCTGCGGGTGAATCACACACCACAAAATCAAAGCCATCATTGCGCAATTCATCAATAATACGACCCACACCTTCGGGGGTCAGAGCATCTTTATCGCGTGTTTGGGAAGCTGGTAAAACATACAGATTTTCTGTGTGCTTATCACGAATCAGTGCCTGTTTTAACGACGCTTCGCCGTTAATCACATTCACGAAATCGTAAACCACGCGCCGCTCACACCCCATGATCAAATCAAGATTCCGCAGACCCACATCGAAGTCGATAACAGCGGTCTTGTAGCCGCGCATGGCAAGCCCGGTGGCAAATGCCGCACTAGTGGTTGTTTTACCAACCCCTCCTTTACCAGAGGTTACTACAACTATCCTGCTCAAGAAGTGCTCCTTTTGTATTATGTGGCTCAGCGGCGTTACCCGCCTTGGAACGCCACTGCAATATTAACAGAAACCCACAATATTTGATTGAAAAATGCTAAATTCTTCAAAACATCGGGGCAATTTTTAATTTTTCACCTTCGAGCCACACCATCGCTGGCTGCCCTTTTAGGTCGGTATCCATTTCATCTAATAAGCGGTAATTCCCCGCAATCGCGACTAATTCCGCTTCGAGTTTTTGGCAGAAAATCCGTGCACTGGTATCACCATGAATCCCCGCCAACACCCGCCCACGTAAGGAACCGTACACATGCACAGAACCGCCCGCTAAAATTTCCGACCCCGCGCTGGTGTGTTGCAACACCACCACATCACCATCGGGGAAATACACTTGCTGCCCCGAACGCACCGGACGATCCACCACTTCCACGCTGGGGTTTTGTGAAGCGATGGGTTCGCGGGCAGTGGCACGTTCAACACGAGGTGGCACAGCACGCGGCGAGCGTAACACCGCCCAACCCGCTTGCGTAGCGGATTGCAGGCACTCCTCAGGGAGATTCCGCATTCCAACAGGGATAAACCCTAGGTCGAGAACCAGCGCACGTAACGCTTGCATATCCAAGTCACGACAGGCGTTTCCCAGTGCCGCACCGTCCAATACCAACGGGCTATTGGCAAACAATTGGGGCAAGCTGTCACGCTTAGATTGCAAGCCCTGCTTGATTTTCACCGTATCAGGCGAATGCAGATGCAAGACGTTGAGCAACAACATTTCACCTTTAATTTCCACCGCCTCTACCGCCACAATATTCACTCCCTAAGACCAAACACGTTGCATCATGCTATAAAATTATCAGACGAATGGTATAGCATCTGTATATTATTCCCCCAAAGCCGTTTTATCTTTCCCTGTTATTAATTTATAATCAAGTCAGTGCTAACAACAACAACTCATCTTTATTTCTGGGGCTTAAATCATGTACAAGGGCGCAAACTTGTCACGCACGGCTAGTGCTGTAGCAGCCATTGCCATACTCACGACGTTTCCCTTTTCCACCAGCTACGCCACACTATCCAGTGTACCTATGCCTGCCACCGCCAGCCAAACGGAACCGGAAAGCGTTCAGGCTGCTGCTGAACAATTTTCCCTTGCCAGCAAACTATTAAGTAAGCCGAGCAATCCAGACGAGCTAAAAAGCGGTGTCATCTGGATGGAAAAAGCAGCCAATCAGGCTTACGCGCCAGCACTGTTTGAGCTTGCCAATTTCTATGAAAATGGGGTTCATGTAAAGCAGGATGTCAGTAAAGCGGCTAAACTTTACGAACAAGCGGCACAACAGGGGCATGTTGACGCACAATTCAACCTCGGCGTTCTGTATTTGCAAGCTCCCGCTGATTTCAAAAAAGCCCGTTACTGGTTAGAAAAAGCCGCACAGCAAAAAGACGCTGCCGCGCAATACAACCTCGCACTGATTTATGACACGCCTGAAAGTGGTTTTGCCGATGCCGCTGAAGCGACGCATTGGTTCACCCAGTCCGCACAAAACGGGCATAAAGATGCGCAGTTCGATCTGGGGGTACGTTACTTAAAAGGTACGGCATTACCGCTGAACTTATCGCAAGCGGTTTACTGGTTCCGGCGGGCAGCGGAGCAAAACGATGCAGCAGCAGCCTTTAACCTTGCCCTGCTTTACGAAGACGGCAAAGGCATTGAAAAAAGCCTCGACAAAGCCATTTACTGGTATCGCAAAGCCGCCCAACAAGGCGAAGCCGGAGCGCAGTATAATCTCGGCATCAAATATTTGCTGGGCGAAGGGGTCACACAAGATGAAACCAAAGCGGTCGAGTGGATTCGCAAGGCCGCAGAAGGTAATAACCCAGCGGCGCAATACACCGTAGGTTTTATGTACGATCAAGGCGTGGATTTCCCCAAAGATTTAGAAATGGCGTTGTACTGGTATCGTCAATCGGCGGAACAACAGTATCCCGACGGGCAATTCGCGTTGGCACAAATGTTGTCTACCGGGCAGGGCGTTCCCCAAGATGCGACCGAAGCAATCCAATGGCTCAAGAAAGCAGCAGAACGCGGGCATATTCCAGCGCAATTCAACCTTGGCACTTACATGGCGCATGGCATTGGAACAGCTAAAGATTTACCCAAAGCGGCTTTTTGGTTATCGCGGGCAGCAGCTCAAGGTCATGAAAATGCGATTGCTAACCGCGATTACGTGCTGCAATTACTCACACAAAATGAACGCGATGAGCTAACGCGCGAACTTGAGCTGCTTAACAAGCCTGCTGCGACTCAGGACAAACACGCTGCCATCCGCTAGAATCCGGGCTTTCCAGAATAAAAGCGCGGATTCATGTCTGTATTGCTCAAGCCCCAATTCCCCGCCGCTCCCAACGGTCACGTCCGCTGGGGGCAATTGTACGGCGCATCCCTCGACTGGCTGATTGCCCAATCCGCGCAAGGCTTTGATGGCTTGACCCTGCTGGTCGTGCCGGATGTGCATACCGCTTACCAGATGGATTCCGCGCTGCAATTTTTCGCCCCGGAAATCCCGCGCCACATTTTCCCCGACTGGGAAACCCTGCCCTACGATGTATTTTCACCGCACGAAGACATCATTTCCGAACGCCTGAAAACGCTGGCGACGCTGCAAAACCTAAAGCGCGGCATCCTGATTGTGCCAGCCACCACGTTGTTACATCGCCTTGCGCCGACCAGCTATGTGCATGGACATACCTTCGTGGTACGCAAAGGCTCACCGCTCAATATCGACAAATTGCGCAAGCAACTCGAAGAAGCAGGCTACCGCAACGTCAGTCAGGTGATGGCGCATGGTGAATATGCGACCCGTGGCTCGCTGGTCGATTTGTTCCCGATGGGCAGCCATACGCCGTATCGGATTGATTTGTTTGACGAGGAAATTGATTCGATCCGCACCTTCAACCCGGAAACGCAGCGGACAGATGTGGTGGTGGATAGCATCGAATTGCTGCCTGCGCGGGAGTTTCCGCTGGATGAAGCCGGTATCCGCACTTTCCGCCAAAACTACCGGGCGCAGGTTGAGGGGGATTTGACCCGCAGCCGCATTTACGAAGGCGTGAGTCAGGGCAAGCCGCCAGCGGGGATTGAGTATTACTTGCCGCTGTTCTTTGAACATACCGCGACGTTGTTTGATTACTTGCCGAAGAAAACGCTGCTAGTACTCGCTGAAGGCATGGATGCAGCGGTTAAGACGTTCTGGGAGACGGTGGAGTATCGGTATGAGCAACGGCGGCATGATATTGAGAGGCCGTTGCTTGCACCGGAGAAGCTGTTTTTGACGGCAGAGATGTTGGGGAGTTGGATTGGGGATTATCCTCGGGTTGAGGTGCAGCGATTTAAAGAGGTGGAAGAAAATCCCCCTCAATCCCCCTTTTTCAAAGGGGGAAGCCAAAACGCGCTGAACTACCCCATCGCCGCCCTCCCCTCGCTCCTCATCCACGCCCGCCAAGAACAGCCCCTATTCCTGCTGTTCAACTTCCTCAAAGACCTGAAAGGGCGCGTGCTATTCACCGCCGAATCCGCCGGGCGGCGTGAAGCCTTCCTCACCCTGCTGAAAGACAATGGCATTGCGGTCAAAACGCTGGAAACTTGGCAGGATTTCCTCGGTAGCAAAGCCGAAATGGCGGTCACGGTCGCGCCGCTGGAAAACGGTTTCTGGCTGCCCGATGCGAAGATTGCGGTCATTCCCGAAAACCTGCTTCACGGCGTGCAAATCCAGCAGCAACGCCGTCGCCGCAAAGCTACCCGCGATGCTGATGCGATTATCCGCAACCTGACCGACCTCAACGAAGGCGCACCCGTGGTACACGAGGAACACGGGGTCGGGCGGTATCTGGGGCTGGAAACGGTCACAGCGGGCGGAGTGACGGCGGAATATTTGCTGATCGAATACGCCAACCACGACAAGCTGTACGTTCCCGTCGCCGCGCTGCATCTGGTCAGCCGTTACACGGGTGCTGACCCGGAACACGCGCCGTTGCACCGCCTCGGCAATGAGCAGTGGGACAAGGCGCGGCAAAAAGCAGCGGAAAAAGCGCGGGATGTGGCGGCGGAATTGCTCGACATCCACGCCCGCCGTGCCGCGCAGCAGGGGCATAGCTTCCCGTTTGACGACAACGATTATCGCCTGTTTGCGGGCGCGTTCCCGTTTGAGGAAACCCCGGATCAGGCACTGGCGATTGAAAACGTGATCAAGGATATGCGTTCCGCGCAGCCGATGGATCGGGTGGTGTGCGGCGACGTGGGTTTCGGCAAGACCGAAGTGGCAATGCGGGCGGCGTTCGTGGCGGCGAATGCGGGCAAGCAGGTGGCGATGATTGCGCCGACCACCTTGCTGGCGCAGCAGCATTTGAACAATTTCCGTGACCGTTTTGCCGACTGGCCGTTCAATATCGAATCGCTGTCGCGCTTCAAGACTGGCAAGGAAACCAGCAAGGCACTGGAGGCACTCGCATCCGGCAAGATCGACATCGTAATCGGTACGCACAAACTGTTGCAGGACGATGTGCATTTCAAGCAACTGGGGCTGGTGATCATCGACGAGGAACACCGCTTCGGGGTGCGCGACAAGGAGCAGATGAAAAAGCTGCGTGCCAATGTCGATATGTTGACCATGACCGCCACGCCGATTCCGCGCACGCTGAATATGTCGCTGTCGGGCTTGCGCGATTTGTCGATCATTGCCACCCCGCCGACGCAACGCCACGCCATCAAAACCTTTGTGTGCGAGTGGAACAAGACCATCATTCAGGAAGCCTGTGCGCGGGAATTGTCACGCGGCGGGCAGGTGTACGTGCTGCACAACGAGGTCAAAACCATCGACAAGGTGGAGCAGGAATTGAGCGCGATGTTGCCCGGTGTGACGGTGCGCCATGCCCACGGGCAGATGCGGGCGAATGAGCTGGAAAACATCATGAGCGATTTTTACCACCAGCGTTTCCAGATTCTGATTGCGACTACCATCATTGAAAGCGGCATCGACGTGCCGACCGCCAACACGATTTTGATCAACCGTGCCGACAAGCTGGGGCTGGCGCAGTTGCACCAGTTGCGCGGGCGGGTCGGACGTTCGCACCACCGCGCTTACGCTTATCTGATTGCGCCGCCGAAATCCGCTCTCACGCCGGATGCGGTCAAGCGGCTGGAAGCGATTGAATCGCTGGAAGAACTGGGGGTCGGTTTCACGCTGGCGACGCACGATCTGGAGATTCGCGGCGCGGGCGAATTGCTCGGCGAAGGCCAAAGCGGGCAGATTCAGGAGATCGGTTTCAACCTCTACAACGACTTGCTGGAACGGGCGGTGAAGGCGTTGAAATCGGGCAAAGTGCCGGAACTGAGCGCGACCAGCCGCCGTACCACGGTGGAATTGGGTGCGCCTGCGCTGATCCCGGACGATTATTTGCCGGATGTCCATGCGCGGCTGATCCTCTACAAACGCATTGCCAGCGCGGAATCGCAGGCGGCACTGGACGAATTGCGGGTGGAAATGATCGACCGCTTCGGGCTACTGCCAGAGCCGACCAAGACGCTGTTCAGCGTCACGCGGGTCAAGCTGCTGGCGCAGGAACTGGGCATCCGCAAGCTGGATATGCACGTCAAGGGTGGGCGGATTATCTTCGACGACAAACCGAATATTGACCCGATGAAGGTGATTACGCTGATCCAGAAACGCCCGTGGGTGTTTAAGCTGGATGGGCAGGATAAGTTAAGGTTTGAGGTGGAATTGGCGACGGTGGAGGAGCGGGAGGAGTGGGTGGTTAAGTTGATGGGGGAGATTGGGGGGTAACATCCTTTCATTTTTTGATCGTGCAAATACCTCAAACTGTGTCTACAATGGAGGAATGTAGCCACAAATGAGATAACCGTTATGCACGTTGCTGTCCGCGAACTCAAAAATCGCTTTTCCGAATACCTGAAATACGCACAAGCAGGCGAAGAAATCATCGTCACCACCCACGGCAATCCGGTGGCACGCTTGATGCGCTTAGCCCCCAACTTGCAACTTCGCGCTTCACAACCGCTGGATAAATTAGCGTGGGTACGGCGTGGACAAGCTGGCAAAAAACTGGGGTTGCCTACCGCGCAGCGTATCCGTTTAACCGAAGGTGTGTCGTTGAGTGATTTACTGTTGGAAGACCGTGCATGAGCATCCCCCTACTCTATCTCGACACCTCCGCGTGGTTGAAATTGTATGTGGAAGAAGACGGTTCCGAAGCAGTCCATGCGGCGGTTGAACAAGCAGAACAGACTTGCACCCACCTGATTGCCTATGCCGAATTACGCGCAGCCTTGGCAAAAGCGCAGCGTATGCAACGTCTGGATGCCGCCCAAAAAGCCCAACTGTTGCCCGTCATCGACAACGATTGGCAAACGCTGAATGTGATTTTGCCCACTGAAATGCTGGTCAAACGCGCGGGCAATCTGGCGGATCAGTTTGGTTTGCGGGGTTACGACAGCATCCATCTGGCGGCGGCAGAGGCGATTAGCCTGCAAATCATGCCGCAACCGTTGGTGTTTGCCTGTTTTGACAAGCATTTGAATGAATCTGCTAAGGTTTTGGGGATGACGGTCTTGAACTAGGATTTATAGGATTCAAAGATGGACAGGATTGAAGAGGAGTCGCTTCCCTATCCTGCTAATTCCTTCTCCTGCAAATCCCAGTTCAGACAAAAAGCAAAATCACTGACCGGAACGAACTAACCGCACCGCGAGACCATTGCCATGGACGAGCCAATTGCCGTTACCGCTGAGGAAGAAGACATACCAAGCGGCGGACGCATCTTTTTCCGTGGACGACCAGTGCCACTGTGCGGTATTCGGAAAAGCAGTTTGGTTAATTGTTGGGCCTTTATATTCACCTGCTTTATCGTCTTTGCCATCGCACTCATAATCCCACGCTTCTTCCTGAGGTGTGCCGTTACTGCAATACACCAAGCTACGCAGTTCCTCTTTGGTCGGCATCCGCCAGTCGGAATGCCCTGCGAAACTGACATCAGAGCCGAATTTGGACATGGCATCATCCCATTTGTATTCGCTTGCCTCACCGCTGCAACTGTCGCCGCTTTGCCCTTCGGAACAGCGCTTCCACATCAGCTTGGTTTTGGTATCTGTCACCGTGCCGTCGCCGTTGATGCGGTATTGACCGGATGTACTGGAAGAGGATTCGCGGTTGCTGGTGCGGAGTGTGTCGTCTGCGCTAGAAGTTGTGGCGGAGGCTTCTTCGCCCTTGGTTGAAAATTGTATTTTTACTGTTTTGCCTTTGGTGACATCCACGACAACGACGTTATTTTCCGCCTCAATTAAAGTAATGCCATCGGTAACAACGGATAGCTTTTTATTGTTTCTTATTTCATACACATGCTCCCCTTCTTTATCCCTGATAACAAGCTGGAGGTTATCATTTTGTTTCTTTAGGAGATCATGGGAGTATCCGGCATAAAACACACCCACAGGTGTTGCAATACTTTTATCACCAGAAATATCAATGCCATCTGCATCAGCAGTGATCGTAATGGGCAAAAACGGAGGTTTCCAGCCAACACGTAGCCCCTCTGCTTGTGACTGACTCGTGAACGCGATAGCAAACAAAAATAAGAACAGCAAAACAGCACGTGTAAGCCGTGGTTTACTTGCGAATTCACTTACCATTTATAATCTCACTACTCGTAAAGTCCTACAGCAGAACTCAGATAAAACAGAAGAGGGTTTCTGCCTGCCAGTCTGATACCTTTCGCACAGTCGCCGCATATCGTCATGCGTAACCAGCACATTATCACGGTATGTGCCGTGAATATACGCAACTAATCTCCAGAAAGTCTAGCCTTATCGCACTAAAAACACACACTTTCTAAGGTAAATTTCTGTCGGCTGACAACTCATCAGACTGATAGCGTTACCCGATCAACACCCGCCCTATGCTATCCTACCCCCAACAAGATTTTTGGCGTTGGTTTATGTCCGCATCGGTAGCACTCAAGGCAAAGAACACCCCATCCCCCGGCACGGTCGGGCGCGGCAAAGCTGTCACCCTCGATAGCCTTCCCACCCACACGCATTGGACAGACGGGCAAGTCAGCCCCCACCTCGGCGACAGCCTCCACCACTACGCCCAATGGGACACCCCAACCGTCATCGTTTCCGACGGCGCGTATGGCATCCTCGCAAACGAAAAATAGATTGCCATACATACGCGATCCACGTATATTTTTCACATGAAAGCTGTCTTCGTCGAGTCAACTATTTTTGAAAAGCATCGCTCGGCATACCTGCCAGACGATGAGTTTCAGCAGTTCCAGAGCGATTTGCTGGAAAATCCGCTGGTGGGTGACGTTATTCAAGGCACTGGAGGTTTGAGGAAGGTACGTGTTGGCATCCAAGGTCGGGGAAAACGCGGCGGGGCGCGAGTCATTTATTACTACTACGACAGTTTCCAGCGTTTTTATCTGCTGACCATCTATGCCAAAAATGAGATGTCTGACCTGACGGCTGACCAGAAACATCAACTCAAAACATTCATGGAGGTATGGCGTAATGAGCAAGCGTAACTTGTTTGAAGAATTAAGCACAGCCTTGGTGGAAGCTAAGCAACATTCAGAAGGTAAACTCACCTTGCGCACCCATGTTGTGCAACGCGCAGGTGTGCCTGAAATTAAACCACAGGAAATTTTGACGATTCGGGAAATGTTCAATATGTCGCGTGGTGTGTTTGCCCGTCACCTGCATACCTCTGCCCGAACGCTTGAAAGCTGGGAACAAGGACGCACTGCCCCGAATGGTCAGGCGGTAACGCTATTACGTTTAGTGCAACGGCATCCTGAAACCCTGTCCTACATTGCCGAGCTTTGAGCCTACCCGACCACACTCAAGTAAGGCGGCTTGAAACCCGTTGACCCAACCAGCCTGCTGAAGAGTCGTTGTGCCAAAGTAATAACGTTACCCCTCAAACACACACCAGCAAATCAATCCCCTACTGCACTAGCCCGCGTGCGTTCCGCTAATTTCCGATAATATTCCGCCGAATAACGCAGATAGGCTTTTTCTTTAGAGGTAAGTTCCCGTGCTTGTTTGACCGGGCTGCCGACGTATAAATACCCTCTGTGCAGCACTTTTCCGGGGGGAACCAGACTGCCCGCGCCAATCATCACTTCGTCTTCCACCACTGCCGCGTCCAGCACAATCGCGCCCATCCCGACCAAACAGCGATTGCCAATGGTGCAGGCGTGTAACACCGCGCGGTGTCCGATGGTAACTTCTTCGCCAATGATCAGCGGTAAACCGTCAGGGCGGGTATATTCGCCGCCGTGGGTAACATGCAGCACCGCGCCGTCTTGCACATTGGTTAAACGCCCAATCTGAATGCGATTAATATCCCCACGCACTACTGCGGTCGGCCAGATTGACACGCCTTCCGCCAACGTGGTTTGCCCGCTAACATACGCCATCGCGTCGACGTAAGCGGTGGGATGAATTGCCGGAACATGGTCTTCAAAGCGTGTCACTGTCATGTCATTCCCCTGCTTCTAACACTTTGCGCACGGGTGCAAAGCTGGTGCGATGGTGTGGCGTTGCGCCAAATTCCTGTAAAGCGGCTAAATGTTGTGCGGTTCCGTAGCCTTTGTGTTTCGCAAAACCGTATTGTGGATACGTTTTATCCAGCTCCACCAATTCAGCATCGCGCACTACTTTCGCTAAAATCGAAGCCGCGCTAATTTCGGCGACAGTCGCATCGCCCCCGACAATCGCCTGCATGGTGTAAGCAGGCAATTCCGGGCAACGATTGCCGTCAATTTTCACTAAATCCGGCTGAATCGACAGCCCTTGCAAGGCACGCTGCATTGCTAAAAAGGTGGCTTGCAAAATATTGATTTCGTCAATTTCGGCGACTTCCGCACGCCCTAAACTCCACGCCAAAGCTTTGGCACGAATTTCTAACGCGAGTTGTTCGCGACGTTTAGCCGTGAGTTTTTTCGAGTCATTCAACCCGACAATCGGTTGATTCGGATCAAGAATGACTGCGGCTGCGACCACGGCTCCAGCGAGTGGCCCGCGCCCGACTTCATCAACACCTGCAATTAACATTAGACTTTCCGTAACACAAAAACAGAGGCAGGCGGAATATTGAAAAACACCGTACTTACCCGCTGCACGCTGAAACCTTCACGCTGCAAACCGTCAAATAAGCGAATTTGTTTAATAAAGGGGGTGTAGCTCATTTGCACAATGGTTGAGCCGCTGTTAAGCGCGTCACGAAATTGCTCCACCAGTTTTTCGGAATAAAACGGCCCGGTCACTGGCATACACGATACGATCAAGCATTGCCCTAAACCTTCCTCGCTGTTATCCACTGGCAGGGTAAAGAAATCTTTTGCTAACAGAGGCTTATCATCACCAAAACGGGTATGGAATTGCTGCACAAAAGCCGGGTGCTTTTCCACAAAGCTAAACGGGATCGGCGTATCCATAAAGTATTGCGCCACTACACCGCTGCCCGTGCCAATAAAAATGCCGCGTGCATACTGGGAAAAATAACGTTGGGAAACCTCGAACATCTTCGCGCCAAACTTATCGCTGGAACTGATGACGGAGCCTGTGTGCTTGAGTTTGGTCAGGTAAACCATGACACGTCCTATTAGAATATGAATGATTGCATGAGTTGCTGCTCTGCTTCGGCGAGCGTTTGCCCCCACGTTACAATGCCATCGGTGTGCCCTAGCATCGCTAAAATACCGTGCGGTGCGCCTTGTGTTAACACAATATTTGCACCGCAGCCGCCATTTGCGGCGTACCGTAGGGAATATCAGCCGCCGTACACGGGAGCTTTAACCGCTGCGCATTCTGCCATAAATCCGCTGAATGCACATGGATAATAGCCTGAATTTGCGGTGATATTGGGTAAATAACCGCGTGTGTCATGGCTTCTGATGACGGCGAAATTTCGCCCAAAGCGTGTAATTCATTAGCCTGCGGGTCACATGCCGTCACCAGCGCGTAATGCTGGCGTTGCAAGCGCGGCAAGTGCCCTGTTTGCGAACCGGTAATCAAAAACGCATTCGGATTATCCGCCAACGCTGCCCGCACGCTAACATTACCGTAACCCAAACCTTCGTAACGCGCCGGATCTTGCCCAATCAAGTGTTGCGCAAACAAACGCGCACGACATGCCTCCAACGCATCAACCGCCAATGTCGCTGGCAACACTTGCGTAACCTGCTGTAAACGGTACTGAATAACGCCTTCGTTTAACACTTCAACACCTTCCCCATAATGGCACGGGCAGCACTCCTGCTGGCATCGCGGCGCAACTCACCATGCAACCGTTGAAAGCACTGCAATACATAATCGCGCCGTTGTGTGGGTAACTGCATCATTTGTGCCACTGCCTGCGCCACCGCATCGGGTGTTACTGCTTCTTGCAGCAATTCCGGCACTAAGGCTTCATTGGCTAAATTATTCGGCAAGGTCACAAACTGGGTTTTCAACAGTTTAAAGGTGCGCAACAACCACGCAGTTAACGGATGCACCCGATACGCCGCCACCATTAAACGCCCAGCCAACATACCTTCCAACACCGCCGTACCGGAGGCTAACAGGATGTAATCCGCTGCCTGCATCAAAGTACGCGATTGCCCATCAAGTAAAATAAGCGGTAAATCAGGGGCATAGCGTTGCTGGAGCGTCACTAATTCCTCGCGCAAACGGGCGTTAACCACCGGCGTAACACACACTAAATTCGGGTTTTGCTGGCACAATTGTTGCGCAGCTTGCAAAAAATCGGGGGCAAGGTAACGCACTTCACTGCGGCGACTACCGGGTAAAATCGCTAAAATCGGTGCATCTAACGGCAAACCCAATTGTTGCCGTGCACTGTCACGACTTGCATCAAAGCTGACTTCATCTGCGAGTGGATGCCCGACAAATTCCGCTGCAATGCCGTGTTCGTGATAAAAACGCGCCTCAAACGGGAATAAGGTCAGCATTAAATCAATATTACCCTGCATTTTACGCACGCGCTTTTGCCGCCAAGCCCACACCGACGGGCTAACGTAATGCACCGTAGGAATGCCGCAAGCATGTAATTTCGCTGCTAAGGGTAAGTTGAAATCGGGTGCATCCACCCCGATAAACACATCGGGCGGATCATTTTGCCAGCGTTGCAATAACTGTTTACGGATACTGAGCAGTTCAGGCAGGTGTTTGAGGACTTCAATCAAGCCCATTACGGAAAGCTTTTCAAGGGGAAACAGCGTGTGGCAGCCCGCCGCTTGCATTTCTGCTCCGGCAATACCTTCAAACTGACAATCGGGACAAGATTCACGCAACGCACGGATTAAACGCGCTGCCAACAAATCCCCCGATGCTTCACCGGCGACAATAGCAATACGCTTCATGCGCTTAACGGATCAATCCCCGTTGGCTGTGGCGGCAAAAGGCCAGTAACAGCGCAATCTCTTCATGTTCACCGTAAGCCGCTTCGATCTTGGCGAGCGCGTCCTGCACGGGGAGTTGTTGACGATAAAGGATACGGTGGGCTTCTTTGATACGCTGGATGGCTTCCTTACTAAAACCACGGCGTTTCAGCCCTTCCAAATTGATGCTGTGCGGTTCAGCCGGTGCGCCAGACACCATTGCAAACGGTGGTACATCTTTACTCACCGACGAACCCATGCCAGTGAAAGCATGTTCGCCAATTACGCAAAACTGATGCACCAAGGTAAAACCACCCAAAATTACCCAATCACGAATCTCTACATGACCCGCCAAAGTCGCGTTATTGGCAAAAATCGTGTGATTACCGATGATGCAATCGTGCGCAATATGCACGTAAGCCATGATCCAGTTATCATCGCCGACCACCGTTTTACCCTTGTCCTGCACTGTGCCACGGTTAAAGGTGCAGCATTCGCGAATCACATTGCGATCACCAATCAACAATTCGGTGGGTTCACCGCGAAACTTCTTGTCCTGCGGAGCCGCACCCAATGAGGCAAATGGATAAACCTGATTATCCTCACCTAGTTGCGTCGGCCCTTCAATCACTACATGAGAAGCGATTTTCGAGCCGCGCCCAATGCGTACATTATCGCCAATGACGCTGTACGCACCGACCTCCACCCCATCATCCAAGTATGCACCGGGGTGGATAATCGCGGTGGGATGGATTAACCCGTTACTCAAGCGACTTTCTCTTTTTTCGCAGCACACATCAGTTCGGCAGATACCGCCAACTTACCATCCACCCGTGCTTCGGCTTTGAACACCCACATAATGCCTTTGCGCTTTACCAGCTCCACCTGCATTACTAACTGATCACCTGGCACAACGGCCTGCTTGAAACGCGCGTTATCCACCGCCACCAGTAAATACAGCGTATCCGTTTGTGGTTCTTCACCCATCGTGCGAAAACCCAGCAAACCCGTAGCTTGCGCCAAGGCTTCAATAATCAGCACACCCGGCATAATGGGTTGATGCGGGAAATGCCCGTTGACCCACGGCTCATTAACCGTGACATTTTTAATAGCAGTAAGCGATTTACCCACTTCGTATTCGACAACACGGTCTACCAGCAAAAACGGATAGCGGTGCGGAAGGTAATTTCTAATCTGCTCAACATTCATCGTGCCCATAGTGCCCTCAATCTAAATCCTTGTTATGTAAATCTGCCAATTGCTTTTCCAACGCCACCACACGGCGGGCGAGTTTATCCAATTGATTAAAGCGGGCAGCATTTTTACGCCAAACCGCATTTTCCGTTACCGATGTCCCGGATGAATACACACCCGCTTCGGTAATGGAATGCGACACCATGCTAGTGCCAGTCACGATTACACGGTCGGCAATACTTAAATGCCCTGCAATCGCACACATGCCTGCGATTTGGCAATGTTTACCGATTTGCACACTGCCAGCAACGGCGGTGCAAGCGGCAATCGCGGTGTAATCACCAATCTGAGTGTTGTGTCCAATCTGGATTAAATTATCCAATTTAACCCCATTACCAATGCGCGTAGAGCCTAATGCAGCGCGGTCAATGGTGGTATTTGCACCAATTTCCACGTCATCACCGACCACGACATTGCCCACTTGAGGAATCTTGTACCACATACCCCGATCAGGCGCAAAGCCAAAGCCATCCGCACCTAACACCGCGCCGGAATGAATAATACAACGTTGCCCCACCTGCGTTTGGTACGCCAAGGTCACACGCGGATGAAGTTGGGTTTGCGCACCGACATGGCAATTTTCACCAATCACGCAGCCCGCACCGATCATCGCACCCGCATCCAGCACTGCACCGGCTTCAATCACTGCATGAGCACCAACGCTGACACCCTCGCCCAACACTACGTCAGCCGCAATCACCGCACTGGGGTGAATGCCTGTGGCAGGACGCGGGACGGGGTATAACAATGCCACGATTTTGGCATAGGCGAGGTAAGGATCGGTATTAACCAGACAAGATCCCGCGTAATTCGTTGCCAGTTCAGGGGGCAAAATCAATGCGCCAGCCGTACTGGTTTCAAGGTAATGACGGTATTTACCGCCGCGCACATAACTTAAATCATTAACAGATGCCTGATCAATTGCCGCCACCGACGCAAAACACAAAGCCCCATCCCCTTGCAAAGTGGAGCCGGTATAGTCCGCTAACGCTGCCAGTGAATACGTCGCCATCGGTGTTATTCCTTACGGGGCGGTTCTGCGGAAGTCGCTGCGGCTTTATCGGCTTGGAATTTTTGCTCCAAATGCTGCATAACTTTATTGGTCATATCGACACGGTTGCTGGCAACGATGTAATCACTTTCACGTAATACCACGTCAATCTGCTCACGCTCACGTACTTCGCCAATGGCTAACACGATTTGGCTTTGCAAATTATCCACGGCAGTGTCGCGGGCAGTCCGCACTTCCTCACGGAAATCTTCTAACGCCCGCACATTTTTACGTTTACGGTCACGTAATTCACGCTGCTGTTCTAACTTATCAGCCTCGGAAACCGTACCGGCCTCAATACGTACTGCCAGTGCCTCTTCGAGTTGCTGAATCGCTTGCTGCTCTTTATTTAAGCTTTCTTCGCGCGGCACATAGGCTGATTTGAGTTTTTCATTAGCAGCTTTGGATTGCGGTGAATTTTCCAATAACACCGACACATCCACGATGGCAATGCGAAACGGGCTTGTCGACGCATTGTCTTCAGCAATGGCTAAGGCAGGCAACAACAGAGCAGCGAGTAAGCAATGACTCGCTGTCCGTTGAATGAAGGTGGAGAATCCGTTCAAATGCATAAGACCTAGAAAGAAGCCCCGATGCTAAATTGTACCTTCTGCTCTTCATCACCAGTTTTGGAGTTAATCGGCTTGGCATAGCTGATTTCAAACGGCCCAATCGGTGACAACCAAACCGCGCCAATCCCGGCAGAATAACGCATCGCCTTCTCGTCACCGGTACTGGTAGAGCGGTTATAGGCATTACCCGCATCCACGAAAGTGCTCATTTTCAAGCCTTTGACATCTTCCGCAAACGGCACAGGGAATTGCAACTCGGCGGTGGCGGAAGCCATTGTATCGCCACCTAAAATTTGGTCTCTATGGCTGGCACTACGCGGTGCGAGACTGCTTTGATCATAACCACGCACGGAACCAATACCGCCCGCGTAGTATTTATCAAAGAATGGAACTTCGGTAGTTTTACCCGCCGCATTCGATACCCCAACTTTGCCCTTCACTGCAAACGTTACATCATCGGTGACTGGCAGATAAGCCGCACCTTCGTAACTCAGCTTTTGGTATTCCAAATCGCTGCCCGGTACGTTGGCTTGCAAAGACACGCGATGGCGTTGGCCTTCACTAGGGAAAATGGAACGGTTACGGGTATCGTGCACGTAACTCACTGTTACCGGCAACTGCGTATATTTACTGCCGTTTTGAGTTACGTAATTTTTGATTTCGTTAGCTGGGTCACTACCCAATACAATTTCACGTTGCTCCGCGCCCACGTTGAAACTTACCGAGTCGTGTTCACTCAACGGAATGGCGTAGTTGACGGATGCACCTGTACGGTTAGATGCGTAGCTGGAAATATCTTCGGCTGCCGCATCGTATTTATTGTGGAATACGCTAAAGCCACGGCTAATGCCATCCGGGGTGTAATACGGGTTGGTATAACTAATGCTGTAATTTTTATTAACCTTGCTGTTATCAACGTTAATATCCATTTGTTTACCCGTACCCATGAAATTTTCTTGGTTCAGGTTAACGTTAAACAACACCCCTTGCGATTGTGAATACCCAGCACCCACACGGAATTGGTTGGAAGAACGCTCAGTGACTTTCACAATCAAGTCCACTTGGTCTTCTGTGCCTGCGACAGGCTCGACTTCAATGCTTGCTTCTTCCACATAAGGCAAACGCTCTAAACGCACTTTAGAACGCTCAATTTGCTCTTTGGAATACTGCGAGCTTTCTAACTGACGCAATTCACGGCGGAACACTTCATCTTTGGTGCGGTTAGCCCCACGAATGTCGATCCGGCGTACATAAATACGACGACCGGTTTCGACAGCCAAGGTAATACCAACTTGTTTATTGGCCTGATCGAAATCAGGCACCGCATTGATTTTTGCCGCTGCAAAACCTTGCTCACCCAATTTACCTTCGAGGTTTTTACGGGTTTCTTCCAACGCTTTTTGGGAAAATACTTGGCCTTGGCGGATTTTAATTAACTCGCCCAACTGCTCTTTTGACAGCCCCAAATCACCAGCTACCGTAACATCACGAATGCGGTATTGATCACCTTCTTGTACGCCCACCGTCAGGAAAATATCCTTCTTATCCGGTGACATAGTGACTTCCGTAGAAGTAATTTCAAAATTCAGATAACCACGGTCACGGTAGAAAGAAGTGAGGTTTTCCAAATCACCAATGAGTTTATCTTTGGAATATTTATCACGGTCACTCAGGAAAGGAATCGTAAATGCCCCGCGTGGGCCAGATTCCAATTGCTTTAATAAAACCGCTTCAGGGAACGCTTGATTGCCGACGATTTTGACGTTTTTGATGCGGGTTGTCGCACCTTCCTTCACGTTAATATTGACTGCAACGCGATTACGCAATAACGGTTCAATCGTGGTTTCTACGCTCACCCCGTAGTAACCCATCGCCTTGTATTGCTCTTCTAATTCTTGTTGGATGCTCAACAACGCAGCTTTATCAAGGGTATCGCCTTTGCCGACATTGCGGGATTTCAGCACTTCCATGAGTTTCGCGGAAGGAATTTTGCGGTTGCCTTTGAGGTTAATCTCACCGATGGCAGGACGTTCCACCACGTTAACCACTAACACATCGCCACGCCGTCCGACTTTCACATCGTCAAACAAACCTGTGCCAAACAACGCTTTAATGGCATTGCCGGTTTGCTGATCGTCAAAAGCTTGACCAATACGTGCCGGTAAATAGTTGAGCACTGTACCCGCTGGTACACGCTCCAAACCATTAACCTCAATATCACGCACCACAAAACCGGCTGCCCATGCGGTCTGACTCAAGACCACCAAACAGCTTGCAACGGATAAACCAAGTGTCTGTTTTTTCATAATTAATTCATCAACCGCATGAAATCGTTATACAAAGCAAGCACCATCAAACAACCGATGAGTGCCATTCCTATCCGAAAGCCAACGGCTTCCACTTCTGCTGAAACTGGACTACCTTTCACCAGCTCAATCAGGTAATACATCAAATGTCCGCCATCCAACATCGGCACGGGCAACAGATTCAACACACCCAGACTAATGCTTACAATTGCCAAGAATCCTAAAAACGCTCCTAAACCAATCGAAGCACTCGCGCCTGCAAACTGTGCAATCGTTACCGGGCCACTGACATTCTTCAAGGCCACTTCGCCCGTGAGCATACGCCCCATCAGTTTCAATGTCACGACAGACATCTGCTTGGTTTTTACCACACCGCGCCACAATGCTTCAAACACCCCGTAACGCTGGGTAAAGGCCAATTCTGCGCGTGCCGCATCGGTCATGTAAGCACCCACATTCGCACCAAGACTACCCACGGTTTTACCATCAAGCTCTTTGGATTGCGGAGTCACATTGATGCTCACGTCATTATCACCACGCCGGATTTGTAAACTCAGCGTTTGTCCCGCGTGTTTTTGAATGATTTGAATAAACTCATGAACGCTTTGCGGTGAAGTACCCGCCACTGACAATACCTTATCGCCCGCTTGCAAACCTGCTTGCTCAGCAGCGGAGCCTGCCAATACACCACTGATGCCAGTACCGCGCGTCCACAATGACAAACCCGCTTTATTCAGAAAGTCAGATTCGTCTTTGAACATGGGCTTATCCCCCAAATCCAGTACCCGTTGCGCATTATTGCCATCACGAGTGGTAACGCTGACTTCAAGACGCGGAGATTTAAGGTAATCTTCCACCAATAACATGTGCAGATCATCCCACGATGCCACCGGTTCGCCATTAATGGCGGTCAAGGTGTCGCCCGTTTGAAAGCCTGCAATCGACGCTGGTGTGTCTGCACGCACTTCCACCACCGGGCGAAATGTATCCACACCCAGTACAAAAGTCAGCGCGTAAACCGCAATCGCTAACAGAAAATTGGCCAACGGTCCGGCAAACACAATCGCGGCACGCTTCCACAATACCTGACGATTAAAGGCACGCGGCAATTCATGTTCTGGGATTTCACAACCGGCTTCGCATTCGCGCTCGTCCAGCATTTTCACGTAACCGCCTAATGGCAACGCAGCTACCACGTATTCCACCCGATCAGCGTCTTTTGACACCCGTTTCCACAGCGGTTTGCCAAAACCAATCGAAAAGCGCAATACTTTCACGCCTAAACGTCGTGCAACCCAGTAATGACCAAATTCGTGTACGGTAACTAAAATACCGATGGTGACAAGAAATGCGGGAATAATAATAAGCAAGCTCATGGTTTAATGCATTTTCTTATTTTTGATGAACGATAGTGAATGGCGGCGGCTTTCCCCATCCTGAACAATAATATCTTCAACATTCATGGGTGTACCCTCGCTCGCCATTTGCATTACCTGTTTCACGATATGTGGAATAGCGGTAAAAGCAATTTCCCGATTTAGAAATGCTTTAACGGCTTCTTCATTCGCGGCATTTAACGCAATGGTCGCGTAACCACCGCGCGTATGTGCCTCATACGCCAACGCCAGACACGGAAAACGTTCGGTATCCGGCTGTTCAAAATCCAAACGCGCCGTGGCAAATAAATCCAACGGAGCCACCCCGGATACCAACCGTTCCGGCCATCCCAAGCCGTAAGCAATCGGAGTACGCATATCCGGGTTGCCTAACTGCGCCAGGACAGAACCATCATTATAGGACACCATTGAGTGAATGGTACTTTGCGGATGCACAACGACTTGCACACGTTCCGCTGGAAGATCAAATAACCAACAGGCTTCAATCACTTCCAAGCCTTTATTCATCAAGGTGGCGGAATCCACAGAAATCTTTTGCCCCATCGACCAGTTGGGGTGCGCCACCGCTTGTTCAGGAGTGATGTGCGCCAAAGCCTCTTGTGACCAAGTGCGGAACGGGCCGCCGGAAGCCGTCAATAAAATCTTTTCCACGCCGTCTTTGCCGTCACGCGGCAGACACTGAAACACTGCATTGTGTTCACTGTCGATGGGCAATAATACGGCTGAATGTTCGCGCACTGCGTCCATGAACAATTGCCCGGACATAACCAACGATTCTTTATTCGCCAGCAATACCCGCTTACCGGCACGAGCGGCGGCTAAACTGGGCAATAAACCCGCCGCACCCACAATCGCTGCCATCACATAATCGGTTTGTGGATGACTCGCTACCATGCTCAAGGCATCGACACCGGCTAATACTTCGGTTTCACTGCCCGCATCACGCAACGCACTTGCCAGCAATTCCGCTGCACGAGGTTCAACCATGACGGCATAGCGCGGACGAAACTGCAAACATTGCGCCAATAACCGCTCAACGTGGGTGTGCGCAGTCAAGGCAAATACATGAAAACGCTCAGGATGACGCGCCAATACGTCAAGGGTACTTACCCCAATACTGCCACTGGAACCGAGAACTGTAATGCCTTTAGATACCATCACCGACCTCATGCCAGCCACAATAAACCGAGTGCGAAAATCGGTGCGGCTGCCAATAGACTATCCACACGATCTAAAATACCGCCGTGTCCCGGTAAGATTTGACCGCTATCTTTGACCCCTGCCTCACGTTTCAGCAAGCTCTCGAACAAATCACCAGCGACTGACATCAGCACCACAAACATCGACAAAATCATGAAATGAATCGACTTATCCGCAGGCACAGGCAACCACATCGTCGCCAGCGTTGCCCAAGCGGCCGTTACCACGACTGCGCCAGACATGCCTTCGCGGGTTTTACCCGGACTCAAATGCGGTGCAAGCTTTGTTACCCCCCACTTACGCCCGGTAAAATAAGCAGCAGTATCCGCAAGTGCCACTAACGTGATTAAATACAACACGTAGCGAGGATCCATTTGATGCAATTTAAACAGCGCGAACCACGCCGGTAACAGCACAAAAATCCCTAAAATGCGCATTACCAACGAATATTTTTTATACATACCTGCGTTTTTGGGGTAAATCCATAACGCCAGCAAGACCGCCGTCCAAATCGGTACACTTACCCACAACACCGACATCGTAGGCAAGGGTAAAAACACCAAAGGCACGGAAGCCATCAGAATCATCAACGTGCCCATCATGCGTTTTTCAGGCAGATAACAGCCGGTCAAACCCGCCCATTCCCACGCGCCCAAACCCACGATAAACATCATCGAAAACAAGGCAAACAGCGGAGTCGGTAAAAAAATCACCCCCGCGAATACTAAGGTGATGAGCACCAGTCCAGTCATAATCCGTTGCTTAAGCATTCTTCACTCCTGATACCTGATCACCTGTCATTCCGAAACGTCGCTGACGACTGGCAAAATCTGCAAAAGCCGCCTGCAAACTCGCCGCATCAAACTCTGGCCACAATGTGTCCGTAAAATACAGTTCCGCATACGCTAATTGCCACATCAGGAAATTACTGATGCGACGTTCGCCACCCGTGCGAATAAACAAATCCGGCTCGGGTGCGTCACCCGTTGATAATGCTGCCGTAAACCTTGTTTCGTCTATTTCCGCGACGCTTAACTCGCCTTGCAATACCTGCGTGGCCAAGGTCTGCGCCGCTTGTAAAATATCCCAACGCCCGCCGTAATTCGCCGCAATTAACAACTGCATCCCGTCACAGTTTGCGGTTAAGGCTTCCACTTGAGTGATTTTGGTGCGTAATTCACTGGAAAACGCGCTACGGTCGCCGATAAAACGCATCCGTACATTATGCCGTTGTAACGCAGCGGCCTCACGTTCCAATGCCGAAATGAACAACGACATTAAGCCGCTCACTTCCTCTTCCGGGCGTTTCCAGTTTTCACTGCTAAAAGCAAACAGTGTCAAGCAACCCACACCTGCATCACTGCAAGCGCGGATCACCTTGCGGGCTGCTTCGACACCCCGATGATGTCCCATAAGCCGGGGCAGGAACCGCGCTTTTGCCCAACGCCCATTCCCATCCATGACAATGGCAACATGCCGGGGAATCGTCATTAGACCTCCATCAATTCTTTTTCTTTCTTTTCCATCACGACTTCCACTTCCTTAATGTAGTGGTCAGTCAGTTTTTGAATGTCATCGGTAGCGCGACGCTCTTCATCTTCAGAAATTTCTTTCTCTTTCAGCAAGGCTTTGAAATCTGAATTCGCATCGCGACGAATATTACGCACCGCTACCCGCGCACCTTCGGCTTCACCTTTCACCAGCTTCACCAAATCGCGGCGACGCTCTTCAGTCAACGCCGGTAATGGCACCCGAATCGCATTGCCGTCATTCGCCGGGTTCAAACCCAGGTTAGAAGTCAAAATCGCCTTCTCAATTTTGGCTGCCATTGGCTTTTCCCACGGAACCACTTTCAGGGTACGTGCGTCTTCGGTGCTCACGTTAGCCACTTGGCTCAACGGTACTTCAGAACCGTAATAATCAACCATTACCTGATCCAACAGACTCGGATGCGCACGTCCGGTACGAATCTTCGTCAAATCATTTTTCAGTGCATCGATGCTTTTCTGCATCCGTTGTTCTGCATCTTTCTTGATGTCCGCAATCATCACTTCAAACCTCAACCAAAGTACCAACAGACTCGCCACGTACAATTGCAGCAAGTGCCCCCGGTGCGAACATATCAAACACACCTAAGGGAAGTTTATTATCACGGCACATGACCATTGCCGTTAAGTCCATTACCCCCAACTGACGTTGAATGGCATCACTGAAGGATAACCGATCAAAACGTTTCGCCGCAGGATTTTTTTTCGGATCAGCATCGTAAATGCCGTCCACTTTCGTCGCTTTTAGCAACAAATCACATTGCAATTCCACCGCACGTAAACTCGCCGCCGTGTCAGTGGTGAAAAACGGATTGCCAGTGCCTGCTGCGCAAATCACCACATTGCCGCTTTCCAAATAACGTCGTGCTTGGTGTGCGGCGTAACGCTCACCGATTTGGTCGATACCCAACGCCGTCATAATCCGGCATTGACCACCTAACTTTTCGATAGCGTCTTGCATTGCCAGCGAGTTCATCACCGTTGCTAACATGCCCATTTGATCGCCGCGCACCCGATCCATGCCTTTTTCAGCCAGACCTGCGCCACGGAACAAATTACCACCGCCAATCACTACCGCCACTTGCACGCCGGATTGCTGCACTTCCAAAGCTTCGGCGGCAACACGAAACAAAATTTCAGGGTCAATGCCCGAATCTTGATTGCCCAACAAAGCTTCACCGCTAAGTTTCAGCAGAATACGGCGAAAACGAGGTTCAGAATGAGAGGGTGTAGCTGACATAGATTGGCCTGCGCTGGTTAATGTGGGTGCATTTATACAGGTGATAGCCAGACGGGGCAAGCCGGATAATAAGACCGTTACCTAAAACCGATCCACCAATTCCAACAGATCCTGAAAACGGCTGAAGCTGTGATCACCGCCCTGAAACACCGCCTGATGCGCCTGTCGGTAATAGTGCGCGGCTACCTGCCAATCCAGCACTTCATCACCGGTTTCCAGCAATACCAACAAGTTTTTGGGGAATGTCGGGGTAAATTGTTCCAACGCACTCAACGCATCCAGATGCGCGGTGGTAAACAGGTAAGTGCTGGCATCGTGCCAGTTTGTTTGCATTTTCCCCACTAACGGGCGTAATAACAGGCTCGGATGCACTGCCGGATTCAGCAGCACCGCTTTGAGTTGATAGCGGCTCACCAAATACGTGGCGTAAAAACCACCCAAGGAACTCCCGATCAATTTCGGTGGAGTCGGCGCGGTTTCGATCACGCGCGACAACAATGCGATGGCTTGGGCGGGATCATGCGGTAACGCCGGAGCCACCCATTCCGCTTCACGCCCTTGTGCGACTAACCACTCGCGTAATTGTTGGGCTTTGCTCGATAATGGCGAGGAATTAAAACCGTGAATGTATAGCATCATTGGCGGGACTTCAGGGCAACACTTAATAAACGAGCGGTTAAATCCACCACAGGAATGACGCGCTCATAGGCCATGCGTTTGGGGCCGATCACCCCAAGCACACCCAAATGTTCGCCGTCGACTTCATAGGGCGCGGTGACAACGCTGCAATCGTCGAATACCGTTTGCCCAGATTCGCGCCCGATAAAGATTTTCACCCCATCGGCTTGCAAGCACTTATCCAGCAAACTCAACACGTCGCGCTTGCGGGTAAAAGCAGCAAACAGTTCACGTAATTTGTGAATATCCGACAAATCATCGTAACCCATTAAATTGGTTTCACCAGCAATCACACAACCGCCGTCAAGGGTTTCACCGGGTTGTTCCGCCACGGCTTGTTCACCCAAGGCAATCGCGGAAAGCATCATGCGATTCATATCTTCGCGGTGCTGACGCATTTCTTCGAGTAGTGCGGTACGGGCTTGCGACAAATCTTTGCCGATTAAACGTTCATTGAGGAAATTCGCGGCTTGCTGCAATTCGGCGGAAGTAATGTCTTCGTCGAGTTGAATAATACGATTTTGCACTTCGTTGCGGTTCATGACCAAAATCGCCAGCACTTGCCTTGCGGATAAGCTCAAAAATTCAATCTGGCGAATTGAGGATGCCTGACGCTTCGGCAAGGCAACAATTCCGGTTAACTGGGTAATGCCCGATAACAAACTAGAAGCCGATTGAATCAATGCATTAGGGTCACGTTCGGCTTTCAATTGCCCTTGCAAAATATGAATCGACTGCTGCTCTAACGGGCGAACTGTCACCAGCGTATCCACAAACAAGCGATAACCCTGCGAAGTCGGAATGCGCCCTGCCGAGGTGTGCGGCGCACGGATGTAACCCATTTCTTCCAAATCCGCCATCACATTGCGGATAGTCGCGGCACTTAAATCCAGCCCACTACTACGCGCAAGGCTACGTGAACCCACCGGTTGCCCGTCGTGGATATAATTTTCGACCAGCACTTTTAAAATATGCCGGGCGCGTTCGTTTAATTCAGGGGGATTCGTCGCTGTCATGTGTCTGTTATAGGGTTAAATCGCCGCAGATACAAGCCCGTTAGTCTTGCAATTTCAGCCCAGCTTTGCCAGCCTTGCATCTTTACTAGCAACTACTAAACATTATGAGCTTGTTCTCCACCATTGGCCTGTTCACCAAACCTAACGACACCCGCGTTGATAAGACCTTGCAACAATTGCATGAAGACCTGAATCAACAAGGGTTTCAGGTGCTTTGCGACCAAAATGCGGGGCTGATTTTGGGGCTGCCATCAATGGCAACAGGCGAGCTGGCAAGACGGATTGACCTCGCGATTGTGGTCGGCGGTGACGGCACACTATTGGGTGCAGGACGCTTACTGGCGGCGTATAACGTGCCGATTATCGGCGTTAATTTAGGCCGCTTGGGTTTTCTGGTGGATGTTTCGCCGGATGAAATGCAAACCCAACTCGCCGCGATGCTCCAAGGGCAATACCAAGAAGAACAACGCCTGATGCTGCACGCCGAAGCCGAGCGCGATGGTGAATTACTAGGTAGCGGTGATGCCTTTAATGATGTGGTGCTGCACGTGCGCGGTGAAATTCGCATGATCGAATTTACCACTTGGGTTGACGGACATTTCGTCAATACCCAGCGGGCGGATGGGCTGATTATTACCACACCGACCGGCTCTACCGCTTACGCCTTGTCGAGTGGTGGGCCAATTATGCACCCGGCGTTGCAAGCCATTACCTTAGTGCCGATTTGCCCGCATACCCTGAGTGACCGCCCATTGGTATTGAACGGTCACAGCACTGTGGAAATCGAATTGTGTGAACAACGCGATATTCCCGCACGGGTATCGTTTGACGGGCATAATAACATCGCGCTGGAATCCGGTGATCGGGTGCGGATTCGCGCTCATTCGGAAAAAGTGCGTTTATTGCACCCACAAGGTTATGATTACTACCGTATTTTGCGTGAAAAACTGCACTGGGGAGTACAGCTTTAAGCCATGCTGACACATATCCATATCCGCGATTTCGCCATTATTGAAACGCTTGATCTCGAATTACACGCGGGCATGACCGCACTCACCGGGGAAACTGGCGCGGGCAAATCCATTTTGCTGGACGCTATCGGTTTGGTGTTAGGCGACAAAGCCGACAGCAATACGGTACGCCACGGAGCGGATAAAGCCGATCTCACCTTGAGCGTTGATATTACCCAAACACCGTTTGCCCGCGACTGGCTGGAAACGCAAGGCATGGAACACGAGGATGACACTTGCATCCTACGGCGCGTAATTACCGCACAAGGTAAATCGCGTGCTTGGATCAACGGTTCCCCGGCAAACTTAACGCAATTACGCGAACTCGGCGAACAATTGGTGGACATTCACGGGCAACACGAACACCAGTCGCTGATGAAAAAAGACGCGCAACGTCACCTGTTGGACGGTTTTGCAGGCAACGACAACTTGCTGGAGCATACCCGCAATGCTTGGCAAGCTTGGAAGAAATTACACGAGCGCGTCACTGTTTTAAGCCAACAAAATCAGCAACATCAAGAGCGCGTGGAGTTACTGCGGTTTCAGGCACACGAGCTGGAAGCCCTCGCGTTACAAGCAGACGAACCCGAACAATTGGATGAAGAGCTAAATCGCCTCGCCAATGCCGAACAATTACGTGCCACGGCTGAACAAGGTTACGCCCAGTTGTACGATAACGAACCGTCGTTGTACGCGATTTTGGGGCGGTTAATGCACGATTTAGCCCAGCAAGCACAACTCGATAACCGTTTAGAACCCCCGCTGGAACTGCTTACCAGTGCGCAAATTCAGGTGCAGGAAGCCTCGGTACAATTGCGCGATTACGCTGAAAGTCTCGATATTGACCCGGCACGCTTGCAAGCGGTGGAAAACCGGATTGCGGATATTCGCAGTTTTGCACGTAAATACCGTACTGACCCGCGCTTGCTTCCTGAAAAATTACTGAGCATTCAAACCGAACTGGTGCAACTCGGCGGTGACGATTACGACCTTGAAACCTTGGAAAAACAATGCCAAGCAGCAGCGGATCATTACCGTAAACAAGCCAGCAATCTGAGCAAAGCACGCATCAAGGCAGCGCAACAGCTCTCCGCCGGAGTCACCAAAGCCATGCAACAATTGGGAATGCAAGGCGGACAATTCACCATTACGGTCAATAGTGAGACACAAACGGCATTTCAGGCCAGCGGCATGGATAGCATCGAATTCACCGTGAGTGCCAACCCCGGTCAACCGTTAAAATCGTTAATGAAAGTCGCCTCAGGCGGGGAACTATCGCGCATTAGTTTGGCGATTCAGATGATTGCAGCACAGAAAGTGACCCTGCCCGCACTGATTTTTGACGAAGTAGACACCGGCATCGGCGGCGGTATTGCGGAAGTGGTCGGCAAACAGTTACGCGCCCTCGGTACAAACCGCCAAGTGCTGTGCGTTACCCATTTACCGCAAGTGGCTTCGCAAGCGCATCAGCATTACAAAGTCACCAAAATCAAAGGTAAACAACACACCAGCACGGGCATTGAACAATTAAGCCACGCGCTGCGTATTGAGGAAATTGCCCGCATGATTGGCGGTGTAGAAATTACCCCCGCCACCCGTGCATTAGCCGAAGAAATGCTGGGTTAACCACTTTATTGCGGCTTACGCATCGGCAAAGCGCAAAACGTGGTGCATTGCTTATTGTCAGCCAACGTGGTTTCAACCGTTGCTGATGCAGGCGGCGCACTCACCAGAATCACCTTGCCGCTTGCTTCTGTTGGTTTCAGGGTTGCCGGAGTAGTACTCGCTGGGGCGACGGTTTGCGCCTCGTCAGGTTTCGGGCTACTGCTGGCAGCAAACGGGTTTAATTTTGACAAACCCGCTGCTGAACTGGAAGCCGCGTCGGATAACGTTGAACAGCCAGATAAAGCAACGCCGAGGCAAACCCAAACGGCGCACCAAGCTGGCACTTTGAAATAATGTTGCATAAGAATGTTTCTCCTTGCCTCAATAACGGGCACTCATCGCCGTGCAAAATTTACACATACCGTTGAGTGTAGCAAAAAAGAAACACTTTGTTAGAAAAAATGCGTATTTACCACAAAAAGAATCGTGTCGGTTAAGCCGCCGGTTTGGTTTGATCCGGGCGCAACGGCGGGTCAAGCTCTTGCTCGGCAAGATCAATGTCCACTTGAACCCCGTCAACATCATACAAAGGCAGCTCGTAATCGTTCCAGCCGCGCACCCCGGTTTTCATGGAATATACTTGCTGGAAGCCCATGAGTTGCAATGTTACCGCCGCCAGCGCGGTACGATTACCGGAACGGCACACCAATACCACGGGCTGATTGCGGGCTTGCACCAAAGCAGGCACGGTGTCGGAATACCCCCAGTCGGAAGCCGCTTCCAAAATCCCACGCGGCACATGCAAGGAGCCTTGAATGTGACCGCTGGCGAATTCATCCGCTTCACGAATATCCACAATCAACACATTCGGATCCGTTTGGCGCAAATCATCCACATCCCACGGCATTAATTCGCGGACGTGCGCCAGCGCATCTGCCACCAACGCGGCAAAAGTTTTTTCACTCATGGATTTTTTACCCTATAAAGCTGCGTTAGCCGCTTCGACGCGGATACCGTGTTCCACTGCCATTACCGCGGCGGTAATGCGCGAGCTAACGTTCAATTTACGCAAAATGGCTTTCACGTGTAATTTGACCGTACCATCGGAAATACCCAAATTACGCGCAATCACTTTATTGCTTTGACCTTCCGCCAACAGGGTAAGGATTTCGTATTCGCGCGGGGTTAATTCCGAAAACGGATTAGCAATTTTATCTTCCTGCGCACGCCCGTCACCGCCCTGCACTACCCGTGCCAATACCGGCGCGAGTTCCGGGGCAACTACGGTTTTACCGGAAACGATTTCGCGTAATGCCACCACCAGTTCATCCGGCTCAATATCCTTGAGCAAGTAACCGCGTGCACCACTACGCAACGCTTCCACCAAATCGCTTTCATTGCTGCTAGTGGTTAACATTGCCACCCGCAGATTGGGGTGATTTTTACGTAACTGACGTAACACGCTCAGGCCGTCCATTAACGGCATCCGCATATCTAATAAAACAATATCAGGGTCGTGCTTCACCGCTGCCGCCAAACCCTCTTCACCACTACCAACAGCAGCAACAACGCGAATCCCGCGCCGGGTCAATAGATCTTCCAAACCTGCGCGAAACAGGGTGTGGTCATCAATCAGCAATACTTTTTCATTCATGTGTGGTCACTTGTGGTGCGTCCGGTCGGGATACTGGGTGTGCCCCCACCAAATCGGACAATTTTTTAACAAGGGGTGCGTCGAAATTCAGTTGTATCAGTGTACCCTCACCCGGCTCACTTTCAAAATGTATCTCACCGCCAATACGTTCCGCACGCTCTTGCATAATGCGTAAACCGATGTGTTCGCCGGTTGTTGGGTTCGGTTCCGGCAACGGATCAGGTAAACCCACCCCGTCATCTTCCACCAAAATGCTGCACCGCCCTTCTTCCGAAGAGTACATTAAAATCCGTACCGTGCTGGCTTGGCTGTGTTTACGGGCGTTGGTTAACGACTCCTGCACAATCCGAATCACTTCCAATTCCGACTCACGCGATAAATCTTTCAAATGCCAATTGTGGTAAAAGAACACTTCCATGCCAGTGTCTTGGCGGAAACGTTCAGTCAAACGCTCAACCGCCCGCAACACCCCTTTACCATCAATCGGGGCGCGGAAATGCGTAATCAAACTGCGTAATTCGCCGTAAGCCTCGTCAATAGTGTTTTCCAGCCCTTCCAATTCCTGCCAGATTACCGACTCATCGCCACGGTTTAAGGAATCATCAAACAAGCGCACTTTGAAACGTAAACTCGCCAAGGTTTGCGCCAAGGAATCGTGCAATTCGTGCGCCATGCGGGTGCGTTCTTCCATGATCGACAAGGTGCGGGTATCTTCGTCGCTGCTGGCTTTTTCAATCGCCATGCCCAAATGTTGCCCGATGCTAATCAGCAACTCATCGTCTTCACTGCGCTCGTAACGTCCCACCGGAATAAACAGGTTATACACCCCCAAAATCCGCTCGCGATACTGCAATGGAATCGCCAACAGCTCCACCGCCGTCTTACCTTGGCATAATTCCTGACCTAACAAACGATTGCATTGCGAAATATCACTACGCACTTTAATTTCGCTATCCGTCGCCGCACGCCCGCACAAACAACTCGGCGACGGCAAATAATCTTCCAGCGCGACGGCTTCATCGGTCAAACCGATACTCGCCACCAGCCGCATCTTGCCGTCTTTATCCAGCAAACGCACCGTTGCCGCTTCCGCATTGACCACTTCTTTCAAGGTCAGTAAAAAACGGTTGAGTAAATCTTCCAAACTATCGGCGCGGTTAATGCAGCTCGCCACTTCATATAACACCCCTAAGTGGCGTTTTTTCTCGGCAATGTATTTTTCCTGACGGCTTAAACGCTGCTGTTGCACCCGCGAAAGTGCTTGATAATCATCGGTTATCGCATTGATTTGCTCACGAATTTTACGTGACGGACAGCTTTTACCGAAAATCGGCATCCGCGCACTCAAATCCCCTTTGCGCAAACGCATTGCCCAGCGCGACAACTCCATGCCAAATCGCGAAAACTCACGCCATAACCAATACAGCAACGCCAATACGCCGCCGCCGGATACCAGCCACAATGCCGTCATTAGCGGGGCTAACCATTCATAACGCACCCCGGAGCTAATTACCCAGAAATACATCGCGCCAATGATCGTGAGTAACACCAACAGAAAGAGCAAGCTTATTTGCGCCTGCCAAGGTAAATCAATCACCGGACGACCTTCTTGCGTCGCCCAATACGCCTGACGCGCATCCTCAGGTGGCGGGGTCGGTGTTGGCTGAGGCGGGCTGGACTTAGGCGGCGTAAACTGAATAACTTGCTCTTCCACTGAATTACACCTGCGGAGCGCGGTAGTTAGGGTCGTTCGGATTGATGAAAATAAATTCCATCTTGCCTTCCAACTCCACAAAATCCAGACTCATACCTTGTGCCAACGGCTGTGATGCCGCATCCACCACCAGCGTTACACCTTCGGTTTCCACAGTGCTGTCGCCGTCTTTTTGCTGATCGTCAAACCCCATTAAATAATGCAAACCACCGTCTGGCTTTTGCTGAATGGCAATGCGTAATGGCAAACCAATGGCATTGCCTTGTACAGAAGCGGTGCGTATTTGAGTGGCAGCTTGTGGTGTCACGGTAATCATTGAATCAATTTCCTTGTTGCTTAAGTCGAATAAAAGCGACGAACCGCCGCGCCCAGTGGCATTGGGCAGTATCGCGCATGTGCGTGTAAGAGGCTAATAAATTACGGTAAATCCAACCGTCATATTGCCCGTCTATCCCCGTACCTCGGCGCATACGGTAGGCGAATCGCCCTTGCGCGGTCAAATTCTCAAGGCACGAGTAGTGGAACTCGTGCGCATTAATCACCGCTTGCTCATCCCCACCCGGCCAAGGCATATCAGCGGTTTCCTGTAATTTCACATAACCCCGCCCTTGCGGTTTCGCGTGCATTACCGCATCGCCGGGAATAATGCCCACCATCGGCACTTGTTCACCATTCCACACCAGCGAGCGCGATAAATACATTAAGCCGCCGCATTCCGCATAAGTCGGCAACCCATTTTCAATCGCGTTACGGATCGACTCACGCATCGACACATTCGCCGCCAGCGCGTGCATCTGTGTTTCCGGGAAACCACCGCCGACAAACAAACCGTCCAGCACGGGCAAGGCCGTATCTTTCAGGGTATTCACCGGCACAAGTTCCGCGCCTGCGGTTTGCAGGGCTTCGAGATCACCGGGGTAATAGAAAGCGAAGGCAGGGTCTTGGCAGATGCCGATGCGTAAGGGAGTTCCCCCCATCCCCACCCCGTCCCAGACGCTCGAACGCGTCGCTTCGCCCCCCGCAAGGGGGGAAGGGAGCAAGAGGGATTCCGCGCCGCGTGCAATCGCCAGCAACGCGCTTAAGTCGACTTGTTCCGCGACCAGATCGCGGATGCGGGCGATTTGTGTCGCTGCCGCGCTGCTTTCGTTGCTAGGCATTAAACCTAAATGGCGTTCTTCGATTTCCATTTCGGGGTTATTTTGCACCGCACCCAACACTTTAATGTCGGTGTAGTGCTCGACCGCTTCGCGTAATTTGCTGGCGTGGCGTGCGCCGCCGACACGGTTAAAGATGATTCCGGCAATCTGTACGTCAGGGTCAAAAGCCTGATAACCCAGCAGTAACGGCGCAACACCACGGGTCATGCCGCGCGAATCCACCACTAAAATCACCGGGGAACGGGTCAGTTTTGCCACTGCCGCATTGCTGTCTGAGCCATCCAAAGCCATGCCGTCGTACAAACCTTTATTCGCCTCAATCAAGGCAATGTCTGCGGAGGCCGCGTAATGCTGCACCGTCTGGATGATTTCATCCGGGGTCATGGTATTAAAATCAAGGTTGTGGCAGGCACGCGCACTCGCCGCCCCCAGCCACAGCGGGTCAATGTAATCCGGGCCTTTTTTAAACGGCTGGACGCGCAAGCCTTGAGCGTGCAAGGCCGCGCATAAACCAATCGACAGCGTGGTTTTACCGGAGGATTTGTGAGTTGCGGAAATAAAGATTCGAGCCATGCCGCATTCTAACGCAGATGCAGCGCAGTTTCATTTACCCGTAAGGGGGAAGCCTATAAAATGCGCCCGATACAATACAGGCAGGGCAAACAATGCAAAAACCAACTACCCGCCAAGGGCAAATCGAACTCATCATCCAACAACTATCGCACACGCAATTACGCGAATTTGTGCGTGAAAAAGCCCTTCAAGACAGCGATTTTCGCGACACCTTGCTGATTTGCTTTGCGGATTTACTCAGCAGCAAAGAACCTGTGGAGGCGAAATATCAGCAAATGCTCGCCGACATGATTAAACGCCACGCTAATGCTGATGGTTTTATTCACATCGCTAGTGCGCAAAAACTGGTGGATTCCATCCGGCAATTACTCGACGCAGCACGCAAAGCCACCACGCCCACCCGTGAAACTACCGACTTGTGCCTCGCAGTGATTACCGCATTACCTGCCCTCGCGGATAAAATGGATGACACCGAAAATCACCTGTACGTGCTGATGCGCACCACCTGCACAACCTTGTGGGAATGCTACAGCGTGCTGCCAGAGATGCGCCAAAACGAACTGTTTGAACGCATTTTGCACGAATACGCCCAACCCATTTACCTCGATCTTGACCTTGATTCCGCGCTGTTGTCGCTGCTAAAAGACTGGGCAAAAACCAACAAAACCCGCCAAACCGCTTGCCTGCGTCAGCTCGAACAACTCCTCAAAACCACCCATAACGACCACTGGCGCAAAAACTATTTACTCGAACAAACCAACGCATTGCTGGCGTTTTGGAAGAATTAAAGCGACAAACGCCCCAACTCAGCGGCTGGCACTTGCACCAATAAAGGGTTGGCGTTCGGTTGTAACCAGCGCAATACCTCTAGCAAGTGCGCCCGATCCATCCCGGTGCAGCCGGAAGTCGGGGTTTGCGGATCTAGCCACACATGCAGGAAAATCGCACTGCCGCGCCCCGGCGTGACCGGCTGGGTGTTGTGTTCCACCACCATGCCGTATTCGTATTGATGATCATCGCGCCGCATCCGCTCAAACGATGCCCAATGCTGCTTGGGGGTGTTGGGCTGATCCGCGCTGACACTGCGCCACTGGTTGTAATCGGCGGAATCCACCGCATCCACAAAATAATCGCGCTCAGTCGCAGGGCGGTAAGGCATTTGCAAACCTTGCGGGGCAGCGTCATAACCAAACGCAGTCCCTAAACGGAACACACCCGCTGGGGCTTTGCCATCACCCTCCTGCTTTTGCACACCGGCTGACGGATTCGTGTGCAAACCCGCACCCCAACCTAAACCGTTACGCCCTACCCTCACCGGGATTGCGTCACCCACCGGATGCCACGCCTCAGCGCGTTTTTCCATACGCTGCAACGTCGCTTCAGTCGCCTCCCAATCCGGGGTTGTCACCAACAACACTTGCGTAGTGGTCGTTGGCAGATTGATTTCAGCCAATTGCTGTTCCGGGCGTGGCGAACACGCCGACAATAAACCAACCAACATCATCAAAGGCAATAACTGCCGCAGGTAGAAACGTTTCATCAATTATCCACACCGTCATTTCAATGCAGAAGTTATACCAAAAACTGCACCAGCAAGCATTGAAATACCGCGTTTGCCCTGCTTACTGACGAATGCACTACCGTACCGAACTTGGCAATTTTGGTGCTTTTTTCTGAGTCTGTCAAATAAACTGTGTAACACGTTTTTCATAGGGCGGAGAGCGGAACCCGCTCTTCACCGAACATAAGTAAAAAAGTCTGCAAAGCGGGTTTCCAGTGGTGAATGACCGACCACTTTTGCGAGGCTTCGCGTACCGCCAAATACAGGCTTTTGAGGGCTGAACTGTCATTGGGAAAGATGCGCCGGTTGCGGGTAAACTTGCGCAAACTCATGTTCAGGGATTCAATCGCATTGGTGGTGTAAATCACTTTGCGGATCTCCGGCTGGAACTGGAAAAACGGGATGACATTCGCCCAGTTACCGCGCCATAGACGCACGACTGCTTTGTATTTGTTACCCCATTCGGTGTCGAGGGCTTCCAGTTCGTGTTCGGCTTCTTCAGCAGTGCTGGACTGGTAAATGCGCTTGAGGGCAGCGACCACACCTTTGGTATCCTTGGCGGTGACGTAGCGCAAGCTGGCGCGAACCATGTGTACCATGCACAACTGGGTCAGCGTTTTGGGGAAGACCGCGTTGACGGCTTCAGGCAAGCCGTTTAAGCCATCCATGCACGCCACGTAGATGTCTTGTACGCCCCGGTGGCGTAGTTCCGTCAAGACCGATAACCAGAACTTGGCACCTTCATTTTCTGCCAACCAGATGCCCAACACGTCCTTTTCACCGCGTAAGTTGACCGCCAATACCACATGGGCTGATTTATTGATGACCTGCTTATCTTGTTGAACTTTAACGACAATCCCATCGAGCCAGACAATCGGGTAGATATTATCCAGTGCTCGCGTCTGCCACGCTTTAGCTTCGCCCTGAACGGCTTCGGTTACTTCCGCGATCAGCGTATGCGAGATGTCCACCCCGTACAGGCGTTTGATCGTGTCTTCGATGTCGCGGGTGGTCATGCCTTTGGCGTACAGCGTCAGGATGTGTTCTTCCATCCCTGCTAACCGTATTTGGCGTTTTTGTATCAACTTCGGCTCAAAGCTGCCATCACGGTCACGCGGTGTCTCTACCTGCAACTCACCAAATTCGCCTTTGATGGTCTTGTTGCCTTTGCCGTTACGGGTATTGCTGCGCCGTTGCCCGGCTTCGCTACGCTCACCCTTGTCGTAGTTTAGGTGCACATCCAATTCGGCTTCCAAGCTGCGGTTGATCATCCGCTGCAAGAGCTGGCTGTAAAGGTTTTTGACATCAGCAGGCGTTTTGCAATCGCTGAGTAAGTCATCCATGAGTTTCGGGTCGAGGCGTTCCATGTTACTGCTCCTTCTTGGGATTCACGTTATATAGCAGTTACACAGTTCAGTTTACAGTCTCGAAACGGCATCAGAAAAATCTGACCTAAAGTCGTTTTTAGTTACGACTTTTAGTACTTCCAATTGACGTTAGAAAAGAAAGGATAATCTTTGACTGTTGTTCAAAAACTAGAAAAGCAAACTAGAATTTTTAGAATGCTATCAATACTTGTTCTTGTCATTATTTTTATAATAATGATCGGAGCATACAAACTATTCACAACAACATCTCTTGATGTTAGTTCAGTGAAAATAAAAAATCCACAAGAGGAAATTAACAAAGCCAATAAAATAAACGACTCAGATGAAAATATTAAATTTATTGAGAACATGAAATTCACAAAAATACAAATGTATGACTTTCAAAACCACCCTTACTATATGGCATATATTAAAGAAATATCCTCATTAAGCATTGAAGAATATCTTCAAATTAATAAAGTTTTTGAAAGAATTATCGAAATCTTAAAAAAAGATGATAATGCCGAATATGATTATAAAGATTTATTCAAACAAGAAATTGGAAGTGAAATAGATTCATATAGGGCATACTATTTAAATCCCTATGGCACTTACACATATTACAACCAAATATTATTATATACCAAAAAAATACGTGATTACAATAACCACTACCCAAATGACCAATATGATTCAAGTGTATTTGTTTTGTTGAAATCGGTAGATGAAATAAATAAAGAAGTTACTAATTATTCATTCATTACAAATATGCAGAATATATTTAATTCTACTTATGCAAACAAAGATTCACTTATAAAATTTAATAATAAAACCATCGCCGATGATGCAGCTAAATTCAATGAGCTTGTTAATGCAAAAATAAAAAATGAAGAAGTGTTTATAAAGTCAATAGAAAACAAGAAGACAGAATTAAAAAGCGAACTAAATGAAGAAGAAGACAGAATACAAAAAAATCAATTCTATATTTACAATTCACTTGCCATAAAAGCATTTACCTCTATAATGTTATTTCTTCTTGTTAAAATGTTTATGGAACTATTTAAATATACATTAAGAATGTCTGTTTTTCACTCGACAAAAGCCAGCTTAATTAGCTTAATGTATGAATTAAAAATCTCAGACCCTGAAAAGCTAAAAGATATATTCCATTCAGAAGCGATTGATTTTCAATCGCCGGATGCAACTGATTTTATTAAAGCAGTAATTGAAAGCGTTAAAAAGTGAATATATTTTCTAACGAGAACATCGACGACGGACGCGGTGACAGCCCGTGATTCTTAATGAGACTGTAAACTGAACTGTGTAACTGCTATATAACGTGAATCCCAAGAAGGAGCAGTAACATGGAACGCCTCGACCCGAAACTCATGGATGACTTACTCAGCGATTGCAAAACGCCTGCTGATGTCAAAAACCTTTACAGCCAGCTCTTGCAGCGGATGATCAACCGCAGCTTGGAAGCCGAATTGGATGTGCACCTAAACTACGACAAGGGTGAGCGTAGCGAAGCCGGGCAACGGCGCAGCAATACCCGTAACGGCAAAGGCAACAAGACCATCAAAGGCGAATTTGGTGAGTTGCAGGTAGAGACACCGCGTGACCGTGATGGCAGCTTTGAGCCGAAGTTGATACAAAAACGCCAAATACGGTTAGCAGGGATGGAAGAACACATCCTGACGCTGTACGCCAAAGGCATGACCACCCGCGACATCGAAGACACGATCAAACGCCTGTACGGGGTGGACATCTCGCATACGCTGATCGCGGAAGTAACCGAAGCCGTTCAGGGCGAAGCTAAAGCGTGGCAGACGCGAGCACTGGATAATATCTACCCGATTGTCTGGCTCGATGGGATTGTCGTTAAAGTTCAACAAGATAAGCAGGTCATCAATAAATCAGCCCATGTGGTATTGGCGGTCAACTTACGCGGTGAAAAGGACGTGTTGGGCATCTGGTTGGCAGAAAATGAAGGTGCCAAGTTCTGGTTATCGGTCTTGACGGAACTACGCCACCGGGGCGTACAAGACATCTACGTGGCGTGCATGGATGGCTTAAACGGCTTGCCTGAAGCCGTCAACGCGGTCTTCCCAAAACGCTGACCCAGTTGTGCATGGTACACATGGTTCGCGCCAGCTTGCGCTACGTCACCGCCAAGGATACCAAAGGTGTGGTCGCTGCCCTCAAGCGCATTTACCAGTCCAGCACTGCTGAAGAAGCCGAACACGAACTGGAAGCCCTCGACACCGAATGGGGTAACAAATACAAAGCAGTCGTGCGTCTATGGCGCGGTAACTGGGCGAATGTCATCCCGTTTTTCCAGTTCCAGCCGGAGATCCGCAAAGTGATTTACACCACCAATGCGATTGAATCCCTGAACATGAGTTTGCGCAAGTTTACCCGCAACCGGCGCATCTTTCCCAATGACAGTTCAGCCCTCAAAAGCCTGTATTTGGCGGTACGCGAAGCCTCGCAAAAGTGGTCGGTCATTCACCACTGGAAACCCGCTTTGCAGACTTTTTTACTTATGTTCGGTGAAGAGCGGGTTCCGCTCTCCGCCCTATGAAAAACGTGTTACACAGTTTATTTGACAGACTCTTCTTAATTTCTACTCCCCGCCGCGCCCGTCATGTTGACGTTGAACTAAACCGCTAACGCGGTAGCCCACTGATTCCCAACGATTTTCCTCTGATGAGCCACACTTTAAGTGTCCGATAGATGGACATTTACAGGAGAACCCATCATGAAAGTCAGCCCGTTGCGCCAGCGGATGCTGGATGCCATGCAGATGCGTGGCTATTCCCCCAGAACCCACGACAGTTATGTCCAAGCCGTCCTTGACCTAAGCCACTATTACCACCGCTCACCAGACAAGATTTCGGCGGATGAGGTGCAGCAATGGTTGCTGTGGCTGTTAAAAGAACGCCACGTTTCATCCTCCACCTGTCACCTGTATTTCAACGGGATACGCTTCCTGTTTGTGACGGTGCTGGAAGATGCGGATTTTATGGCTTACCGCTTTGCCTTGCCCAAACGCCAGCAACGTTTGCCTGATTTGCTGTCGCGGGCGGAGGTCAGCCAACTGGTGGCAGCCCCCGACAACCCGACCCACCGGCTGCTGTTGCTGAGCTGTTATGCCTGCGGGCTGCGGGTCAGTGAGTTGGTGAATATCCGGGTGCAGGACATTGACGGCAGCCGCCGCATCTTGCATGTGGTGCAGGGCAAGGGGCAAAAAGACCGTTACGTGCCCGTACCCGACACCTTGCTGGCACAATGGCGGGCTTACTGGCAGCGTTGCCACCCCAAACAATGGCTGTTTCCGGGGAAATACTACGGCTACCAACAGTCGATGACGACACCCCAGAAAATCTACCTGCGCGCCAAGCGGCAAGTGGGTATCCGCAAGGCAGGCGGCATCCATAGCCTGCGCCATGCGTTTGCCACGCATTCGTTGCAGGCGGGAATGCCGATCCACCAGTTGCAGCAGGTGTTGGGGCATGAGCATGTCAGCAGCACGATGCGCTATGCGCATTGGTTGCCGGAAACCCAACAAGGCGGGCAAGCCATTGATCTGCTGGCGGGGCTGGATGCCGCCGCCGTATGTTACGCCTAGCCGAGGTGGTGCAGCGGTTTCAGTCACACTTGCCGCCGCTGCCACCGCCAGTGAACAAGGTGTGCCAACAACTGCTGGCGTGCCGCACCGCTGCCTTGGGTGGTTTCCAACTGCGCTGTGGGGAATGCGGCGAGGAAGTCCCGCTGTACCATGCCTGCCGCAACCGCCATTGCCCGCGTTGCCAGCAGCAGGCCAGCGAGCAGTGGCAACAGCGTGAACTGGCGAATGTTGTGCCTGCACCGTACTTCCATCTGGTGTTCACCCTGCCACATGAGTTGAACGGTTGGGTCAGGCTACATCCAGCGGTGGTTTACCATGCCCTGTTCCGCAGCGTGTGGGACACACTCAACACCTTGGGGCATGACCCCAAACGCCTCAACGGGCAATTGGGGATGACTGCGGTACTGCACACCTGGGGGCAGAACCTCAGCCAGCATGTCCACCTGCATTGCCTGATCCCCGGCGGGGCATTGGATGCTGCGCAACAGTGGCATCCGGCAAAAAGCACCTACCTGTTCCCGATCCGAGTGCTGTCGCGCCTGTTCCGGGGCAAGCTGGTCAGCCGCTTGCGGGAGGCTGCCGAGGATGGGCAATTGCCGCGTGTCACCCACCCCGGTGAGGTTAAACAATTGCTGGGGCAACTGATGCGTAAAGACTGGGTGGTGTATGCCAAACCCTGCCTGCACAAGGCCGAAACGGTGGTGAAATATCTGGCACGCTACACCCGCAAGATTGCCATCAGTGAGTCGCGCCTGTTGGGTATCACCGATGAAACGGTCAGCTTCCGCTACCACGATTACCGCGATGGGCAGCAGAAAGTGATGACCTTGGCGGGTGATGAGTTCCTGCGCCGCTTCCTGCAACACGTATTGCCTGCGGGGTTCCTGCGCATCCGCCATTACGGCTGGTTGGCGAATGCCTGCCGCAAAACCCGCTTGCCGCAAGTGCGCGAGGCCATTGCCCGTTACGCACCCACGCTGCCAATGGTGGCAGACAAGCCAATGGAAGCCATTGCTCGCTTTGATGGCATCCCTTGCCCTTGTTGCAAAACCGGGATGATGCGGGTGCGTTACCCGCTGCCGCCGCAACGGTTGGAGTATGGTTGACGGCACAATAGGCAGGTAGGTTTAGCTTTGGGCAAGGGAAAAACAGGCAGCCCCGGACTGCCCCCCACGGCTGTTGCGTCTGCTGGACAAAAGGCTCGAAACGCCCCTGACCCTGTGCTATGTTTGACCACAATCAGGGTAGCAGGCGGTGACAAGGCAATGGAAAAGCAGCAGTCGGTGTTAAATAATCGGGCAGCATGGGCTAATGTAGCGAAAGGCTGGAAAAGCAATCCCCTTATAGATAAAGAGTGGGACTCCGTAGCACGCGGTTCCGTCCAACAAGACATTTATGCCCAGTGCTGCCGCACACGGCATAAAATGCTTTAACGTTATGTTTAGGAAAAAAATATGACCACACAGCAACAAAAAATAGACAACGTTTTTAAGCAAGTTATCTTAGGAATAGAAGATGAACTTAAAGCAATCTATAAAAAAGAATATGCAATTCCCTATACAAATGCCCTTGAATTAATCATTGAAGTTAAGGTAAAAATCAATGAAATATTAGAGGCCATGAGAAATGCAAAAAAGAACATTTCCACATCCAAAGCAATAGAAAAAGAATACACTAAAATAAAAGATGACTATGATAAAATAATGCCAAAAATAAAAAAACTACTTCAACTTGAAAGTGCGAAAATTAATGAACTAGCCAAATCGCTTCAGATAAGAGAAGCAGCATTTCCTAATGATTTTCTAGGTGACTCACTACTAATAAAGTCATTAGAACTAAACAGAGCAACTCTTGAAAGCACAGTTCTTCAAATAGATGACTCAAGAGCTATAACCCAAATATATATAGATTTATGTGATTTGTGTATTGATCAATATATAAAAAATACACTTGGACTTGAGCATAAGGCAAAAATTAAAAGAGAAGTAAAAGACGCGGGAGTAATCATGACCAATATTTTAGGAATGGCTCCAATAATTGGTTTACCTTTCAGCTTGATAAACTTATTAATGGCTATTGCCGAACTTAATCAATCAATATTAAAAAAACCTCAAGAGAGAGCTGATCAGCTAGAATTTTTAACCGAATTATCTAAACTATGGAATAAAGTCTTTACTGAATTAGGTCAACTGGTTGTTGATCATCTTCACATAGTAGATGATCAACATATAAATCTTAACGATGCGAAAAACACTTTATTTTCTGATTATCAATATTGGAAAAATCGTTTAAATACAGGCCGCAATTAAAACATAACGAGAATATCGACGACGGACGCAGTGACAGCTCGCGACTCTGCCCAATCGACTCCCCGCCGCGCCCGTCAGCCATGACGTTGAGGCTGTAGAATAACCTCCAAACCACTTTTTCGACTTTTGGGGATTGAGCGAAAAATAAACAAATGTGAAGTTCTACGCAAATCTTAGAGGAGTTTTCAGTGAAAAGTGTTCAAAGATTTACGTACTTTTGAGATTTTGTTAGAGAAACCTAGGTTTTTCTACGCCCTCGTTAAACGCCAAAAACCTACCGCCCATCAGTTTTCCGAAAATACATTTTACATAAATTGCATATTATCCATTAGCTGACAGCTATTTTATAGATTGATAAAATTAGGGAAATTAACATGGATAGTATTCAACCAAATCGACCAACGCCCCCAATAAAAAACACTAAAGTTGACACTGCTGCACCATCAGCCCAATCTGTTGCCAAATTTAATGAAGCGTCCAGTGCACCTCAGATAGGTAGTGCTTTCCCTACTATCAACGAACAGCAACAGGCAGATGATGTCCTTATAAACAACTCAAATACTCAAGAGTCTTATTGGGTTCCTAATGGTGCTGCTCCAGATGCAGCGAGAGCAGCAGCAGGCGTTCAATTTTGTCGAGTTGAAGCAAAATGTACTACACCGTAGTGTCATGGTGATTCATGGTTAATAATGCGACATTTTTCAAATACGTTAAGATCGCCCTATTTGGCTGGGGTATCATGTTGTGTGGCTTTGCAATCGCCCACTTTACTGTACTTGATTTCATTGGCAAAGCCATCATGTGGATTGGTATTTTATTGGGATGGTGGGGAGTCGGCAAAGCCACTCAAATTTTTTTTCGCGCTCGATTTAAATAATCAAAATAATATCAAGTAGTTTCAATAGTCTAACTGATTTATTCGACGACGGACGCAGCGACAAGTCCAGATTGTCATCCTCGAAGCGAAAGAGAAAGGGCTTTACCCTATTATCCCTATGAAGATGGCTGCCTGACTCCGGTTTGCAGACTCTACGTGTCAAACAGACCTAAGACCACTAATTTTTTAGCAAGCGTATTTTATGGCTAGATTTAACTTCCCCATACCCATTTGTTTTGCCACTCAATCAGGTGGAACAACGCTTGATCGTGACCAAGAAGGAGGCAATCCATTTGCGACGGCACTAATCAGGTTTTCATCGCTGTTTGACGCTAAAATTGATGAGTTTCAGGATAAGCTTGATGAATTGACAGTTGAGATTAGCCATAACCACCAGAAACCGGAATGGATAGGTGCGGAATTAAGCCAAGATTGGCGAATTCAAAAACCGAAAATTGGATCAAAAGAACGTAGAACGGCTTTAGTTCTTGTCGTATCTGATTATACCGATTCTGCCAGAGGCACGCTCAAAGGAGCGGCATGGGATGAGTTGAGAATCTCCGCGATGTTAGCAAGACACGGCTTTTCAGTGACTCAAGGCGTAGGTTCATCACGCCAAGCTATTCTTTGCGCATTGGATGAGTTTAGTAGCGTATCCAGCAATTCGGATATTTCAATTATTTACGCCACTGGTCATGGCTATGAGGCCGGAAATAATGTGTATCTTATTCCGGGTGATTACCCAATGAATAATGCCTTTGGAGCTATTGAACTGAATCAAGATGCTATAACTATTTCAAAAATCGTTAGTTCTTGTTCTGCTAAAAATATGAACCTCGTCTTTTTTGCAGGTTGTCGAACGAAGGCAGAAGATTAATCCAGCAAATCTTAGCATTGCACACCTCCCACTTAATCACTAAAACAATATTCATGAGGTATTCACAATGGAACCATTAGATGCTGCCAAGCTCATTGAAGCAGGATACACCGAAGACCCAGAAGCTCTAAAACAATTTGAACGCCGCTATTTTATACCAATCGTTTTGCCATTGGCTAACTTTGTTATTATGTCAATCTTGGCACTGTTTGGAATAGTATCTGAAATTCCGGTCATTGCATCCTTTGTTGCATTATTTTTCATTGGCATTGCGATTGCCGCCTTAATGTATTATTCAAACCCGCTGTCACGCTTTAGTGGTTTACCGTTAAAGAAATACAGATCACTCGTTCCCAAAACACCGGGACGCGAACTTTTATACGTTTGCCCAGAGAGTAAAACATTCTTTCGCCGCATTCATGCGAAGCCCAAAATTAAACCGACAGTTTTTTATTAGCCCAAATCGCTAATCCTGCTGCATTCGCCCCGAAAACAAACTCGCGGTCAAAATCATTGCCGCGCCAATCCACTCATTTAACACCATACGTTCGTGGGTCAACCAATACGCGGCGATGGCTGCTACCACCAATTCAAACAGAAAAATCACGCTGGATTGACTCGCCGGAATTCGCGCAACCCCGTATTGCACCGCGTAAGTCACCAGCGCAATTGCCACCGCCAAGCCTAGCAACAACCACGCCGCATCCCACGAATACACCATGCCCGTGATTTGTTGCGGATAAAACAGCAAACCAACTCCGGTCAACACCGCCACGCCCAGCCACACTGCCACCGTTTTGACCCAATCACTCACCGCATCGCCCAAATGCCGCCCCGCGACCACGCTCAATGCGAACGTCATCCCCGCCGACAAACCCAACCATTCCGCCACATTCGCAGGCAACGGCAAACCCGCTTGCGGTTGCCACAACATCACCATTGCCCCGCCGAGTGACAACACAATCACCCACCAACCCAAAGTACTCAAACGCTCCCGCAAAAACACCCAAGCCAGCAACACCGTCCACAACGGCGCGAGATAAAACAGCAACAACACCCGCATTACTTCGCCTTCCAACACCCCCAACACATAGCCGACATTGCTCCAGCCCGACGCAAACCCCAGCACCGTTAACCACAACCAATGACGGCGCACCTGCCACAACGCTTTGCCATACCACCAGCCAATGCCCAACAGCGGCAACAAATAAGCGATAAAAATCGCCGCCAAACCGCCGACACCCCAACCCTCCAACAACCGGAAGGGATACCAAAACAACCCCCACGAAATCGCCGAATAAAGCAGCGCGGCAATCGCCACCAGCCGTTGCATTTTCATAAGATCAAGCCCACCACATCGACAACGGCACGGCGAATAACTTTTCGCCAAATGGCACCAGTTCACGCCCGCTATACAACACAATGCCACGCCGGAATAATCCACTTTCCGTTTCTTGCAAGTGCCGCAATCCTTTGAAATCTTTAGCATCCACGGTTGCGCTGGCTTTGACTTCAATCCCGGTAATCTCGCCCGCACGATTTTCAAGGATAAAATCGACTTCGATATTGCTCTGGGTACGGTAGTGCCACAAGGTGAGACGCTGCTGGGAAAATGCCAAGTGTTTAAGCAATTCACCCAACACAAAGGTTTCCACCAAACCACCGGGCAAACCACTTTCCACACCCATGCGATCAATCGTCCAGTGGGCAAGATGCGCCAGTAAACCTGCATCAGGCAGGAAAACTTTAGGTGCTTTAACCATGCGCTTGCCTAAATTGTGTTCCCATGCAGGCAGGCGATAAACCAAAAACAACGTTTCTAACAAGGTGAAATAACGTTTCAACGTGGTTTGAGTAAGGTTACTGGTGCGCGAAAGTTCTGCGAAATTCAATAAATTAGCACTGCGTGAGGCGAGTAATTTCAACAGATTGGGAATTTCCGTCAATTGCTCCACCCGCGCTAATTCACGCACATCGCGGTATAAAATGGCTTGCAGGTAATTGTCGAACCATGCCGCCCGCCGCCGTTCACTGCTACGTTCCACCGCTTCGGGAAAGCCACCCGCCACCAGCCGCTCAATCAACTGGGCGCGTTCACACGCAGGGATCGACTTAGCATCCAGCTTGCCATCAAACAGCCAATCCGCCAGATTGGTTGCAGCATCGCCGCCTATTTCGGCACTCGACAGCGACCACAACGATAACACCTCCATACGCCCCGCCAACGAGTCAGCAATGTTCGGCAATAACATAACGTTTGCCGAACCTGTCAGCAGGAAACGCCCGGCCTGACGGTCACGGTCAACCGCAGCTTTGATAGCGAGGAATAAAGCCGGAGCGCGTTGCACTTCATCCAAGGCAACCGCACCGTTGATCCCGGCAATGAATCCAGCGGGGTCACTGGTCGCTGCTGACAACACCGCCTGATCATCCAAGGTAAAATAGCGGCGGCCTTCACTTGCAGCCAAGGATTGGATCAGCGTGCTTTTGCCGGTCTGACGTGCGCCATTGAGCAATACCACGGGGGTATCTGCGAGTGCTTCTTGCAGTAAGGGGGTGATGTGTCGTGTATACATGACCTCATCTTAAAGCATGACTATCAGCCATGCAACCGTGTAAAATCATCCACCTACTGGACGATTTTACACAACAATCACCCCATCACCTGATCCAGCGCGTCAATCAACGCCGCGTCCGGTTTGTGAAAAAACACTCCCGAACCCGCCACTGACGGCTGCATCCCCCGCAAAAATAGATACAGCACCCCGCCCACATGGGTTTCCCACGCATAATCCGCCAGCCGCAAGCGTAAATACCGCTGCAAAGCCACCGAGTAAATTAGGTATTGCAGGTAATAGTGATGTTCCGCCATTGCTTGCTGCATTGCGTCAAAAGCGTAATCCGCCGCCGTCGCACCCAGTTCATTCGACTTGTAATCGACGATGTAATATTGCCCGTCAGCCTCAAAAATCAGGTCGATAAAGCCTTTCATGTAACCCGTTAACAGCGGAAATTTCAGCCGCTCAATCGCCGCATGAATCGCCGTCCACTCAACCGGCAAATACTCACGTAACACCCGCTGCAATGCGGGCAAACGAAAACGATCCACCCAAAAATAAAACTCCAGCTCATCCATACGCCGCGCTTTCGGCAACTGCGCCAAGGTTTGCCCACCCGTTGCAGCAGCGATTAGCGACGTATGCAACACCTGCTCCAGCAAACGTTCTGCCGCTGGCAACCAACGTTCTGCCATGCCGTGCCGCTGCAATGCTGGCAACAATACGCTGTCACGTTGCGCCGCTACGCTTTGCATAAAATCCATTTCTTCCAGCATCTTATGCAAACAACTTCCCGCCTGCGCCCCGCGTGGAAACACATCACCACGCCCATTATCACGCCCCAACGCGCTGGTATTCAGCAATGCCAAACTGTCGTAATCGGGCTTTTCATCGTCCTTCCCCGCCACTAAACCGCTGAAACTACCCACCTTTAACGTCGCACGTAAACGCAACGGTGCTTGTGCTATGGGTGGCTCCGCACTCACCACCGGCGGGCAATAACGCCGTAATTCGCTAATCAACGGCACGCTTTCCAAACCGATGGTTCCCGGCGAAGTGCTGACAATGGCTTTTAATTGTGCTTGCATTAACGCTTGACGTTCGGGGGCTTGCATCTTGTCTTTGGTGGCTTTGCCGAGGATTGCGGCTTGTTGCGGCAAATCCCCAAACAATAACCAACCCAAGGCGGAATAATAGTCAAACCGACTCACCGCCCCCGTCACCACCGCCAAGGTGCAATGGTATTTAGCGCGGGTCAACGCCACGTAGAGTAAGCGTAAATTTTCAGCTTTTTCCTCTTCCCAACGTTGCTGACGCTGCGCATCGGTGGCGAGGGAATCCGCCTGCAAACACGGCACGCCCTCCCCTTGCGTGGTGTCATACCAACTGAACCAAGCGTGTTTACTCGGCTCGCGTTCCTGCCATAAATACGGGCAGTACACCACCGCGTATTCCAAGCCCTTGCTTTTGTGAATGGTGACAATTTGCACCAATTCCGCGTCACTTTCGAGGCGCAACTGGTGGGTTTCCTCGGCTTCGGCTGCTTCGGCTTTTTGCTGTAACCAGCGGATTAGCGCGTGCATTCCATGCCCATGCAGCCGGGTTTCAGTGTGAATTAATTCCGCAAGGTGCAATAAATTGGTTAACCGCCGCTCGCCATCGACAAACCCCAGCAAATACTGATCGCGCTGTTGCTGATGTAACCAACGCCGGAACATCGGCATAAAACCCTGGGTTTTCCAGATTTTATGCCAATCGTGAAAGGCTTCGAGTGCGCTTTCCAGTAACGCGGGTTGCTGCTCCAGCGCGTGTAATTGTTCCGCACTGTAACCAAATAACTCGGTGATCAGTGCCTGTTTTAATGCCGCTTCATTACCCGGTTCGGCAATCGCACGTAACACCGCCCGCCATTCGCTGGCTTCACGAGTGCTGAAAATACTATCGCGGGAACGTTGCACGCTGGCAATACCACGTTCCAACAGCGCGTTGCGTACCCGTTCACCTTGCCTACTGGTGCGCACTAATACCGCAATATCACCGCTACGCAATGGCTTGTCGCCAATCACCGCCTGCCCTTGCTGCCCCGCATTCAACAACCGCGCAATATCATCGGCAGTCGCCGCCGCCAGCGCGTCTTCCACATCGCTGCCACGATGCTCCTCCGGCACGTCCCACTCCCACAAGCGCAACGGCGGCAGTGGGGTTTCTTCATCGGCAGCAGGTAAAAAAATAGCAGCCTGATCCTTACCCGCCACCACTTCTTCATAAGCAATTTCACCGCGAAACGGGTTACTCGATTGCCCAAACAAATGGTTAAGAGCCGCCAGTAAATCCGCGTGCGACCGAAAATTCTGACCCAAGGTATAACGCTGTTGTGCGTGATGCGCAGCCTGCAAATAGGTGTGAATATCCGCCCCGCGAAACCCGTAAATCGCCTGTTTAGGATCGCCCACGTAAAACACCCGTTGCAGCTGCTCGGCGGCAGACGGCGGGTAAATGCACCCAAAAATCGCGTACTGAATCGGGTCAGTATCCTGAAACTCATCAATCAACGCGGCTTGATATTGCGCCGCCAAACGTTGCGCAAAACTAGGGTGACGAGTTAACGCCTGCTCCAATTGCAGCAATAAATCATCGAAGGTCAATAAACCGCGCTGCTGTTTTCGCAACGGTAATTCGCGCCGTAAATAATGCAACAATTGCAACCGCAAATGCTCCAACACACCCGGCAACAACGCTTGCAACCCGGTATGCGCTTCATGCAATACATCCAGCGCGTCAAAAAAAGCGTGGGTTGGGGGCGATTTAGCCTTATTGGTTTTGCTTTGCAGGTAACGCGCACCGAGCTTTTCTAAGGCTTCCGCCGCGTCTTTTTCCACAACACCGCTGGTAAATGCCGCCTCTATCAGCAACAACCAAGTGTTTACTTTATCCGCTTTGTAAGTTTGCGCATTCAACACTTTGCCGCTCAATGCCTCATGCAACAACGCTTGGATGTTGGTTTGCTGTTCACGCCACACACTCGCAGCAGCACTCATCGCGCTGTTAAACGCGGCTTTGGCTTGAGTAAAACTGTCATCCGCTACCGCCGGAATGACTTCGTGCAAATACGGTTTACCAATGAACAAACGCACCGTTGCCAGCAATTTATCGGGGGTTAAACCCTGCTGCTGCAATAAGCGCAAATGCACGTCACTGGGTTTGAGAAAATGCTGATACCAAAACGTATCCGCCAATTCCAGCAATAAATTATCTTCGTTAGCGACTAATTCACTTTCAAACGGCAAGCGGGCTTCAAACGCATTTTCCGTCAATACGCGCTTACAAAACCCGTGAATGGTAAATACCGCCGCCTCGTCAAAACTTACCAATGCCAATTGCAGGCGCGTGATGCAAACTTCCGGCGAGTCTTGCGTCAATAACGAGGAGTAAGTTTCGCCGCTATCGCGCCCTTCCAAAAACGCCAAGGCATCCGCCAAACGTTTACGGATACGATCGCGCAATTCGGCGGTGGCGGCTTCGGTGTATGTCACCACCAGAATCTGATCGACGCGCAACCCCTCCTCCGCCACCAAGCGCAGGTAGAGCCACGAAATAGTCCAAGTCTTGCCAGTTCCGGCACTGGCTTCGATCAGGTTGATACCCGTCAGCGGGACGGTGGGCGCGTTTAGTGTTTGCATGAGTCAACACGCCTAGCATTGACTTGTTCAGAGCTTTTACTCTTGATTTTCAACATCGGTGAGGCATAAGGGACGTTCATTGTAGCTTATCCATCAAATCGGTTAGCTTGACCACACTTTGGTTTTCTATGGGGTAAATCGGGAACAAATCTTTGACTGTAGTGCGCTTATTCACTGTTCGTCGTGTTGGTGTCGATGCAATAATGGCAGCAAAAATATATTCACCGCTCCAAGTAGTGTGCAAGGTGAGTAACTTACAGAGATAATCAATCAGGTAATGACTGCTGGTTAATTGCTTATATGCTTTGCCTTCTGAACCAGATTTGAGTTCTACTGCAAAAATAACCGTTTGATTCTCGCGTTCGGCAACAATGATGCCATCACAAGCACTACGAATGCCTTTCGGTGCTGCGGATTTTATGAAAGGCCAAGGATTAGTACCTGCTTTATCCAGAGAAAAACCCAATGAGCGGCAACCGCCGATGCGTAACTCAGGGTTATTCGTTTGCTGGGTTTCACGAATGACCCATTGGTTTCCTTCTGTTTCCAGCCGCCATTCTTCGTGGATCAATTGTTCAAATAATTCCACCAGCGAAGTCATGCAGCATCCTCAACTTTGTTGTTCCAATGACGATAAGTATAAAAGATGTCGTCACTGGTTTCGTTCAGGTCATTAATCACTTCATCAAAGGTGGTGGCGATGATGCCCTCATCTTTTGATACCTCCATTGCTTGAATACTATTTTTGTCGAACAAATACGCCCCAACCTGTTCAGGCGTCAGAGTTTCCGCTTCGGAATAACCGTATTTTTCCATTAAATCAGCGCGTTGCGGATGTTCTTGTGACAGCATAATCAAAGAGTTGATTTCACGTATCAGATAATCGCTGTGGGTGCTGATGATAACCCGAATTCCTTTGTTTACTAAACGTGCCAGCAAACGTGCTAAAGCCCGTTGATTGGCTGGATGCAAGTTTAACTCTGGTTCGTCGATCATCAGCACATAGCCTTGACTTGCCGTATGTCTAATATAAAACCACAAACCCGCCAAGCTGTTTACGGTAGAGGATGTCAAGTGCAAACCAAGCCGTTGATCACCTTCTAGTAGGAAATCAATGTTATTATCTTTATCAACCTCCAACTTTCCTTTAATTATTTTTTCCAGAAAATCCAGTTCAACAATAGCATCATCAAAAGATTTTGATTGGTTATTAAGCCCTAAGTGATTGAGCCAATTGATATAATGGGCTATAGGTTCAGCATAACGGGAAATATTAGATGTTAAATCTGAAAAGTTCTCGTTGTTACCTCTCCAAAGGCTTAATAGCGCGGTTCTGCGAATACTGAGTTCCCTAAACAGTAAGTGTAAACCATTTCTTTCGGATGGTAACAATAATGGGTTCATCCCCATTTTTTTATTTATGATCAAGTCAAGGATGAGTTCTTTTATTGTGTTCTCAATATCACTTGCTTTGAAGCGATTATTTGGCAATGTTATTTTAACTATCGCCGAGTGACGCTCTTTCTCAACAGAAAATCTTTCAACAGGAATGACTGAAGATAGCATTCCCTTCATTTTTCCTTTTTGAAATAGCCTGCTTGTGTCACTACTAATCAAAAAATTGAAAACTGTCTCGCTAAAAAATTCAGGCTCAGTATTTAATATTTCTGGTAAGCGTTGCTTTACTGCCTGATTGATATAGGTTTGGATGACGGTGAAATTTCTTTCAAACCACTCAACGATATTCCACTCTACATAACCATCAACCAGTAGTTTGTTGGTTAATTCAGCAATTTCAGGAAGTGGTTCATCTGTTGGCAAGTGGCGCAGAATACCGTACATGGAGTACATCATCCATGTTTTGCCTGTGTTATTTTGTCCGCACAGAATAGTTAATGGTTTTAACGTCAACGCCCCTTTGTTGATATAACCGAAGTTTTCAACTTGGAATGTCCATGCTGGCATTTCATCGTAAACATTTTGATCCATATCCATCAATCCAACTCCATCACTTTCAGTGATTCTATCCCACAGTCATCCACGATTTTGACGACGATGCACTTGTGATCACCTGCCGCAAACGGCAAGGAAACCGTGCTGTGAAACACATTATACCCGATTTCAACGTGTGGAGCAGTCGCGTAAAAAATCGCTGTCATCATCAAAAAAATTTTGATTCCCTGTCAACCGATTCTCTACGCAGGCGTTTTAGTGGTTAAGTTTGCATTCAGCAAAGCCCATCAGGAAGACAGGCCAAGCGAAAGTGAACCCATGCAAGCATCAGGAAAAAATGCTGCATTTTGTGTCCATCAAAATCTAACTCTAGTTAAGGAGAACACTATGAAAAACTTCATTATTACCATCATGTCCGCTATGTTACTGGCTGTTTCTGGTGCAACTTTCGCAGGCACAACCCCACCTGTTGACGATACACCAGTACAACAAAACCCAACTCAGCAAGCTCCTGAAGAAGAAGTAAAGCCTGAACAGGAAGCACCAAAGCAAGAAGCACCAGCACAAGAAGCTGAAGCACCTGCGGCTACCGAAGCAGCTCCTGCTGTAACTGAAGCTGCACCTGCTGCTACTGAAACTGCCGCTGTTGCCCCTGCAACGACAGAAGCACCTGCAAGCACTGACACTGCTGCAAAATAAGCTTGATTGATAGTTCCCCCCAAATAGTCCATCAATAAAAACATCTAAGAGAGCCCTTATTGACCCTCCCCATTGCGCCGGGGAGGGTTACTATTTTTCGGGTAAATCCGTCGCACTAAATTTCACTCGCACCCGCAACCGCCGTAACACGTCTGCCGGAGTATTGTCGGGTAATAAAATCAAGCTATGGATAGCACCGCTTTGCATTCGCAAATTCAGCACACAAAGCCACGGCTGCAAAAAACTACTGTCTGCCAGCACCGCAAATTGACTGCCACTGCGAGTCTGCACCCGCCAACTATCAATCCCGTAAAACGTCGTTTCCAGCACCGCCGCCGGGTGTTGACGTGAAATGTGCAACCGCCAGTAATACCAGCCAGAAACACCCACACCAAGCAATAACAGCAATCGCCCCCACCAAGGCATTCCCGGCATCAACAGCACCACACCCGCCCCCAAGCCGTGCGTCACCACCAAAAATGCGACTAAACGCCGCGATACCCCCGGCTGAATGTGCAGCGGCGGCTGGTGATTTTCCATGCGTTTAGCACACCAAACCGCGCAATAATGCCCGTGCTTGTGCCATACCGACGGTTAAATTGTCGTGAATTTCCGCCATGCTGATCTCTTCATCGCACTTGCCTGCTGCCCAGTTCGCCACCACCGCACACGTTGCGTAACACAAGCCCAATTCACGTGCTAATGACGCTTCCGGCATCGCCGTCATTCCCACCAAATCACAACCGTCACGTTCCAAACGCCGGATTTCTGCCGCCGTTTCCAAACGCGGCCCCTGTGTTGCGGCATACGTGCCGTGCGCAACCACATTCACACCTGCGCATTGCGCCGCGTTCAACAGTGCGTCACGTACTTCCACACAGTAAGGCCATGAAAAATCAATGTGGGTAACGTGTTCCAAACCGTCTTCAAAAAACGTATGCGCACGCCCGTAGGTATAATCCACAATCTGATCAGGAATCACCAAACGGGTTGGCTCCATCAGCGGTGTAATGCCACCAACCGCTGCCACCGCCACCACTTTTTCGACCCCAAGACTTTTTAACGCCCACAGATTGGCGCGGTAATTCACCCGATGCGGCGGAATATTCGAGGCGTAACCGTGACGTGCCAAAAACACCACGCGCTTCCCCGCAATCATCCCGTGGGTAATCGGCCCCGAAGGTTCGCCGTAAGGGGTATGCACCACTTCACGATGAATCACTTCCAGCCCCTCAATTTCGGTCAAACCCGTTCCGCCGATAACGGCAAAAGCAATCGTCATATCACATTCCTTTTACTGCGTAGATACCATTGGCATTGCGCCAGTATTCTTTGTAATCCATCCCAAACCCAAACACGTAACGATCCACCAACGGCAATGCCGGAAAATCTGCCTGAATGCCATCCACCCGCCGCGCGTGAATTTTGTCAGCCAACACCGCAATCGACACCGTTTGTGCCCCGCGCTCTCGACACCACCGTGCCACTTCACGCAAGGTGTAACCTTCATCCAGCAAATCATCCACCAGCAACACATGACGACCTGCCAGCGAAGTTTCCGGCTCGTGCAACCAAGTAATCGTTTGCCCGCCGCTGGTTGCACCACGATAACGGGTGGCATGTAAATAATCTTGTTCCAACGGGAAATTCAAGCGTGTGAGCAAATGCCCAGCGGTAATCACTCCGCCATTCATCACACACAATACCAACGGATTTTTATCCGCCAACGCCTCGGTAATACTGGCTGCTAAAATATCCAAAGCATGTGCAATATCTGCCGCTGAATACAGCAAATCCGCTTCCGCCATCACGCGCTGTGCTTCTTCAAGGGTAATGCCCATACGAACTCCTGATTTACTCACCCAACCCTAATACCACTTTAAATTCTTCACCTATTTCAGCAAACTCTACCCGCCTCCCCGCCTGCGTAGCGGTACGATAAACCATTGGCAACCCCCGACCTAATTTATCAATGTAACGTAAATTTTCCATGAATTTAAGGATGACAGGGTTACGTGCATACGAAACCCCCAGCCTGAGCTTTTCAATAGAAACTGTATTTGGCAACCGACCGGGGCTAATAAACTCAACCCGATCATCGAACACAAACACGCGGATACGCGAGCCGTGGATAGCATAATCGCGGTGGACACAAGCATTCACCAACAATTCACGAAACACTTTCTCAGGGTACTGAAAGATTTGGTCAACCGTTTTGCCCCCCTCAATTCGGCTAGGCTGACGGATGTGGTTTTTCAGAATGGCCAGCACCGTATCCACTTGAATATTCAACGTACCACCAATCACTTGCTTATCCAGCAATTCCTCATCCAGCTCCGTACCCGCAAAGTGAGCAAATGAAATACAGGCATTCGGCAAATGACGTTGCGGGTTAATCCCAAACATCAACAAGCCACCCAAGGTCACACGCCCTGATTCGTCCAGAATATCCGTATTGGTCAATATCCTTACCTGATCTTCTTCTTTTCGGAAATCAATCTGATACGCAGCAAAATAGTCATCAATTTGCGCCAGATTAAGGTCACGGATAGTGGTTCTATCCACGCCTTGCAGATCATAGTGAAACATGCCACTTTGTTGAAACAAACGCATCAGTTCTGCCTGCGTCGCCACCCGATTAGTAGACCCCACACGAATCAAAAACTGAAATTGCCTTGTCTGATACGGCTTGTCCCGTCCTTTCGGCACATCAATTTGCAACACCTGTTTTTCCGTATGCCAATGACGGGTAATCAGCACATCCAAAGCCGGAATAACATTTTCACGGGCAATATTCGTGACCCATTCCTCGTAATTTTTGTCAGTGGGCACACCAGCAATATCACCTGAATCTTCCACACCCAGTAGAATAACCCCGCCATGCGTATTCGCTAATGCGACCAACTCACGTGCCAAGGAATCGGGATGTACTTGAGCAGATTTAAATTCCAGGGCGTGATTCTCGCCTTGGGCAATCAGCTCTGATAAAGATGTATCAATCATAATTACGTTACGACCGTTAGAGGTATCTGGGAAATTATAGCGAATTTCTGGAAAAACCCGTGTGATATAGGAAATTCCATCAAGTTAACGCCGTGACGGATTCCACCGCTTCACGCCAGTATTCATCGCTCAGTAACGCGCCGCGATTCATGAAGTTGCGCCCGCGCATCCGCTCCAAACGTTGGCTCGAAGCCGCACTCGGTTGCAAATCCGCGTGTTCCAAAATGTCGATAGCACCCGCACGGTTATTGCACGCCAGTACCATATCGCAACCTGCCGCCATTGCCGCCTGCGCCCGTAACGCATAACTGCCCGCGACACTCGCGCCTTCCATGCTCAAATCATCGCTGAAAATGACCCCATCAAAGCCCAATTCCCCACGTAAAATCTCTTGCAACCATACCGCCGAAAAGCCCGCCGGGTGCGCATCCACATTCTCATAAATAACGTGCGCTGGCATCACCGCATCCAAACCGTGCTTAAACAAGGTTTTAAACGGGTAAACATCCTCTTCCATAATCGCCCTGCGCTGACGGTTATCGCGGGGAATCGCCAAGTGCGAATCCGCCTGCACCCAGCCATGACCGGGGAAATGCTTACCCGTCGCAGCCATGCCTGCTTCACGCATTCCCTCGATATACGCTCCCGCCAAAATCGTCACTACTTCCGGGCAACGGTGAAACGCACGATCGCCAATCACCTGACTCCCACCGAAATCCAGATCCAGCACCGGTGCGAAACTGAAATCAATACCCACCGCCCGCACTTCCGCCGCCATTAACCACCCGGCGGCATGAGTGAGCTGTAATGCTTCCAGTGGATCATCTTCGTATTTCGCGCCCAAGGTTGCCAGCGGCGGTAAGCGGGTAAATTCCTGACGAAAGCGTTGCACCCTCCCTCCTTCGTGATCCACCGCTAATAACAACTCACCGCCTGCGGCTTCGCGCACCGCCTGCGCCAATTCACTGATTTGCGCAGGCGAACGGTAGTTACGGGTAAAAAAGATTAACCCACCAATCATTGGGTTTTTGAGAAATTCTTCATCATCGCGGGTAAGTTCCGCACCCTGAATATCCACCATCACGGAGCCAATGGTCATGCGCTGTCCTCTTATTGCTGTCAATCTGCGTTAAACCGCATTGTATTGCCTCGCACCTTGCTTGTCTTTCCTTAATAAATATCAACAAAACGCAGCAAACTGACAAATGGAGCTTGCATTCAGACGATAAGAATATTATGATTTGCTTATATTAAGATTCACTTTGAAACACGCCACTTGGCGTACATTACTCCGCTAGAGGTACACTTATGAAACACACTAAAATTGCACTGTTGATTGCTCTGCTCGCTACTTCAGGCGTTGCTTCTGCTGATTTCTTTGACGGTTTTGAAAACGGCAATGCTGTTGGTCAAGGCGCAAACCAAGGCCAAGCGAACACTGCTGGTCAAGGTCAAGGTTACGGCACTGGTAACGGCGATGTTAACGGCTTCGGTCGTGGTAAAGGCAACGCTGACGGCGAAATGGATTTCACCATCACTTTCAAAGGCAAAGGCAAGTCTGATCTGGCATCTGACATGGCTGGTCAAGGTCGTGGCAACACAGCGACTAACCTGCAAGGTAACGGCTACGGCTACGGCAATGGCACAAACAACCTGTACGGTTACACCAACAGCTCACAAAATGGCGGCAACAACCCTTGGGGTGGTATGCCTGGCATGATGCAAGCACCAAACATGCAAGCTCCACAAGCAATGCAAATGCCAATGATGCAAGCTCCTATGGCTATGCCAGCGGCTCCTGCACAAGCAATGCCTATGCAACAAATGCCGATGATGCAAGCACCAACTATGCAAGCTCCTATGGCTATGCCTGGTTACAACGGCATGATGATGCCTGGTTACGCAATGCCGCAAGCACCTAGTTTTGAACAAATCCAAAAACAAATGGAAATGCAACGCGCTCAAGCTGATGCATTCTTCAAGAAGTTAGATGAGCAACGTAAAGCAATGGCTGCTGCACAACAAGCTGCAACGCCTGCTGCTGCCGCTGCGACAGCTACTGCTCCTGCTGCTGCACCAGCCGCTGCTGCTGTAGTTGCTGCGCCAGCAGCACCTGCTGCTCCTGCCGCTGCTCCAGCGAAGTAATCAGATCTTTCGGATCTGAATAGAAAGGCCGGTTATTAACCGGCCTTTTTTGTTGCCGCAACACACTCACGTACCAGCTCAGGCCCACGGTAGATAAACCCGCTATAAACCTGCACCAGACTCGCACCCGCCGCCAATTTAGCTTGCGCATCGTCACCCGACAAAATTCCACCCACCCCAATAATCGGAATCTGGCTGTCCATATCAGCGCGGAATTGCTGAATCACTTGAGTCGAATGCTGCGTCAATGGCATCCCGCTCAACCCGCCCTGCTCATTTGCGTGGGTTAACCCTTGTATCGCTGATTTATCCAGCGTGGTATTGGTCGCAATCAGCGCGTCAATCTGCACCGACGAAAACACCCCTGCCATATCACGGATTTCTGCTTCGCTTAAATCGGGAGCCACCTTAATCGCCACCGGCACGTAACGCCCCAACTCCTGCGCCAAACGACTTTGTTCCTCACGTAACGTCACCAACAAGCGTTTCAACTCATCGCCGTACTGCAACGTGCGCAATCCCGGCGTATTCGGCGAAGAAATATTTACCGTAATGTAATGCGCCACTGGGTAAGCTTTGCGCAAACCAATCAAATAGTCATCGGCGGCGTTTTCCACTGCTGTGTCAAAGTTTTTGCCGATATTGATCCCGATAATGCCTTGGTAACGCGCTTGCTGCACCTTGGCTAACAGGTAATCAATGCCGTGATTGTTAAAGCCCATGCGGTTAATAATGGCTTGCGCTTCCGGTAAGCGGAATAAGCGGGGCTTGGGATTGCCCGGTTGTGGGCGTGGCGTTACTGTGCCGATTTCAATAAAACCGAAACCCAGCGCGGCAAGTGCGTCAATGTATTCGCCATTTTTATCCAAACCAGCAGCTAAGCCCACCGGATTAGGGAAGTCGATACCCATTACCCGCACGGCTTGACCCGCTAATGCTGTCGGCTTGCCCAGCACACCCAACTTATTCGCCAGCTTGAGGCTATCGAGCGCGAGGTGGTGTGAGGTTTCCGCAGGCAATAAAAACAATAAGTCACGCAACAGCTTATACACAGCATCATTTCCGGTTTGGGATCAAGGCACGGATTATAAGTTTTTGCAGCCCTAGTGGTAACATGCATCGGCTTAATTTGCGTAACTTTTTGAATGAGTACTTCCACATGCCGAGTGATTTCAGCAGCTATCAGATCCTTTGGGTCATCCTGTTATTTGTGTGGACGGGGTTTGTGCGTACCGGGTTAGGCTTTGGCGGCGCGGCTTTGGGGTTGCCGCTGATGCTATTCCTTCACAATGATCCGCTGCTGTGGCTGCCAATTATTAGCGTGCATTTACTGTTCTTTTCCGGGCTGACACTGCGCACCCGCTTGCACAATGTTGACTGGCATTATTTGCGGAAATCAGCTTACTACATTATTCCGCCCGCTATTATCGGCGTATTTGGATTGGTGAACCTGCCGACCCTATGGCTGAATATCTTTATTTATTCCATCACGTTGTTTTACGGGTTGATTTGGCTGATGAACTGGGCCATTGAAAGCCATCATCCGTGGGTCGATAAAGTGCTGTTAATGCTGGGTGGTTACGTCGCCGGAACCTCCCTCACTGGTGCACCGCTGATGGTGGCGGTCTACATGCGCAACGTCAGCAAGGAAAAATTACGCGACACCTTGTTTGTGCTGTGGTTCATTTTGGTGAGTCTAAAAATGTCAACGTTTTTAGCACTTGGCGTAAATGTACAATGGTTAACCGCGCTGTTGCTGATCCCCGGTGCTGCGGTCGGGCACGTGCTGGGGCTAAAAGCCCACGAAATCATTATGCGTAACGATTTGCTGTTTAAACGTTGGGTCGGCGGCGGCTTGGTCGTTGTCAGCACCTTAGGGCTGATCGACATCCTCTCGTAAAAATAGCAAGATAGCAGGCTTGATTAATATCAAGTTAAGCTAAATTAACCATAATGCAATAGGCTGAGTGGAATATCCATAAAAAATACACACCCAAAGCTTCCTGTGATTTTTTACCTAAATTTCACTTCTACAATGAACCTTCTGTCGCTTAAGTACGACCCACAGCAACAATAAATCAACACGGGGTTTGGAGAAAACATGCACAACGAAGCAAGCAAGCAAGCAAGCAAGCAAGCAAGCAAGCAAGCAAGCAAGCAAGCAAGCAAGCAAGCAAGCAAGCAAGCAAGCAAGCAAGCAAGCAAGCAAGATCATAATAACGGCTTTACTCTTATTTGGCACGAATACTGCGTTCGCTGATATTTCTGGTAAGATTTTCCAAGATTTCAACGCAAATGGCGCATTCGATACAGGGACAGACTTTAATGAGGTAGGCGTTTCAGGCATCACTATTAAGGCATTTGATGCTGACGATCCAGCAGGTACACCAACATCAACATCAACATCAAACACTGACGGCTCTTATACACTTACAGGATTAAGTAGTGGTGCCGATTATCGCCTTGAGTTTTCATGGGTGGAATCATGGTTAAAACCCAGTGCAAGCACAGCAGGCGGTGGTACATCAGTGCAGTTTGCCAAAGATGGCACGATAGCAAATTTTGCTGTGAGTGATCCGAATGATTACTGGGATACGACACAATCCCCCCGTTATGTAATTCCCCAATATTGGAACGGCATAGCAAGTGCTAATACTATAGAACCGGGGGTTACTTCCACCTTGTATCCAAGTACAGGATTAAACTCAAACTATACGGAGGATGATGGTGTTACTCAAGGAACGGGACCAGTTCCCAGAACAGATTTAACCGTCTCTGAAATTGGATCAGTTTGGGGCACTGCTTACCACAAAATACAGAAGCACTTTTATTTCACCACATTTCTTAAACGAAATGTTGGCATGGCTGATGGTGTTGGCTATATTTATAATGCAGACTACAGTGGAGCAACACCTTCTTTAACAGGAAAGTTTGATTTACAAGGTGTTATTCCCACCAATGGTGGTAGTGCCATCGACTTGGGAACAGTCACGCGAACAGGTTCAGATGACTTCACCCTTGCCCTCACTAAGACTGACCCAAGCTGGGATTTAGATGCTTTTGGAAAAGTTGGCACTATGTCTTACGGAGATGCAGATATTCAACCTAACACAGATTATCTTTGGACTGTTAACTTATTCCAGAAAGCCCTTATTCGGGTGGATGTATCAGGCAATCCCAGCAGCACGCCATCTAATATCAACCAATACATTTTAAGTTCGCTCCCTGGTTATCCAACATCGTCAACAGGTATTTTGCGTCCTTGGGGATTAAAATTTGCGTATGGGAAAGGTTATTTAGGCATTATAGATGATGCATCTATATCGTTGCAGCAATCAGACTTAAAGGCAATAGTATTGGAATTTGACCCGAACAATATAACTGCAGGTTTTACCCAAAAACTCAATTTTGATCCCAACATTAAGAGATATATTGCTGATAATCTAATCGAATTCTATCCATGGATAGACACTTATACAGAACCGCCAGTGGAAGTCAGAAGGCGTAATAAAATAATGACCCAACCCGTATTATCAGATATGGAGTTTGACGAACATGGCAATATGTACCTCTCCTTTTTTGACCGTTGGGGTCATCAAATGGGTTACTATAACTATCTCCCAATTAGTGGCGATACGACAAGAGCCATGCCAAGGGTATTTGGAGAAAATCTAAAAGCGTGTAAGGCATCGACAGGTTGGGAGATTGAGGGAGCCGGTAGTTGTCATATTGGAACTGATGAGTTTATTCAAGATATATCAGGAGATTCAGAAAGCGAGTCTTCCCAAGGTGCTATTGCTTTATTAAAAGGGAAAAACCAACTCCTACAAGTTTCGATAGACCCCCATCCACAACTTGACATTGCTCTTCTTGGTGCTGCCTATTGGAATACGCAGGGAACGATTACTTATGACCTAAACAATGGACAAATCAACAATTGGTACTCATTCTATCAAAATTCAGATACAGAACTGTACGGAAAAGCCAATGGTTTAGGTGACGTGGAGTTAATCACACCCCCTGCTCCCATCGAAATCGGCAACCGGGTCTGGCTCGATGCTGACAACGATGGTATTCAGGATGCGGGTGAAAATGGCATCCCTAACGTACAGGTGCAACTGCTTTCCGGGGCTACCGTAGTGGCGACTGCCACCACTGCCGCTGATGGCACGTATTACTTCACCAATGCAGCGGGTACAAATACGGCAAGTAAAATTTATGGCCTTACCCAATTGCAACCGAACACGGCGTATACCGTCAAGTTCCCTACCACAGTGACCGTTTCTGGCACGACGTATAACCTGACGACTGCTACCGCAGGTGGTAATACCCAGATTGACTCGAATGCACCTGCAACGGGTGAGGTCACGGTTGCAGCAGCAGATATTCCCAGCGCGGGGGCAAACAACCATAGCTTTGACGTGGGGTATAGCTCCGCGCCTGCTTGCAGCATTAATACGCCAACGGTAACTACCACTTGTAATAATAACGGTACACCGAGTAACGCCAGCGACGACAAGTTCACCTACAAAATCACCGTAACAGGTTCAAATGTGGGGGCAACGTACAGCATCACTGGCGGTGATACTTACGCCAACCGCAGCTATGGCACAGAGCATACCTCCACCAATAGCTTCCCGATTTCGGGTGGGAATTTAGCGTTGACGCTGACGGATGATACGACCGCAAGCTGTACGTTGAGCAATATTACCGTTACTGCCCCGGCAACGTGTTCCTCTTCCCAGCCTGTTGCAGATTTATCACTCAAAAAAACGGTTGATAAAAATGTGGTTCAGAAAGGCGACACCTTGGTTTACACCATAACCGTCACCAATGCGGGTCCAGATGCTGCGACTGGTGTGGAAGTAAAAGACAAGCTGCCCACCGCCTTAAGCTATGTCAGCGATGATGGACAAGCAGTTTACGGAAGTGATGTTTACGATGACGTGACAGGTATTTGGCAAGTCGGTAGTCTCGCCAAAGATGAATCTAAATCACTAAAAATAACCGCTAAGGTAAATTAATCCTAATCCTGGAGGCGGCAAGCGTTCCCCCTTGTCGCCTCTATCCTTAATGACTAATTTACCAACACCCCGTGCCGGGCAAACACCGTAAGCAAATGCTGCACGTTATCCCGCACTTCCTTGCGACTTCCGGCAACATTGAGTGCGCCACTGGCAACCGCAGCCGAGAGTTTTTCAGTCAATTCACTAATGGTTTGCGTCCCATCCAACTGTTGCAATAAGTGACTGGCAAAAGCATCAACACTCAAACCCAAATGATGCACACTGGCAATGCTTTCCCAACCTTGCGCGGCTTGTAATCGCGCTAAATCGCTGGCTTTAGGACGTTCCGGCACACCCGGATGCATTAAGCACGGTTGCAAATGCCCTAAAACTGCACGATAACTGTACAAACTGAACAACTCGCTCACCAACTCCCCACGTTCTGACACAAAAGATTTACCTCCCGCCGCTTGCACCCGCTGTGCCGCATTCGCCAGTAATTCCGCAAAATCCGGGGTATACGGGTGAACTTCCTGCAAATACAGCAAGGCTGCTTTGCTTAACGGGTGCGCTACGTTCAGCTCGGTATTATCCGGGTACAAAAACGTTGCGGGCGTAGTGCTGGTGAATGAGGCTTCACCTTGCAAACGCAAATTGGCACTGAAATAAAAGGTGGTAAAAACATCCACATCAATGTCACGTTCCAGCGGTAAATCTGCACGGCACAACAAGCTTTGACGGAAAGTACGCATCCGCACGAAATCCATCCACTGCTCGTGCTGCAACGGGTCATCAATATCACCCAAAGCCGCTTGCGCAGGTGGAGTCAAGGTCGTGTCAAACAAAGTGTGTAAATCGGTTTCGCACAAATACTGCAAACCGTGGCGACCGCTATCGGCTAAAAATTCGCTGAACAAAAAGGCATTGTTTTCCCCCGCCAAATATTCATGCAGCAAATAACTCGGATGCGCTTTCAGCAAATAACCGATTTCTTTTTGCACATAACGGTGGCTATCGGCCTGCGCATCCTGCAAAGCGTGTTGTAAACGTTGCAACGCGGCTATCGCCGCATGGTATTTCGCATCCGCCCCTTGTGCATCGCGGGTAGCGTACAACAATAAATCACGCACGCTGCCGCGCATCCGCCAACCTGGAAGCACGTTATAACTGATGTAAGCAATGCCATTCGGGGTTAAACAGTCACGCGCCAACGCCAAAATTTTCTCACGCACGGCGGTCGGAACCCACGAATACACCCCGTGCGCAATAATGTAATCAAACTGCCCCAATTGCGCTGGATCTAGCTCCAGAATATCGCCCACATCCAAACGGATATTGCCTAACCCTAACGCCTCAATCACCGCTTGACCAATCGCGACTTGCGGCGCGGAAAGCTCGACACCCACAAATTCGCTGTGCGGTAAACACCACGCCATCGGAATAATATTGCCCCCGGTAGCTGAACCCAACTCCAACACGCGACACTGCTGCGCCAACGGGGTTTGCACCCCAAATAAACGACCTAATGCCGCCAGATTACCGGGATGGGTTTCGGGGAAAGGATTGGTTTCATAGGTGAGTTCATCGTAAAAATCGACCATCGCGCAGGCTTCCTGTGTTAAGTGCCACTATTCTGGAGGATTTTACGCAACCGACACAAGGTCGTTTTCACGGGTAGCTTTTAGTTCGCGGGCAACGCTAACACCATTTGAAATTCCTCACGCTGCCCGTCCGCGTGTTTAATCCAGAAATTTTGCACTGCCACATTCAAATCGTCTACCCGTACAAAACGCAAGGTGTACGAGCCAAGCTCTTGCTGGGGCAATAAGCGTGCCGTCGGGCTGGCTGCCCAAGCCAACATATTGCGGCTAACGTTACGGATATAGGCCGTCGCGGTTGCACTCCCCAACTGATGGGTGGCAATCATTGCCTTAAGTTCCTGCAACATCGCCGCATCTTTCACAGGGGTAAATCGCCCGCCGTCGTCATACTCTACCCGCCCCAACACGTCGTATAACAACTGTGTGTGCAGGGCTTGCTCTTCACTAGCTTGTGTTTTTGGTGAAAAAACAAACAAGAAGATCGCTACTAAAGCGTAAATAAAAATCGCCAGCCAAATCGCGTGGCGAATCGAAGCCGCCAACGGGGATGGCGAGGAAGAAGGTTGTGACGAACTCATAAGGCTTCCTAACACTAAACACTAACTAGCCCTAATTATAGGCAATAATTTAGCAAACTGAATACTGCCTGAATAAAAAAGTTCATCACTTTGGGGTTATGACCGATAATTGGTCTTAAAATACCGATAGACTGCAAGCAATCCCATCGCTTCACCACCGATAGGACGACCCGCACGGGCGCGAGTGTTCCAAGCCATCATATCAAAGTGCGCCCAAGGCAAATTTTCAGGCACAAATTCATTCAAAAATAACGCAGCCGTAATCGCCCCGCCGTAACTACCGCCGCTGTTTTGGAAGTCGGCAAACTGGCTTTTGAGTTGCGCGAAATACGGTTTGTGTAACGGTAAATTCCAAATCAGTTCATTCGCCGCTTCCGAAGCCGCTTGCAACGCGCAGGTCAACGGTTTGTCATTACAGAAAAACACTGGGATTTCCGTACCCAACGCCACCCGCGCAGCACCGGTTAAAGTGGCAAAATCCAGCAACAATTCCGGCTGTTGTTCAACCGCAGCGGTGAACGCATCACATAACACCAAACGCCCTTCCGCATCGGTATTATCCACCTCCACCGATTTACCCGCGCGAGTGCTGAGAATATCGCCGGGACGGAACGCATCCCCACCCACCGCGTTTTCCACCGCCGCAATCAACACATGCAAATGCACCGGCAAACCCGTTGCCATGATTAATTGCGCCAAACCCAGCGCGTGCGCCGCGCCGCCCATGTCTTTTTGCATCAAGCGCATGTATTGCGACGGTTTGAGATCCAGCCCGCCGGTATCAAAACACACGCCCTTGCCCACCACTGCAATATGTGGGTGTTGCGGATTTCCCCACTGCAATTCCAGTAAACGCGGCGCATGAGAACTGGCACGCCCCACCGCATGAATTGCCGGATAATTTTCTGTCAGCAACGCCTCACCCACCACTTCACGAAAACTCGCGCCATAAGTGCTTGCCAAACGTTGTGCTGCGGCGGATAAATCCTCCGGCATCATATGATTCGCAGGCGTATTGATTAGATCACGCACCAAACTAATCGCCTGCACAAAAGCGTCGACACGCGCCTGATCAGCATCGGCAAATAAATGCGGCAATGCCTTATCTGGTGCAGATTTAAACGTATCAAAACGGTAACAACCCAAGCCCCAGCCAATAGCAGCGGCGGTGCGTTGTTCCACTGTCCAATCGGTTTGCAAGTGGTAATTACCAGCCGGTAATTTTTCCGGCAAACCGGCTAATGACCACTCATAACCTTCACTCACGTCATACGCAGCCAACACACAATGGATTCCACCCGCCTGATTAGGCACTACGCAAATCTGCCCTGCTTTAGCGGTAAAACCATTTAATTGTGCCCATTGTTGCGCCATTGCAGGTAAGGCATCGCTGATGCTTTGCCAGTTTGTGGCGGTAACAGGGATGAGGGCGATGGAGCCGTGAGCGGGCGTTTGAGTGAGTGACATAATGAAATCCTAAAGGTTTTATTGGATAAATTGAGGTATACCAATCATCCCTAAAAATATCCAGCCCATCGCGATAGAAAAGACTTATCGCAAAGCCATTCCTGATAATTGACACATGACACTTATCTGATAAGGAAAACCTCACATGAACCTAAAACACCCTCTATTCACTGCATCCGCCCTGCTATTGGTTAACTTGCTGTTAGCACCGCTGTCGCAGGCTGCCACGCCGCCCGATTACGGATACGCTGAATTACAAGGCATTAATCTCAGTAGCAAAGACATTGCCGGTGGCAAACTAGACAACCTGAAAATCACTGATGCCGATTTTAGCGGGATTGATTTACGCAACAGCAGTGCGACTTATGCGGAATTTACCAACGTCAATTTCAGTGGTGCAGACTTACGCGGCGTTAAGTTCAAATACGCGAAATTCATTGATTGTGACCTGAGCAATGTGCGTCTCGCCAATGCTGATCTCGAACACGCAAAATTTATCGGCAGCACCCGCTTATCAGCGGATGATATGGGTGAAGCTCAACTCAGCAATACGGCATTACCAGAAACCAACGCGGTACAAGCCCCTATCGCTTCTCCGGTGTTGACGGCGATTACAGTTGCACCGAATTTGCCTGCGTATCCGACAGCACCGCAATCACTCAAACCTTATGCCTACAGCAAACTGTCAGATGTTAAATTCAGCGGCAAGAATTTGCAAAAAGCTGATTTTAAATACGCTGAACTCAACAATATTGATTTTTCCAACAGTGACTTACGCGGAGCTGATTTTTCCCATGCAAAACTGCGTAATGTTAGTTTCCAAGGTAGTAATCTTGATGGGGCGAATCTGAGCAATACCAAACTGTTCAATGCTAATCTGCAACAAACCAGCGTCAGTAATACCCTCTTTGCTTATGCGGAGTTTGATGATGGCTCTGATTTGCGCGGGGTAGACTTCTCTTCTGCACAAATGCGTTAAGTAATTATCCAAAAGTTATCGTGTATTTTTCGCCAAAGCCAGCCAGTATAGCTAACACCAGTTCCTTCATGTCCTTGTAGCTTTTATAGGCATCCAGCGGCAACCATTCATATTTGATTTTTCGCCAGAGTATTTCGATAGGATTGAGTTCAGGGCTGTAGGTTGGCAAAAAATGTAAGCAAATTCCCGCCAACATCCAATCTTCACGTTTACCAAGAAAGGCTTTGCTGGTTTGTATCGGGGCGTTATCCAGAATAACCAAGCAAGGTATTTTTGTTTGTGCAAATTCTTCGGCATAACGGTCAGCAAAGGCATTAAAGGCGGCGATGGCAGCTTGTGAGTCAACGCGCCCTTCCACCGTGTGGAAAAAACTATCGTTGTCTAGGCTCATAAAACCCAAGACATTCAAGCGTTTGCTCTGAGCTGTGAGTAGCCTGCGTGTTTCCCCCCGTTTCTGCCACCCGTAAGGGACGCAAGGAGTTGTGGTAAAACCTGAACCATCGAAGTAGTAAATAAGCAACTTGCCAGCCGCCGCTTGCTGGTGGAGTAATGCTTGAATTTCCTGCTCACGCTTGAAAGCCACGGGGTCACGTTTATCTTTCAATGAGTTACGCATCCGCTTCCAGAGGTAGTGGAACTTTTTTTTAACAGGCGTTTCAAGGTGCTGGTACTGGCTACTTTCTGGGTTAGATCAGCCAGTTTGGTTTGAGCCGTCTTGATTTGGCGTGGCTCTTCGTCCACTAGGGTTTTCAACAACGCTACTTCAGCTTCTGTGTATATCCGGGGGCAACCAGAGCGGGGACGGTCGTAAAGTCCCAGCAGCCCTTCATGTTCCCAGCGGTCGAGCCACTCACTGATGGCATCGCGCCGTACATCCAAGATTGACCACAGTTCCGCAAGGGTAAAGCCGCGTGTACTCAACAAAATTGCTTGCGCACGTTGACGACAGCGGAATGTAGGGTGGTTCATATACATTTCCTGCAAGGTCACGCGGATTTCTTCAGGGATCGGCTGGGCAAATTTCATCGGTGCGGACATTCTTAAGTGACAAACTACCAGTTTACACCAGCAGGATCTTATACGTGGAAACTTCTAGCTAGTTACTTATGTAAAAATGTTGAATGTTAATTACGCACAAACAATACCGACAATGCAGGCGAATACACAGGTACAGAATCAAGAACCGCCACAAGAAAACACGCCACAACTGATTTCATCCAAACATATTGAAGAAGCCCTGACACCTAAAACTAATAACGCGGGCAATATTGAACAGCCTGCTTTCATTAATCTGTCAATCCAGTTTGAATTTAATGCCAGCGATGTAAAACCCACTTCCGTGGTGCAACTGGCAGAACTTGCAAAAGCCTTACAAAGTGATGCCCTTAATCACGCAAATATCTTAATCGAAGGTCACACCGATGATATTGGCGGCGAAGACTATAACCGCGTGTTATCCGAACGACGCGCAACCAGTGTTTACACGATTCTCTCACAAGATTTTGGCGTACCATTTCATCGCCTCAAACCGATTGGCTTTGGTAAATCCCGCCCCATTGCCGACAACATTAGCGAGGAAGGACGCGCTCAGAATCGCCGCGTCACCATTGTGAATCTTGCGGCGCCGCAAATCTCCAGCACTGCGGCAACCAAACATTTTTAAATTAACAGGAACGACACCATGAAATCGCATTTATTGAAACTCACACTTTTAACGTGCCTATCGTTATTAACTGGCGTTGCTAATGCAGAAGGCAATTGGATAACTGACCAAAACGGCTGCAAACATTGGAATCCCAATCCCCAAGTAGGAGAAACAATCACTTGGAGTGGTGAATGCAAAGACGGCTATGCATCAGGACAAGGAAAAGCCACATGGTACTTTAATGGAAAAGAAAATAGTTGGGAGGAAGGTACATTTTCCGGCGGAAAACTCAATGGATATGGGGAAATGTATGACTATAACAATAAATCCACCATAGAAGGGAAATTTATTAATAGTGAACCAAGCGGGGAAATTACCATACACTATGATTCTCCTATAGGAGTAGCAGATGTTATTAAGATAACTGCTGATTATAAGACCCTTAAAAATAAATTGGGATATGCCACACGAACGCTAAAGGATGGAACAGTAGAAACCATGTATATGGCAGAGGGAAAGACTTATCAAGACAAGGAAGCTTACGAGGCTTCCAAGAAAACCTTTGGCAACAGATCGACTACATCAGGTAGCTGTGTCGATGAGTGCGACAGAATACTCAATCGAGAAAAAACAAATTGTTCTGATATTTTCACTAAAGGCTCAAAAGAATCGACTGAGTGCCTTAAAGAAGCGATGGACGATTATAATACCTGTAAAGTTGATTGCCGCCACGCACGTTCATTACACGGCGGATTCTGAAGAAAGTGACGCGACGATTCACGCCCGACGTTTCAACCATTGCAGAATAAAAGCTGCAATGGTGTCAGGTTGGTTGAGGTCGAGTTTAGCGAGGTGTGTTGGCAGGACTGTAAACCCGCCGCTTTCAAGCGGCGAAACTGGCTTGTTTCAGTGCAAATTGATGTGCGATCGCCCTGAGTCGCCCGCCACTTTGCGCAACACCGCCACCCCTTGCTGCTCATACAAATGTTCCTGCGCCAGCGTCAGCAACGCCTTCGCACCCAGCCGGTCATTACTGTCGATGTCCACCAGCGTTTGCAGCCGCCCGACCGCATCAGCCAATTCGCCCAGCCGCATTTCCAGATAGCCTGCGCCCTTGTGCGCCATCAGGTAAAAGCGCGTTAAGGTCATGGATACCAGTACTCCCTGCCCCAGATGCAAGCGGGTTAAGTGCCGCCAGTCTTCCGGCAGGTGCAAACGTTTGCCGCTGACGGCGATGGCTTTGTGTGCCACGTTCAGCGCATCCGGCAGGCGGTGTTGGTAGTAGAAATAGCGGTACAGCGCGACCAGTACGTTTAAATCTTCGGGAGCGAGGAAGTAAGCACGCAGTAACAGCGTTTCGGCTTCTGGCTGCGGATATAAGCCAGATGCTTCCTCCAGCAATATGGCGATTTCCGGGTCAATCGTGGCGTTGAAGTAAAGGTCTTCGGCTTCAAAATCTTGTAAATCCATCGGGTTAAACTCCTCCTGTTTTGTAGAATGTGATTGGTTTTATGTTCAGTTCTGGCTCGTTGTCGCAGAGGTCACGGGCATCGCAATGGTTGCATTCTGCGCTATCGTCTTCTTGTTCGGGTAAGCAGCCGCGCGTGCCGGTGGCTTCTTCGAGTAAGCGGATGCGGTCGAGCAGGCACTGGATTGCGCCTGCTACCGGGTCAGGAATCAGGTGATGGTTGAGGTCGATGCCTTCGGGGTTGTCATTGCGGGCGACTTTGTTTTGCACGATTTTGCCGGGGATGCCGACCACGGTTTTGCCCGCAGGAATGTTTTTGACCACCACGGAATTGGAGCCAACCCGCACGTCGTTGCCCAGCTCAATCGGGCCGAGGATTTTTGCACCTGCCCCGACGACCACGCGGTTGCCCAAAGTTGGGTGGCGTTTGCCCTTGTTCCAAGATACGCCGCCGAGGGTCACGCCGTGGTAGAGGGTCACGTCGTCACCGATCTCGGCGGTTTCGCCTATCACCACGCAAGCACCGTGGTCGATGAAAAAGCGTCGCCCGATTTTCGCACCGGGATGGATGTCGATATTCGTCCAAAAGCGGGCGAAGTAAGAAATAAAGCGCGGGAAATAACGCCAGTTGCGTTTCCACAAGCTGTGAGCGATACGCTGCAACATGACCGCGTGGATGCCGGGGTAGAGCGAGGCAACTTCCAAGCGGGAACGGGCGGCGGGGTCGCGTTGGAAGACGCAGGTGATGTCTTCGCGGATCAGTTCTAACAACATACCATTACCTCTGGTAAACAGGTTTGTTGTAGGAATTGCTGTAAATCATCGGGCGTGGGAGGGCGTTTATGCTGGGTGGAAAAGCGTCGCACCAGCGCGAGAATCGCTTCCGCCTGTTCATGCGCCAGTTGTACGCCGAGCAGTGCGTAGGCACGCTGTACCCCGTGTGTACCGGAATGTTTGCCCAGCACCAGTTGGTGATGCCGCCCCATGTCCGCCGGATCGACACCTTGGTAATTGCGCGAATCTTTCAGCAAGCCATCGACGTGGATGCCGGATTCGTGGGTGAATACGCCTTCGCCGACCAGACTTTTTTGCCAGCCAACCGAGTGTCCAGAAGCTTTTTCCACCAGCAAGGAAAGCTTGGGGAAGCGTTTTAAGTTAACGCCGCAATCCAGCCCGTACAAACGCCCCAGCCCCAATGCGACTTCTTCCAACGGCGCATTGCCAGCCCGTTCGCCAAGCCCGTGTACAGTAGTGTTGATGTGAGTTGCACCTGCACGCGCCGCTGCGAGGGAATTCGCGGTGGCAAGACCGAGATCGTCATGGGCGTGCATTTCAAGGTCGAGGTCGGTGTGGGCACGCAGGGCTGATAGCCAGTCGTGGGTCGCAAACGGTTCGAGGATGCCCACCGTGTCAGCGAAACGAAAGCGTTGTGCGCCCGCCGCTTGTGCGGTTTCCAGCACTTGTAACAGGAAATCGCGGTCAGCGCGGGACGCATCTTCACCACCGACTGCAACCATCAAGCCCAGATCGTTGGCGATGTGTACGTGTTCGCGGATTTGTTGCAATACCCAAGCGCGGTCACGCTTGAGCTTGTGGAAAATTTGCTGGTCGGAAACCGAGATGGAAATGTCGATCATGTCCACCCCCAAATCGCGGCACAGCAGGATGTCGTCGCGGCGCATCCGGCTCCACACCATCAGCCGCGCATTCAAGCCAAGGATAGCAACGGCACGGATGGAGTCGCGTTCTTCCTCGCCCATCGCAGGGATGCCGACTTCGAGTTCGGGTACGCCCAACGCATCCAGCCCGCGTGCAATCGCCAGCTTTTCCGTGAGGGAAAAAGCCACGCCTGCGGACTGTTCGCCGTCGCGCAGGGTGGTGTCGTTGATGGTGATGAAACGCTTGCTGTGGTGCATGGTATTGACCTTGCTGGTGCTATTGGGCTGTTATCAGCAAGTCTTGTGCCAGATGGATTATCTTATTGTTATTAATTGTATTTTTATTTTATTTGGATAATGACTGTTAGGTTTGCGACAAGCCATTATGAGTGACCTGTTGCGCATCTCACAATTGTTCAGGTGCTTGGCGTTCTTTGGGTAGGTGGGAATAAGGGGGCAGCATTTCCAGCCGGGTGTCGATCACAGGGCTACCTACGGTGAAATGGTAGAGGCTTTGGAATTGGGTATCCTGCAAGCCCAGCACTTCATGCACGCTGTCGTCGAAGAAACAGCCGATGCCTGTGCCGCGTACTCCGGCGGCTTCCGCTTCGAGGTACAGCACTTGCCCCAGTAACCCGGCTTCCCAGTACAGGTGGCGGTAAACGTGTGCGCCTTCTGTCAAGCCTGAATCGAATTCCGCCAACATGCCGAGGCTGAAACTGCTGGTGGAGGCGATGTCTTGGTGGCAGGAAAGCGTGCGAGCGGCTTTGCGGGCATCGGCTTCCAGCAGGTGGAACAGCGGTAATTCCGCCGGACAGCCTTCCGGTTTTTGCCAAAGGAAATCGGGATTCATCGCAGAGCGCAAGGTAGCTTCGGCTGTTGCATGGCGTGGTAAGGCGTATAGACCAGCAGGTAAACCTTCGACGCGATGCACGAATAAGACCGGATGCAGGCGGATGGGCAATGTCCATACATCCCACGGTACGGGATTGCTGGCAGGCAGTAAGGTGGACAACATTGCGTAGAACGTGTCGCGGGGCAGAGAGCTGGTTTTGCCGCTGAAGGCTTGGGCACTACGGCGTTGGCGAATCAGCGGGATTAGGTCGGGTTGAGGGGCGGCGAGGGATGAAGAGGGCGAATGCCATTCGCCCCCACGAAGAGATGCGGTGGCGGTGGTTACTGCGTCGATGATTGCCCAATGGTGTTTGGGGAAGCCGCCCAATGCGTTGGCTTTGCCGTACCATTGCGTGACGTTTGGGAGGTGGTAGGGAGTGGGCGAGCCTGTGTGAATGCGTAAAAGCATATCGGGGTGTTCGGCTTCTGCATCGGTGAAATCGTCCGCCCGGTCGAGTCCTAATAACGCGGCGATGTCAGCATCAGTGACGGGGAGTAATTCCACCTGCAAGCCAAGGGCTGCGGCGGCATAGCGGATTGCACCCAAGGCATGACCCGCATCGAGTTGCACGTAGCGGAAAGCGCGTTCGCCGTATTTCCACGCTTCGCGCCAAGCGATGCTGCTCAAACCGAGCAGGAGTTGTGGTGGGGAATCGCTGTCAGCCAGTTTGCCGCGTAATTCCAGCGCGTGTTCGTGCGGGGCGTAGTGGTAAACACCATCGTCCAGCCCGTCGATACCGTTGGCGATAACGTAGCCTTCGGTGGGATGCAAGTTGCCGCTGGAGGGGTTGCAACGCAATGCCCAACGGTCGGGGCCGTATTGCTTCCACGCGGATAGACCTAGGGAGAGTTCGAGCAGGGCGGCAATGGCAGGAAGATTTCCCCCCATCCCCAGCCCTTCCCCAGCAAGGGTTGAAGGGAGCAACGGCAACTCCACCACTTCTGCACCCACGAATCGCCGGAACGGGTTCGGCTGTTGATCCCAGTCTAGGTAGTCGGGGCCTTTGGCGTAGGCATCCAGACGGTGTTTGGTGCGTTCGTGGTAAGCACGTACTGTTTGCGTTGTGTCCATTACAGGGTGAGTTGTACCAGATTGTTAGCGGCGGTTGCCGGTTCAGTCATGGTAGCGGAAACGCTCGGTGCAAGCAGTTTCCCTTGTTTTACCAGTGCTGCGAGCATGGTTTGCAATTCACCACTGTTGTACAGCTCTTCCACAATATCGCTCCCACCGACCAATTCGCCGCCAACAAAGACTTGCGGAAAGGTGGGGAATTGCGAAAAACGCGGCAGGTATTCGTAAATAAACGGTGATTTCAGCACGTTGACGTAGGCGAATTCCACCCCGGTCTTTTTCAGGTAGCCGACCGCTTTGCCGGAAAAGCCGCATTCGGGCGCGTCGGGCGTGCCTTTCATGTAGATCATCACTGCGTTGTCGGTGACTTGCTGCTGGATTTTTTCCAGTGTTTTATTGCTGCTCATGGGGTGTTCCTGTCAGGTGAACGAATAGAGGAGTTATAGCAGGAAACGTGCCAGCCTAAATTTCCCATTTTTTATCAATCACCTGTGATTTTTTTTGCGGTCGTTTGAATGGTGGGTTCAGGACGATTTGTCGAGTTCACGACACTGTTGCAAGCTGTTTATCGCCAGCCATGCAGGCAATCATTGGCAAAAGATTCATTTGCCAATAGATATGTTTACCACTATCTTTAAGAGACCAATCCATCAGATCTGCCAAGGTAACAGCCATGCAAGAATGTACCATCGCCATCGGGCAAAATGGTCGTCTCGTCATCCCGACAGCCATGCGTAAAGCACTGAATTTGCAGGAAGGGCAACGCCTGCGGCTGCGACTTGAAAACGATTCCATCATCATGGAAAAGCCCGTCGATATTGTAAAAAAACTGCAACACCGTTTCCGTAAAGTGTCTGTAAGTCTAGCAAATGAGCTAATTCAGGAACGTCGTCAGGAAGCGGCAAAGGAAAACCATGATTCTTGATGCTTCAGCACTGCTGGCTTTGTTACAGGACGAGCCGGGCGCAGACAAAGTGCAAGCGGTGTTGCACCGCGCCACTATCAATACCGTCAATTGGTCGGAGGTTATCCAGAAACTCTCGGTACATGATCCCGACGCGGCAGACATTCGTGCCGAAATAGAGTTAACCGGCTTAAAAATCATGCCATTCAGCATCGACCAAGCCGAAATCGGCGCAAGCCTTTGGAAACAAGCCAAACCCTTTGGGCTGTCACTGGCTGACCGCGCCTGCATTGCGACAGGCATTGATCGCAAAATGGACGTAATGACCACGGACAAGATTTGGCAAGAAATGGCGTTGCCGATTACCATCCACGTTATTCGGTAGGCAACATCGAAAAGCGTGCACTGACCATCACCCTGCAAGCTGACGGGAAGGCTGCCGGAAAAGCCGCGCAGAAAGGCAGCTATCAGGGTGAAACCCTCAATTTTCAGTCACCCGGCGCATTCTTTTCCCGCCTGACTGAACGCCGGTGGACGATCATCAACACCTTGCAGCAAGGCGGGGCGATGGGCGTGCGTGAGCTTGCGCGTCAGGTTGGGCGCGATGTGAAGTGGGTGCATGAAGATGTTCAGGTATTGCTGGAGCTGGGGTTGATTGAAAAAATGACTACGTTGCACTGGTTTGCCCTTACGCTGATATTCATGTGGACATGCACATCATAACTCGAGAGCACGTTGCTATGATGTGTTCGGGCAGCGATGAAGTATATACCTCAAGCTATCGACCATCATTCATTTATAATCAATATGTTGTATATTTTCAATCAACGCATCAAGATGCATCAAGTCAGAGTTGACATGATTAATTGATGCGAATATTATTCTTCCTCAAGATTTAACATCAAGAGGACTTGATCATGAGCGACAAAGATTATTCGTTAGATGCACTTAACCGATTCTTTGACTACGCTGCAATCAAAGGAATCCTGAAGCGAAACACAGCTCAGAGCAGAAAACTCGCTGCAAACAAGATATTGTCTATACTTGAAGCGCATGAGAAAACGGATCTGCGTTTGATTGACATTGAAAGCGTATTTGATCGTTTCCAGAACCTTCAAAGTACTGATTACAAACCTGAAAGCCTGCAAGTGTACCTTAGCCGCCTGAGAACTGCTCTTTCTGATTTCTTTAGCTACGTTGGCAATCCATCAAGTTTTAAACCTGCGAGTAACCAGCAACGTTCTCGTTCAAAAAGCTCAAATGGAAACAACACGAAAAAGCAAGGCACTGACAGTGTAGAGGATAACAGTACAGAAAAAGTTGTTCGGGCAATCACACATCACGACATTGAACACATTGTTGTCCCTGTTCCACTGAGGGAAGGATTAACCATTAAAATTAGCAACCTACCAGCAGATCTAACGGTTTCTGAGGCAAATAGACTAGCTGCTATCATCAAGGCATTTGCAGTGCAAGAAGGAGGGTAAAACAAGGGGGACTGCAAGCCCCCCTCGTAAGTTGCAGAAGAATGGGAAGCCCACTCACCTACTGTTTTGCACCATAAGCGTAGTGGATTCTTTTCCATCAATCAATATACAAGATGTCGCTTCCCCATCTTGTTAGGATTGATGCTATGAAAATAGTAAAACCTCCGCCCTCTGGTTTCAGATGGGTTCATTGCCGGTTTCGGCGTGTTAGAAACAGTAGCCGCGTACTTGATGCTTATGATTATGGGTACAAAGCGTGGAGTTTTTTAGTACGTTCAAGGCAATAAAGAGCATAGGAGAGGGGTAACGCCCTCTCCTATTCCAAAAGGATTGAGCAACAAGTGTTTGATAGTCATCAGCGGTATTACTGTCACAAATCCCCCCAACCCTTTAAGCCTTTGTAGCATTCCCCACAACCCCCAAACCGCAATCCCCACGGAAACAATCAGTTACACACTTGGCACAGCCTTTGCTTTACCTCTTGCATCCATCAAGCCGAGGTAACGCCCCATGATGAAGTCCAAAGACATCGCCGCATTGCTGGACGAACCAGCCTGTACCCACAACAAAAAGGAAAAGTCCGGTTGCGCCCGCCCCAAACCCGGCGCATCGGCGGGTGGTTGTGCATTCGATGGCGCACAAATCGCGCTGCTCCCGATTGCGGATGTGGCACACATTGTCCACGGCAGCATTGCCTGTGCAGGCAGTTCGTGGGATAACCGTGGCACACGTTCCAGCGGCGCACGCTTGTACAAAATCGGCATGACCACCGACCTGACCGAGCAGGATGTGATTATGGGACGCGGCGAAAAACGCCTGTTCCATTCCATTAAACAAGCAATTGACAGCTACAGCCCCGCCGCCGTCTTCGTCTACAACACCTGCATCCCCGCGCTGATCGGCGATGACATCGAAGCGATCTGCAAATCGGCGCAAGAACGTTGGGGAACGCCCGTCGTACCGATTGATTGCGCCGGATTTTACGGCACGAAAAACCTCGGCAACCGCATTGCGGGCGATGCAATGGTGAAACACGTCTGCGGAACCCGCGAACCTGACCCGTTGCCAATCGGCGCAGAAAGCGACACTTTCAAAGTCCACGACGTGAATCTGGTCGGCGAATACAATATCGCAGGCGAACTCTGGCACGTCCTGCCACTGCTTGACCACCTCGGCATCCGCATCCTTTGCACCCTCTCCGGCGATGCCCGTTTCCACGAGGTGCAAACCATGCACCGCGCCAAAGTGAACATGATGGTATGTTCCAAAGCCATGCTCAATGTGGCGCGAAAACTCGAAGACAGTTTCGGCACGAAATGGTTTGAAGGCAGTTTTTATGGCGTGCAAGACATGAACAATGCCTTGCGCGATTTCGCCCGCCTGATCGAAGACCCTTACCTCACTGAACGCACCGAAGCCCTGATTGCCAGCGAAGAAGCCCGCATTAACAAAGCCTTAGAACCTTGGCGGCAACGTCTCAAGGGCAAGCGTGTGTTGCTGTATACCGGCGGGGTGAAATCCTGGTCGATCGTTTCCGCCCTGCAAGATTTGGGCATGACGGTGGTTGCAACCGGCACGAAAAAATCCACAGAAGAAGACAAAGCCCGCATTCGTGAAATCATGGGCGCAGACACCAAAATGGTCGAAGACGGTAGCCCGCGAGCCTTGATCGACATTGTGCGTGAATACAAAGTCGACATCCTCATTGCCGGTGGGCGCAATATGTACACCGCACTCAAAGCCCGCATCCCATTCCTCGACATCAACCAGGAACGCGAATTCGGTTACGCAGGTTACGAAGGGATGCTGGAACTCGCCAAACAACTCGCCCTGACCGTCGAAAGCCCGATCTGGCAAGCTGTCCGCAAGCCCGCACCGTGGGCAATAGCCAAGGAGGTTTCTCATGGCTGAGATCACCAAACGCAACAAAGCCCTGTCCGTCAGCCCGTTGAAAGCCAGCCAAACCATCGGCGCAGCACTCGCGTTCCTCGGCTTTCACCGTGCCATTCCGATGTTGCACGGGGCGCAAGGTTGTACCGCCTTCGGTAAAGTATTTTTCGTGCGCCACTTCCGCGAACCGATTCCGCTGCAAACCACCGCAATGGATCAAATCTCGGCGGTAATGGGTTCGGATGAAAACGTGGTCGAAGGCTTGAAAGCGATTTGCAGCAAAAACAATCCGTCGCTGGTCGGTGTGCCTACCACGGGCTTGGCAGAAACCCAAGGCAGCGATGTGACGATGGCGACGGGCGAATTCCGCAAGAAATACCCCGAATACGCCCACATTCCGGTGGTCGCTTTGTCCACGCCCGACTTCACGGGCTGTCTGGAAAGCGGCTTTGCCAAAGCGGTGGAAGCGATTATTGCCACGCTCGTTCCCGAGGCCGCCACCGCTGGCACGCAACCCGGCAAACGTCCGCGTCAGGTCAATGTGTTGGTCAATGCTTCGCTGACTCCCGGCGATCTGGAAGCCTTGAAAGACACCATTGAACTGTTCGGTTTGCGCCCGGTGGTGATTCCCGATTTGTCAGATTCACTCGATGGGCATTTGCCGGAAGACGATTTCAGCCCGCTAACCATTGGCGGCACGTTGGTGTCGGAAATGGCAACGTTGGGCGATTCGCTGGCAACGCTGGTGATTGGCGCATCAATGTCAGCGGCGGCGGATACCTTGCGTCAGAAAACTGGCGTGCCGGATTACCGTTTCGACCATTTGATGGGGCTGGAGGCTAACGACCAGTTTGTCCATACCTTGCACACGCTTGCCGCCGAACCTGTGCCGCCCAAGCTGCACCGCCAGCGGGCGCAATTGCAGGATGCGATGCTGGATACGCACTTCATGCTTGGCCTGTCGCGCTTCGCCATCGCCGCTGACCCGGATTTGCTCAACGCCTTTTCGCAATTGCTGGCGGAAAACGGCGCGTATACGGTGGCGGCGGTTGCTCCGGCGAATGCGCCGATTCTCAAGCACATCGCAGCCGACAAGGTGCATATCGGCGATCTGGAAGATTTGGAAAAGGCGGCGGAAGCCAATGAAGCCGAAGTGTTGATTTGCAATTCGCACGGGCAGGAAACGGCATTGCGGCTGGGGATTCCGCTGTTACGCGCTGGTTTTCCGCAGTATGACTTGCTGGGTGGGTATCAGCGGCAGTGGATTGGGTATACGGGAACGCGCCAAACGCTGTTCGACATTGCCAATATTTTGCTGTCGTTGGAGAAGGGCGAGATTCACCCGTATCAGTCGATTTATGCGCAAAAACAAGACAAAGAGGTAAGCAGCTATGGCGGCTCTGACACGGCGGCTCACAGTTCTCGGACAAGACACTGAGGAACACTTCATGGAAACAGCCATTAAAGTTGCGTTTGCATCCACCGATATGAAGCACGTCGACCAGCATTTCGGCGCGGCGGAATCGTTTGCGATTTACGCCCTGACCCCGGAAAACGTGCAATTGGTGGAAGCCACCCAGTTCGGCAAGCTGGCGATGGACGGCAACGAAGACAAGCTCGATGCCAAGATCAAAGTGTTGGAAGGTTGCGTGGCGATTTACTCGCAAGCGGTCGGTGCATCTGCCGTTGCCAAGCTCAAAACCGCCAATATCCAACCCGTCAAAGTCAGTGCAGGCGCGGAAATCAGCGAATTGCTGGAAGCCTTGCAGGAAGAACTCCGCAGCGGCCCCAGCGCGTGGCTGGCGCAAGCCATCAAACGGATGCAAGCCCCCAATGCGCAACGCTTCGACTCGATGGAAGCCGAAGGGTGGGACGAATGATCGAAGAAACCGCCACCGTGGTTGCCGCTACCCCCGATCATATCTGGGTGGAAGCCCGCGCCAGCAGTGCCTGTTCCAGTTGTGGCACACAAGACAGTTGCGCCACCTCCAGCGTTTCCAAATGGTTTGGAATGCGCCGCCAGCAGTTACGTTTGCCGAACCAGTTTGCCTCCAGCGTGGGGGAACAGGTGATTATTGGCGTGGAAGATCAGGTTATGGTCACTGCGTCACTGGCTGCATACATCTTGCCCGTGGTGCTGATGCTGGGCGCGGCAATCATCGCGGATGTGCAAGGCATGAGCGATAAGCAGCAAGCGGGTATTGCCTTGCTGGGTTTGCTGTTGGGCTTGTTGGGCGCAGGTGTGCTGACCAGCAATCGCCGCATGAACCGTTACTTCCAACCACAATTATTACGCAGGGCGGATACCTTCACCCTCCGCCAAATCGAATTCAAACCTTTCACAGGAGATACCCCATGAGCGAAGCTAGCACTTTGATTGCCGCTGACGATCCCGTCCTCAGCACCGATTTTGCCACCGAAATGTTGCGCCAAATGCGTGCACTGGATAGCTACGGGGCGTATGACAACTACACCCCCGCGAAAATCCTGGAGCCATTCGTTGTCACCAAAGCGATGAAGCGCGAAATCCCCATCATTGGCGACCCGGATGAAATCATCATTGCCCGCGTCAAGGTGTTCTACAACGCCATTGCCGCGCTGATCGAAAAGGAATGCGGCCTGATGGCAGTGCCGATGATGAACCTTTCACACGAAGGTTTCGGGCGTGCCCTGATTACCGTCGGCAAGCTGGTGGTGGTTGACCGTACTTTGCGTGACGTTCACCGCTTTGGCTTCGAGTCGCTTTCCAAAATGAAGGATGAGGCCGACAAGTTGCTCTCGGTTGCGTTGAATCTGATCGGCACACACGCTGCCGTTGCTGGTTTGTAAGGAGGCTGCGATGACCCCGGAAGAACTCAAAGCCCTGCAAAAAGCGGTCAGCAAAGCCAAGCGCATTGCCACCGAACACGCCAGCCAATTGCACGATTTGGTGGAAGACAAGCTGCCCGCTGGCTATCAGGAATTGCCCGCGATTGCGCAAGCCACTTACGACGCTTGTGTGGCGTGGGCTGAAGCCAACGCCAAACTGCAAGCCGCCGAAGCGAACTAGAGGATACTGATATGGAACCAATCACTGGTCTTACCCGTGGCGGCATTGCTTGGACACCCGCCTTCATCACCACGCTCAATCAGGGCAAATGCATTGGTTGCGGACGCTGCTATAAAGTTTGCCCCCGCGATGTGTTTGAGCTGGTCGAACGCGACGAACTGGAACTGGAAGACGACGATAGCGATGACAGCTATGACGATGATGACAACACGATGGTGATGAACCTGAAAAACGTGCTGGACTGCATTGGCTGCCAAGCCTGCGCCAAGGTTTGTCCGAAGAAATGCATGAGCCACGCACCACAAGGTTTAACCGCGTAGGTAGGTCATGGTGTTGAGAGACGCAAGATTTTGCGTCTCTACGCGGGATTGCCCTTACAATGCGCCGATGAATACAAAACCTTTGTTGCCGCTGTCCGGCTTGGCTTACGGCGCGTTGCTGATTTTAGCATCCGAATTTTTTCTGGTGAGCGCGGGCATGGTGATTAAACACCTGAACGGCGTGGTCTCGACAGAACAAACCGTGTTTTTCCGCAATGCGTTCGCACTGTTGTTGCTGCTGCCGTGGTTATGGCGCAATGGGGTGCAGGCGGTGAAAACCGATTGCTTGCACCTGCATTTTTTGCGCTCGCTGCTGGGTGTCACGGCGATGAGCTGTATGTTTTATGCGTGGGGGCATCTGCCCTTGGCGCAAAGCGCGTTGTTGAAGCAAACCATGCCGTTATTTGTGCCGATTGTGGCGTTTTTCTGGATGGGGGAACGCTTGTCCTGGCGTAACTTTGTGGCGATTGGTTTGGGGTTTGCCGGGGTATTGTTGGTGCTGAACCCGTTTCAGGAGGCGGCGGTTTTCAATCTGGCGGTGGTGTTGGGGCTGTTCGGCGCGGTCATGGGCGGTTCGACCAAGGTGAGTATCCGGCGGATGCGTTCGAGCGAAGAGCCAGCGTTGCGCGTGGTGTTTTATTTCGCCTTGTTTGCCAGTGTGTTGTCGGTGATTCCGGCAGTGCTGGCGTGGTTGCCGCTGACGTGGGAAACCTTACTGTGGCTATTCCTGTTGGGGGTGTTGGCAACCTTGGCGCAGTGGGCGTTGACGGCGGCGTATGGTCATGCTCCGGCGGGGCAATTGGGGGCGTTTACCTATGCGTCGGTGATTTTTGCGGCGGTGCTGGGTTGGTGGTTATGGGATGAAAGCCTGAGCTTGCTGGCGATAGTAGGAATCGGAACTATTATTGCCGCCGGGTTGCTGGTGATGTTGGGGCAAGCGCGTTTACCTGTGGCACGATTGGTGGAGGATGGGGCATGAACAACACGATTACTCTGGCGACCCTAGCGGATATTCCCGACTTATGCGGCTTGCTCGACCTGCTGTTCACGCAGGAAGCTGAATTCACACCGGATACAGCGGCGCAACAGCGGGGTTTGACCGCAATCATCCAGAATCCCGATGTGGGGCAAATCCTGATTGCACGGCAGGTGGGCAATGCGGTGGGCATGGTCAGCTTGTTGTACACCGTTTCCACCGCACTCGGCGGGCGCGTGGCACTGCTGGAAGACATGGTGGTTACGCCAGACACACGCGGGCAAGGCGTGGGGGCGCAATTGCTGGCACACGCTATCGCGCTTGCCAAGGCGAATGGCTGTTTGCGGATTACCCTGCTGACCGATGCCGTGAATGAGGCGGCACAACGCTTTTACCAGCGTCAAGGGTTTGTGGTTTCGCCGATGCTGCCGCTGCGCTTGATGCTTGTGACAAACAATGAGCAATGCGTATTTGCAGGCGGCTGATTGTGAGCAGCGGGCTAGGTGTGAGGCTCGTCCGGCTTGAACGCAACTGGTTGCCGGTGCTAATGTCAGCGGACAGATCAATTTACGAGGCACAAGCAATGGAAAAAGATAACCTGTCAAAATTCGTGAAAGACGCAGCACGCTGGCCAATATTTGATCGTACTGTACAGGTCGTCAAAGAACGCAATCAGGACATTTCACCCGAAATACTGGAAACCATGATTGATGATGCAGTGCGTGAAGTCCGTGCCGAATGCCACCCCATAAACGGTGAGTAAGCTCAAACCACTCATTTCGCCAACTCACGGCAAGCATTACGGTATTTGTTCAGTACCTTCTCCGCAGCGTGCATCTGCTCATCAAAATCCCGTCGATGGGCTGTCAGTATGAAACCCTCCGAACTTTCCAGAAAACACAGGCTATCACCTTTGTCTGCGTTCATTTTTTCCAGTACCTCTTTGGGCCAGACTATGCCAACAGTGTCGCCAATGGCGGTGAGCTTGACTTGTAACATGGCAGTATTTTTTGTGAGTAAAACGTAATAGTACGAGCCTAGCCGTAGGTTAGGAGAAGCGCAAGCGATACTCACAATAGCCTTTGACATGGATGGTTTTTCGCGCAAGTCACCACTTGTCGCGAAGTATTTGGCATGAAGAAAAATTGAAGTTCTAATTGGGCTACATGAAAATTGTTATTTGGAGTTTCCCCTTTGGTATCACCACGTTTAGTCGCAAAAATTGAGTCTGAAGAGCCAACGCTCCGTTTAGCCGTCCTAATTGATGCAGATAATGCGCAAGCTGCTGTAATTGAAGGTCTGCTGGCAGAAATAGCAAAGTTTGGGGAGGCAACCGTAAAGCGCATCTATGGAGATTTTACTGCACCGACGAGTGCGTCATGGAAAAAGGTATTGCAGCGGTATGCCATCAAGCCGATGCAACAATTTGCTTATACGACAGGGAAAAATGCGACAGACAGCACGCTGATCATTGATGCAATGGATTTACTTTATACACGCAAGTTTGACGGTTTTTGTCTAGTTACAAGCGACAGTGATTTTACTGGCTTGGCAATGCGTTTACGTGAAGAAGGGCTTACTGTGCTTGGGTTTGGTGAAAAGAAAACACCCGATGCTTTCCGTAATGCCTGCCACAAGTTCGTATTCACCGAAGTGCTGCGTCCGACTGTCGAGCCTGCTGCCACAACAGTCAAAGTTGTTAGTGATCAAAACATCGAAAATGGGCAGAAATCTACAGTTAATGCCCTTCCTGCCGAAGCGGTAGAACAGAAAACCGAATTCCCGAAAAAATCTGTTTTGGCTGCATTGGAACAATCTGTTGATGATACAGGGTGGGCACATCTGGGTACATTCGGTAGTTATTTGACCAGATTGCAACCAGATTTCGATTCACGCTTATATGGCTACAAAAAACTCTCTGATCTTGTCAAAACGAAAACAGATATTTTTGTCACGGAAGAACGGCCTGCGCCGGGATCAAGCCAAAAAGTTTTGTATCTACGGGCTAGATGATTTATGTGGGTCAGTCATTCACCCAACCAATTTTGCCAATAACGCCGGTTTAATCGCCTCAATCCAAGCACTCAACCGCGCCTCGGTCAGCAAGCTCTGTGACTGCTGATCCAGCACCAGCCCGACAAACTGCCCATCCACCACCGCAGGCGATTGCTTGAAGGTATAACCCTCAGTAGACCATTGCCCAACCACGTCCGCGCCGCCCGCCACGCCCCAACGATACAAATGGATCAGCGAGTGCGCAAAGCGGTCGGGGTATTTTTCCTGATCGCCCAGCCCGTACAGCGCAATCACCTTGCCGGACAAATCCTTGCCCGCCAGTTGCGGCATGAAATCTTCCCAACTGCCATCCTGAATATCGGTGCTTTTGCCCGGAAGCTGGTCGATGCCGTAAGTGGCAGTCCCCAGAATCAGCGCATCGTATTGCAACAGTTCTTCAGCCGTGGTGCGGTTGATATTGAGCGGCTTGGCAGCGACATCGCCCAACAGCTTCGCCATCTTTTTCGCCATGAGCCGCGTCGTGCCAGAATTCGTGCCAAAAAATATCCCGATCTTATTCATGGGGAACTCCATGGCGCATCTCGTGCAGGTTTTCCTTCAACATCTTGCGGTACTGCTCGGTGTAATACTCGATTGCCGCCGCTTCCTTGTCCTCATCACCCAAGGTTTCCCGGAAGTGGAAAGCGTTGTAACGCGCCGCCGCGTACAGGATCGCTGCACTGAGGAAATTCGGTGCCCATTCCTCGCTCAACTTGTTCGCCAGATTGATGAATTCATCGGCGACCTCGTGAAAATCCAACTCTTGCATCGTCACTCTCCTGTGTTGAAGAAACCCATCCCCGATAAATCATCCCACCAACGTAGAGACGCAAGATTTTGCGTCTCTACATATCGTCGTATCCCACCGTTCTACACCCCATACCCCCGCTGTTCCCACTCACGCAAAATCTTCAAATCCCGCGCTGGCAAATAGGCATAAGCCTCCATCTGATCGCGCAGCACCGCCTCCGCCACCGTGGTTGGTACGCCCTTGCGGTTTAACATGAGGAAATACCACGCAAACGGATACCCCACCTTACGGTCAAAACTGTGCAGGGCTTTTGCCATTTCCGCCCCACTCAAACCGTGGTTTTCCGCGAAATCCGCCACCTTTTCCGCAAACGTCGTCGTTGGCTTGATATTGTAATGTTCCGCCTTGTCGCTGCCCTGATACGCTTGCAACACCATCACCCAATGCTGGCAGAAAATCGCGTCATTATGTCCCGCACTGCTGTTCTGCCAGTCCTGCATAAAGCGCAACAGGTTTTGCACATGGCGGCTATGGAAATTCTGGTCGGCAAACACCTCTGCCATTGCCTGCAAGCGGCGGAAACGGTAATGCGGCTTGCCCACGGGTTCGGGTTCGAGGTGCGGGTAATCCACCGGATCAAGGAACTCTTCCACACTATCCGGCAAAAAATCGGGGTCAGACAGCGGACGATCCAGCACTTCCTGCAACACTTCCACCTCAATCTGGAGGAAATCCTGCGGCTTATCGCCCGTCGATGCGGTGAAATACAGCGTCGTACCGCTGATTTTGGTGGCAAACAGGATTTGCTCCGAACATTTGTCCAGCAAGGTTTCAATGTCGCCGCCGGACACAGTTTCAGCCCACAAGCGCAGATTGTTGGCAAGCGGCTGCATATCAATGTCGACCACACCACCCAGATGATGCCAGCCGCCGCGTTCCAGCACCTTGTCAAAGCTCAGCTTGAGCGGTGCGAACAGGGTATTGATGCTGTGTAGCAGTTCTTCGTGCGTCACGCCCACTGCCAGTTCGGGGCACTGGGCAGCGAGTTTTTTGGCTTGCCAGTCGAATTCAGTCATTGTCATCCATCTCCCGAAGCCGCTGACGCGCGACTTCCTTCACATCGGGGTCAGTGTCGTGTTCCAGTATTTCCAGCATTCCACGGGTAGCACGCTCGGCAACTTGCAAGCGCACACCCCAGTCAGGGTCATCCAGCAAGGCACTCAAAGCGGCGGGCTGGATGCGTTCTGCCACAATGCGGCGGATTTCTGGCTCGACATCGTTAAGCATCAGCCCCAGACTTTCCGGCGGCAACCGCCGAGCAACACTCATGCGTACTTCGCGGTCGGTGTCACAAATCATGCGGAACAAACGCCCCGCAGGCATCCGCCGTGCCACGTACTTGCGCACCAGATAATCGTGGTCATTGACCAGTGCTTCGAGTTGTTCCGCAGGCAAACGGTCAGCGACCGTAATGCGCACTTCGCGGTCAATATCGCCGATCAGCCGGTACAACTCATCCACTGGCAAGCGATAAGCCAACACGCGGCGTACCACTTCATCCGGGTCATCAATCAGTTCCAGCAGGCGTTGCTGGGAAATGTAACGCGCCGCAATCGCCCGCCGTTCCCAGAAATCATCACCGGTATAGCCTTGCGCCAGATCGGGGTTTTCGCGGAAAAAACGCTCGATTTGCCGCCCGCTCATCGCTTGTACACAAGCATCGCCCGGTTTGCAGCGACCTTTTTCCAGCCGATCTTCATGGTGCGGGCAGGTGGCGCAATCAGTCATCATCCTCACCCAGTTCGGCAATGACCACGCCGCTTGCCGCTTCCAGACTCGGCGTGAAGCACAGGCAATGGTTGCTGCCATCCACCAGATAGACGTTGAAACCCTTGCCCTGTGCGGCAGGTTGCGGGCCACACACGTCGTCATCCATGCACCACGTAAAGTGCAGTTCGGGGAAATGCGCCCGCAGGTAGGTCAGATTGCTGTCAGCCAAACCGTGTTGTGTGACCTGTTCCACCACACTGGCAAGCTGTTCTGGGGTCATCATCCTTCCGCCTCAAGCAGTTCATCGTCTTCGTCATCGCCAGAGAAACGGGCACGTGCTTGCGCATCCTTGCCCATGACTTTGCCCAGCCAAGGCGAGGGGTTTGCCAATGCTTGTTGCAGCTTTTCCAACAATTCGCTGGTCGGCACAACCGTCGGTTGTTTGATCGGGTGGATGCCTTTCTTGACGATCTTGGCAGCAGCGGGGCCACCCACCGAAGCGATGAATAGCACCTGGCAATCAAGGATCAGGCTGGCGCGGTAGGCATTCTTGTCTTCTTCGGCTTCGTCGTCGCCGACATCGCGCACATCAATCAGGCGGTATTCGGCTTGTGATACCTGATACACCAGAAAGCGTTCGCAAGAACCAAAATGCCCGTTCAAGGATAGAGACGCAAAATCTTGCGTCTCTACGCCAGCAGTGGTGGCGTTGGTGGCAAATGCTACGCGGATGGAATCGGGTAGATCATTCATAATGGACTCCTTGGAATAGCGTGAGATTGAGGGGTGATGGTAGAGACGCAAAATCTTGCGTCTCTACGGGGATGGTGGTGTCGATGTCAATCAAACGTATTCAATACAGCCATCTTCCAAACACACTTTCAAGCACTGTGGCTCATCGTGTTCGCCTTCACATTCGGTGCAGGTGTCTTCCACAATTTTGTAAGTGCCTTTGAATGGCTTGATGGATTTGGTTGGGCAAACGGGTTCGCAATCGCCGCAAGAGGTGCAGATGTCGCGGTTAATTTTCAGTGCCATGACTATTCTCCTTTCACTGGGTTCAGCATTCAGCCGCGCTTGAAACGCAGCGTCGTCGGAAAAGCGGGTGGGGGGCTGATCGGGTCGATGTACCACTTGGAACCATCAGTTAACTCGACAGTGCCACCCCATTCTTCCGCCGTATCTTTCTCGACTGTCGCAACCGTCTCTTCCATGTCCTGTTTGGCGACATAAAATTGCAAGTTGCCATCAGGCTTACGGCGGATCATCACGTTGGGCATAGGAATCTCCTTGTTGCCCTCTTGTCCCCTCCACCCCTTGCGGGGGGAGGGTTAGGGAGGGGGGAAGTTCGGAGGACTATTAACGAACCAAATCGTAGTTATAATCCGTAGTCCCCATCCCGCGAGTTTCCTCGTCCAAACGCTCCAGCACTGCGTTAGTCAAGGTGCGCAGCATATACATTGCGCCCTCATAACCCAGTGTGGTGTCACGGTGCATATGGTGGCGGTCGAAGATCGGGAAGCCGATGCGGATCAGCGGAACCTCAAACTCTTTGCCTTTATGCAGCGTGTCACGCTGGATGAACTTGCCGTAGCTGTTACCAATCATGAAGTCCGGCTTGTTGGTGAACATCAGTGAACGGAAGTGCCACAAGTCTTTACCAATGTGAACTTCACTGTTTTTACCGTAGGGAGAAGCGGCCAACAGGGCTTCGACTTCTTTCTTCCAACGCTTGTTAGCGTGGTTGCACAGCACATGGATAGGCTCTGCACCGACTTCCAGCAGGAACTTGGTCATGCCCAGCACGAAATCTGCATCGCCGTAGAGACCGAATTTCTTGCCATGCAACCAAGCATGAGAGTCGGTCAACATGTCGACCAAACGACCGCGCTCGGTCAGCAACTTGTCAGAAATCGGCTTGCCGGTGATTTCAGAGACCTTCATCAGGAACTCATCCGTCCAGTCCAAACCCATTGGGATGTTGAGTTTAGGCGCGGTGTGTTTCCAGGTGTTTTGCACCAACTTCTTGGTCTTTTCCAACTGCCAAGGTTGCAGCAACAAGGTGTCATAGGCGTTTGGAGCGTCTTTGACTTCAGCCATGGTTGTGCCGCCTGCGTACATGCGGAATGTGCCATCAGCCGGGGTATCCAACACTTCAGTCGGGTCAGACATCAGGGTAACGTCGACATCCATGTCAGCCATCATGCGCTTAATGACGCGGAAGTTGCCGAGGTAAGTCTCAAAACCGGGGACGATATTGAGCTTGCCATTGCTGCCGACTTCCTTGCCTTCCATGTAGTTCAGGGTGAAGTAGCGGGCAATACCTTCAAACATATTGTCCCAGCCGGTGGTGTGTGAACCAACGAAGCTTGGGGTATGCGCGAATGGCACGGGGTAATCTTGCGGGATATGCCCTTCCTTCTTGGAGTTATTGATGAACGCATTCAAGTCGTCACCGATAACTTCTGCCATACAGGTGGTGGAAACCGCGATCATGTCCGGTTTGTACATCGCTTTAGCGTTTTCCAGACCGTCGTACATGTTCTTTTGACCACCAAATACCGCTGCATCTTCTGTCATGGAGTCAGATACGCACGAAATCGGCTCTTTGAAATGGCGGTTGAAGTAAGTGCGGAAGTACGCCACGCAACCTTGCGAACCATGCACATACGGCAAGGTTTTCTCAAAGCCGAGTGCGCACAGCACAGCACCCAAGGGCTGGCAGGCTTTCGCCGGGTTAACGGTCAGGGCTTCACGCGCAAAGTTCAGATCCTGATATTCCTTGGTGGTAGACCAGAGGAAGGTTTCCTGAATTTTGGCATCCGCGTGACGCTCTTCGTAGTTGTCCTGCTTGTTTTTCAGACTGGCTTTGTACTCGTCATTGCGGAACAAAGGGTAGCTGGGAACGATGTTATCAACAGCTTGGCTCATGTCATTTCTCCTCCCGCGCCGCTAATCTGCGGACAACGGGTAGTAAATTTACAATCTTTAAGAGGGGCGTATTCAATACGCCCCTACAGGGGACGTTCTACCGTAGGGGCGTATTGCATACGCCCTCTTTGGCTTACGCAGCAGCAGCTACCGCTGGTGCTGCTTCGTCCTTGATCCACGGCGCTTTCATCTTGCCCCAGCAAGGGTTGTTCAGCGTCATGTCCATGTCACGGGCGAAGATGGCGAAGCCGTCATAGCCGTGATAAGGGCCGGAGTAGTCCCAAGAGTGCATTTGGCGGAATGGGATACCCATTTTCTGGAAGATGTACTTTTCCTTGATGCCTGCGCCGATCAGATCCGGCTTGACCTTTTTGACGAATTCTTCAAATTCGTAGCCAGTCACGTCGTCGTAGATCAGGGTTGCGTTGCCCATGTCCTTGATAGTACGGTCATAGTCGTCGTTATGAGCGAACTCGTAACCCGTACCGACCACTTCCATGCCGAGGTCTTCATACGCACCGATAACGTGACGTGGGCGCAAACCACCGACGTACAGCATGACGCGCTTGCCTTCCAGACGTGGACGGTATTTGGCAATGACTGCATCGTATTGGGCTTTGTAACGCTCAATCACGCGCTCTGCGCCTTCCTTGATGGTGTCGTCGAAGTAGCCAGCAATCTTACGCAGGGATTCGGCGATTTTGGTCGGGCCAAAGAAGTTGTATTCAACCCAAGGAATACCGTACTTCTCTTCCATGTGGCGGCTGATGTAGTTCATGGAACGGTAGCAGTGCAGCAGGTTGAGCTTCACTTTAGGGGTCAGTTCCATTTCAGCCAGCGTGCCGTCACCGGACCATTGGGAAACCACGCGCAAACCCATTTCTTCCAACAAGGTGCGTGAAGACCATGCGTCACCGCCGATGTTGTAGTCGCCGATAATGGAAACGTCATACGGAGTGGTTTGGAAGCTGTTGTCGCCATCGCGTTTGTCCAGAACCCAGTCACGGATCGCGTCATTGGCAATGTGGTGACCTAAGGACTGGGAAACACCCCGGAAACCTTCGCAACGTACCGGTACAACGGGCTTGTTGAGTTCCTTGGAAGCTTTTTTGGAAACGGCTTCGATGTCGTCACCGATCAGGCCGATTGGGCATTCAGACTGGACGGAAATGCCTTTCGCCAATGGGAACAGGCTTTCGATTTCGGTCATGATTTTGGCAAGCTTTTTGTCGCCGCCGAATACAATGTCTTTCTCTTGGAAGTCAGAGGTGAAGTTCATCGTGCCGAAGGTGTTGATACCGGTCGTACCAACATAATAGTTACGGCGACCAGCGCGGGAATATTGTCCGCAACCGACCGGGCCGTGCGAAATGTGGATCATGTCCTTGATCGGACCCCAAACCACACCTTTAGAACCGGCATACGCGCAACCACGGATGGTCATAACGCCAGGCAGGGATTTACGGTTGGAGGTAATGCACTTTTTGGATTGTTCGATGCTTTGATCGTTGACGGTTAAGTGCTTGGCGCGGTCTTTTTTCGCCTTTTCGGGATAAATTTCCAAAACCTCGGCAATGAGGGCTTCGGTTTCTTCGCGGGTCAGATTCGTCATGTCTAGTCTCCTGATTCACTGCCACTAATCTGTGGACGGGTGAGGGAAGGATGGGTATGAGGGTTGGGTTTTATCCACCGTAGAGACGCAAGATTTTGCGTCTCTACACACCCTGCTATCCGTTTAATTAAGCGACTTCTTCAGCAGCCGTCTTACCGACGATGGATTCGTCTTCTTCGTCCATCAGACCGAATTGCATCAGCAGTTCTTCCAACGCATCCATCGTGATTGGAGTTGGGATCACGAACTTGGTGTTGTTGATGATCTTGTTAGCCAAATCACGGTACTGTTGTGCTTGTTTCGCGGTTGGCTCGTATTCGATAACGGTCATGCGGCGGATTTCTGCACGTTGTACAACGTTGTCACGTGGTACGAAGTGGATCATGTGTGTGCCGAGTTGGCGTGCCAGTTCCATGATCAGCTCGTCTTCACGAGCAGTGTTACGTGAGTTGCAGATCAGACCAGCTAAACGCACGCCGCCGGAGTTCGCGTATTTCACGATACCTTTAGCGATGTTGTTAGCCGCGTACATCGCCATCATTTCGCCGGAGCAAACGATGTAGATTTCTTGCGCTTTGTTTTCGCGGATAGGCATCGCGAAACCACCGCACACAACGTCACCGAGTACGTCGTAGAATACGAAGTCGAGGTCTTCTTCATACGCGCCTTCTTCTTCCAAGAAGTTGATGGCGGTGATAACCCCACGACCTGCACAGCCAACACCTGGCTCTGGGCCACCGGATTCAACGCATTTAATGTCGCGGTAGCCGACTTTCAGTACGTCTTCGAGTTCGAGGTCTTCCACGCTGCCTGCATTGGCGGCCATTTCCATAATGGAGTTTTGAGCTTTAGCGTGCAGGATCAAGCGTGTGGAGTCTGCTTTAGGGTCACAGCCAACGATCATGACTTTCTTACCTGCTTCAGCCAGACCTGCAACCAGATTCTGGGTTGTGGTAGACTTGCCGATGCCGCCTTTGCCGTAGATTGCACATTGACGTAGTGCCATATCTTGGTCTCCTTGTGTGAGTGTGTTGTGATAACTGAATGTAACGATGATGTTTTTGCAAAGCGCGTGCCAAGGCGGCACTTTTGATTTTAGTTAATTGATTATTAAAGAGAAATTATCTTTTTATCATGAAGATGGCAGGTGTTGATTCCAGTCGTGTTCCCGACAATTCCGACACGTTTTGTATGGGTAAAGACAGTGCGTTCCTGCCATTCAACCGTTGTAACCTGCCTGCCCACATCCTTGGCAGCCTGAGTTTTCAGCAGCATCCTGTGCCATTAACCCTCGATGGCGTATCAACCTTGCATCGTTCCCTGTTTACCCACCTGCAAGCCATGCCGGATGCGGCGACGCGGGCGCAACGCTTTATGGATTACATGACGGTACATTTCTGTCTGGAAGCACTGGAAGAAGCGGGTTTGGAAGCCAACAGCAAACAAAAGCGTGCCAATGCCAATTACTTACGGGTGTTACGCGGCTGGGGCTTTGATTCCAGCGGGCGCGAAGGGGCGGTGTTGAAGGGTTGGGTGGAATCGCGCTTTGGGCTGGCGGTGCAATACCATCAAGGGCATTACGCCTTTGACCGCTGTAAGGGGCTGTATGGTACGAATGCGCTGGAAAGCCAGCTTGACCTTGTTTATACGTATTGTCAGTATGAATTGGCTTTGTCGTATTCCCAACAAAGCCACATCACGCTGTACCGGGGGGTGAATGCGCTGGATGAGTACCGGGTGCTGGAGCGCGATGGCAAGCGGGCGGTGGTGCTGATGAACAATGTCAGTTCCTTTACCCATAGCCGCGAGCGGGCGGATGAGTTTGGGGATTATGTGATTGAGGCGCGTGTGCCGGTGGTGAAGGTGTTGGGGTATTACGATTTGTTGCCGAAGTTGTTGCGGGGGGAGGGGGAGTTTCTTGTTGTTGGTGGCGTGTATGAAGTAAGCATCAATGCCTAATAATTTTTTCCCTGATTGAATATATTTATTACTGCATTGCACTATAATGATTGGGAATCTTACGCCGTTGGGCTAGGTGGGTTGGTGTTTTAGCGAGGGAACAACATGGAAAGTAAGCTTCAAGGCGGCGAATTAGCTGCTTTGCCGAGTGTCCGTTGTCGGTGGTACGTGTCTTATGGCTTGATTGCCTTGGCTATTTTCTTGTTTAGCCCTGCGGCGTGGGCGGCAACGGCCTGCAAAGTTAATTACTCAGTCGCTAGTCAGTGGGGTAACGGTTTTACGGGTAATGTCAGCGTTACCAATACCGGCGACCCGTGGACGACTTGGGCAGTCACATGGGATATGCCCAATAATCAGCAAATTACCGGGCTGTGGAATGGCAGTTACACCCAAAGCGGTGCTGCCGTCAGCGTTAAGAATGTCAGTTGGAACGGTAATGTCGCGAAAAACGCTGCCGTACAATTCGGTTTTAACGCCTCGCACACCGGCACGAATGCGATCCCCACCAATGTTTCCGTCAATGGCGTGTTGTGCGAAGGCAATGCCTCCCCTCCCCCACCGCCTGTTGTTTCTTGTGCGGTTATTTATTCCTTACCCGCGACGTGGGATGTGGGTTTCACCGCTGATGTCATGGTGAAAAATACCGGTTCAGCCGTCAGCAATTGGACTGTCGCGTGGGATATGCCCAACGGTCAAACGGTAACAGGCTTGTGGAACGGGCAATACCAACAAACTGGCAGTAAAGTTTCGGTGTCGCCTGTCGATTGGAACCGCAATATCGCGACGGGCGGGCTGATCCAGTTTGGTTTCAACGGTGCGCACATTGGTCTAAACAATATTCCCGGCAATGTTTCCCTCAATGGGGTGAAATGCGCAGGGCAAGTTGATCCACCGCCGCCACCACCACCCTCTTGTAGCGTTAACTACCAGATTCAAACCCAGTGGGATAACGGTTTCACCGGCACGGTCGACATTAAAAACACCGGCGCACCCTGGAACGGCTGGCAAACCACTTGGACAATGCCAACCGGGCAAGCAGTTACCCAAGGCTGGAACGCTACGTTTAACCAAGCGGCTGACAAAGTGACTGTCGGTAATCTTGATTACAATAAAGTCATTGGTCTGAACAGCAGCATTTCTTTTGGGTTCAATGCATCCCACACCGGGTTAAACCTTGCGCCGATTGATGTGGCGGTGAATGGCACACGATGCAGCGGTCAATCAGACAAGCTGGTGTTGCCGCCCAAAGCCCCTGATCAATTACAAGCAACCTTGGTGGATAATAATTACGCCAACCTGACGTGGGTGGATAACAGCACCGAAGAAGACAATATTGTCTTGGAACGCCGCACCAATGTAGGCGGTTGGGCGGTGTTGGCAACCTTAGCCGCAAATGCCAGCACCTATCAGGATAAAACCTTAGCCGTTGCCAGCAGTTACGAATACCGAGTAAAAGCGGTTAATACGTCCGGCTCGTCAGCTTACACCTCGACTGTCAGCGTAAAACGTCAAGATCGCACCGATATTCGCGCTGCCATGCTGGTCAATAACTGCGCAGCTTGCCACGGCACGGACGGTTACAGCACGGGTTTGGGGATTCCCTCGATTGCCGGGTTGGATAAGAGCTATTTGATGCGCACCATGAAGGCATACCGCACGGGTGAACGTGCTTCCAGCGTGATGGGGCGTATTGCGAAGGGTTACACCGACACCCAAATTGAACGGATGTCGGATTATTTATCGAAACTGCCATTTAAAGCTGCACCACAAACCACCGAACAGACACTGGTGAATCGTGGGAAAGCGGTACACGAAAGCCATTGCGTTTTCTGCCATGCCGGAACAGGCAATGACCCTACCCTGACCCGTACCCGCTTGGATGGGCAGTGGGCAACTTACTTACACGCCACACTGGAAGACTACCATGCCAACCGCAACAGCAATGTTCCGGTGGAAATGGCAAACCAGATGAAAGACCTGAAGTCGTTGTACGGTGACGATGTGTTACAGGCATTGGCGCAATACTACGCGGCTGATGCAACCGCTAAAGCAGGTGGTAACACCGATGGTGGTGGTGATACGGGTGGCGGCGATACCGGAGGTGGTGACACCGGCGGCGGCGGTGGCTCAACGGATACCGCGCCGGTTGCGCCCAGCAGTGCTACCGCCACGTTAGTGGATAACAGCAAAGTCAACTTAAGCTGGAAAGATAACAGCGGTAACGAAACCGGTTTCCGGGTCGAACGCCGCGCGACGGGCGCAGACGATACGGCATGGGTAACATTGCTGGAGCTGGGCAGTAACGTGCAAGCCTACACGGATAGCAGCGTCGCGATGGGCTTAAGTTACGATTACCGGGTCAGCGCATTTAATACCCAAGGCAGTACTGTCAGTGCGGTAGTGAATGTTGCACTGCAAACTGTGTTGCAATACGGGCAAGCGCAATACCAACGCCAAGGCTGTGCAAGCTGCCACGGTGCAGATGGCAAAGGCGGTTTTACCAACTTGCCGATGACTAAATACACCAGCAGCCAGTTGGCGCAATTGACCAGCATTATTCACGACACCATGCCGCCGGGAAATCCGGGGGCGTGCCAAAACGGGTGTGCGTCGGCGATTGCCAGTTACATTACTGACGTGCTGACACCGGATGCTAATGGTGGCGGTAACGGCGGTAATACCCAAGCGTGCGCAGGTTCGCCGCCTGCGGGTGTACGTAGCTTGCGCTTATTGACCAGGCAGGAATACCAAAATACCGTCAATGATTTGCTCGGTTTGCAGCTTGATCTGTTACACAAGTTGCCGGAAGAAAACCGGGTGGATGGCTTCGACAATAACGTGGTGCAAAACCAAATCACCAGTTCGCGCATGGAAGCTTTCTTAGGTCAGGCGGAGCAATTGGCTTCACAAGCTGTGCTGCAAAGCTGGAATAATATCTTGCCGTGTACGCAGCAGGATACCGCCTGTGGGCGGCAGTTTATCCAAACCTTTGGTAAACGTGTTTTCCGTCGCCCATTGACCACGACGGAAGTCGACACTTACGCGGCTAACTTTAATGGTGTGGCGTTCCGTGATGCGGTGGAACAAACCGTGATGGGAATGCTGATGTCACCACACTTCCTGTATCGCTCTGAACTGGGTGAGGTGCAGGCGGACGGCACGTACAAACTGACACCGTATGAAGTCGCCAGCAGTTTGTCTTACCTGTTCTGGGGCAGTATGCCGGATGCGGCATTGATGCAAGCGGCTGATCAAAACGCGCTGGATACCTCACAGCAACGCATTAGCCAAGCTTCACGGTTACTGGCTGATCCGCGTAGTCGTCAACAGGTGGGCAATTTCGTCGGGCAGTGGTTATTGAAAACCAACCCGTATTTCTTGCCTCCGAAAGACAGCAGTGTGTACCCCGCCTATACCGACAATGTGCGGTTGGCAATGTCGCAGGAGCTGATTAATTTCTTCAACTACGTGGCATTTGATTCCAGCCAAACCTTCCGTGAGTTGTATGCAGCGGACTATGTGGTCGCCAATAAAACGCTGGCAGACTTCTATCACTTGAGTGGGGCGACAGATAGTAACTTCAGTAAAACGCCTGTTACTGACGGTTCACGTCACGGCATCCTGACGTTGGGTGCGGTGCTGGCGCGTTATGCCAACAGCAATGAATCGCACCCGTTCAAGCGTGGGCGGTTCTTCTTCGAGCGGGTGTTGTGCCATGACTTACCAGAGCCTGCCAATATGGGGGTAGTGGAAGCTCCCGACCCCGACCCGAATATGACGACCCGTGAGCGGTTCTCGTTTCATAGCAATTCCGGCACGAGCTGTTTCAGTTGCCATCAGTATCTTGATGGGCCGGGCTTCAATTTCGAGAAATACGACGGAGCCGGACAGTTCCGCCAGCTTGAAAACGGCAGTTTGATTAATGCCACAGGTATCTTACGCGGCATGGAAACTTACACGCCGACCGAGCAATTGAGCGTGAACGACTTGTCGCATCTCAGTACCTTGGTGGCGGATAGCCCAACCGCTGCGCAGTGTTTGGCACGGCAGTATTACCGTTACACCACCGGACGCAGGGAAACCAGTGCCGACAGTTGCGCTTTGGATAGCTATATCCAAACGTATGAGGATAACGGTTACAACCTGCAAACCCTATTGTTGGGCATCGTCAATGCCCCTAACTTCACACTGCGCCGGGCGCAATAAGGGGGAATGGATATGAGTATGATCAATGACCGTCGCCATTTCCTGAAGTGGGTGGCTGCTGGCATCGGGGCAGCGGCATTACCGTTTGCGAGTATGGCGTATGCAGGTGATGCGCCGCGCCGTGCGATTTTCCTGCACTTTCCTGACGGGATGCGCCCGGAACATTGGCACGCACAAGGCACGGGAACAAACTTCATTTTGCCGCGTATGACCGCACCGTTAGAGCGGGTACGCCAGCATTGTGTGTTCTTAAGTGGCGTGGATATGCTGGGTTCGGGTTCTTCCCACGAGGGTGGCGTACTGAAGTTTTTGACGGGAGCGGATGGGCGCGGTAGCGATAAAGCGGTGAGTCTGGATTATTACCTTGCCCAAGCGTTCAAAACCCAAACGATCAAGCCGCACCTCAACCTCAATATTGTGCCGGTATGGGACAGTGCCGGGGTAACATTTGATAGCAATGGGCTGCGGGTCGCGCCTGAACCTAACCCGTTGGTTGCATTTGAATCATTGTTTGGTAGCAATGCCAACAATAATTTCATTGCCCAGCGGCGGTTGAATGCGATGAGCAATTCCCTGAATGAGCTGAATGCATTACGCAGTAAGTTAGGCGCGGTAGAAAAAGCCAAACTCGACACCCACACCGAATCCCTACGTGAATTAGAGCAAAAGCTCAACGCTAATGTTGGGGCGTGTGCGGCGTGGAATTTTAACCCGACAGGCTTCAAAGTGACGCGCACGGGTTTCTGGAGCAACCCGGAATACCGCGATCAACATCAGATGGGTGTCATTAGCAGTTTGCAGATGGACGTTGCGGTACACGCGCTGGCTTGTGATTTAACGCGGGTAGTGACATTGACCTGGGGACATTCGGTCAATGAAGCCATTATCGTGGGGTCAGGGAGCGGGCAAACCTGTCATCAGGCTTCGCATGGCGGCGGGGAAGATTTTATCAAAATCAAGGCGTGGTATACCGAGCAACTCGCCAAGCTAATTGAGCAACTCGCCAGCGTGCCGGAAGGTAACGGGACGTTGCTGGATAACACCGTCATTTTCGTCGGCAGTGATTTGTCGAATGGCGGTTGGCATAACCATACCGATATGCCGTTCATTATTGCGGGTGGTAAAAATGGTGGTATCAGCGGCGGGCGTAGCCTGCACTTCACCGCTACCCCGCACAATAAGGTACTGGTTTCCATCGCCCAATTCATGGGGGTGAACATCAACAGTTTCGGCAATCAAGACAGTAATCCGGGTGTGCTGCCCGGTTTGGTCGGCTAGGAGTTTGCACCATGCAGAACATTGATAACATTCGCCGCAGAACCTTCCTGAAAACCTTGGTGGCGGGTGCTGCTGTAGGCACATTGGGTTTCCCGATGTTGGGGAAAGCTGCCAATCAGCGCATCGTGGTGATTGGTGGTGGCACGGGCGGGGCAACGGTTGCCAAATACTTACGCCGTCTTGACAATACGCTGGACGTAACTCTGATCGAAAAGAACGCGATTTACACCACTTGCTACATGAGCAATGAAGTGTTGAGCGGCGACCGTACCCTTGAATCGTTGCAATTCAACTACGACGGGCTGAAAGCACACGGTGTGAAAATCGTGACCGATGAAGTAACCGGCATTGATTACGACGCTGGATTGGTGTTGACCAAAGGTGGGATTAGTTACCCCTATGACCGCTGCGTGGTGTCGCCCGGGATTGATTTCCGTTACGACCAGATCGCGGGTTACAGCGAAGCCGACATTGAAACGGTTCCCCATGCTTGGAAAGCGGGGCAACAAACGCTGTTGCTGCGTGACCAGTTAAAAGCCATGCCCAATGGTGGCACAGTGGTGATTGCTGCACCGCCGAATCCGTACCGTTGCCCACCTGCGCCGTATGAACGCGCCAGTCAGATTGCGCATTACCTCAAGCAGCACAAACCCAATTCCAAGGTGATTATCCTTGACCCCAAGCCCAGCTTTACCAAGCAACCCTTGTTTGAACAGGCATGGACAGAGCTTTACGGCTACAAAACCGATAATGCGTTATTGGAATGGTGGTCAGGGGATGCCAAAGCCGCCGGAGTGGTGGAAGTGGATGTGGCTTCCAAAACTGCGATTACCCAATTCGGTGATCGGGTGCAGGGGGCGGTGTTGAATGTGATTCCGCCGCAAAAGGCGGGTAAGTTGGCATTTGATGCGGGGCTGGTGGATGCGACGGGATGGTGTCCGGTCAATAAACTGACGTTTGAATCGACTTTACACCCGAAAGTACACGTGATTGGTGATGCGTGTATGGCGGATTCTTTGCCCAAATCTGGTTTCGCCGCGAATTCTGAAGCGAAGGTGTGTGCGTCCGCTATCCACGCGCTATTGAATGGACTGGACGTGGAAAGCCCGTCGTTTTCCAACGGCTGTTACAGTCTGGTGGGGAAGGATTACGCGATTTCCGTGGTCGGAGTGTATCGCTTGTCGGATGACGGCAAACTGGTAGAAAGCATTGCGGGCAGCGGCGGTGTGTCTTCCGCCACCGCAACGGCACAAGACCGCTTGTTTGATGCGAGTTACGCTTATAGTTGGTATAACAACTTTACGCAGGATGTGTTTCGTTAGAACGCCTTGGAAAGGCTTTTGTTATTTCGCAAGAAATCAGAGTTTTTGTGGCTTCAACACGTAATGCTCAAACGCGAAACTACCGAAGGGAATGAAAGCGGCGAATAGCCCCATGCCTAGCTGCTTAAGGTTTAGGTTTTTGCCAGCAAAAAAGGCAACCAGTGTCACCACATAGATAATAAAAGCCGCTCCGTGAATCGACCCCATCAATGTCACCGCTTCAGGATAACCGTACAAACGTTTGGCAGGCATGGCTAAAAATAACAGTAATAATAAAGTGCTGCCTTCGATAATGGCAATTTTACTGAGCATGAGAAATCCCGATAGTGCTGATGAAATGCCAGAATGAGGGTTTTCCGAGCAATTTACTTTGATATTTTTAAATACGTATAACATTTAATCAAAAGATGCAGGGCAACTTTGTGATTTCGCAAAACAATACATATTAGAATTTACTAATATTGATGCATCTTCTGATCATTATGGAGAACATCGTTATGTTCAAATTACGTCGTCACCTAGGGGATAGCTATTCCCCGCTGTATTTTTTATCAGCATTGGGCGCGGGCGGTGCGGTCGTCACCTTCTTTATGTATTTGATGTTTATGACACCACACAAAGCGACACCAATTCCAACCTGGGAATCGCTGCAAGCCGTGCTACAAGGCGATAACATCATGCTGCAAATCTTAACGGTGATTGCCTTGCTGGGTATCATCGTCTTTACGCTGTTGCATGTGCGGTTACTGGCTTGGAATGTGCGCGAATACCGTTATTTCAGCCGAACCGCCAGTTACCAGAAACTGCGCCAAAGCAATGCGGAAGTGCAATTGATGGCGATTCCACTGACGTTCGCGATGACCATTAACGTGGGTTTCATTTTAGGGGCGTTATTTGTGCCGGGATTATGGGCAGTAGTGGAATATTTATTCCCGCTCGCACTCATCGCTTTTGGGGTAACGGGCTGGTTTGCCGCGCGGATTTTCATCGGATTCATGAGCCGCGTGTTGGTGACAGGGCATTTTGATTGCAGCCGGAACAACAATCTGAGCCAGATGCTGGCCATTTTTGCCTTTGGTATGGTTGGCGTTGGCTTTTCAGCCGCCGCAGCGATGAGCCATAACCCACTTACGTCGGGCATTGGCTTTGTGCTGTCATTGATGTTTATCAGCACGGCGGGATTATTAGCAGCCACCAAATTGGTGCTGGGGTTTCGTTCAATGCTCGAACACGGCATTGATCGCGAATCATCGGTATCGTTGTGGATTATTATCCCCATTATTACCGTGAGCGGGATTGCGCTGTATCGCTTGTCGATGGCAATGCACCACAATTTTGGGATGCACATTGAGCCAATTCAAAGCCTTGGACTGTTGACTGTACTGATCAGCATCCAACTGCTATTCGCGGTACTCGGCTATGCGGTGATGAAACGCTTAGGTTATTTCGACGCTTATGTGTTCGGCAAGGAAAAAAGTGCCGGGTCATTCGCGCTGATTTGCCCCGGTGTCGCGGGCTATGTGCTGGGCTTTTTCTTCATCCACATTGGTTTAGTCGGCACGGGTTTGCTGGAAAAAAACTCACTGGCGTACTTCTTCCTGCTCGTACCGTTGGTGGTTCTGCAAATCCAAACATTGTGGGGCATGTTGCATCTCAATAATAAGCTGCTGAAACAGCCACTTATTGCGGCATAACTAATCTTCGACACCCACCGCTAAACGTAACCCGGCAGCATCCAGCATTTGGATGTTGCCGCGTGACTCCCCGATAAAACCCTGACGCTTCCAATCAGCGAAAAAACGACTCACGGTTTCAATGGTGACACCTAATAATTCACCAATTTCAGCACGATTCAACGGCAAAGCCACCCAAGTATCCGGCGAGTTCCCCGCGCACCAGCGCAACAAAAACGAGGCCAAACGTTCAGCGGCTTTTTTCGCACCCAACTCCACCAACATGCTTTCGGCACGGTGCAAACGTTCCAGCCAGCGTTTGGTCATTTCGGTTTCGATCTTCGGGTGGGTTTGTTTGAGCTTGAGCAAATCTGAGAGCGGCAAACGGCACACGTCCACCGTGTTTAATGCAATAGCCGAGTGCTTATAATTCGCACCCGATAACCCGCCAAAACCGAAGAAATCGCCGTCGCGCAACAGTTGCACAATATGCGAACGACCATCCGCCAAGGTATTGACTATCTTGACAAAACCTTGCCGCAAAGTGAAAGCGTAACGCGCTTCCATCCCTTGATGGTAAATAATCTCATCCGGTTCATATTGAATAATGGCGGGTTGAAATGCCTGAATTTGCTCGACTTCCGCCGTGTCCAATGTCGAAAAAATCGTAATGGGACGAATCGAACAACTCAGGCACTGGCCTTTAGCATGGTGGTGCGGCACGTTCGTTACCTTTGGGAAATCATCATTAGGGAATGATAATATACCCATATTGTGATCGAGCGCAAAAATAGGGGTAATTGAGTGGTGACTTTATGATCTAGCCCAGCAAACCCGGACACCCCAAGAAGTGAGTACAGGTAAAATTACTGGCTCCGTCTACAGATCATAGGCATCGCCGAGTGATCTACCCCGCGAATAGTGGACAGTACTAAAAGCGAGTATTCTCCCCCCGACAGAGAGGTACTTGAATGACCACGACGAAAGCATCCGGCAAAAAAGCCACGTACATACGGCACAACCAAGAATACAAGGGCGAAGCCCTGAAACTGGCAGCCGATCTAGGCATAGCCAAGGCAGCCAAGCAATTAGGTTTACACGAATCGCAACTGTACGCTTGGCGCAAAGACAGTGAACACGCTAAAACGGTGAGTGACCGTGAAGCGACCTTGGCAGCCGAAAACGTCCGCCTGAAACGTCAACTCCCCCAGCAGGCGGAGGAGTTGTCGATCCTAAAAAATGCGGCGACGTACTTCGCTCAACAACTCAAGCGAGGTACGAATACATGAAAAATCATCGGGTTGAATATTCTATTGATGGGGCAGATCATTTCATAAAATGCCACCAGTTGCCATCTGCCTCTCGATTTACTGTTTCTTGCGACTCCACTCCAATATGCACTTCCGATCTTCCTTCTTCTGGATAACGGTATCTGGTGAGCTGTGCGCGAGAAAATGACTGAAATTCAGAATTCGATATAAGTGAATTACGCTGGTCATCAGTAGGCACGCAAATCCATAGTGCCAAGTAGCGTGGATGTATATAATATGCGCCATACCACATAATCCAAGCCGGATACCCAAGGCGACGCGCTTCTGACTTCAACGCCCGCACGACGAGGGTGATCGAGATTCTGGCGAACAGTGATCGGACTGGATTCATAATTCTGCCTAACGAGGGTGTAGAAAAACCCAAATCTGATCATCCCATCCAGATCGGGCAGTCATTTTTTTGAACACCCCACACGGCTGACAGGTTTTTTCACTGTTGCCAACTTCCGGCTTCCTCATAACGCCCTGAATGCCGCCTGATACGCTCAATACGGTGTGTGTTTTCGTGTTTGGCTGCATCATTGCCCCCTTCATGCGGCATACCCGTGATGCGCCAGCTTTTCGAGGTTGTGCATCAGGCAAAACAGTTTCCATTGCCCGTCCACTTTGGTTTTGCCGCGTAAGGTGAAGCGGTGCAGGCGTTTGTTGTCGCGCAAGTTCCCAAACACGGGTTCGACCGTGGCGAAGCGTTGGGCGATGATGCGTTTGCCGAGGTCTGAATCAATCTTTGAGTTCATCTTTTCAGCGGCTTTTTCCATGCGTCCCGCTTGACGCAGAAAGTCAGCGCGTGTGCCGGACTTCTCCTTGCTGGCATTGGATGGCAACTTCACCCCGTCGATGGCAAATAGCTCTTTGCCGATTAACCCTTGGCGGTCACAAATCAGCAGCACTTGGGCAAACAGTTTGGCGATCAGCTCCCCCGCATTGGCAATGAATGCCGCCAGCGTGGTGAAATGCGGCTGGCTGTCACCGGAAACCGCAATGAACAGCATATTTTCGCGACACGCCGCTTCGATTTTACGGCTGCTGATAATGCCCCGGCTGTAGGCCAGCAGGATGATTTTCAGCAAAGCCGCTGGGTTAAAGGCTGCCGCTCCTTGCACATCATTCTTATAACGTTGGTGGAAGCCTTCAAGGTCGAGTTCGTTATCCACCAAATGGCGTAGCGCGTATTCAAACGTACCGGGCAGGATTTGCCGGTCAAAGTCCAGTGCCAACAGTTTTAAGCCTTGATGCATCGGTTTGTAGCGTGCCATGCCTGCCTACTCGTTAGGGTGCTTGCGATGCCTGATTATCCCACAAAATGGCGGTTTGGAGGGTTTTTCTACACCCTCAACGTCCGAATTGACGGGCGCGGCAGGGAGTAGATTGGACGAAGACGCGGGCTGTCACCGCGTCCGTCGTCGAATAACTCGTTAGAAAACTAATCACTTTTGTGAGGCAGTACTTATGAGTCTGTCAAATAAACTGTGTAACACGTTTTTCATAGGGCGGAGAGCGGAACCCGCTCTTCACCGAACATAAGTAAAAAAGTCTGCAAAGCGGGTTTCCAGTGGTGAATGACCGACCACTTTTGCGAGGCTTCGCGTACCGCCAAATACAGGCTTTTGAGGGCTGAACTGTCATTGGGAAAGATGCGCCGGTTGCGGGTAAACTTGCGCAAACTCATGTTCAGGGATTCAATCGCATTGGTGGTGTAAATCACTTTGCGGATCTCCGGCTGGAACTGGAAAAACGGGATGACATTCGCCCAGTTACCGCGCCATAGACGCACGACTGCTTTGTATTTGTTACCCCATTCGGTGTCGAGGGCTTCCAGTTCGTGTTCGGCTTCTTCAGCAGTGCTGGACTGGTAAATGCGCTTGAGGGCAGCGACCACACCTTTGGTATCCTTGGCGGTGACGTAGCGCAAGCTGGCGCGAACCATGTGTACCATGCACAACTGGGTCAGCGTTTTGGGAAGACCGCGTTGACGGCTTCAGGCAAGCCGTTTAAGCCATCCATGCACGCCACGTAGATGTCTTGTACGCCCCGGTGGCGTAGTTCCGTCAAGACCGATAACCAGAACTTGGCACCTTCATTTTCTGCCAACCAGATGCCCAACACGTCCTTTTCACCGCGTAAGTTGACCGCCAATACCACATGGGCTGATTTATTGATGACCTGCTTATCTTGTTGAACTTTAACGACAATCCCATCGAGCCAGACAATCGGGTAGATATTATCCAGTGCTCGCGTCTGCCACGCTTTAGCTTCGCCCTGAACGGCTTCGGTTACTTCCGCGATCAGCGTATGCGAGATGTCCACCCCGTACAGGCGTTTGATCGTGTCTTCGATGTCGCGGGTGGTCATGCCTTTGGCGTACAGCGTCAGGATGTGTTCTTCCATCCCTGCTAACCGTATTTGGCGTTTTTGTATCAACTTCGGCTCAAAGCTGCCATCACGGTCACGCGGTGTCTCTACCTGCAACTCACCAAATTCGCCTTTGATGGTCTTGTTGCCTTTGCCGTTACGGGTATTGCTGCGCCGTTGCCCGGCTTCGCTACGCTCACCCTTGTCGTAGTTTAGGTGCACATCCAATTCGGCTTCCAAGCTGCGGTTGATCATCCGCTGCAAGAGCTGGCTGTAAAGGTTTTTGACATCAGCAGGCGTTTTGCAATCGCTGAGTAAGTCATCCATGAGTTTCGGGTCGAGGCGTTCCATGTTACTGCTCCTTCTTGGGATTCACGTTATATAGCAGTTACACAGTTCAGTTTACAGTCTCGTACTTATTGCTTTTAAAAAATCAACAGCATCTGGTGATTGAAAGTCAATAGCTTCAGAATGAAATATATCTTTTATTTTTTCTGGATCTGATATTTCCAGCTCGTACATTAGTTGAATTAAATTCGCCTTTGTCGAGTAGAATACCGACATCTTTAAAGTATACCTAAAAAGCTCCATAAACATTTTAACTAGCAGAAAAAGCATTATAGATGTTGCAACTTTTACGACTACAGAATTATAAATGTAGAATTGATTTTTTTGAACTCTATCTTCTTCTTCAATTAGTTCATTTTTAAGTTCTGTTTTTCTTTTTTGTATTGATTCAATGTTACCTTCTTCTTTTTTTATTTTTTCATCAACAAATTCATTAAATTGTATTGCATCATTTGCAATAGTCTTATCGTTAAACTTTGATAAAATATCTTTGCTAGAGTATGTGGAGCTAAATATGTATTTAACTTTTAAAATTGAAGCATGATGGCTTGGCATTTCTGATTTGTCGTCAACCCATTTTAAAGAAATGAATACATTGGAATCATATTGGTCGTCTGTATAAAGATTGTTGTAATCGTGAATTTTGTTAGTATAAGTAAGTATCTGATTATTATATGTTTGGCTGCCTTTGGGGTGAAGATGATATAATTTTAAAGAAAGAGTGTCATTTCCTACTTCTTTATTTAATAGCTCTGTGTAATTGTAATCAGCAGCATCATCATTCTCTTTAAGATCAGCTATTTGTTGAAAAACGTTATTAATTTGAATATATTCAAGATATGTTAATGAGGATACATCTTTTATGTAACCAATGTAAAAGTTATTGTTCTGAAAGTCATGTATTTGAGTTTTTGGGAATTTTATTTTTTTAAGTTTTTCAATGCTCTCATTGATTTCCGTAATTTTATCAATACTGTTGATTTCTTCTTGTAAGTTCTTAATCTTTGTTGAGCTTGTATCGAGAGATGTTGTCGTGAAAAGTTTATATGCTCCAGCTATTACTATAACGATAATGATAAGAACAAATATAGATATTAGCTTAAAAGCTCGTGCTTGATTCTCTAATTTATTAATGACGGCCAATGTTTATCCTTTTGTTTTCTAACGTTAAAGCATTTTATGCCGTGTGCGGCAGCACTGGGCATAAATGTCTTGTTGGACGGAACCGCGTGCTACGGAGTCCCACTCTTTATCTATAAGGGGATTGCTTTTCCAGCCTTTCGCTACATTAGCCCATGCTGCCCGATTATTTAACACCGACTGCTGCTTTTCCATTGCCTTGTCACCGCCTGCTACCCTGATTGTGGTCAAACATAGCACAGGGTCAGGGGCGTTTCGAGCCTTTTGTCCAGCAGACGCAACAGCCGTGGGGGGCAGTCCGGGGCTGCCTGTTTTTCCCTTGCCCAAAGCTAAACCTACCTGCCTATTGTGCCGTCAACCATACTCCAACCGTTGCGGCGGCAGCGGGTAACGCACCCGCATCATCCCGGTTTTGCAACAAGGGCAAGGGATGCCATCAAAGCGAGCAATGGCTTCCATTGGCTTGTCTGCCACCATTGGCAGCGTGGGTGCGTAACGGGCAATGGCCTCGCGCACTTGCGGCAAGCGGGTTTTGCGGCAGGCATTCGCCAACCAGCCGTAATGGCGGATGCGCAGGAACCCCGCAGGCAATACGTGTTGCAGGAAGCGGCGCAGGAACTCATCACCCGCCAAGGTCATCACTTTCTGCTGCCCATCGCGGTAATCGTGGTAGCGGAAGCTGACCGTTTCATCGGTGATACCCAACAGGCGCGACTCACTGATGGCAATCTTGCGGGTGTAGCGTGCCAGATATTTCACCACCGTTTCGGCCTTGTGCAGGCAGGGTTTGGCATACACCACCCAGTCTTTACGCATCAGTTGCCCCAGCAATTGTTTAACCTCACCGGGGTGGGTGACACGCGGCAATTGCCCATCCTCGGCAGCCTCCCGCAAGCGGCTGACCAGCTTGCCCCGGAACAGGCGCGACAGCACTCGGATCGGGAACAGGTAGGTGCTTTTTGCCGGATGCCACTGTTGCGCAGCATCCAATGCCCCGCCGGGGATCAGGCAATGCAGGTGGACATGCTGGCTGAGGTTCTGCCCCCAGGTGTGCAGTACCGCAGTCATCCCCAATTGCCCGTTGAGGCGTTTGGGGTCATGCCCCAAGGTGTTGAGTGTGTCCCACACGCTGCGGAACAGGGCATGGTAAACCACCGCTGGATGTAGCCTGACCCAACCGTTCAACTCATGTGGCAGGGTGAACACCAGATGGAAGTACGGTGCAGGCACAACATTCGCCAGTTCACGCTGTTGCCACTGCTCGCTGGCCTGCTGCTGGCAACGCGGGCAATGGCGGTTGCGGCAGGCATGGTACAGCGGGACTTCCTCGCCGCATTCCCCACAGCGCAGTTGGAAACCACCCAAGGCAGCGGTGCGGCACGCCAGCAGTTGTTGGCACACCTTGTTCACTGGCGGTGGCAGCGGCGGCAAGTGTGACTGAAACCGCTGCACCACCTCGGCTAGGCGTAACATACGGCGGCGGCATCCAGCCCCGCCAGCAGATCAATGGCTTGCCCGCCTTGTTGGGTTTCCGGCAACCAATGCGCATAGCGCATCGTGCTGCTGACATGCTCATGCCCCAACACCTGCTGCAACTGGTGGATCGGCATTCCCGCCTGCAACGAATGCGTGGCAAACGCATGGCGCAGGCTATGGATGCCGCCTGCCTTGCGGATACCCACTTGCCGCTTGGCGCGCAGGTAGATTTTCTGGGGTGTCGTCATCGACTGTTGGTAGCCGTAGTATTTCCCCGGAAACAGCCATTGTTTGGGGTGGCAACGCTGCCAGTAAGCCCGCCATTGTGCCAGCAAGGTGTCGGGTACGGGCACGTAACGGTCTTTTTGCCCCTTGCCCTGCACCACATGCAAGATGCGGCGGCTGCCGTCAATGTCCTGCACCCGGATATTCACCAACTCACTGACCCGCAGCCCGCAGGCATAACAGCTCAGCAACAGCAGCCGGTGGGTCGGGTTGTCGGGGGCTGCCACCAGTTGGCTGACCTCCGCCCGCGACAGCAAATCAGGCAAACGTTGCTGGCGTTTGGGCAAGGCAAAGCGGTAAGCCATAAAATCCGCATCTTCCAGCACCGTCACAAACAGGAAGCGTATCCCGTTGAAATACAGGTGACAGGTGGAGGATGAAACGTGGCGTTCTTTTAACAGCCACAGCAACCATTGCTGCACCTCATCCGCCGAAATCTTGTCTGGTGAGCGGTGGTAATAGTGGCTTAGGTCAAGGACGGCTTGGACATAACTGTCGTGGGTTCTGGGGGAATAGCCACGCATCTGCATGGCATCCAGCATCCGCTGGCGCAACGGGCTGACTTTCATGATGGGTTCTCCTGTAAATGTCCATCTATCGGACACTTAAAGTGTGGCTCATCAGAGGAAAATCGTTGGGAATCAGTGGGCTACCGCGTTAGCGGTTTAGTTCAACAGTTTGTTATACGGAAGCCATGTATATTGAGCTATACAGCCTGCGGTTGGTTGTTGAACACAGGCTGTATATCCAGTTCGTCGAGCGTTCCGCATAGTCTGGGCTTGGCATGGTTCACGTCCTTAAATTTGGTCAACGGCAAACGGCGTATGTCTGGCTTCGATTTCATAAACCGTAATCACGCTACCGCCCTAGCGTGTACACACCAAGGTTTGCGGAACGCTTTTTCTGAACATCATTTGACCGATTGTAAGTGATAGTTTTAATGAATGGAATCTGAATTTTTCACTCCCAAAATCGACCAGCGGTATGATGTCGCCGATGCAAAATCGGGGCTAAGTGTCTGTCTGCACTATAATTTGGTTAAGGCGTGCGTTTATGCCGCCTTCACATCAAAAGGTGATGCCATGAAACGATTATTAGCCAGTGCGGTATTGTTCGCAGTAACGGCGGGTGCGCAGGCCACTGTTTCCGAATACACCGCTTTTTTCATCCCTTATGAGCGGGCGCAAAGCGGTTACGTGTGTTTAGACAGTCAGCTTATGGAGGCCGAATTCGGTATCCCGTTGGCGAGCTTGATGGAAGGGATTTTTTCCGAAACCAAAACCCTGCACCAAATGTTGGGTGGCACAAGCACTTATAAGAATATCAATCTGTTAGTGAATGGCGCGACCAAGATTCCCTACACCTATAATTTTGACCGTTACACCAGCAGCGGGGTGTATGAATATTCCTTCACGCTGGATATGGCGGCGTTTAATACCTTGAACGGTGCGACTGTTGCGGGGCGGCAAAAGACCAAAAACACCGCGAAACTGGCGTTGATTGCGATGCTCAAAACGGCAACGGCGATACACGGCGCGGGTAATTTCCGGCTGTGGGTGAAGTTCAATAATTTGCCATCACAAGCAGGCTTGAGCGGCAGCACAGTGTATAGCGGCGGGCTGGATTGGCCTACTTGGCCTTACACTTCATCGAGCAGTCTTTACAACACCTACCGCACCGAAATGATTGACTCAGGCTGTTAACCGTAGGGGCAGACCTACGTGTCTGCCCTCTTCCACCGAACCCCAACAGGGCAATCACATAGGATTGCCCCTACGAAGCGGTCAATAAACGCCGAGTAAATCCGCGCCTATCGTCCCCTGCAAACTCGCCAAATACCCCGCCGTGCGAATCCGCGCCAACTTATCCTGTGCCTGTTGCAACCGTCCGGCAATATCCAACCGTTCCGCCACATCCTGATGGGTTTCTTTGGCGAGGAACGCTTGCAGATACGCGCAATGGCGTTCCCACAACGCCGCATCACGCTGCTGCTTGGTTTCCAACCGCTGCTGATACCAGTCGGATGCCAGCAATGCCTCGCGGGTAAACAATGCGCGAATCTCAGGATGATGCGCATCCTTGCCCTCATACTGCCCCGTTGCCATGATATGCAGCAAAGCTTTCAGCGGCGGGCAAGCGTCTTCAATACTGCCATCGTCCAGATACGCTTGTGCCACCTGCTGCTGCGCTTCGACGATATTGTTCACGCCATCCACGAACACATCCATGCCTTGCGTTTCGGGTTTGAGGATGTCTTCGCCGAACACCACCGCCGGATTGTCGAAGATTTTGCCCATGAAAGTGGCAACAAAACGGTCAGTAATCCGATACCCCAAGCGGCTGGCTTGCACCCATTGCCCGTGATGCTCGAAATCGCTCAAGGCTTCCAGATAGCCGTGTTCGATCAAATACGCCGGATCGCGCTCATTTTCGCGTAGCCGTGACCAAATTTCAGGAATCAGCAAACTGATGTCGTGATCAACCCGCAAATTCGCGCCGATATAGCCCGCCGCGCTGGAAAAACCTGCATAGCCGCTGATCATGAACGACACCAGCGCATTGTTCAGATCCGCCGTGGTGCGCAACGCATTGAACGGTGCTTTGGTCAACGCACCTTCGCTGCCCGCGCCCGTGGTGGACGGCGATTTGCCGGTCACGCTACAGATAAAATCCATAAACAGTTCCGGCAATTCCTGATAATGGATCGGGTTGAACACCGCCAGCGGACGGATGCCCTTACCCGGCGGATTATTACGCCGCCCGGTCAGCACCGCATCCACCGGTGTCATCAACGGCTGATCCAACGGCACGCGCCGCAGGAAACGCGCCCCCATTTCCGCGATGTATTTGCGCATCGGCTGCTGCAAGTCAGGGCGGATTTGCAAATAACGCGGGTTTTCGCTGGGCTTGCCATTCACCAAACGCGGGTTGGCGGAAGACACCACGTATTCGCCGGATTCATGTGCGGCTTGCAGCAGATTCGCCATTGGCGCGGTGTATTTCTGGAATTCAACCACATCCTCAACGATTTCGGTAAGGTTATCGCCCTTGAGCGGCTCGAAATTGGCAATGAAGTTGCCCGGTTGCGCCATGTCGAATTCGGTTTGCTTGTCGAAACCGCGATGAATCGCTTCATCAGGGCGTTGGAACAAGCGATATTCGCAGTTTTTCACCAGTTTGACGCTGGGGTTGGAGGATTTCGGCGAACGGTTCGGCAATTTATCCGCGCTCACCACGACCGACGCGCTAATGTCGTCTTCCATCTGCACTTTTTCGGTGGCGATGAAATCTTGGCGGACTTTGTAGGTGCGCCAATTGCCGCCATTCCCCAAACCTACCCGCAAATACGACGCCACCAAATCACGTCCGTTGTGTTTAAGCGCGTTACCGGGCATTCCGTTGATGACATCCACCGAGAAATGCTTGCGCCAATCCTTGCCCCATTCCGGTTTGTACATGCGCTTGATAATGAAAGCTTGCGACAAAATCCGCGCCGGAATCGCTGACAGCCACGCATTGTAGGCATCGGTATGGCTGGGTGATGGTGTAAATAATTTAATCACCGAGCCAAGACTGCGTTCCTCGCTGAGCGGTTGACGGGAAGGGTCACGGTCTTCATCTGCGCATTCGGGCTTAAAACGGGTGCTGTAATCGTAGTCGAAAATCGCCGCGACTTGATCCATATCCGTCTCGAAATCTTGCACGAATACCGGGCCGTAAATCACCGCATCATTTAATGATTTGGAAATTTCCGACTTGCCGCCGCCGGATACGGTGCAAGGCTTGTGGCAGAACGTGCCTTCCGCATCCGTACCGATAATCCGCCAGCTTGGGGCAGACGGGTGTTTCTGCATTTCAGTCTTGTAGCCGTTGGGCTGCATGTAGACTTTGTTGGGGCGTAATTTCAGGCTGTGTTCGCCCGTGGCATTTTTCCAGCGGATGCTTTGGGTGCGCAAATCCATGCGGATGTCGAGTGGCAAATAGATCAGGTCGGGGTGGGCTTTGTCGATGGCGTAGCCTTCAGGCTGCACGTCCATCACCGCGCCAAATTGCGCCACCATGCTGTCGAAATTGTAAACGTCGGGGCGTTTGCGAGTGCGGCTATCTGTGCCGTATTCTTCACCGTGGTTGCGGCGTTGGAACGCGAGTGCGCCGCCTGCGTGTTCTTCTTCAGCCAGCCCGAACAGGTTGGCGGAATAGCTGATCTGGGTTTTGACTTCTTTCTTGCAGTAGCCGTAATAGTTGTCGGCGAGGATGGTGACAATCACGCCGCGTTTATCGCGTGCCACAATTTTGAAAGCACTGCCGTCGTTGTAACGTTCGCCGTCTTCTTTCCAACACATACCGTCTTTGCGCTGGCGTTCAGTGGCTTGATCGTAGTGCGGCAAACCGAGTTCTTGTTTGGTCAAGCGGGTCAAATGCGGGGCAAGGATCACGCAGCCGGTATGCCCTGTCCAATGCTCCACGTCGAGCGCGGCATCGTGTTTGGGCAGGTAGGGGTTGCCTGCATTGCCGAAAATGCTTTCGACGAAATCGAGATTGCTGACCAGATTGCCGGGGGCAAAAAAGCGGATTTCCATGCTCTTTTCGGCTTCGCTACCGGGGATTTCCGGGCAGACTACGGGACGTAACAGTAGCGACACGAACAAGCGGGCTTTTTGCGCTTCGTTGGCGGTGAAGGGCAAGGCCAGCAAGTCGTCCGGCGGATTGAGGGCGTGTTGCAACATCCGCGCATACGCAATTTTCGGCACAGCTTTCTTGTCGCCGGGAATAGGCAAGCCACCTTCGGCAATGTGGAACGAACCTTTGGTGGTGCGGCGGTCATTCGCCGGGTTGTGCAAAATGCCTTGCTTGATGCGGTAGCTGGACACAATGTCAGATTTGAAGGCATCGCCGTCAGAAGGCAGCGAGAGTTCCCGCGCCACGCCGTAGCGGTCGAGGACGATGCTATTACCGGGCAGGCGTACTTTTTCCGCACCACAATCCGCGAGGTAGCTGTCGAGGAAATCTTGAATACGCTGGTCAGCGGGGCAAAGGTAGCCAGCCAATAAACGGTTTTTTTCGCGGTAACTGGCGAGTAAGTCGTCGGCGATGGAAAGGAATTCGTTGTCCCCGGCTTGGGAGGCGGGTTGCCCGGTGGAGGAAAGCTTGAGATTGATGTAAAGCTGTAAGCGGCGGCGTTCGGCATCAGTGTCTGGGCGTAACTTACCCAAACCCAAGGATTGTTCCATATTCATGTAGGGCGGCTCTCTATAGTGGACTAACTGTGATTGGCGAGAGCCTACCGAGAAATAGCGGGTAACGCCACTCAAAAAAATCCCCGACCGAAGTCAGGGAGACGTGCTAGGAGGAGGAAGCACTAACGAAACTTATAATCCTTGGTAATACGCCGCCAACTGGTGAATTTCCTCATTGGTCAATTTACTGGCGAATTGTGCCATCGCTTTATTGACATCATTGTGACGCTCACCATTTTTATACAGTGTCATAGTGCGGATAAAGGCTTTTTCCGATTGCCCCGCCAATGCCGGAGCCGCTTCTTTACCACCCTGCCCCTTCACCCCGTGGCAAGACGCACACGGCGTAATCAGACGGGTCGGATCGCCCTTACGCACCAGCCGTTCCGCATCCGCGTGCGCCGGGGCTTTCACCGTGGCTTCGTGTGCAGGCAAACTCGCGTAATACGCCGCCACATCCGCCATATCCTGCTGACTCATTGGCTCGACTGCCGCCTTCATCAGCTTGCTGCGCTCATCTTCGCTACGCAAACCCGACTGATAATCCAGCAGCATTTTGTAGGTGTAATCGGTTTTTTGCCCCGCAACGTGTGGCCAATTGCTGGTCGGGGCAACGCCGTTTTCACCGTGGCACGACGCACACATCAGTTGCGAATTCAGCGCTTTACCACGGGCAATGTCACCCGCAGGCATATCCGCCAACGCCACGCGCAAAGTCGCAGGTTTCCACTTGACCGCATCCACCGCTTCATGCGCGGCCTCATTTGCCCACACCCAGCCGGATAGCAACAGGGCAGCACCCACCCCAATCAAGGAAAGTTGGAAAATTTTCATGCGAAACAGTCCTCCGTGAAGGATTTCAGCCAAGCCTGCTGATACACCGCGCCCATGCGAATTTGCGCCGGAGTCGCATCCAGCTTCAAATAGCGGCTGAATTTACCCACACGCTTGATCTTGTTTTCGGCTTCCGCCAGCTCGAATACGTCGGCGACGTACAGCCCGTAATCCGAACCCGCCAGCGCGTAACAGGTGTTTTCCCAGCTAGGCGTAGGAATTTCACGCCCTGCCAACGCTTCGACAATCGCACGCGCCACGCTTTTCGCCTGCGTATTCGCCGAAAAACCGGATTTCGGCATCACGTCAGCATGGCAAGCATCGCCAATCACATGCACATGCGGGTGAAGGCTGGACTCGAAGGTTTTGCGCTTATTCGGACACCAGCCTTTTTCGTCGGTCAGCCCCATCGCGGTAGCAATCTTGCCTGCCCGCATCGGTGGCACGATATTGATCACATCCGCCTTGATGTCGCCGCCGTCGGTTTTTAAGGTCATTTTTTCAACGTCCAGCGACACGGGTGTGCCGCCATCCGCTTTCGGAATCCAGCTCAGGATACCGGGGTTGCTGTGCTGCTTGATCTCTACACTCGCGGGTATATCCTTGCGGAATTTTTCCGGGATATTGAAGCCGTACAAGCGGTTCCAGCCCAGCATCATGGTCTGGTCGGTCACGAATTCGTCTTTCGGGTCAACGATAATGACTTTGGCGGTCGGGTTGTGTTTCTGGCACCATTCCGCCACCAATGCCGGACGCTCGTAAGGCCCCGGCGGGCAACGGTAGGGCGCGGGTGGAGCCACCATCAGAAACGTGCCACCTTGCGGCATGGCTTTAAGCTGTTCGCCCAGCAACGCGGTTTGCTTGCCCGGAATCCAGCCCGAAGTCACTTTAGTTTCGGCAATTTCAGCGGAATAGCCCGGAATCTTGTCGTACAGCAACTCAATCCCCGGCGACACTACCAGCTTGTCGTAACGCACGGCACGACCGCCTTTGAGCTTGACGCTGCGCTTGTCGGGGTCGAAACCGACCACTTCGTCGATAATGACATTCACGCCGTACTTGGATTTGAGCGCGTCATACGTCACGTTCAAATCGTCCATCTTGATGTGTCCGGTCACGACTTCGGACGAACCGTAAGGACGGATGTAGACCGGATTTTTTTCAATCACCGTCACTTTCAGATTCGCATCCAACAGCCGCAGGTATTTAGCAGCGGTTGCCCCGCCTACCCCACCGCCGATAATGACCACATGCGGTTGCGCCCCCGCAAACGCGCTACGGATAGGGAATGCGCCCGCCAGCGCAGTTGCGCCAAGCAGCCCCAAAAATTCACGTCGATTCAGACTCATGGGGATACCTCCATAAAATAACGTGCCATGTCGCGGATTTGCTGTTCGCTCAAGCCGTTAGCAACCGTGCCCATCAAGGTCGATTGGCGTGCGCCATCGCGGAAATCCAGCATGGTTTTGACGAATTCCTGCTCCGGCATTCCTGCCAGCGGCATAAATGCTTCGTTTTCCAGCGTGCCGTTCGTGCCGTGACATCCGGCACAGGTATGCGCAAGAATTTCGCCCGCTTTGGCTGCGGTACTGCCTTCTTGTCCCTCCCCTGACAAGGGGAGGTTAGGAGGGGTTTCTTGGTTCGCCATTTCTTCCTGAATCAATTCGCGGATCATCTCGCGCAATTCGTCTTTGGAAACGCTCTCAACTTTTTTCTCATCCGCCTGTACGCTACCCAGCAGGGCAAGCAACAACAGCGGCAATAGGATTGTTTTCAGTTTCATCATTACCCCCTTAGCGCAGCCACACCCACAACCCCAGCACGAAGAAGTGGATAATCCACAACGTGATGAGGAGAATGGAAAGATTACCCAAGCGCGTCACCGCAGGCGAAGGCGTATACATACCTTCCGTTTGCCCCGCTTGCCAGGCCACGGTGAGGAAATAGCTCAACACCAAGCCACCAATAATCACAAACGTGCCGAAGAACAGCAGCGTGCTGTACCAGTCCATGTTCACCGGATAATCGAGCGCGTTGTAGCCAAAATCACCGAACAAGATATTCCAGCGCAACACTTCCCGCGCAATCGCCACCACAATCACCGTGATGGCTGCCAGCCCAAACAAGCCGTAACCAAACAACGGCGCATTCACGCGATTGCCGATGAGTTTCGGCATGACAGCGGTGAGGGAGATAAGCACCGCTGCCAGCCCAACCCAAGGTGAGAAACCAAAACCGGCCTGACTGTCTGGCAATGTCGCCATCCAGCCAATGCCGAAGGCCAGTGCGACGATGCCACCGGCGAGACTCAAGACCGTTGCCAGCCCTTTCAACCATTGCAGATAACCGTTATCCACATCGGTACGGTGGCTAATGTAATGGCGGTAAGCAAACAACCAGCCACCAATCACCAGCACCGACAGGCTGATGAAAAACCCAAAACGCCACCCGTTGTAATCGTGCAACTTGCGCCCTGACGCATCAATTTCACCATTCGGCGCATACCACTGCATCCACTGATCCGGCGACAGCATTTCATAAGTGAGGACGTGCATAATGAAACCGACCACCAGCATCAACGCCAGTGACAAGATCATCGAGCCGGGGCAAATGGTTTTCTGCGTTCCCAAATGGTGGTTTTTCGCGTAGAAAAAATACATCAGCAAATACGCCACGGTGAGGATCACAATAAACCCAATCACCCACCACGCCGACAGCACATTGGATGTGTACCAAAACGGGTCATAAATCACCTGCACAAACAGCAAGGGCGCAACCCCCAACACCACCGCGACCGACACGGCAATTTTCGCCACGCCTAACATCGCCTGTGCCAATTGGCGTTGATAAGCCGCTTTCGACAACGCGCCCCAAATCACCAGACCGGACGCGCCCAACATCACCTGCACCGCGAGGATGTGCAACGCAAACGTCAGTACCCCCAAAATCAGGAAGGTCACAGGGTGCGAAGGCACACCCGCTACATCGCGCAAGGCGTATAACATTTCAGCATTCATGGTTTATTTCTCCCCTGCTTGTGCCAATGGCTTGCGGGTAGCGGCATAGTTCTCTGCCACCGTGTCATCGTTCAACGCGCCAATGTAGACCGCCAAGGCTTCGGCTTCCTCATCGGTTAGCGGAATTTTCGGCATGTACAAGGTATTGCCCGTCGCCAATGCGCCCAGCAAATAATCCTTGATCTCACCGACATCGGTATTGCCCCCGAAATACTTCGCCAGCGGACGAATCCCGGTATCGGTCAAAGAATGGCAGTTGGAACACGCCGTCATTGCCAGCGCATGACCCACCGCCCGCGCATTATCCGGCGTGACGGTACGCAAATTTTCCGGCAAAAATACATGGCTTTGCAGAAACCCTTTTTCCTCCAGCAACGGAATTTCCGATTTAATTCCTAACCCCGGCACATCCCGCGCAATAACCTGATTGGAATACACGTATTGCCCCGCCACGAAAGGCTTGCGGATGGATTCACGCGCCACTTCCTCAGGCCACAAGCCAAACACCAGAATCGCCACCGTCATCACGCTCGCAATCGCTGGCACAATCAAACGCGGCATCACCAAGGTAAACAGGAAATACGCCAAAATACCGCTCAACACCATCATCAGCGCAGGCTGGAAATAATCCGGCAAACGGTTTTCCAACACGATATGCGCCTGTTCCGGCAAGGTATGCAAATACCACTGGAACAGCAGCGAACCCGCCAGCGTGGAGACAATACCGAGGACAGCAAGGCGGCGCAGCATGGCTTTCTTGAACGCCAATTCCTTAATGCCAGAGGCGACAATCCCGCCAACCACTGCCGTCATGGTGAACATGAACGCGGTGCGCATTGCCAATTGCGCAAAGGTATTCGCGCCGTAGAAACCGTTGAGGTAGCCGCCTTCGGTGAACCAGACTTCCTTGCCCGGCCACATCATGAACGACAAAATCCCGATAATAATCAGCATGGTAGTGTAAGACGCCAGCCCGAAAATGACCGCAATGCGCATGTGCGTTTTCTGGTCAACCTTGCCGACCAGATACACCACCAAATACACCCCGACCACTTCGATGACGAAGAACACCCACTCGGTTGCCCACTTCCACACAAAGCTGTGAATCAGTGCCGAAATCCCACGCGGGCTGGCAACGGTGGTCGAAAACCAAATACCGGGGCCGGTGATCGAGCCAATCACATAAGAAAATACCAGCAGGAACATGCCGTACTTTTTGATGTAATCGAGCAATTCCGGCTTGTCTTGCCGATAAGCCACCACCGCAAGGTAGGCGAACACCATTGCCGCGCCCACCGATGTGTGGGATGCCAAGACGTGGATGGTCGAAATGATGGCGACCACCCAACCGCTGCCCACCATTGGCTCTAACCAGGTGGGATATAAGCCGAGCATTTCCATGGAAATCTCCTTGTTATTTATCTAGCAACAACCCGTGGTCATTGCACCCTAAAATAGGATGCGGAGGTTCTACTTTTCTCACCGAAATGGCTTTGACATTTTTAAATAATCGAAAAAATCAATTAAAAAACCGTAAAACTTTACTTTTCTTGATAAATATCAATTGAAAAAAGCGTAGATTCAATGCAACTGGTTTGCAGTTTCGCAATGCAAAGCCGCGCTTAACCCAGTAGTTTACTCAGCCATCATCGTTACCTTTTTGGAGTAGAGATCATGGCGCACACAGACATTAACCAAGGCCGTCGCCGCCTGCTTATCACTGCCACATCGGTTGTCGGTGCTGCGGGAGTAGCGGCAGTTGCCGCACCCTTTTTGAATTCATGGAACCCCAGCGCACGCGCCCTTGCGGCTGGTGCACCGATTGAAGTGGATATTAGCAAGGTTGAACCTGGGCAATTATTACGGGTTATTTGGCGTGGCAAGCCGGTATGGGTCGTGAACCGCACCCCCGAAATGCTCACTAATCTCCCCGCGAATGATCAAAGCTTGCGTGACCCCGCCTCAGAAGTCGTCGAACAACAACCGGCTTACGCACAAAATCCACACCGCTCACGCAAACCGGAGTACCTTGTACTAGTTGGCATTTGCACCCATTTAGGCTGTTCGCCGACTTACCGCCCGGAAGTTGCACCGGAAGATTTGGGTGCAGACTGGAAAGGCGGCTGGTATTGCCCCTGCCACGGTTCACGCTTTGACCTTGCGGGGCGGGTGTACAAAAACGTACCGGCTGCCACTAATCTGGTCGTGCCGCCGTATTACTTCAAAGATGATGCTACCCTGCTGATCGGCGAAGACGGCAACGTCGCTTAAACGAGGATTCCCCCCATGAAAGTTGGTTCTTTGAAAATTGGTGTCAGTAGCCAAAATTTCCGCACCATTACCGGACATGCCGGTAAAGGGCGGCGTTTTATGGTGTACGAAACCTATGACGGCAACGAAATACAGGAACTTGAGCGGCTGGATTTGCCCAAGGAAATGGCCTTGCACGAATGGAATGGTCAGGGCGAACACCCCTTGTTTGAACTGGACTATTTAATCACCGGCGGCTGTGGCGAAGGTTTCGTGCGTAAGATGAGCAGCCGGGGTGTGATGGTGCGGGCAACAGCGGAAACCGATCCGGTGACGGCGGTAAAAGCACTGCTGTCGAATACACTGCCACCCGCAGCACCGCATGAACACGATCATGATCACCACCATTAAAACCTGTCTTTAATGTCCGCGTTCATAACCGTACTGCTGCTGATCGCTGTTGTAATCACGCTTTTCGTAGTTGGCATCCACTGGGGCTTCCGCGCTCCGCGCCAAATCGAAAACGGTACGCCGCAAGATTTAGGCTTTGCTTTTGAACAAGTGTGGATTCCCAGCGTTGCCAACAAACGCTTATTCGGCTGGTTTTTACCCGCTGGCAATGCCACACAAACGCTGGTCATCTTGCACGGCTGGGGCAGCAATGCCGAACTGATGTTGCCCATCGCCGCGCCCTTCCGGCAAGCGGGCTTGAATGTGCTGCTGTTTGATGCGCGGAATCACGGGCAGAGTGATTTGCACAGCTTTTCTTCCTTGCCGCGCTTTGCCGAAGATCTGGGTTACGCCTTGGCGTGGCTGCATACGCAGCATCCGCAGGCAATGGGCAAACTTGCCGTGCTGGGACATTCGGTAGGCGCGGGTGCGGTGTTACTCGAAGCCTCGCGCCGCCACGATCTCGCCGCCGTGATTAGCGTGTCGGCTTTTGCGCACCCGGAATGGGTGATGCGCCGTTACCTGCAACAACTGCACCTGCCGCTCTTGCTGATTCGTGGGGTCAACCGCTACGTTCAATGGGTGATCGGGCATCGCTTTGCGGCGATTGCACCTTTGAATAGCGTTTGCCACATTGCGTGCCCGATCCTGCTGGTGCATGGTGTGGATGATCAAGTTGTGCCACTTGCCGATGCACACGCCATCGTCAGCCATTGCCCGCAAGCGAAGCTGACGCTGTTGGAGATTCCCGACGCAGGCCACGCTTCTGTTGAGAAAATCGAAGCTCATGCGCCGGAATTACTGGCGTTTTTGCAGTGCCACGGTTTTGTTTTGCAAACTGCCCTCTAAAACCAATCGCATTTACCGATCGAAACATGCTATTTATTCTGTTTTACTTATCAATCAGTATTCCATAATATGCTTATCAACAAGTGAGAAGCCGCTGCTAAACAGCACTTCTCTTTTCAAACCACCTGAACCAAACAATATTCTCAAGGATTAGCACTATGGAAAACACAACGTACTCAATGCCACGCCTCAACGAAGCCGCACCTGCTTTTGAAGCCCGTACTACCCACGGCGTAAAGAAACTGGACGATTACAAAGGCAAATGGCTGGTACTGTTCTCGCATCCGGCAGACTTCACCCCGGTTTGCACCACTGAATTCACCGCGTTTGCCAAGCGTCATGCGGAATTCCAGGCTCTGAATTGCGAGCTGCTCGGCCTGTCGATTGACAGTTACTACAGCCACGTTGCGTGGGTGCGTAACATCAAGGAAAAATTCGGCGTTGAGATCAACTTCCCGATCATCGAAGACCTGAGCATGAACGTGGCGAAAGCTTACGGCATGATTCACCCTGGTGCGGCGGATACCTCAGCGGTACGTGCCACTTTCATCATCGACCCGAACGGTATCCTGCGGGCAATGGTGTACTACCCCATGACTAACGGGCGTTCCATTGATGAATTTTTACGTCTGGTTGCAGCACTGCAAACTTCTGACACCCACAAAGTTGCCACGCCGGAAGGCTGGCAGCCGGGTGACAAAGTAATCGTGCCACCGCCCCAAGATGTGGATGCTGCGGAAGCGCGTATGAGTGAAGGCTACGAATGTACTGACTGGTATTTCTGCAAGAAAGCCCTGTAATGACTGAACAGCCTTAAACCTGTCCCCCAAAAACCCGCCACCCGTTGGCGGGTTTTTTATGCAAGGTAAACAAGCATCAGTATATAAGAGTAGGGTTATTCGTATTAGCACGGTCATTCACGTAGAAAACAAAATAACTCACGCTTTTCCACACTCGGAGACATTTGATGTTACAGGCAAATCACCCCGCCCCTAGTTTCAGCTCCCCCAACCAACACGGTGAAACCGTCTCCTTAACAGATTTCGCAGGCAAACAACACGTCGTGCTGTACTTTTACCCCAAAGACGATACCCCCGGCTGCACCATTGAAGCGAACGAATTCACCGCACTGGCAGCCGAATTTGCCGCGCATAATGCCGTCGTGATCGGGGTCAGCAAGGATGATTGCGGCAGCCATCAAGCCTTCATCGACAAATTCGGGCTGAAAGTGGAACTGCTGGCGGATACCTCCGGCGAAGTCTGCGCGGCTTATGGCGTGTGGCAAGAAAAGGAGAAGAACGGCGTGAAAAAAATGGGCATTGTGCGTTCCACCTTCGTCATCGACAAACAGGGAATGCTGGTGGAAACACTGTACCAGGTTGACCCGAACGGGCACGCGCAAGCGATGTTGGATGTGGTCAAACAGCTTTAAACCCATCTGACCCCAACCGTCTGGCTACCGTCGATAGCCAGACAATAGTAGTGCTTTCAAACCTTCCCCTCGCGCTCCAACTCCGCATACCACAAGGGATTATGGTGCTTGATAAACGCAACTTCCGCCTCGCCCGACTTCATGGTTTCCAGCGATTCCGGCTCTTCCACCACCGCGAAATAGATATGTGCCACCAAGCCCAACAATACCAGCAACACCGCTGCCAAATGAATCACCAACGCCCAGCGGAACACGCCCCCCAAGACCCCCGCTGATGCAGCAAAATCCAGAAGCATGGGGCTGAGGAACAAATACATCCCCGTCACCGCAATCGCCAGCGAACACGCAATAATCATCGTCCCCAGCAAACGTTGCGCCCCGTTGTAACGCCCTTGCGGTGGCACGCTTTTGTGTTTCAGCAAGCCAAATAAATGCGCCAGCGTGATCACCATCGAACTCACATCCGCGATAGCTGCCTTAGGCGTTAACACCAGCACATTTTTCAGAAACGGCAACACCACCCGCTTGGCATTCAACAGCGCGTACACGCCAATCACGCCTGCCCACACCATGCCACCGATGCCGTGCAGCAGCACCAGATTGGCATTGCCCCCCAGCACGTTTTGCAGGAATGTCGGCCAGAATGCCGGAGCAAGGCGCACAAAATCGCCGGAAATAATGCCAAAGCCAGTCAATACCAGCGTCAGCCAGAAAAAAGCGTTGAACCAGTGGATTGCAATCACATCCTTGGTGCGTACCTTAATGGTGGGTTTAATGCTGCTCATGGCTGCCCTCCTTGTTACTCACGTCTTGGCGACGGTCGATCAATTTTTTAATACCTGCACCGAGGAATACCGCCATCATCCCGCCGATACCCAGTGTCCCCAGCGGGTTAACGATGTTTTCCATCAGCTTGCCGGACAAATGCCGCTCATTCAGCTTCGGCATCACCGTGTCAGGAATCGCTTTGCCCGCCGTGTAGTAATAATGGTTGGGGCCGATATTGACCTCATCCGTCACCAGTTTTTGCCATTCTTTGGCTTTCAGCAATTGGGAAACTTCAGAATTCGGGTCATTGGCATCACCAAAAATCAGCGCACGCCCCACACACGTATCCACGCACGCAGGCTGCAAGCCCTTGTCGATGCGCGGCTGGCAGAACGTGCATTTGCTAATGGTATTCGTCACCGGATTCAGCCACCGCGCTTCATACGGACAAGCCGGAACGCACAATTCGCACCCGGAACAAATGGCATGATCGACCAGCACAATGCCGTCCTCACGCTTCCAAGACGCACCGGAGGGGCAAACCTCCACGCACGGCGGGTCGTCGCAATGCTGGCAACGACCGGGGAATAATTGCACTTCCGGCAACCCCTTGGCATTGACGTATTCGACTTCCTTCACCCAGTCACGCGAGTAACCCAGCGGGGTATCCCATTCCGCACGGCAAGCGACTTCGCACGCCTTGCAGTTAATGCAGCGGGTGGTATCCGCCAACATCACGTATTTTGCAACCATGTTATTCGCCTCCTCAGACTTTAGTCACAGTGACCATGTTCATACCCATCGAAATACTGCCAATGTGTTTTTCACGGTTATCCGATCCCAGCAACGAATCCGACAAGCCTTTGCCAACCGCCGTGGTCATGCGCGTATCCCAATGCCCAAAACCGTGTACCGTGAACACCGTATCCGGGCGGATACGCGGCGTGACTTTGGCAGCAATCTTGCCACCACGCCCTTTGGGATCCTTGACCTCCACCGTCTCGCCATCGCTAATGCCGAGTTTGGCGGCAGCGTCGGGGTGTATCCACAGCAAGTTTTCCGGCATGAAATAGTTCAACCAGATATTGTCCTGAGTCCGCGCATGGGTATGGAAACCCACCCGCCCAAAGGTGAAGTGGAATTCACCGTCTTTGGGGCGAGGCTGCTCTGCCCACTCAATCGCATCCTCCATCCCTAACGCTTGTAACTGGCTGGGAATCAGCTCGATCTTGCCGCTGGGGGTCGGGAAAACCGACTTACCGCCCATTTCGCGCGGGAAGTTAATCGCATCATCGGCGGGCTTTTTAATAATGCCTTTTTCCTTCAGTTCCGCGAGTGAATAACCGGCTTTTTTCAAGCGGTCATCCAGCATATCCGCCACCGAATCGTGCGGAAAATACGCCTCCAGCCCCAAGCGTTGCGACAAAGCTTTGCAAATATCCCACGAGCCTTTGGTATCGTGCAGCGGTTGCATCGCCGGTTCACGCAAGGCAATGAAACCTTCGCGTGCGCCACCGATCTGCAAGTCGTCATACCGCTCCAAATAGCTGGCTTCGGGCAGGATAATATCGGCATAGCTATTCATTTCATTGGGACTCACGTCTGCGGCGACGTAAAAATCCATGTTCAGCAAGGCTTTGCGCACCGTGTCATAGTCGGTGCTATTGGTAAAACCATTGCCGCCAGCCGTCAGCAAGGCTTTCAGCGGGTAAGGGTCTTGCTCCGCCATTGCCTTCCACATTTCATTGGTCAAACCGTATTGCGGGTTAGCCAGCGGCCAACGCCCCGGCACGCCTGCACCATCGGCACGCTGTATTTTGCCTTCAACGTCAACCGCAAACGGGTTGTGGGCAAAATCAAAATCGCCATGCCCTTCTTCACGGCTGACATGCGCGTGCGGGAATTCCGGCAAATCAATCTCAGGCACTTTGATGGTTTGCGGGGTGAAAATACCGCCTTTGCGATCCCATACCCCAAACAACGAGTTGAGGATCGAAATGCTCATCCCCGTGCCAAGATCATTGGAAGTACGGGTTAAACGGCGCGGGCTGTAAACAAAAACGGCAGGTGCTTTCTGCGCCATTTCGAGCGCAATGCGGCGCACCGTTTCGGCAGGAACTGTAGTGATTTCTTCCTGCCATTCGGGGGTATATTTTTCGACCTTGGCAGTCAGTTCATCCAAGCCGGTGACGTATTCGGCGACAAATTGCTTGTCGTACAGACCACCTTTAATCACCACATGGATCAGTGCCAGCAGAAAGGCATGGTCAGTCAATGGGCGAATCGACAGCCACTCATCGGCTTTGGAGGCCGTGATGGTGTAACGCGGATCCACATAAGTCACTTTCGCGCCATTAGCCACCCCGTCAATCCAGCCGAGGGTTTCGCCGTTGTGCAAGGATTCGGTAATGTTTCGCCCCATCATCAGGAAGTATTTGCAGTTTTCCAAGTCGATGGTTTCGTTGCCGGTCAGGTTTTTGCCCGCAATCAGCGTATTGGAAACGCCGCGTGGCCCGCAGCACAAACCGAACACCGGGCTGGTGGTGTTAGGTGTACCGAAAGCGTGGGCAAGGCGGTGATAGGGCTTTTCCCACGTACCGTGACCAATCATTACCAATGCTTGCGGGCCGTATTTTTCCTTCACCTTATTGAGTTCGTGCGCTACTTTGTCGAGTGCTTCATCCCACGGCATCGGTCGCCATTTATTGTCGCCGCGTGCGCCGGTACGTTCCATTGGCTGCTTCAAACGGTTGGGCGCAAACGCCACCTGAATGCCGGAATTACCCTTGCCACACACCACCCCACGATTGAGCGGGTGTTCGGGGTTGCCGTCGATTTTGAAAGCTTTGCCGTCACGGCTGCGGACTTTCAAGCCACATCGCCAGTAACACATGTCACAAAACCCCCAGTGTTCTTCGTAATCCTTGAGGGTTTCCAACTCGTGGGGGGCATGGATACGCGCTTGCGCATCAAGGCTTAACGCAGCCGTTGAAACGACGGCTGTTCCCATCATGCTTTTGAGAAAGGCGCGGCGCGATGCCTTGCCGGATTGATTTGATTCCTGCACGTTTGACTCCTACTAGCGCGATACAACGATGTTCATTGACATCTATTTATTAAGGCTTAGTCTGAAGCGCAGGACACCAATCAACCTTGCTAAATCGCAAGATTTTGTTGAGTATTTATTGACTTACATCATGAGAACCCCGATTGCCGCGCGGCGATAAGCGGTGCAATACCTTAGTGCTTTAGTTTGCTATTTTTCAATGCCAAACCAGCCACCAACCGCTAGAATCGCCCCTACTTTTAGCTCTCTGACTTTTCAGAGGGAACACCCATGAAACAAATGATGCAACAAAAAAAGCATTGGTCATCAACGACTGAGGATTGGCATGATGGAACACACTCCTACACCACACGGGCGTTTAGCCTTTTTCCCGATCTCCTTCTTTTCGGTGGTAATGGGCTTGTCGGGTCTGACGATTGCGTGGGAAAAAGCCCAGCATGTATTTCAGCTTGATCTGGGAATTACCCCTTGGCTGGTTGGCCTGACGGTCGGGGTATTCAGCCTGATGCTGGTGATTTACCTCAGTAAACTTTGGCGGCATCCGCAAAGCGTGGCGCAGGAGTTAGCGCATCCGGTCAAACTGAGTTTTTTTCCGACAATTTCGATCAGTTTGTTACTGATTGCGACCGCATTACAGGGAATGAACGTCAGTTTCGTACTGCCTATCTGGGCGACAGGAGCGTTGCTGCATCTGTTATTTACCCTGTATGTGGTGAATAAATGGATGCACCACGAACATTTCCAGATTCAGCACATTAACCCAGCATGGTTCATTCCAGCGGTGGGGAATGTGCTTGTGCCAGTGGCGGGTGTACCGCTTGGATTTGTGGATGTGTCGTGGTTTTTCTTTAGCATCGGCATGTTTTTCTGGCTGATTTTAATGACCTTGGTGTTTAACCGCATGATCTTTCATCAGGCAATTGATGCGTTTTTGCTGCCGACTTTGTTTATTTTAATTGCGCCACCAGCGGTGGGTTTTATTGCTTATATGCGGCTGGAAAATGAGTTGGATGCGTTTGCGCGGGTGCTGTATTTCTTTGGGCTGTTCCTGACACTGTTGTTACTGAGCCAATTCGGGCGGTTTGCGAAGTTGAAATTTGGGTTGCCTTGGTGGGCGTATTCGTTCCCGACGGCGGCGATTACGATTGCGAGCTTTGTGATGTATGAAAAATCACAAGTGGTTGCGTATCAGTGGATCGCGACTGGTTTGCTGGCGTTACTGACCGTGTTGGTGGTGCTGCTGATTACCTTAACCAGCCGTGCGGTTCTCAATAAGGCGATTTGCAAGCCGGGGCATTAACAAATCATGCGAATCTCGATGGGGTGATCATGTCACGAACAACGTTTGTTCAAACGGTCATCGAAACTGAACAGTTCCAGTCCGTATAGTTTGCTCTTCACGCACAATAGCGCATCCACAAAGTCGATGTTCTTGTAGAGGACGAGGTTCAACGTTTCGATGATCTGGAACTTGTCGTCATTGATCACTCCTGCGAAGGCGAGGATGGTCTTGAGGTCGTCGATCACTTCCGCCTTGGGCAGTTGGTAGAATTTAGTCAGGACAAAAAATGCCTCCATCACTACGCTATCAAGAATGATAATGTCTTGCTCACCGCGTTCAACCCGTGCAAACAGTTCGGTGGATTTTGCCAGCAATTCCGCATGGTCGCCCACGAGGTAGCGAATGATGATATTGGTATCAATTAGCAACGTCATATTTTTCCTTCATCGCAGCTAACAGGGCAGCCTCCCGGACTTCTTCAAACGAGACGGCACGTAAAGCGGTTGGGATACGCTGGCGGTATTTGCCAGCCAGCCGTTGGGCGTTATGAGCAGCAAGACGCGGGTAAACTGTGGCAATGATTTGCTTACGGCATTTATCCACGATCTGCAACGGCTCGGTGAGCGTGGTGAGAATGGCGATGTTTTTCTGGATTTCGGCGAGTCCGGCTTGCATGTGGCACACTCCTATATATAACAACCTAATTATATATAGATAATGGGCGTTTACCAAGAGTGAACAGCGTTGTTAAGTGATTTTCTTAAAAGCCAAGTATCGTGGCAAACCCCGCTATCACACCATGAGTACACCAAGCTGGTCGTTGAAGTGGAATAAATAATGGTCAAGCGCACTGTGATGCCAAAAAGGTTTCGCAAACGCGCTGTGAATCCTATAATCACCGCTTTCTTACTTCAGACTTAAGATACAACCATGCGAGTTTCCCGATTTCCTATTACCACCCTGCGTGAAACACCCGCAGACGCTGAAGTTGTCAGCCACCAGTTAATGCTGCGTGCTGGCATGATCCGCCGCCTTGCATCCGGTTTGTATACATGGATGCCGTATGGCTTGCGCGTGCTGCGCAAGGTCGAAGCCATTGTGCGTGAAGAAATGAACAATGCGGGTGCTATCGAAGTGCTAATGCCGTCGGTGCAACCTGCCGAGTTGTGGCAAGAATCCGGGCGTTGGGAAAAGTACGGTGCGGAATTACTGCGCATTCGTGACCGTCACCAGCGCGATTTCTGCTACGGCCCGACCCACGAAGAAATCATTACCGATTACGCCCGCAAGGAATTGAGCAGCTACAAACAGTTGCCGATCAATTTCTACCAGATTCAAACCAAATTCCGTGACGAAGTGCGTCCGCGTTTCGGGGTGATGCGTGCGCGTGAATTCTTGATGAAGGATGCCTACTCCTTCCACGCCACCCAGGAATCGTTGCAAGAAACCTACGACACCATGTTTGCGGCGTATTCGCGCATCTTCCAGCGTTTGGGCTTGGATTTCCGCCCGGTACAAGCCGATACTGGCTCGATTGGGGGCAACGCTTCGCACGAGTTCCACGTGTTGGCCGATTCCGGTGAAGACGCAATTGCGTTCGCCAGTGGCAGCAACTACGCCGCTAATATCGAGTTGGCAGAAGCGGTTTGCCTGATTGCCGAACGCGCCGCGCCCACTGAAACGATGCGCGAAGTCGACACGCCAAACGCCAAAACCATCGAAGAATTGGTGGAACAATTTGGCATGGCGATTGAAAAAACCGTCAAAACCCTGATCGTGGCAGCCGCCGAAGACGCAGAATACGATTTCGTCGCACTGTTGGTACGTGGCGATCACACCTTAAATGAAATCAAAGCGGAAAAAATCCCCGGCGTTGCTGTGCCGTTGCGCTTTGCCCGCGAAGATGAAATTCGCCCACTCATCGGTGCAAGCCCCGGTTCTTTAGGCCCGGTCGGTTTAAAAATTCCGGTCATCGCTGACCGTACTGTAGCGAATATGTCCGACTTCGGCGCAGGCGCGAATGTCGACGGCAAACACTTTTTCGGCATCAACTGGGAACGCGATGTCGCGCTGCCGCAAGTTGCTGATTTGCGTAACGTAATCGAAGGCGACCCCAGCCCCGATGGTTGCGGCACGCTGTCTATCGTGCGCGGTATTGAAGTCGGTCACATCTTCCAGTTGGGCAAAACCTATTCGTCAAAACTCAACGCCACGGTGCTGGATGAAAGCGGTCGGGCGCAAGTGATGACCATGGGTTGCTACGGCATCGGCGTTTCCCGCGTGGTTGCGTCGGCGATTGAGCAAAATAACGACGAATTTGGCATTCGTTGGCCTGCGGCGATTGCGCCTTTCACCGTGGTGATTGCGCCGCTGAATATGCAGAAATCGCCGGATGTGGCAGCGAAAGCGGAAGAACTTTACGCGCAATTGCAAGCAGCAGGCGTGGATGTATTGCTGGATGATCGTGCATTACGCCCCGGTGCAATGTTTGCCGACCATGAATTGCTGGGCATTCCGCACCGCCTGATTATCTCCGAGCGCGGCTTGCAAGCCGGTGAAATTGAATACAAAGCACGTAGCGGTGGCGATGCAGTGAAAATCCCCGTTGCTGACATTATCCATTTTGTGAAGGAAAAACTGTAATGACAACCGCCTCTAACCTGCCCGTCACCCGCGCTCTGTTAAGCGTTTCTGACAAATCGGGCGTACTCGAATTTGCCCGTTTCCTGCACAGCCAAGGCGTGCATTTACTGTCCACGGGCGGCACTGCCAAGCTGCTGGCGGATAATGGCGTACCCGTCACCGAAGTCTCCGACTACACCGGCTTCCCGGAAATGATGGATGGGCGCGTGAAAACCCTGCACCCGAAAATTCACGGCGGCATTTTGGCACGTCGCGGACAAGATGATGCGGTCATGGCAGAACATAACATCGGGCGTATCGACCTGATCGTGGTTAACCTTTATCCGTTTGAAGCCACCGTTTCCAAGCCCGGTTGCAGCTTTGAAGACGCGGTTGAAAATATCGACATCGGCGGCCCCACGATGGTTCGCGCCAGTGCCAAAAACCACGCGCACGTGACTATCGTGACTGAACCCGGCGATTACGCGCGTATTCAGGCGGAAATGGAAGCCAGCGCAGGTTGCATCACCCCTGCTACCCGTTTTGATTTGGCGATTAAGGCGTTTGAACACACCGCACGTTACGACGGCATGATTGCCAACTATTTCGGCGCACGGGTCGGCGAAGCCAGCCATGCAGCACCCGCGACTTTCCCACGCACTTTCAGCCTGCAAGTCGAGAAGAAACAAGATTGCCGTTACGGTGAAAACAGCCATCAAGCTGGCGCGTTTTACGCGGAATACAACGCCCCGCAAGGCAGCATTGCTACCGCCGTCCAGATTCAAGGCAAGGAATTGTCTTACAATAATATCGCCGACACCGATGCCGCACTCGAATGCGTCAAGCAATTCGACGGCGCACCGGCTTGCGTTATCGTCAAGCACGCTAACCCGTGCGGCGTTGCCATCGGCGCGAATTTGCTGGAAGCCTACAACCGCGCTTACAGCACTGACCCTGAATCCGCCTTCGGCGGCATTATTGCATTCAACCAACCGCTAGACGGCGAAACCGCAAAAGTGATCGTGGATCGTCAGTTTGTAGAAGTGATTATCGCACCGGGGGTTTCGCCTGAAGCTGTTGCGGTGGTCGCTGCCAAGAAAAACGTGCGCTTGTTGACCGTGGATCAATGGGGTTCAGAAGTGGCTAATCGTCTCGACTTCAAACGGGTTAACGGTGGCTTGCTGGTGCAAACGGCTGACATCGCGTTGCTGGATGAGCTGAAAGTCGTGTCTACGCGCCAACCAACGGATGCCGAGTTGCTCGACCTGCAATTTGCCTGGAAGGTTGCCAAATTCGTTAAATCCAACGCGATTGTCTACGCCAGCGGCAATATGACGATTGGTGTGGGCGCGGGTCAAATGAGCCGTATCAATTCAGCACGCATCGCCGCCATCAAAGCCGAACACGCTGGTTTAGTTGTGCCGGGTTCCGTGATGGCATCAGATGCATTCTTCCCGTTCCGCGATGGTATCGACAGTGCCGCCGCCGCAGGTATCAAAGCGGTGATTCAACCGGGTGGTTCCATGCGCGATGAAGAAGTCATTGCGGCGGCGAACGAACACGGCATGGCAATGGTGTTTACGGGTATGCGCCACTTCCGCCACTAACGCCGAAACGGCAGTTGAAACAGCATCTTTAGCCCGTTTTTCAGGCGATTGCCAGCGGGCGGGATGCTAGGCGGAAATACGTCGCGTGGCTGATAGTCGAACGTTTGATTGAATAGCGAAAAGTCGATGCTAAAAGTATCGCCTTCCCCGCGTTGCGAGAGGATTTCGACTAAAGGCATTTCGCGGCGATGTACCGACTGTACGTTCTTGATAAAACCTTGCTGACTCAGTGAGGTAATGCCTTTTACCTGACGTAATTTGCTTTGCTCGTCAAGCATTTCCCATGTAATCAGGCCATTTTCAGCAGTTTGTTGTTGGTGCGAAATAGTGTGCAGCGTAAACGTTTTAAGCATTATTGTTCTCGCGCTAGGGTGACAGGTTTTACCGAAACATAGCACGAAAATCCGCCAAAGCCATTAACTTCCAGACGACCTGTCTATTTTTTTAATGCCTGCCACTGCCCATTAATTAAACCCTCGATAGGTTGAAACTGGGTTTTGTAACGCATCTTCGGGGACGCTTCAATCCAGTAACCGGGGTAAACATAAGGCAAGCCTTGCGTCTGTGCAAAAGCGATTTGCCACAATACCGCATAAGTGCCTAAACCGCGCTTTTGACTCACTTGCGGGTCAAAAAACGTGTAAACCGATGATAAACCGCTCGACAATTCATCGACGGCTGCCACCGCCAATAACTGTTCTTCCGCATAAAACTCCACCAGCATGGTGGTACACCAACGGCTCAACAGAAAACTGGCAAAGGTTTCGGTGCTATCCGCGTCCATCCCACCACCGTAATGCCGGTGATTAATATAGTGGCGATAAAGCGTGTCGTAAGCCGGTTTAAAACCTTCACCGCGATTGATGTGCACCGTAATATCATGATTATGTTGCCAATTACGCTGCTGGGAACGGTTCGGTACGAAATCAGCCACCGTAATGCGGGTTGACACACACGCTTGGCAGGCTTGGCAATGTGGGCGGTAAACATCGTCACCACTACGCCGAAAACCGCTATCGAGCAAACGCGCATACAACGCCGGATTCATCCGATAGCACGGGTCGACCAATAAATTGATGGCTTGCTGACCCGTTAAATACGGGCACGGGTGCGCTGAAGTGATGTAAAGATTGAGGTTAGCTTCAGCCAGCATAACCCAGGTGACTCAACAATTACCGCTGGCACACGCCATTTTGCGCAGGCCATCGACATCTTGTATTTGAATGCTACCACGCTGCTCATTGAGGAAACCTTGGCGTTTCCAATCCGACAAAAAGCGACTGACGGTTTCAATCGTTAAGCCCAATAACTCGCCGATTTCACCGCGTGACAAAGGTAAAACTACCCAACTGCCGCCCGTGCCTTCGCACCAGCGAATTAAAAACGAGGCCAAACGTTCGGGAGCTTTTTTCGCGCCTAATTCCAGCATCATGTCTTCGGCTTCACGTAAGTGCTGAATCCAGCGGCGCATCATGGTGTTTTCAATTTCAGGGTTCTGCTTTTTCAGCTCCATGAGTTCGCCCAAAGGCAGGCGACACACTTCAATTTCACTTAAAGGAGTTGCGGTGTGGTTGTAGGGTTCGTTGGCAAAACCATCAAAACCGAACAAATCACCGGTGCGTAACACCCTGACAATCTGGGTACGTCCGTTAGGTAAGGTCTTGGTTAATTTAATTAAACCCTTACGCAGGGTAAATGCATTTAAGGCACTATCGCCTTGGTGATAAACCGTTTCATCGGGGGCATACACCACGACCGATGGCTGAAATACTTGGATTTCCACCAGTCGGTCTATCGGCAATTGGGCAAAAATACTCAAATGCCGTATCTGGCACGATTGGCAATGCCCTTTGCCTTTAATGTTCGACATACCCTCTCCTTACTCAAACTCACTATCACCAAAGCGATGCGCACAAGGCCGCGAAATTACGCCGCACCTTGACTTAGGTGTTTTTTAAAACGGAATATCATCATCAAAATCTTCAAAACCACGGTCATTATGGCTGCTTTGCGGAGCCGCTGACTGTTGTGCAGCAGGTGCGCTACCGTAACCACCGCCACTATTGCTGCTGCGTGGAGCTTCGTCGTAACTGCCCGCGCCCATACCGCTACCTTGACGACTACCTAACATTTGCATTTCGCTGGCAACAATATCAGTTGCATAATGCTTTTGACCGTCTTTTTCCCAAGAGCGCGTTTTCAAACTGCCCTCGATATACACTTGTTGGCCTTTACGCACGTATTTGCCAACAATATCTGCTAACTGACGGTAAAAAACCACGCGATGCCATTCGGTGACTTCTTTTTTCTCACCAGTATTTTTGTCTTTCCATGACTCACTAGTGGCTATACTGATGTTTGCAATCGCATCACCGCTGGGTGTGTACTTCATTTCGGGGTCTCTACCCACCGTGCCAACCAAAATAACCTTATTGATACCACGTGCCATGTTTTATCCTTGCTCTAAAATGTTCGGCGATTTTACGCTGATGGGCTTGAGAATGCATCCAGTGCGGATTGATCCAGACTGGCCTTATCAACTTTCAGATAAGCGACGCACTCATCCGCTGCCACCGCTACCTCTTTAACCCCCGGAACTGCCAGCAACGCATCGTGCAAGCGTTGTTTATCTGAAAACAACAACGGGTCGAGCTTCACAATACGGCTGGTATAAAAAGTCGGCGGAGGTAATTTCAATGCCACCAGCAACCACACCGCCGCAATCGCCGCGCTCAACACAAACACACCCGTGACACCCCACTCATGGTTCACCATACCACCGAGTGAGCCACCGGCAAAAATACCCAGAAATTGTGAGCTACTAAAGATACCCATCGCGGTTCCCTTGGTATTCACCGCCGAATACTTCGCCACTAACGAAGGCTGCACCGCTTCCAGAAAGTTGAAACCAATAAAGAATAGTAAAAACGCCACAAATAACCAGGTAGCGTTGGCGTGTCCCGCTGCCATTGCTAGTTCCGCCACAATCAACAACACGGTTGCCATCAACAGTAACGGGCGGATTTTATGTTGCTTTTCCGCCATAATAATCAATGGAATCGACAGTAAAAACGACCCCAAAAACACCGGCAAATAGACTTTCCAGTGTTCGCTGCTGGGTAAGCCCAACTCCTGTTCAAAAATCGTCGGCAATACCAGAAAGTTCGCGGTCATCACCAAATGCAGGATAAACACCCCCACGTTCATGCGCAGCAACGCGACATTCGCAAGAGCCTTACCCAAATAATCTTTCATAATCCCGGCATCGCGGTGTTGCAAGGTGCGGGCAGGGTTAGGAATCGCGAATACCACCAGTGCAATTCCACTCAATGCTAATAATAAGGTTAGCCAAAAAATGCTTGGCACGCCGCCAAATTGATTCACCAAGGGGCCGATAATCATCCCCAGCATGAAAGAGACACCGATAGTTAAACCGATAATTCCCATGGTGCGCACCCGGTGCTCTTCACGAATCAAATCCGCCGCTAAAGCCATCGTCGGTGCAGCTACCGCGCCCATACCCTGAATCGCCCGCCCCAGCACGATTACCCACATACTATGTGCTAAAGCAGCCACCGCACTTCCCAATGCGAACACCAGCAAGCCGCCAATAATCACCGGCTTACGCCCGATTTTATCGGATAAAATCCCCAGTGGAATTTGAAAGATGGCCTGCGTCAGGCCGTAAATCCCAATGGCTAAACCCGCTAACCAAGGGGTCGAATCCGGTAAGGTTTCGGCATACAAAGCAAATACCGGCAAAATCATGAACAGACCCAGCATTCGCACTGCGTAAATCGCCGCTAACGATGCTGTTACCCGCCATTCCAGACTATTCATTACCCACAAGCTCTACATGACAACACAAAGGCAAGAGAATGGCACAACAACGCCCCGACCTACAACTGGTTACGCAGCATCAACTCACCCGGATGCGGGCTAAGGTAGTGTTGCCGCCCGATATAAGGCTGCGGATGCCGCCGAAAATGGTGTTTCAATAATGTCACCGGCACTACCAGCGGCACATAGCCTTGGCGGTATTGGTGAATGGTGTCGAGTAATTCTTCACGATCCAGCGCGTCAATGTGCGGTTTCAAATAACCCATTAGGTGCATTAACACATTCGCATGACGACCGCGTGTCACCCGTTTGGATAACGCCGCCATCAGCAAGATAATGTATTCCTCACCCAATGCTGCTAAATCCGTGACCGCACCGGCTTGCGCCACTTTTTGCCCTAATTGACGCGCAATGTCTTGATCGTGCGCCATCAGCATGTATTTGTGATCCGCATGGAAATCGACCAGTGATGCAGGCGTTAATCCCGTTGCCAGCAAATCGCGCCAGCGGTGATAAACAAATACCCGCCCGATGAAATTTTCACGCAATACCGGGTCACACAACCGCCCTTCTTCTTCCATCGGTAACAGCGGGAAACGCGCCCGCAATGCCTGTGCAAACAAGCCTACGCCATCACGTTCCGGGGGTAAGTTGGGTTTTAGCGGATCGTAAACTTTGACACGTTCCATCCCGCAACTGGGTGAGCTTTTTTTGAGGATATAACCGCAAACCTCGCTGACTTGCGCCACTACTTTATCCAGATAATGGGCTAAGGCTTGGGTGTGATCGACGCTGGCATCTTTAACATTGACCGCCCGTATTTGACTATCGCGGCGGATTAAACGAATCGTCGGGCGCGGCATCCCCAACCCTGCACCGACTTCCGGGCATAAGGGCAAAAAGTCGAAGTATTGACCCAAGGTTCCCGTGATATAACCGTCACGCTTGTGGCTGCCGTCATAACGCACTTCCTGCCCAATCAGGCACGCGCTGACCCCTACTTTTATCCGCTGAAAATCACACATGATGCCAAGTTTATCCCAATTCATTGGCCTGCGATGTTATCCTTTAATTGGAATAAAGCAATCAAGCGGACATTATGCGGGACTATTTTCATCATTACTTACTTGGGTTTATCCTCTGGTTGATGTGCGCATTGCCGGGATACGCGGCGGATACCTTGACGGCAAATGCATTACTGGACGATTTACGGCGGCAAGTAGACGCGGCTGAACAAACATTTGCGCAAAACAAAGATGACGTAACGCAACTAGAGCAATTGGCAACCGCCAGCACCCATTTAGCGCAACAAGCGCAAACCTGTTTAAGCGATTACACCCAAAATCAAACCCAAGCCCAGCAAGCGATTGAGAGCCTCGGTGCTGCCAGCAGTGACGATTTACCCGACATTAAAAATAAGCGCAAAGAATTGGAACAAAGCCGCCAAGCTGCGGAAAAAGTATTGTCGCAATGCCGTTTATTTAGTTTGCGCATCAATACCTTGCTGGAAGAAATCAGTAAATCACGCCAAACCCTGTTACACGATCAACTGCTGACCCCAACGCATTCAATACTGAGTCACTTAGAAGCGTTGTTACAGCCGGAAGTGTGGAAGCTGGATATTATCAATACCGCGAATACCTTGTGGCAGCCGGAAATTGCTTGGCTTCACTTGCCCATCGCGCTGCTTTACGGTGTGGGTGGCTTGGTGCTGGGGCTGTTTTGGCGCAAACGGGCGCGGAATACGCATCAGGCTCGCCAGCTTGCATTAACTACCACCAGCCCGACGCTGGGACAGACTTGGCGATACGGGCAACAGTTTATGCCGTATTTGCTGTCGCTGGCTTGCGTGCTGATCGCATTCCAACTGCATCCGCTGGGTATACCGCCACTGCCTGACAATGATTTATTGGGTTTAGCGCACATTGTTGGCGGGACGCTGCTGGCATTAGGCTTGATTCGGGTGTTGTGGCTGTTATCGGGGCGTTTGGCTTTTTTGCGCTACACCCGTTTGTATTTGCTGGCGGTGGTGGCCTTGCTCGTTGCCATCGGTAGTTTATGGCTGGGTTATCGCAATTTTGCGCACCTGTTAATCAGCGGCGTAACCGGATCGCTGGTGGTATTGTTAACGGCATGGCTGTTGTTACAAATTCCCAAAGAAATCTTTGATGGTCTTGACGAAGGCCGCGCTCCTTGGCAACAGCACATTCGCCAGCATTTAGGCTTAAAAGCGAACCAATTTGTACCGGGTATGGTGTGGTTGCGTTTGACGCTGGCACTGAGCATTACCGGCATTTCGGTATTATTGCTGCTACGCCTGTGGGGAATGCCGGAGCAATACCTCACCCTGTTGCTGAACCGGCTGGATAGCGGTTTTGAAATTGCCGGTTTTAAACTGGAACCGTTGCGTATTATCGGCGGCTTGCTGGTAATTGCGCTGCTGATCAGCATGACCCATGTACTGAAAACACACGTCGCGGAAAACTGGCTGCAACGCACCGGATTAAGCCGTGGCGCACAAGAAACGGCTACCACGGTTTCCGGTTATATTGGGATTTTACTGGCTATTTTACTGGGCTTATCCGTCGCTGGGATTGAATTCAAAAACCTCGCGATTATCGCCGGGGCATTATCCGTCGGTATCGGTTTTGGCTTACAAAACATCGTGAATAACTTTGTTTCCGGCCTGATTTTATTGTTTGAACGCCCGATTCGCAAAGGCGATTGGATCAAAGTCGGCAATGCTGAAGGCTACGTGCGCGACATTAGCATTCGCTCAACCACCATTCAGGCGTTTGATCATTCCGATATTATTGTGCCGAATTCGGAAATTATTTCCGGGCAAGTCACCAATATGATGCTCAATGACAACGTGGGGCGCATTATTATTCCCATCAGCGTGGCTTACGGCTCAGATTCAGAACGGGTCATGCACATTTTACAAGCCGTCGCCGACGCACACCCCACCGTCGTAAAAAGCGACGAAGCCATGCGCATCAACGTGCTATGCCGGGGGTTCGGCGAGGACTCACTGAAATTTGAATTACGCTGTTTCGTAACGAATATCGAAGCACGCACTGGAGTGACCAGCGACTTGAATCTGGCGATTGATAAAGCATTCCGCCAAGACGGTATTGAAATCCCCGCATCGCGCCTTGGGTTACACCGCGTTGCTGCTGCATCCGATAACGTATAGAATGCACAACCTGCACGCTGGCTCCATAGTTTAATGGATAAAACGGCCCCCTCCTAAGGGGCAGCTACAGGTTCGATTCCTGTTGGGGCCGCCAGTGCAAGTTCATTACCTCCTCCATCCGCTGAAATCTTCTAAGCAAAAACCACCACGTTATGCTCAATACTTGCTATGCTTGTGGTGTTAACCATAGGATACGGTTTAATGATAGAAATTATCCAAAGTAAGGTGTTTTCAGATTGGCTGCTTGGTCTGAAAGATCGACAGGCGCGGGCGCGTATTTATGCGCGGCTTGATCGCATGGCGGATGGAAACTTTGGTGATGCCGAACCGATAGGTGAAGGAATGAGTGAGGCACGCATTCATTATGGCCCCGGTTATCGGTTATATTTCATGCAACGGGGGCAGGCATTGGTAGTGCTGTTGTGTGGTGGTGACAAGTCCACCCAACAGCGTGATATTCAACGAGCAAAGGTAGTTGCCGATCTGTGGAAGGGGGAAAATCCATGAGTACAACATTCAGCCGTTACGATACTGCTGCCTATTTAAAGACCGATGAAGATATGCAGGACTATCTGGAAGCTTGCATGGAAGAGGCGGGAGATGATCCGCAATTCATTGCCAAAGCGTTGGGCGTGATTGCCCGCGCCCGTGGAATGTCACAACTGGCACGTGATTCCGGGTTGGCACGTGAGAGTCTTTACAAGGCGTTATCGGGTGAAGGTAATCCTGAGTTTTCCACTATTCTGAAAGTGATTAACGCTATGGGGTTACGATTGCATTTCAGCTTGCGGGACACCGCACCCACTCTCTCAACGGTGAAACTTTCGTGAATAATCCGCTGCTCACCCTTGCTGGCATTACCAAACGTTTTGACGCACAAGAAGTGCTGTCCGGGTTTAACCTGACGATTCAGCACGGCGAATTTTTTACGCTGTTAGGGCCGTCCGGTTGCGGTAAAACTACCGTATTGCGGATGATTGCAGGCTTTGAACAGCCCGATGAAGGCAATATTTTGCTGGATGGGGTGGAATTAAGCGGTGTACCTGCGGAAAAACGCCCGGTTAACACCGTATTTCAAAGCTACGCGCTGTTTCCGCACATGAGCGTGTTCGATAATGTCGCGTTTGGCTTGAAAATGGCAGGCGTGAACCCTCAAGACATTGCGGTGCGTGTTGCCGAAGCATTAACCACAGTGCAATTAACCGAGTTTACCACCCGTAAACCGCATCAATTATCCGGCGGGCAAAAACAGCGCGTCGCCATTGCCAGAGCGATGGTTAACCGCCCGAAAGTGCTGTTGCTGGACGAATCACTGAGTGCGCTCGATCATAAGCTGCGTCAGCAAATGCAGATGGAACTCAAGCAGTTACAACGCAAATTGGGCATTACGTTTATCTACGTTACCCACGATCAAGAAGAAGCCTTGTCAATGTCGGATCGCGTCATGGTGATGCACAACGGGCAGGCGCAACAAGTCGGCACACCGCGCGAAATTTACGAATCCCCGCGTAATTTATTCGTGGCGCGGTTCATTGGCGAAAGCAATGTGTTTACCGCCACCATTGTGCGCGAACTCGGCGATTACCATTACCTTGCTACGATTGATGGCGTGGAAAAAGAGATTCGCGCGGATCAACGTTTTGAAACCGGCGAGTTGGTTAATGTGATTTTGCGCCCCGAAGATTTGCGCATTGATTGCCGTAACGATGGCATTGCCCGCCAAGGCTTCCCCGGTAAAGTGATTGAACGCAATTACACCGGGCAAACCCTGAACTCGCAAATTTTGCTGGAAAACGGTTTAACTGTGATTGCGCATGAGTTTTTCGACGAAGATGACCCGGACTTTGACTACAGCATTAATCAACAGGTTGGGGTTGATTGGGTTGCCGGTTGGGAGCATGTGATTCGTCATGACGGTGAGCATTGACGACCACCTGTCTACTAATTCGCACTTTTCATCCCAGCTCTGCCCATTGCGTCTATACTCAGTACCATAATCACATAACACTAACGTATCTAATGGCAGCATTATCGCAATCGACAAGGAGCAGTCAGTATGTCCCACGATAGAGAACAACAACTCAACGACGATCTCAAAGCGTTTACCCAAGACCCCATAACGTTCATGAATCGCCAAGTCCCTAAGCAGGATGCAGCAGGCAACCCCACCCAAGGTGCGACGCTGTTTTCAGACGATGCAATCATCAGCCAAGCCTACATTGATGCGCGTGACGAGCAACGCCAGCAAATGCTGCTGGATAACGGCGAGGTTTCAACCCGTGCCGCTGTTGCTGCCAATGATAAAGCTGAAAATCTGGTTGATACCTTCAAATACAAAAAGCTTGAAGACATCGAAGCTGCCGGATTAATGAAAGCCAGTTTGGATGAATCCCCTTGGTCGGATGATTATTGGGCCATTTACAAAGGGGTATTGGGTGCGCGTTACGCCGATCCTAACTTCCCAGCGGATGCAGACTGGAAAAAGAACCAAGATTACATTCGCGCGAAGCCATCAGCCGCGATTCTCACCAGTGGCAGTGCCGCACGCATTAATCAACTATCCCCGGCGGAAAAATACGATGCCTTGGTCGGTGATGCGGGTGAATCATTAACCCGTTACGGCTGGGCAGAAGGCAAACGTTATTACGATGCCAATGGTGAAGTTGAAAGCTGGATGGGGATTTGTCACGGCTGGGCTCCGGCGGCGTACATGCTAGGCCGCCCTACCAAAGCGATTACCTTGAAGACACCGAGTAATGTGCCGATTACGTTTTACCCGTCTGACATTAAGGCATTGGGTTCGTTATTGTGGGCAAATGCTGCCAGCTCCACGAAGTTCATTGGCGGGCGTTGTAACGACAAAGACCCAACCAGCGACCCTGTTACCGGGCGCACCACGTCTGCACAATGCTTTGACACCAATCCCGGCACTTGGCACATGGCAGTCGTGAACCAAATCGGGGTGTCACGGCGCAGCATGGTGCTGGACGTAACGTTTGACTACGAAGTGTGGAATCAACCGACTTACGCTTACGAATACCGTTACTACAATCCCAAAACCAACACAGCTCAAGCGACATTAGCCGCTGCAACCGTGGCGATTGGTGATTTCACTAACGACAAATTCCGCGCCTTCCGTAGCCCTGCTACCAAGTTTGTTATCGGGGTGCAAATGGTGGTGTCTTACGTGGTTGAAACCCGCCCCAGCCAACGCACTGACGACAACCCTAGCCACGATGCGATTCAAAAAGCCACGTACTATTACGATCTTGAGTTGGATGCGAATAAAGTCATTATCGGCGGCGAGTGGTATCAAAACAGACACCCCGATTTCCTGTGGACACCCGGCAAAACCTCACGCGCCCAAACCAATTACGAAACTCAAGCAACCGGCACATGGAAGCAAGCGGAAGCTGTGCCAGCAGCATGGCGTGCATCTGCTAAAGCAGCAGCGAGTGCGCAAGGTTCGCCATTGGCAGCGATTGTTGAGCAGATGATTAAGTTCTCACGGGCAGGAACGGTTACACCAATACCCGCACCGACCCCGACTCCTACGCCGGTTCCAACACCCGTACCTACTCCGGTTCCGACACCGGCTCCCGTACCAACACCGCGCCCTACCCCGGTTCCGGTTCCAGTACCAACGCCAGTACCGACTCCGCGCCCTACGCCAGCACCTGCGCCACGTCCATTAACTTGGTGGGAACGTTTACTGGGTATTCGTCGCTAAAGCCAGACGGCGTGCGCGGAAAAAAGCCCGTAAGGTTTCCGCGCATTCCTCGCTCAACACGCCACCGGATACACTAACCCGGTGGTTGTGACGCTGATCTGTCAATAAATCAAACGCACTCCCCGCCGCCCCCGTTTTCGGGTCAAAAGCTCCAAACACCACCCGTGCAATCCGCGCATGAATCATCGCCCCCACACACATAGGGCAAGGCTCTAACGTCACGTACAAGGTCGTGTCCGGCAAACGGTAATTCCCTGCCGCTACACCCGCCGCACGCATTGCCAGCATTTCCGCGTGTGCCGAAGGGTCGTGCAAGGTAATAGGCTGATTCCAACCTTCACCCAGCACCACCCCGTCACGAATAATCACTGCGCCCACCGGCACTTCACCTTGCGCAGCAGCTTTAGCGGCTAACGTTAAGGCGTAGCGCATCCAAGTTTCATCACTCTGCACTGACCGCTTTCTCCACCGCTGGTGTTGTTGGTGTTGCAGAGGGTTTCGGCGCACGCGGTGGCGTGGCTTGCCACAAACCGCCGTGATTCAATGCCTGCCAACCCCAACGTAACCAACCCAATAAGGCGACTGCCAGCCACAATGCCCAAGCCAACATCAGCAAGCGGTAAAACAACAACGGCACGCTCACCGCCACTGGTTGCACCAACACTGGCGCGGAACGATCCTGATACCACAGCAATTGCTGCGCCCACGAACCGTTACCGGCAATCTGCATATCCGGCAAACCCAGCAACCCATTGGCAACCGCACCAATCAATGCAGGCAATGCCAACACCGTCAGGCACACCAACGCCACTTGCATCAGGTTAAATTTCCAATACGGCAACACCTTGTTGTATTTGCCGCGCATTGCCAGCGCAATCAACCAAATCGCCAGCAACACCATTAAATACGGGCTGCTTTGACTTAACCCGACACCCAGCAAAAACCACTGCCAAGCTTTCAACGGGGTCAAACCCGAACGCCCCAGTAAAATCGCCAGCACCAACAATACCGCCAGCATTCCCCAGAATAATACCGCAGGCCCCAGCAATGGCCCGTGCGTCCACAATACCCAGCGGTCTTGCGGCATTACCAAACGGAATTCGCTGTTCACACTCGGCAAGCCCAAATCCAGCGTCGGGAAACGGTACAGCAATGGAATCGCCCCCGTTTCCTGCCATTCCAGCACTACTTCTTGTTTACGCGGCAATAATGGCAGCATGACTTTGCCTTGCTGTTGCTGGATCGCCTGTTTAACGCCATCCACCGTCAGGCTTTTCAATACCGCATTTTCCGGCAAGGTAATCGGGTGTTGTGAACCCCGGCTGCTGTGTAAATTCAGGCGCAAACTCACGTCGCGGGCGCGTTTGCCCACTTCAATATTTACCTGACTGGCGAGAATCGTCACGGTTTGTCCGGCAGTGCCTTGCGGACGATTGACTGCCAATTGCAAGGTTTCACCAGCCCAAGGTTTCCACAACAATACGCCCTGCTTGGCATCTTCTTGGTAAGCATTGACCGGTAAACCGCTGGCTTCAACGTGCCACACCGGGCTGGCTGCAACTTGCCACTCTTCCAACCATGACGGATTATTGCTCGCAGTCAAGGCAATGGTGGTGCTCGGCGGCAGGCGCGAAGTCCATTCCAGCTTGTCTTGTTGCGGCTTTAAATTCACCTGTAAGGCATTGTCTTTAAGCGCGAATTGCTCACTCAACGGCTGTTCACCGGGCAATAACGGAATCGCTAAACTAATCGGCGCGGCACTGTCAGACACCCGACTAATGGTTGTTACCACGTACCAGTCTAACCCCAAATCCAACCGCCGCTGAATTTTCACAAACGCGGGCAATGTCGGGGAATCTTGCGTGGTGGCATTATCCAACGCGGCAGTACGATTGAGTTGCAACTGATCATCGGGAACCCCGTTATCGCGCAACCCATCCACCTGCCAGCCTTCACCCTGCCAAATCACCCGATGCGGTTTCAACGGTAACGGCAATGCCAAACTGCTGCGGCTGGGCAATTCACCTTGCAACACTACTTCGTGCTGGCCTTGCGTTAACACCACCCACAAACGCTGCTCTTCATCACGGCGCAACGCGGTTGTCGCCGCACCGTTCAGCAATACAGTTTGCGGCATCCACGTGCTTTGGCTTCCCGGCAATGGCAACGCGACGGTTTCGGCGGCGTGTACCCGCAAGCGCAATTGCAGCGCGTTAGCTTGTAATTGCATATCCATCGCGTCGATTTGCGCACATCCCGGCAAACAATCCGGGGCGCGTAATAAACGCTCTTGCAAGGTTTCCAGTAGTGCCGGAGACGGCGGTTCTGCGGCAAATGCGGCGGGCGGCTGCCCCATCCATAACGGTAAAATCAGTAACACCGACGCACTGGCTTGCCACCAAGTCGCCGGATGACGTAAACGTTGCCACCAGCCACCACCCGGTTTTGCCGCCATTGCCAAACGTAATGCCAATAAAAACATCACAATCACACCCATGATTTTCAACAAGGAATATGCCCAAGGCGGCAATAGCCACAAATTCGCGCGCTCATCCGGGGTAATCACCCCCGACCATTCCAGCACCACTTGATTCCCTTGCCAACGCGGTAAACCCGGCCCGGTCTGAATCATGCTGTTAGGGTCAATATTGCGCAAATTGGCTTCGCGTTTCGCATCAATCCCTGATTTCAGGTAAGACGAACCGGCATCACTGTATTCATTACTCCCCGGTTCTACCGCTGCTTTGACTTTGGCAGCGACACGTTGCTCGACTTGTTGCTGCATTTCTGCCACCTCAGTTACTGCATCCGCTGCCATATCAGCAACTGGCGCGGCGGGCATAGGTGCGGGCACGGCAACAGGTGCTGCGGCAGGCACGGCTTCACCTTCAAGCACACCGCCAAAACCGCCACTCACGCCTTCATGACCAGCTAACTGCGGGTACATTGCCATGCGCACTGTCGACAAAGTAAACGGCAACATAATCAGCACCAACATCAGCAAACTCGCCCAACGGTAACGTTCCAGCCAAGTCTGCACCGCACCTGCGGGCAACGCACGTAACATTGCCACCACCGCCAGTAAATTCAACCAAATGAATTGCGGCGCGTCATCCAAATGCCAAGTCAATACCAACGCCACACCTGCTACGGCACTCCATCGCCAGCCGTACAAATACCCGGTAGCCACCACAATCAGCAGCACCAAAAACAAATCCAGCAAATCCCATTGCTGCAACCAAGTGGCAGGCAAATTATCCGTGCCTTGTGCCGCAAACAACAACCAACCCGGTGGTAAATGCAAAGTGGTTTGCACCTGCTGCAATTCCTGCTGCCAACCGCTTACCGGCAATTGCGCATTACCTGCTTCATAACGGCTATCCGCTTCCAGATTTAACGCACGTTGACGTACTTCCACCCCATCGGCTTGACCTTCTGGCGGACGGGTAATCAATTGCGGTTCACCATCCAGACTCACCCGCCCCAGACGCATTTCCGGCAACACTTCCAAGCGCGATTGCTGGGCTAATGTGCCGCTTAACTGGTCTTGCAGGGTGTAACCTTTGCCATCGAAATCCAGCCACAACTGACGATTTAACCGAATTTGCGCGGGACTATCTGCCATTCCACGGTGTTGTTCCACCAATTGCATTGCGGTACCAGCGGTCAATAAATACGCGGGCAAACTTGCCCAAGCTTCCGGTAAACGGGTTTGGCTGGGGTCAACGCTATTCACGCCCTCAACCTGGACTTGACGCATACTCGGATCGGCTTCAAACACCCACACTTCTTCACTAGGCCAAGGTGCGGCACTCGCAGGTAACGCTAATTGCTGCACATTCCCCAAAGCACGCCCGGTTAAGGTCAGCGTCCATTCGCCGGGGCGCAATTGCACTTGCAACTTACCGTCTTGCCCCATGCGTGTCGGCAGTGGGCTATCTAAACGCAACGGGATAAAACCTTCCAGCAATACCGGAGCCAGTTCTACATGGCGTTGCTTGCCTGCGACGCGCAGTTGAATGCTGGTGGTAACGTCTAACGGGTGGGAGTCGTGAACTTTGCGGAATACTTGCACATCAAGATTGTCTTCGCTGGCTTCTTGCTGAGTACGGCTTAACCACAGACTGCCCGCTGTATTAAATTCCGGGGCGGCAATCGGCGTACCGTTCACACTCAACTGCACCAAACCGGTATCAGGAGCTACAAATAACGCTTCCGGCAATTTATCCCAGACGAATTGCCCGCTCAAATCGTGGCTGCCAGCGGGCAAAGTAATCACCGGATAACCGTCTTCTTCCGTCACGGCTAACGTCGTATTCTCGCCTTGACGCACTTGCTGCGGCCAATGTTGCGCATCACCGGGTAAACGCACCTGAGTTTCGCCATACACCTGCCAATGCTGGGTAAATGTGCCGCCTTGATCGGTTAATTGCAGCTCCAATCGCCCCGGCCAAGCGCACTGACGCTGCTCCGCGTTATACAAATAAGGACATTGGTAATCGGGGTGTTCATCCAGCACCCAGCCTACCCACGGTTTGAGCGGCTCCGGTACTTGTTCGGGGGTCAACGGTTTGGCATGAACACTGCTTCCTACCAACAGCAATACACACAACAACAGGCGCAATAACAGGTGCGGCATAGCGACATCCTCAGATTTTTGATTATGCAGCAAATTATACCGCGCAATAGCCCAAGAAGATGCACAAAAGTAACGAACCATGCAAAATCGCCGACGCTGTGTTACGCAAGCAAGTTCAGACTCCCTTTCGTTGTCAACTATACGAAGTTATCGTATAGTTGTTGCAAAGTGATACTAGAGAAAAGTTATGCCTCAACTGCCCAGTTTTGTGGAGTTACCATCTTTTGAGCGATTTCGTGAGGATTATCTGAACGACGATGAGTACAGGGATTTTCAACGTTTATTAATCGAAAGTCCCAAAGCAGGCGATGTCATTGCGAGTACAGGTGGTTTGCGGAAAATTCGTTTTGAAGACAAGCGGCGGGGAAAAGGTAAGCGTGGTGGTTTGAGGGTTATTTACTACTACCAAACCAATGCTTTGGAATTCTTGTTGTTCGCTATTTATGATAAGGATGAGGCAAGCGACTTGACCAGCAAGCAAAAAGTGGCGTTTAAGGCATTCCTTGAATCCGAATTGAAGTTGCGCTATCCACAATAACATCATGTCCGAATAAGGTGATTAGCATGAAAAAACGTAATTTATTTGACGAATTGATGGAAGGTGTTGAAGCACTCAAAGCAGAGCGTGAGGGCAAAATCACCTTGAAACGAGTGCAATTAGAGGTACTCGAATCGCCTGCAATTCAGCCCAGTGAAATATTGAAATTACGTGAATCTCGCCACTTGTCGCGCTCTGTATTCGCTAATGCGATACGTACAAACCCGCGCACCGTAGAAAGTTGGGAGCAAGGGCGTAGTAAACCTAATCCTCATGCGGTTCTATTAATGCGTTTGGTTGAAAAGTATCCAGAAACGCTGGAGCATTTGCGAGCTATTTGAGGAAGATGCACACAGGCAATGAACCATGCAAAATCGCCGACGCTGTGGTATACCTTCACCTCCAACCAAAGGAGGACTCATCCATGAAAAAAGAAACTATTTCAATCCACGGTGGCTATACCACCGACCCGACTACCAAATCGGTTGCTGTGCCGATTTACCAAACCGTTTCTTACGAGTTTGACAATGCACAGCATGGCGCAGATTTGTTCAACCTCGCAGTTCCGGGCAACATTTACACACGTTTGATGAACCCCACTAACGACGTGCTGGAAAAGCGGGTAGCGGAACTCGAAGGCGGTTTAGCCGGATTAGTCGTCAGCTCCGGGATGGCGGCAATCAATTACGCGATCCTGACGATTGCGGAAGCGGGCGACAATATCGTTGCTACCCCGCAACTGTACGGCGGCACGTATACTTTGTTTGCGCACATGTTGCCTAAACAGGGTATCGAAGTGCGTTTTGCGGAAAACGACAGCCCGGAAGCCATTGAAAAGCTGATTGATGCCAAAACCAAAGCGGTTTTCTGCGAAACCATCGGCAACCCAGCGGGCAATATCGTTGACATCGAAGCCATTGCCAGCGCGGCTCACAAACACGGGGTCGCGGTCATCGTCGATAACACCGTGGCAACCCCGATTTTGTGTACGCCGATTGATTACGGCGCGGACATCGTAGTACACGCCCTCACCAAATACATCGGCGGGCACGGCAATTCCCTCGGGGGGATTATTGTCGATTCCGGCAAATTCCCTTGGGCAGACCACAAAGAACGTTACCCGGTATTAAATCAGCCTGAACCCTCTTATCACGGCGTGGTATACACCGAAGCGTTGGGTGCGGCAGCTTATATCGGGCGGGCGCGGACAGTGCCATTGCGCAATACCGGCTCGGCGTTGTCGCCCTTCAATGCCTTCTTGATTTTGCAAGGGTTAGAAACACTGGCATTGCGGATGGAACGCCACTGCGATAACGCTATTGCCGTCGCTAAATACCTGCAAAACCACCCGAAAGTCGAATGGGTTAACTTTGCAGCATTGCCTGAAGACAAGTATCACGCGCTGGCGCAAAAATACTTCGATGGCAAACCCGCATCCCTCATGACCTTCGGGATCAAAGGCGGCTTTGACGCAGGCATTAAGTTCTACGACCAATTGCAGATGATTAACTGATGTTACGCAGCCCTAAGCACCTGTAGCTCATCAAAAGCGCCCCGAATTGCCTTGGCGTAGAGCTTTGAACGCAAGGCAAAGTGGTTAAGATGCTTGCTGATGGTCAAACACTCCATTTTGAAGACGGCGACGATGGAGGCGAATAAGTGATTCGCTTGTGTTTTAGCGGTGTGGGCAGGGGATTTCGCAAAGGCAGCATTGGATTTGAGCGATTTATGGAAGACCTCGACTTTCCACCGTTTTTGGTAGGTTGTCGTGATTTCGTCCCACTCTGCTGCCAAGCGGCTACAGACCAGATACAAAATGCCGCTGCTGCCGTCTTTGTTCGTAAAGACTTGCCGGGCGAGCTTGACGGGGAAGGTTAGCCCCTTCAACCAGCCCTTGATGGCTTTTTGTTCTGTCCATACCAATTGGTCGAGTCGTGTGTAACGTTTTGCCTTGCTGTCTACTTCGCTCAATGCCACTAATCGGTTACTTTTCAATGCCATAATGAAGTCCTTTTGCCGTTTCTCCTTGATGTGTTCCATATTCTCGGCGGAGGCGAACCAAATGTCGCTCAACACCCATGAAAATGTCAGTTGGTTTTGAATGCAGGTGTCAATCATGGAGCGCATTTGCTCATTTTTGGTGACATCGCTGCACCGCTTTTCTTGGCGTGTATTGATGTCACAGAAACGGAACGGTTTCCGTATCAGTTCAAATGCAACAGGAATGGATGCACCATTGCTATGATATAGACAGTTTAACAAGTTGATTCCCTTGATATTACGCCCTTTGCAGTGGTCGTAATGCCAACAAATTAGATCGTTTTCGTCCATGTAGGGCTTTTCTTGCACCGTATCGTCGATGATCAGGATGCCATCGGCTGATTCGACCTCCCTGACGGTCTTTTTTACCTGTTTCCACAGGTCTTTCGAGGTGTACTCATCTCCCGAAAGAAAACGACTGATCGCATCGTGGCTAATTTCGCCGTCCAATAATTGGGATAAACCCGTTGCTGTGGCGTAGCCAAAGGTCACGGTCAGGTAGTCGGTGTAGAGGTCAAGACGTGTTTGATTCATACCTGAAATATAGTCGAGGAGAGGTCGGACTGCGTAACATCAGTGATTAAACGCTTGGTCAATATTGGCGACGCAAAATCACTGGCTTGCCACCCTGCTTCCACCACTCACCGCCAGTTGACCGGAGACGAACAACTGCGAGCGGGTGTACGCCCGGAAACTATCCGCATCAGTGTTGGGATCGAACACATCGACGACATTATTGCGGATCTGGAACAAGCATTCGCGATCCTTTAAGAAACCCTTCCCAGCCTCCTCTGTGTCAGGGGAGGCTTAAAAAGCATTTATTGACGCAAGATTGATTCAAGTCATATCTCTAAAGTGATATACGCAAAACAACGTGATATGATAATGCGCCAATTTTTGTATCTTGACCGCTAGGGGAAGCGCATGACCGTTCAAAATCCGACCATTATTTATACACTCACCGATGAAGCACCGTTGCTGGCAACGTATTCGTTATTACCCATCGTTAAAACGTTTACGCAAGCCGCCGGTATTGAGGTCACGCAAAGTGATATTTCAGTGGCAGCGCGTATTCTGGCGGAATTCCCCGATTACCTGACTGAGACGCAACGTGTACCGGATAATCTGGCGGAATTGGGTCGTCTGACGCAAGTTTCAGACACTAATATCATTAAGTTACCCAATATCAGTGCCTCAATGCCGCAATTGAAAGCCGCGATTACCGAGCTGCGTGCCAAGGGTTTTGCCGTGCCGGAATACCCCGAAAACCCGCAAACGGATGCTGAAAAGCAGTTGCTGACCCGTTACGCCAAAGTATTAGGCAGCGCGGTGAACCCGGTATTGCGTGAAGGTAATTCCGACCGGCGTGCACCACCAGCGGTGAAACGTTACGCGCAGAAAAACCCGCATTCGATGGGTAAATGGAGTCCGGCATCACGTACTCACGTTTCGTTTATGCGTCGTGGTGATTTTTATTCCAGCGAAAAGTCCATGACGATGGATCGTAATTGCGATGTACGCATGGAACTGGTGATGGCGAATGGTCAAGTCATGCGCTTAAAGGAAAAAACCTCGCTGCTGAAAGACGAAATCATCGACGGCATGTTCATGAGCAAAAAAGCCTTGTGCGCGTTCTATGAAGAGCAATTAGCAGATGCGAAAGAAACCGGCATTATGCTTTCCCTGCACGTCAAAGCCACCATGATGAAAGTGTCGCATCCCATCGTGTTTGGTCATGCGGTCAAGGTATTTTTCAAGGATTTATTTGCCAAACACGGCGAACTGTTTGCGCAGTTGGGCGTTAATCCAAACAATGGCATGAGCAGTGTTTACGAGAAAATTCAGTCGCTGCCTGCGGAAAAACGCGCGGAAATTGAGGTGGATATTCAAGCTTGTTACGCCAATCAGCCGGAAATTGCGATGGTCGATTCCGACAAAGGCATTACCAATTTGCACGCGCCGAATGATGTGATTGTGGATGCGTCCATGCCTGCGATGATCCGCAATGGCGGCAAAATGTGGGGCGTGGATGGCAAGCTCAAGGACACCAAAGCGGTGATTCCTGAAAGCACCTTTGCGCGTATTTATCAGGAAATGATTAATTTCTGCAAAACCAACGGCGCGTTTGACCCGGCAACAATGGGTTCTGTGCCTAACGTGGGTTTGATGGCACAACAGGCGGAAGAGTACGGTTCGCACGACAAGACGTTTGAAGTGCCTGCGGATGGCGTGGCGCGGATTGTGGATGACCAAGGCAAAGTGCTGATGGAACAACACGTCGAAGCGGGTGACATTTGGCGCATGTGCCAAGTGAAGGACGCGCCAATACGTGACTGGGTAAAATTGGCGGTAAATCGGGCGCGTCAGTCGAACACCCCAGCGGTATTCTGGCTTGATCCGTACCGTCCACATGAAGCCGAATTAATCAAAAAAGTGAACCTGTATCTGCAAGACCATGACCTGACGGGCGTGGAAATTCACATTATGTCGCAAATGCGGGCGATGCGTTTCACCTTGGAGCGGATTGTACGCGGCATGGATACGATCTCCGTGACGGGCAATATTTTGCGCGACTACCTGACGGATTTGTTCCCGATCATGGAGTTGGGAACCAGTGCCAAAATGCTGTCGATTGTGCCGTTGATGGCGGGTGGCAGTCTGTTTGAAACCGGTGCGGGTGGTTCCGCGCCGAAGCATGTACAGCAATTGACCGGTGAAAACCACTTGCGTTGGGATTCGTTAGGTGAATTTTTAGCACTGGCGGTATCACTGGAAGAAGTCGCTATCCAGACAGGCAGTCCACGTGCCAAGATTCTGGCAACGACGCTGGATTTAGCAACCGGCAAGCTATTGGATAACCGTAAGTCACCGTCGCCCAGAACCGGGCAGTTGGATACACGCGGTAGCCATTTCTATCTGGCGATGTACTGGGCGGAAGCCTTGGCAGCACAAACAGATGATATAGAATTAGCCGCACAGTTCGCGCCGCTGGCACAAGCATTAACGGCAAATGAGCAAACGATTGTCGCGGAGTTGAATGCGGTGCAAGGTCAGGCGGTGGATTTGGGCGGGTATTATTATGCTGATCCGGCAAAAACAGCGGCGGTGATGCGCCCCAGTGCGACGTTTAATGCAGCATTAGCAAAGGTATATTGATGGAATCACGCAATTTTCTTCCCGAATGGCACAACCAATGGGGTGTGCTATTGGCTTGGCCTCACCCCGACACCGATTGGGCGGATAACCTCGCCGCCGCCGAAATCTGTTACACCGAAATCGTGCAGGCGATTAGCCAACGCGAAGCCGTGTTATTGTTATGCCATGATGATGCGCATCAAGCCCACATTGAAAGCGTTTTAGCTGCCAGCAGCAGCGAGCGCGGGCGGGTGCATTGCGTGCAAATGCCTTACAACGATACTTGGGCGCGGGATTTTGGCTTTATTACGGTGCTGGTCGCGGGCAAACCGCGCTTATTGGACTTCACTTTCAACGCTTGGGGCGGCAAATTCGACGCGGCCTTAGATAATGCGGTCAATGCCAAACTGTTGCAACACCCGTTGCTAACGGGTCAAACGCTCGAAGCACACCCGCTGGTCATGGAAGGCGGCAGTCTCGAAACTGACGGGCAAGGCACGTTACTCACCACCGAGATTTGCCTGCTTAACCCCAATCGCAACCCTAGCCTCGACCGCGCTCAGATTGAAACCCAATTGCGCAGCAGTTTAGGGGTGGAACGGATTTTGTGGCTGGCAAACGGGCATCTGGAAGGCGACGACACCGACGCACACATTGATACGCTGGCACGTTTCGCCGATGCGCACACCCTGATTTACATGAGTTGCGATGACCCTAGCGATTCACACTACGGCGCGTTGCAGGCAATGCAAACCGAGTTGCAGGCATTGCGTCAAGCGGATGGCACGCCGTATCGCTTGTTGCCAGTGCCATTGCCAGCGGGTATTTATGCAGACGGACGACGTTTGCCCGCCAGTTACGTGAACTTTTTAATCGTTAATGGTGCGGTATTATTGCCGGTGTATGGCGATGAGCGCACCGACCCGATAGCGATTGCGCAAACCCAAGCGGCATTTCCGCAGCATGACATTATTCCGATTGATTGCCGTGCGTTGATTGCCCAAAACGGCAGTCTCCACTGCGTCACTATGCAAATTCCACACGAGGTCGTCACTGCATGAGCCGTCCACTCACCGTCGCTGTGGTACAACACAGCAATTGCGCCGATTACGCTGCTAATTTAGCCAGCAGCATTCAAGGCATCCGGCGTGCCGCCGCGCAAGGTGCAAACCTCGTGATGTTGCAGGAATTACACACCGGGCTGTATTTTTGCCAAGTGGAAGACACCGATTACTTCGATTTAGCCGAAACCATTCCCGGCCCTAGCACCGATACCTTGGGGCAACTCGCGGCGGAACTGGGGATTGTGATTGTGTGTTCCTTGTTTGAAAAACGCGCCACGGGTTTGTATCACAATACGGCAGTGGTGCTGGATACTGACGGTAGCATTGCGGGGAAATACCGCAAAATGCACATCCCCGATGACCCCGGTTACTACGAGAAATTCTATTTCACCCCCGGCGATTTGGGCTTTACCCCAATTAAAACCAGCCTCGCCACCTTGGGCGTATTGGTGTGTTGGGATCAATGGTATCCCGAAGCAGCGCGGTTAATGGCTTTAGCTGGAGCGGAATTACTGCTTTACCCCACCGCGATTGGCTGGAACCCGCAAGACACCCCGGAAGAGCAAGCGCGGCAACGCGACGCATGGATCACGGTGCAACGTTCCCACGCAGTAGCCAACAATATTCCGGTATTAAGTGCCAATCGGGTAGGCTTTGAAGGCGACCCCAGTGCGCAAACCGCTGGCAGTCAATTTTGGGGTTCGAGCATGATTGTCGGCTGGCAAGGGGAATTGCTGGCGCAGGCGGATACCACCAGCACCACCGAATTGGTCGTCACCTTGGATATGGATCGCACCGAACAAGTACGCCGCTGGTGGCCTTACTTGCGGGATCGGCGCATTGATGCGTACCAAGACATTACCCGGCGTTACCGCGACTAAATAACGGACACGAAGGGGGCGTATCCACTACGCCCCTACGCGGATCGTTTATTCTTGGCGTAACCACTTTTCGCGCAAGGTTTGGTGGAAACTGTTACCGCTTTCCACTTCGCGCAATTGCATCAGCACTTGGTTTGCTGGCTCGCGCAACGGGCTGTTATCGGGGAAGGCGATACCGTAACTTTGCGGGTTAAAGCTCACTGGCACGACCGCTAACACCGATTTACCAGCTTTTTGATTGGCCTGATTCGCTAAGTACAATAGGCGCGGGCCATCGTGTACCAGTGCATCGACTTCGCCTTTGCGTAACCGCGCCATGCCCTCATCCAAGGTTTGCACGGGTGTTACGTTAATGCCGTTTTGTTCCAGCCATTGACGCGGCGCATCGGTAGCAACAGCGGCAACGGTTTTACCGGGCAAATCTTTCTCGGTGCGAATCGTGCCACTCACGGCTTGTGCTGTCAGCGCGGTGGTCACTACTGCTGTCACCACGCTCATTAAAATCAGCCCTAACAAGTGCCAAGACAAGTCCACCACCCGCGCTAACCCGCGACTGTGCGGCGTTTCCCACGTCAATAACATGGTCAAACCCCACCAAAACGATTCACGAATCCCCGCGACATAACCGGCTGGCATGGTGGCGTGGTGTTTGTCGTGGCGGTCAATCCACAAGCGGATGTGGGCGGTGGTGATCAACATCAACAACAACAGCAAACCGCTTTGCCAAGTAAACAGCTTACCTAATTCAGTGAGCATGACTAAAAACGGGTTAGATTGTTGGTGTTCGGGCGACACCATGATTTGCAAACCCAATTCATACATTGAGTTAGAAAAATTGACGCGCTTTTCACGCTCTGCCGTCACCGTGAGTGCAGAAATACCAGCATCAACTTGCTGTTTTTCGACCGCACTCACCAAATCATTGGTGGTGTCAAAATAGACCCACTCGGTAGTGCGCCCCAAGCGTTTCGCAATTTCCTGCCACAACTCCACGCTGAAACCACTGGGTTGACGCTCGGCGGCTGGCTTGGTGGCATCGTACATAACCCACGGCTCAGAGGGTTTGATCCCTACTCTGAGCGGCTCTTCGGCATGGGCAAACGGGGTGATAAATAGAACAAACAGTAACAACGCTTGTGTAATCTTTGACACGGCATTCCCTCGCTAAAATGTGGCTGTCATTGGCGGCGAGTATAGCGAAGAATCGCGCAAAAAACCTTCAAACCTTAACGCGAAATGGAAAACCAGCTCCATAGGTCGCGGCAATTCCCCCAACAATCATTGTTGGCTAACAGCATTAAGATAAAGGTTACAACAAGCACCACTAGGATGATTTTGATGTCATTCGTCATTGGGGATAACTCCTTAAACTGCCCCAGACAATAGCCGAATGTAACGTTACAGCCTGCGATTGCCCGACGAATGGCAAGAAGTTGGCGGTGAGTGGGCGGTAACACCCTACCCCACTCGATAAGCTGCCAAAACCTGCTGATAAAGCTTGTCAGACATCCTAAAACCATTGCGGATTGCTTGATCAAGCAGAGCTTGCGCAGATACTGGCTGTAACACGCTTTTCCTGATTGCCAACAGCAACAACCCCGCAAAACCTGTGACGATCAGGTGTTTTTGCTGGGCAATTGCCCGTCCTTTGCGCTCATCAATCAAGATCGGGAGTTGACGTTCCAAGGCTAAGGTAATGGCTTCCGCCTCACCTGCATCCAACACAAATTGAAGGCTGCTAAGTTGCTCGGAAGGCTCAAGCCGGATGATTTCAATACAGGCTGTTGCCTTGATTTTATGGATAATATCGGGCGAACCTGCCACGAGTTCATTCAATACCGCGTGTGGAATCAGGATGCTATCAAACACCGCACACAGCAAGTCCAGTGCCTGCAAACCTTCCAATGCAATCAAACTAGTGGTATCACTGACGATAACTTTCATGCCGCCAACAGCTTCTCAATTGCCACCAAATCTTCGGAAAAATCGTAATCAGCAACAGGAACGCCCAATAAATCCAATAACTTGATGGTTTCGTGTTGATTTTTACCGAGTGCTTTGCTGAGTTGTCCCAAACTCAAATCACCACTTTGAAAGCCTTTGATGGCAAACCACGGCAATAACCCCTGCTCCATCACACCTTCAGCAAAAGGCAATGCCAGCCCTAGCGGTTGACCGTGTTTGGTAATTAAAAGGTAGTCATTGTCCTGAAATGCCTTGGTCAGTTTACCCGGATTGGTTTGAAGTTCCTTGATACCTATGACTTGCATAAATTTGTACTCCTTTTTAGCTGTCCACTTATAATAAGCAGTTTAGTAAAATTATTCAATTGACGCTAAACGCGCAGAATACGCACCAAAACCTCGCGTTATTTCTCCCACGCGCTAAACGCATCCGGGTTGGACACGCTCAACGTCACCCCATCAGCACTAATACTGCTGCCACCGCGCAGGCTTAGTTTCGTACCCGCACACGCCCCGGAAAAACTGAGCACGCCATTCGGGCCACCGGAGAACGTGCCACCACAGGATTCTTCTTCACTCACGCCGTTGAGCGAGGCCACCGAACGCCGTTTCAATGAGGCTTCACCATAACCGGGCACTTGGCTACCCACGTTCCAAAACGATACGGTAATAGTGGTGGTCACAATATTGGTAAAACCACCTGCACTGTAGTCGCCATCCATCGAGCCGGACGCAGTTACTTTAACCGGGGTTATTTCCGCATCCGCATCGCTAGGCGGTGGCGGGTTAGCGGCATCAGCCTCATCTTCCGTGTCGGGCTTGTCGGCATCTGCTTGTTTGTCTTCACCCGTTAGCCCCGCTTTTACCGCTTCCCACGCTTCGGGGTCGTTGTTTTTCAGGGCTTCGCGCCGCTCTTCAGGGGTCATATCGGCGTAGCTTTTTTTCTTGTCAGCATCCGCTTCGGGTTTTTCTTCCGGCTCTTTTTTGCTGTCTTTGATTTTTTCTTCCAGACGTTTTTTAGCGGCTTCGGCCTCGGCTTTTTCTCTGGCTGCACGCTTTTTGTCGGCTTGTTCTTTCAGCTCTGCCTCTTTGAATTCTTTTTCCTGATCAGCTTTGCGTTTGTCTGCCATTTCTTTGATTTTCTTGTCTTCTTCCGCGTGCTTGGCTACGTCTTTTTTCCAGCCGTTAATGTAGCTGGCAACTTCACGGTCAAATTTTTCCAAGTCAGGTACATGGGAATAATCAATCTGATCGAACATGGTAATAAACGGGCTAGTTACCACATCGCCCACTTTGGTGGCATCAGCCAAGTTTTTGTAAATGTCAGATTCCAAAATGAAGCCGGTAATAATGCGGTCGTGGTATCGCTTGGCGGCTTCAATATCGGCGGGTACTTTTTCCCACTGACTCGGATCTTCGGGTAACTTCATGGCATCGCGCACCGCGACTTTATCAGCCATCGCTTTGAGCTTGTATTCGTATTGCTTGCCATAAATCTTGCCGTACTTTTCCGCCACCAAGTACCCATAATCGTGACGTTGCGCCACTTCATCCAAGGAATCCACGGGCGCATCCAACCCGGCTTTATCGGCATCCTCACCACCGCCCCAATAACCGGGGCCATACCATTTACCGTAGCGCGTAATGGGTTCGTTTTTAATCACTCCGGCGCACAACGAAGCCCAACCGCGATCACCCCGTTCGGCGGTGGTTACGCCCATCATCGTCAACGCCTGTTCGCAGCGATCCCGTACAGAAACGGCTGCCCAAACGTCATTCACTGTGAATAAGGCACACGCCACTGCCAAGGTGAGCATTTTTCGGCTAGTCATTGCTTGCATATTATTATCTCCTGCATTCTGTTATGCGTTACCGCGCCACAAGGTAATGGCTACCTTGTTACCACTAGTTTCTCCCTCTAAAGCGTGCAATGCCGTGCCTTTTATCAAGCAATCCACTGGCATTCTGCTAACATTCGCGCATGGATATTATCTTTCGTGAATATGGCACTATCGTGCGGCGCAAGTGGGGCTGGTTCCTCGTGGTTATGCTGGGTATTTCCGGCGCGGCTGGTTTGGAAATGCTGGTTCCGTTGTACTACAAGGACATCGCTAATAATCTGTCGAAGCCATTCGCGCCCGACATTCATGCGTCATTGCTCGACACTTTATTGAGCATTATGCTGATTTACACCGCTATCTGGTTGAGCTGGCGGGCGTTGGAATTGGGCATGATCATGTTCCAAAGCTGGGGTTTAAAGCAGCTTGATAAACGCTGTTTCGATGTATTATTGCGCCAACAATACCCGTTTTTTGAGAATAATTTCGCGGGCAGTCTGGTGAAACAAGCGAATCGTTTCATCAAGGCGTTTGAAACGGTGATGGATTGGCTGATCTTCCAGTTTTACGGTAATTTGCTGCAAATCACGGTGGCTTTCGTGATTTTTTACCAGCAACAACCGCGTTTCGCGCTGTATTTCCTGATCTGGGTAGCGGTTTTTCTGGGCTGGAGCGGCGGTTATCTGGTGTGGAAACTGCGCTATGACGTGCGCGTTGCGGCAATGGATTCCAAACTCGGCGGGGCATATTCCGACGGCATCAGCAATATTTTCATCGTGAAAAGTTTCGCGCTGGAAACTCAGGAGCGTGAAAATATCAGCAATATCGCCGAAGAGTCTTACCACAAACGCAATACCGCTTGGCTGTTAACCTTTGTGTCGTTTGCGGTGCAGGGTTTTTTGGTGTTCAGCATTGAATTGATTTTGTTGTATTTGATGGTCGATCAATGGCAATCCGGCACGTTTAACATCGGTGAGTTCGTGCTATTCCAAACGGTTTTATTAATCTTAATTCGTCACTTATGGGACTTCGGAATGAATTTCCGGCGGTTCTTTAGCGTGCTGGCAGATGCGCGGGAAATGTCAGCCGTATTCCGCGAAACTCAAGTGGAACAAGATTTACCCCACACCCAAGCCCGCCACATTACACGTGGCGACATTGTGTTCGACCATATCGGCTTTGCTTACGGCACGGCGGGGTTGTTTAGCGACTTTAATTTGCACATCCGTGCCGGTGAAAAAGTCGCGTTGGTGGGGCAATCCGGTTCGGGCAAAACCTCACTCACTAAGTTGCTGTTTCGCTTTATCGAGCCACAACACGGCGATATTTTGCTGGATGGTATGGCTGCTTCGGGCTTTACGCTGGCTTCGTTGCGCCAACAAATTTCCCTCGTGCCGCAACAACCAGAACTGTTCCACCGCAGCATTCGCGACAATATTACTTTGGGTAAAACCGTTTCGGAGCAAGCCTTACGCGACGTAGCGCAAAAAGCCCGTGCGTTAACCTTCATCGACAAACTCCCGCAAGGCTTTGATACTTTGGTGGGCGAACGCGGGGTGAAACTGTCGGGCGGTGAAAAACAGCGCGTCGCCTTAGCCCGCGCCTTTTTGGAAAACGCGCCGATTGTGGTGCTGGACGAAGCCACCAGCGCGTTAGATTCCCTTACCGAACAGCAAATCCAAGTGGCTATTTTCGACCTGATTGCGGATAAAACCGCCGTGGTAATTGCGCATCGGCTCTCCACAATTTTACGCATGGATCGCATTGTGGTGCTGGAAAACGGGCGCATTATCGAGCAAGGCACACACAGCGAATTGCTGGCATTACGCGGGCGTTATTACGAAATGTGGCAGCATCAAAGCGGCGAATTCTTACAAGATTAAGCTGCTTGTTTGTGCTGCACTTTGAGCCACTTTTCCAACTTTTGCTGCAATTCTTCTAGGCGCACCGGTTTGGACAGGTAGTCGTTCATCCCCGCTTCGTAGCATTTCTGATCGTCCCCCTTCATGGTGTGGGCGGTCAGTGCCACAATCGGCAATTCTTGATAGCAAGCGTCTTCCAACTTGCGGATTTGGCGGGTAGCTTCGTAGCCATCCATTCCCGGCATTTGGCAATCCATTAACACCACCGCGTAACGCTGCCGCTGCACCGCTTGCAATGCTTCTTCACCATTAATCGCGCAATCGACATGGGTGTAACCCAACTTTTTGAGCATTGCCAACGCGACTTTTTGATTCACTAAATGGTCTTCGGTCAACAAAATCCGTATCGGCACAACTTCCGCTGTGGGTAGCGTGGCAACAAGGTTAGCATCTACGTCGTTGCTCATGGTTTCTGCGTTGGCATCCAGTTTCGCTTGCCATTGCGCTAAATAACGCAACACGCTGGAATGCTTAATCGGCTTGGTCACGAGTTGCACCCGCCGCCCCAAACGCACGGTTTCCAGTGTTGCCACTTGCCGCCCCGTGCCGTAAATCACTACCCATGCTTGAGTGTGTTCGCGTACTGCTTGCATGACCGCCACCATACCCAAGGGATGCTCCGGTTTGTGGTAAGCCACATCCGCATCCAACACAATCAGATCAAACAGCGGGTTAGTTTCCAGCGTCAATAAGAGGCTATTGAAACTATCCACCATCACCGGCTCTAAGCCCCATTGGTGTAACTGCGCTTCATAATAAGGGTTGAGCAATGGCTTTGCCCCCCACACCAACACCGCAGGCACGCTTTGCAACACCGGTATCTGGCTCAATTTACTGATGGCGACGCTAATCGACACCCAAAAGTTAGAGCCGCCGCCAACCTGACTCACTAAACCGACATCGCCACCCATTAATTGCGCCAGTTGACGGCTAATCGCCAACCCTAAACCGGTTCCACCGTGCTGGCGCGTAACGGAACCATCCACTTGTGAAAACGCGGTAAACAGTTTGGCTTGTGCCTCTTCGGGGATGCCACACCCGGTATCCATCACCTCAAAACACAGCACCGCCTGCGCCCCGATTTCCACTGGCGCAGTTTGCACGCTGATTTTCAGCACCACATGCCCACGTGCAGTGAATTTAATCGCATTACTGAGCAAATTGAGCAAAATCTGGCGCAAGCGTAACGGGTCACTCACGATAGCGGCTGGCACATCGCGTTCAATCAGCAACGCCAACTCAATGCCTTTCGCGTGGGCATTTTCCACCAATAAATCCATCGCGCCTTCGATCATGGGCAAGAGTTCAAAAGAGGTGGCAGTGACGGACAATTTACCCGCTTCAATCTTGGAAAAATCGAGAATGTCATTGATGATGCGCAGCAACGATTCCGCGCTTTGCTGCACGGTATGCACCTGATCATGTTGCTCTTGGGTGAGTTTGCTATCGAGCAATAACTCAGTCATGCCAATCACCCCATTCATGGGAGTACGAATTTCGTGGCTCATATTGGCGAGGAATTCAGACTTTAACCGCGCCGATTCCAACGCCGCATCACGCGCTTGCGCCAATTCCTGCTGGGCGTGTAAGCGCAGGCTAATATCCCGAATAATCCCGGTAAATACCAAATTATCCCCAAAACGCGCTTCATTCACCGACAAATCAATCGGTATCAGGCTGCCGTCTTTGCGTTTGACGGTAAGCTGGCGCGGGCTGCCAATAATGTGTTGCTCACCGGTTTGTAAATAACGCTGGATGTAATGATCATGCTCGCGGTGATGATCGCCTTCCATCACCATGCTGATGTTTTTCCCCAGCAATTCTTCCGGGGTGTAACCCAAAATCGGTAATACCGACTGATTGGTTTCCACAATAATGCCCTTGGAGTTGATAACCACAATCGCATCTAACACCGAATCCACAATGGTACGGGTTTTGATTTGGCTGGCTTTGAGGTCTTCTGCTAAACGTTCGCGCTCTTCAATACCAAGCATCAGTTTATGATTGGCTAAACGCGCCGCTGCTTCCGACGCTTGCGTGGATTTCAACGAGCCGCGCAACCCGCGTAACGCCAGCATCAACACCGACAGCATCGCCAACCCCAAACCCAACAGCATCAAAAACGATTCCATCATGGCTTGTTTGGTGGCATTTTCAAAACCGCTCAACGGGCGGCTAACTTCCAATACCCCGCGCACATCGCCTACTTTCCAGTCGTTTTTCGGGGTATTCGGGTAACTGTTATGGCAACCGACACAACTTTCACTCAAACGATCTGCCCGCGCGTAACGCAAACGCTGCTCACCTTGCTCGCCTTCAAAACGCCACACTGCCTGCTCTGGGTTTTTACGCAATTCTTTTAATGCCCAGTGCTCAAAATCATCCCGCGCTCCGCCGTCTTTGCGCCAAGGGAAGGGTTTATCACTGTAAAAGCGCACTTGGTATTCGCTGGGATTACCCTCTGAAAGAAACTTAGCGAAATCCAGCATCATCGTCGCCGGTAATGGCAGGGCATTTTTGCGATGCAGGTAATCGTGGGTAATCTCCAAACCACTTTCTTTGGCACGCGGCACAAAATGTTCAGAATAAAACGTGCGGAAACGCGACACCGAACCCGCGAATTGGCTGGCTTCGTACACTGCAATTTCTTGATTGATTGAATGATTTTTCTGGTAGCTGTACCAAAACACCATGCCTGAACCAATCAACAGCAGAAAAGAGAGGATGTATACAACGTAACGACTAATAAAGCCGTCACCCCGTAGAGGAGCTTGTGTTTGAGTTGTCATCGTCTTGTTTTATTAATTTTATCTATCGCTCCATCTTAACAAGAATCCTGCATTTATCCAGCAAAATCGACACCTTTCAAGATCATGGCGGGGTAATAGCGGTAGCAACTGATGACCGCTATAATGCGTCAAATTTTTAGCTTGCTACACAAGGATTGCTACAATGAGTTTGATTGCACCATTTCGCGGGTTACGCCCCGCTGCGGGTCGTGGCGCGGAGGTACTTGCACCGCCTTATGACGTGTTAAACACTGCCGAAGCGCGGGAACGTGCAGCGGGTAAACCTTGGAGTTTCCTGCACATTTCCAAACCTGAAATTGACTTACCTGCTGACACTGACCCGTACAGCCCCACGGTTTACGCCAAAGCAGCAGAAAACCTGCAAAAAACCATTGAAGCGGGTTTGTTAATCCGTGATGACGCGCCGTGTTATTACGCTTACCGCCTGATTATGGGCGAACACCAACAAACCGGCTTGGTGGCTGGCGCGTCAGTAGCCGATTACGACACTAACCGGATTCGCAAACACGAATTCACCCGCCCGGTAAAAGAAGACGACCGCGTTAATCAAATTGATGCCGTCAATGCGCAAACCGGCCCGGTATTGCTGGCTTACCCCGACGCGCCTGAAGTCGATCAAATCCTTGCTGCCGCGATGCAAACCGCGCCCGCGTTGGATGTCACGGCTGATGATGGCATTCAACACACCTTGTGGGTAATTGATGATGCGCAAGCGTTGGCGCAGTTAACGAATGCGTTTAATGCGATGCACGCGCTGTACATTGCTGATGGGCATCACCGTTCTGCCGCTGCGTCACGCATTGCTAAAATGCGGGATAATCAACAGGGTTCGGCTTACTTTTTATCGGTGATTTTCCCGGCGCACCAGATGAAAATTTTCGATTACAACCGCGTGATCAAAGATTTACACGATTTGGAGCCTTCCCAATTCCTCGCGGCTGTTGAGCAAAACTTCCAACTGGAACCGTCTGCCACGCCAGTTAAACCTGCACAACCTGGGGAGTTCGGCATGTACATGGACGGGCAATGGTTCAAACTGACCCTGAATGCCGACCTCATGCCCAATGATGACCCGGTAGCGCGTCTGGATGTCAGCCGTTTAGCGCGTTATTTAATCGAACCGGTGCTGGGCATTAGCGACCCGCGTCGTGACGATCGCATTGATTTCGTCGGCGGCATTCGTGGCTTGGCGGGTTTGGAAAAGCGCGTGGATAGTGGTGAAATGGCTGTGGCGTTTTCATTATTTGCCACCAGTATGCAAGACCTGATGGCGGTTGCGGATAATAACGATGTGATGCCCCCGAAATCCACTTGGTTTGAACCCAAGTTGGCTGACGGCGTGGTGTCTTACGTACTGGATTAAGACTACAACCCATGAAAAAGTTAGAAAATCACTTTGAACATTTCCTATTTACCAGCCGTTGGTTAGTGGCTCCGGTTTACTTGGCCTTGGTCATTTCCTTAGTGGTATTGATGATCAAAGCGGGCAAACAACTGTGGGAACTGGTCATCAACATCTGGGTAGCGGACGGTAACACCATTATTACCGGGGTACTGTCTATCGTCGATGTTTCGTTGATTATGAACCTATTGATCATCATTATTTTCAGCGGTTATGAAAATTTCGTCTCGAAAATGGAAGAGCTACACGAACATACCGACCGCCCGGACTGGATGGGACACATTGGCTTCACCGATCTCAAACTGAAACTGATTGGTTCCATCGTTGCCATTTCCGGGGTGGAATTACTCAAAACCTTCATGTCTATTAGTGCTAATAACATCAACACCGAACAACTCGCGTGGATGGTGGGAATTCACCTCACCTTCGTATTATCCGGCGTGCTTTACGCGCTGACGGATCGACTGACGAATAAACACTAAAGCCAACAAGACGACCCCGGCCCAAGAGGTTGGGGTTTCTTCGTGGGTATTTGCACTCCACCCCACTATCCTTATCATCATCCCCCATTGTTACCAAACATAAGGATTTTCCATGCGCCCATCGCACCTCAGCACCATTCTCGATAAGGAATTCTTAGGCACGTTACAGGGCTACCATACCCCCGTAATGTTGTGGGGGCCGCCGGGTGTGGGCAAATCACAAATCGTGGCGCAAATCGGTGCACGCCATAACGCGCCAGTGATTGACGTGCGTTTATCGCAAATGGAACCCAGCGATTTACGCGGCATTCCGTTTCGTGACAGTGAGTTGGTGGAATGGGCGATTCCGTCGATGTTGCCGAATGCCGAACGCCACGGTGCGCAGGGCATTTTGTTTTTGGATGAAATTACTTCAGCAGTGCCGAGTGTCTCAGCGGCGGCGTATCAGCTTATTTTGGATCGGCGTTTAGGCGATTACCGCGTGCCGGATGGCTGGGCAATTTTTGCAGCAGGAAACCGCCAAGGGGATCGCGGGGTGACGTACACCATGCCCGCACCGTTGGCGAATCGCTTTTCGCATTTCGAGGTGGATTTAAACCTTGATGACTGGGTGGCTTGGGCTTACCAAAACGGCATTGATGAACGCATTATCGGGTTTTTGCGCTTCCGCCCGGAACAGTTGTTTAACTTTGATCCGGCGCACAATCCGGTAGCATTTCCGACCCCGCGTTCGTGGGAATTCGTGCATCGCGCCTTGCAAAAGTTTGGGGATTCACCCGCATTATTGTTGGGTACATTGCAAGCCTGCGTCGGCCCTGCGGCGGGTATTGAGCTGAAAGCCTTCGTCGATAGCCTTGATCAAATGCCTGATCTCGATGCGATTATGCGCGGCGAAGAGATTAAAGCCCCGAAGGAAGTGGACTTACAATACGCAGTTGCCTCAGCTTTGGTGGGGCGAGCCATTCGAGCACGTGGCACACCGGAAGCCGCAACGGTTTACGGGCATATTTTGAATTACGCTAAAGCGTTTCCGCTCAAAGAAATGGGCGTGATGTTGGTGTCAGACATGCTGCGGGCGGTGGGCGACGAAATTTTTGGTATACCTGCTTTCGCACAATGGGCGCATTCTATCGGGGACATCATGTTGTATGATTAAGGATGGTATATCCTTTATAATCAGCCCATTTTGATTAGCGGCTGTCATCGGCAGGAGTTTTGCACGTATGCCTTTCTCACATCATCCAGCAGCAGAGGCGGCGGATACGCCATTGTCTGACCTTCCCTTGGTGGGCGAACGTTACGTATTGCGTCGCTGCATGGCAGAAACGGCATTAGGCAAAGTCTATTGGGCGTGTGATCAGCACAAACCCCAACCCGATGACGCAGCCTGTAATGCTTTAATCTTTACCGTGCTGCCAGCATTGGCGCGTAATAGCGTGTTTGAACAGGCATTGCGCCAAGTGCTTCCGGCTTACCAACAAGAAAATGCGACGCAACCCACCATCCTTGCTGACGGTAAAGAAACCGACGGCACGCGCTGGCTGGTCTTGCAAAACATCCGGGGTATGCTGCTCTCAGAACGCTTGCAGGAATTGGATGATCGGGGAATGCCACCCAATGAGGCATTCGAGATTCTCTACGGGATTTCGCACGCGATTGGCTCGCACCCGCCGCAAGGGGTTTTCGGGTTCCTCGAACCGGGCGCGATACTCGGCGACGGTCATGAGTATTGCCTGTTAAACGCCCCGGTGGTGGCAGCGTTGCGCCTTGCCAGCAATGGCATTATCAGTAATCCGCAAAATCGCCAAACGTTTCATTCCAGTTTCATCAGCCCCGAAGTCGCTTTGGGTGATCAGGCGGAATCACGCGATGATACGTTTTCACTCGCGTGCATCGCTTACTATTTATTCCAAGGTCATGCCCCGTTTGGGAACCAAACCACGCTCGAAGCCGCCGTGCGTAACGCTTCCCCAGCAGTCATTGCCAAATTAAAACCGGAAATGTGGGCGGCCTTGCGTCAAGGCATGAACCTTAAACGTGAGCAACGCCAAACCAGCCCACCGCTGTTATTACAAGGCTTGCAACAACGCGCCCGCCCCCGCTTGTTATTGCCAGTAGCAGCGTTCAGTGTGCTTAGTCTCGTGGCTTATGCGGGCTACCAGATTTTCAGCGATAACGAACCCGTACCTGCGGCGATTCCAACCGAAGCGGCTTTACCCGCCAACAGCGTCATTCCCACCACCGAAGAAACCCTGCCTGGTCAAACACCTACATTGGTGAACGAACCGGGTTTGCCGCCGGTAGCTGATCAGGAAACTGCACAAGCCGCAGCCGAACGCCGCGCCACAGAAACCGCCGCCAAAGCCCAGGAAGATGCTGACCGCCTTGCCGCAATGCAACGTGAAGTGCAAGCGCAAGTTGCCAGCGAATTAGCTGCGGCGACCGCTGCCAACACCGCAAAAACCGCCGAACAGCAAAAGCAAATTGATACTTGGTTAAAGCAGGCACAAACCGCCGTGCGTGAAGGTAAACTGCTCAGTAATGACATCACCAGACCCGCTGCTGCGAATTACTTAACCCAAGTATTAGAGCTTGACCCCGAAAACATCACCGCTAAAAAACTGTCGCTGCAAATGGTCGACGACCTGCACCGTGAAGCGGAGAGTTTGCTAAAAGCGCGACGTTACGATGCCGCCAACGAAGTGCTGTTAGACTCGGACAAACTGATTACCGAATTCAATCTCACTGACAGTGTGCAACGCCAAGCGCAGCTAGAAATACAAGCTGATCAAAGCACCCAAGAAACCAATAAAGCCAAGCATTACCTGCAAAGTGCCGAACGCGCGATGGGTTACAATAATGTCATGCAAGGCGATGAGCGTAGCGAAAGTGCGGTCGGCTACCTGAGTGCCTTGTTTGAGGCATACCCCGACCATCCTGAAGGCACGAAATTACTCAAACGCATTATCCGTCAACAACACGAGCAAGCCAGCGGCGCACTGCAAAAACGCAATAACGATGAGGCACGCCGTTACCTCAATGACAGCCAGAAATTGATTGGGCGTTACACCCTTGATGATATGGTAGAAAACCAATTAGATCTGGAAAAACGTTACCGTGATAAGCAGTTGGAAGGGATTTTCCCGTCAACCAACCCTGCGTCAGCCGCAGATAACACCAAACCCGCGCCGTCTGCCACCAACGCTACACCGCGTCAGCCACCGGAAAAACGCCGGGGTGAAAACGACAAGCCAACGACTGCACCGGGCGCACCTGCAACCGCACCCACAGAACCGCCAGCAGTCGCACCTGCAACCGTACCTACAGAACCGCCAGCGGTTGCACCTGCCACTGTCGCTGCGCCAACAACCGAACAACCCGCTCCCGCTGCTGTAACACCAGCACCAGCAGAGCCTGCCGCGCCCACAGAAACCGTACCCAGCACTCCGCAACCCGAAACTGCACCAGCACCAGCAGCGGATACAACAACACCCGTAGTGCCTGCACCTGCTGAAACGGTAAAACCGCCACCCGCAACACCTGTACCCGTGCCGGTCACAGAAGCCCCAGTGTCACCCGATTTACCGATTGCCACTACACCAGCCATTCCTGAATCGGTGGAAATGCCACCCACATTGTTGGATCAGCCGCAAGTCAACCCGCCAGTCGAACCGGCTCCGCCATTATCCGACCCGACAACATTGATTGAGTCTGCACCAGAAGTTGCGAATCCACCGCCTGCAAACGACGCACCCACCGGATTTGAGAATCCAGCCGGAACAGGCAATAACAGTGGTAATAGCTTTACCCCAGACGTTCAGGGTGTGGATGAGCTTCCTGTTCCTGACGAGGTAGTGCCAGAGAACAGAAATTGAAGCACGCGGGAATTATTGGCAGGGAACCCAATTCAAGCGGAACACCACTTGATTGTGTAAATCGACGGTATCGACAGCAATGTAACTGTCGTTACCCGCTGCAATGATTTCACTGTTGATGCGAAGATTGAACTCCCCACCCTTACAATCTGCATTGACCTCACGCGGGTACATATCGTCACGTTGCAGGTAATTCATGCCTTCGCGTGACTGATAGCGGTCAACACGCCAAGGACGCTGACGCGGGCCAACCGCACTATAACGGCGACTAAAACCGCCACGACCTTTCACATAACCTTGCCATTCTGCGGTCAACACCGACAAACGCTGTCCTGGCGGCACAGAAATCGGTAAAGAAAATTCACAATGGGTGCGCAACGTACCGCTGCGTGAACTGCGCCCCGCATCGTATTTACCAAACAACACACTGACTGACTCGCTATTATCACCCGCCACGACCACGGAACCAGCTTCGCAACCTGCACCCATAAAAGCACGCGGGGATTTGAACAAAGCTCGGCGATTGGCTTCCGCCGGATTCGCCACCAGCAAGACCAAGACACTGACCGATAAGAGTGCTGCTAAACGCTGCATCATCAATGTTCTCCTGAAATCAAATGATCAAACTAACGGCACGGACGCACATTAAGCCGCACTGTCATTTTATCAACTTTCATACTACTGACGTTATTCAATACCTGAATAGAACTGTTCAATCTTAAATTAAGTGACGACGAATCACGACCACAAGCAGACCATTGTGTAGAAACATTATCAATTTGCGAATAACCCTTACCACGTACCGATGCGAGTTTGCTGGTAAAACTTGCACCGTTTGGATTAAGGCTTGATCCGTAACTTCTGACTAGCCGTCCATCGCCTTTTATATAACCTTTAAAGCTGGCGGACAATGCTACTTGATAACCGTTAGGTATGGTGACGGGAAGTGCCATATTGCAGCTTGCCCGCAATTGCCCCGCAGCAGAACCTACTTTGAACTTATTGAAACTTAACGTTTTGACACGTTTTGATACATCAACATCACTAACATTAGCAGAACTACACCCCGTTCCGGCGTATTGCAACGCACTGAGTGACACTGGTGCAGCTTGTGCATTTTGCAGTGCAAGCAAAGCAAATAACACGGGAACGCCTAGCAATATCCAAACGTATCCTTTTGATTTTTCACTAACTGTCTGAACTTCCATGACAAATCCTCCCTATCCCCCTCTGCTGTACCAACAAAGGGGGACTTTTTCACAAGGAAACCGTTGCTATTAGCACTTTTTCCATTTCAGGTGGAACACAACTTTGTTGTTCATATCCAGCGTATCCACTACCACGTAGCTGTTGCTACCAACCGCCTGAACACTGGAGTTAACCCGTAAGTTGAAATCACCACCAGCGCAACCATTCACTGCGGTGGCGTGCATCAAACCATCTATCGCCTGCCAACCTGCGCCACTAGCGGAACTTAAGCTTTTAACGCCCGGATTAACGGTATTCGGATTGAGGCTTGTGCCATAAGCACGAGTGAATCTGCCGTTACCTTGTACGAAACCCTGCCAGTCGGAGGTCATTACTGACAACTGGTAGCCTTGAGGTACATGTACAGGTACAGCGAAGTTACAAGAAGAACGCGCTAAACCGCTCACTGCATTTTTACCTGCATCATAGGTACTGAACAACATAGTCAGGGATGAGGTATTTTCACCAACCACACTCACAGAACCCGGAGCGCAACCTGTGCCCGCCATTTGGATTGGGGCTTTGAAAAATACAGGGTCAGCAGCTTGGGCAGTTTGAGCAGCGGCAATGGCTAACAGTGCAGTGGTGATGGCAACTTTGAACGCTTTCATGATAATCACTCCTTAATCAACAAATCTACGGTGGTTTTAATGGACTTTCAGGTCTATTTCCCTGCTCTCCATGTGAACCATTATGTCGATTACGGCTTTTACCTTCTGTGACCTGTTCACCATTATTTTGTGATATTAGTCACAAAATTAATCATACAAACGTGCATTCATTCGTAACGGCAAATAAACGCGGAAACCGGACGACCATCATCCAGATATTCCACGTCATCCAGCCAAATTTCACTGCCTGCAAAAATCTTCGACAACTCATTGGATTTTAACAGAAAATTAGGATTACGCGGGCTGCCAAACTGTTCCGCACCTTGCATAAACGTTTGGTAAATCAACACACCGCCGGGTTTGAGAATACGTTTAATCCAAGGGAAAAGTGGGCGATGTAAATAACGTGCCACACAAATTAATTCAAATTGACCCGTTGTAAACGCCGTAAACGGGTCTTTTCCGGTTTCTAAATCCACCGCCAGCGTATTAAGTGCAACTTGTTGACTTGCTGCTAACTGTCGCGCTCGTTGCAACGCACCGGGTAAATAGTCAATGCCGGTCATTTGCCAGCCATGCATGGCTAAATACACAGCGTCGCGCCCTGCCCCGCAGCCAATATCCAAACCTTGCCCCGGTTGCAGCTTAAATTGCGGCATAAACTCGTGTACGAAACGCACCAACAGCGGCGCGGGTTCCCACAAACGTTGCGATTGCATTCCGCTTTCCCACTGCTGACTGGCTTTAAGCGCGATTTCCAACACGGGTGTCCAAAGGTTTTGTTGCGTTACCTGATAGCCTTTTGCCGTGAGGAATTCACTGGCGGTTAGCAAATCCGCTGATGTGCCGTAGAGTTGCAACGGAACGCTGGTTTTGGGTAATTCGTGCATTCGACCCGCCAATTCCGCCGCCGGAATGCAACACGCGCCAAGGCAATGCCCTTGCGAGAATTCCGCCAGTGAACGGCAATCCAGCACTGCATCGTGAACAATCACTGTTCAGCCCCTGATAATTCAGCTTTACGTGCTTCCAGCCATTCATTGGTTGCGGCATCAGGCTCTACAAATGCCTGCATAGAGTTAATCCGGTTGATGAAAAAATCACGGTAGGCTTTGTCTTTATCCGCGTCGATGCCCTTTTTAAACATTTCATCCGCCTTGGTGAAATCTTTATTTAAGGCATAATCAAAACTCACCGCAAAATAAACCATAATCCGTTGTTTTTCCACGCCGGTATCTTGAATAAATTGCTTAATCGTTTCCTTATCGCCGGGATGTAGCGGCATGTAGTTATACATCCACAAGCTATTAACACCTAAAAAGCGTTCCATCGCCGGATCATTTGCAACTGCTTGTTTTAGATTAACCTCACGGTAAGCCAGTGCAGTGGCAAAATCTTTTGAATACACATGCGCATCCGCAATCCCGAAATAATTAGAAAAGCGCGGCGAAATATCAGAAGCAATCTGCAAGTATTTAATCGCTTCCTTAAAATCCCCGGTGTACAGATAGGCAAAACCCAAATTACCAGTGGCGACTTCGTTCTCAGGATCAAGCTTCACTGCTTTATGAAAGCTCTCCAGCGCACCTTGGAAGTTGCCCTCTTGCTGCAAAATATAGCCGAGTGCCACATGGTTCCATGAGTAATCCGGGTTTTCCTTCATGGATTTCTCAAACCACTGACGCGCTTCGGCTAAATCATTCTTATCCACGTAATAGGTAGCACGCAAATAAGACAATAAATAATCGTTCGGAAAAAAATCCATCAAATAATTCAGCCGGGTATTCACCACTTCAGGGAAATAATGCTTTTGCCCTTCCAAGGGTTGAAACACTTGCGACTTAACCAAACCGTAAGCCGCCTGAATATTATTTTTATCAATATCTAACGCTTGTTGATAGGCATCTTCGGCGGCTTGCCACTCGGTTTTACCAATGAATTCATCACCCATTTTACGGTGAAAATCTGACAAACTGCGGATTTCAGAAACGCTGCGGTAATTTTCAAAGTAATCAATATCAAACGTGTATTTCACGTAAACCATGACGACTAAAGCAAACAGGAACGAAAACAACGTCCAATACGACAGGAAAAACTTGGCAACTGTCCGCACCTTCTCGATGGGGTGCTTCACTTGCTCTTGCTCCTTGGGGCTAAGAGCCTGCAACTGTGCTTCTAATTTGCTAATACGCTCGACAATCTCTTCTTGGCTCATCGCTTGCCTCTACTTGTTGTTGTAACTTAATGCGACTAGTGTAGGCGAAGCGTCCGATAAATTCACCCAAAGGCTGCGGTACTCAGCGCAATTGCCCACTCTTCATTGGTCGGGACTACCAACACTTTCAACGCCGCGCCCGCTTGCTGACATTCGACAATGCTGCTGCAAGGCTGCTGATTGCGCACGCTATCCAAACTAATGCCCAAACTTTGCAAATTCGCGCACACTTGCTCACGAATCCGGGCGGAATGTTCGCCAATACCGCCGGTAAAAATCAGCGCGTCTACCCGCCCTAACACCGCCATGTACGCACCGATGTATTTTTTAATGCGGTACACAAATAACGCTTCCGCCAATTGCGCATCCGTATCGCCAGCCATTGCCCGCGTTTGCACTTCGCGCATATCGCCCACCCCGCACAAGCCTTTTAAACCGCTGTGCTTATTGAGTAACGGCTCCAACGCTGTCGCAGGCAATGCCAATTCGCGCTCCAAATAAAAATGCAAGGCCGGGTCAAGATCGCCACTGCGCGTTCCCATTACCAAACCTTCCAGCGGAGTCATACCCATTGACGTATCGACGCTTTGCCCACCCGCAATCGCCGTCGCGCTGCAACCGTTACCCAAATGCAAGGTAATCGCATTAAAACCACTGACATCGCATTGCAAATACGCCGCCGCTTGCTGCATCACGTATTGGTGCGAAGTGCCATGAAAACCGTAACGGCGCACCTGATGCTGCTGATACCACGCAGCAGGCACAGCATACCGAAACGCCACCGGCGGCATAGTTTGGTGAAACGCGGTATCGAACACCGCCACTTGTAACACCTGCGGAAACAATTGCTGCGCGACTTCGATACCCGCCAAATTCGCCGGATTATGCAGCGGAGCCAACGGAATCATTGCCCGAATCGCCGCCACCACCGTGGCATCAATCACCACTGGCTGCTGAAAATGTTCACCACCGTGCACCACCCGATGCCCAATCGCGTTGATTTCCAGCCCTTGCGCTTGTAAATGCTGCGCAACATGCTGCAACGCTTGGTGATGGGTCGGCACATCGCTACCCGCTTCACCAATGCGCTCAATCACGCCTTTGAGCAAGACTTCCGCAGTAGCCATCGCAAATACTTGGTACTTAATCGACGAGCTGCCCGCATTCAATACCAGAATTTTCATACTACCGCCTGCTGTGCCTGAATCGCGGTAATCACCACCGTATTCACAATATCCGTCACCGTACAACCCCGGCTTAAATCGTTCACCGGCTTATTCAAACCCTGCAATACCGGGCCAATCGCCACCGCATTCGCCGAACGCTGCACCGCTTTATAGGTGTTATTGCCGGTATTCAAATCCGGGAAAATAAACACGGTTGCCTGCCCCGCCACCTCACTGTGCGGCATTTTAGAACTGGCTACTTCAGGGTCGACAGCGGCATCGTATTGAATCGGCCCTTCCAACTTCAAATCGGGGCGACGCGCCCGCGCAAGCTGCACCGCACCGCGTACTTTTTCCACATCATCGCCCTTGCCGGATTCCCCGGTGGAATACGACAATAACGCAGTACGTGGCTCAATCCCGAACATTTGCGCAGTATCCGCCGCTGTCACCGCAATATCAGCCAATTGTTCAGCATTCGGATTGGGGTTCACTGCGCAATCGCCGTACACCAATACCCGGTCTTCCAAACACATGAAAAATACGCTCGACACCAGATTACAACCCGGCTTGGTTTTAATGATTTCAAACGCCGGGCGAATCGTGTGTTGCGTGGTATGAATCGCCCCCGATACCATGCCATCGGCGTAACCCAGTTGCACCATCATCGTGCCGAAATAGCTCACGTCCACCATCGTGTCGCACGCCGAAGCCATCGTCACATTTTTATGCCGCCGCAAATCGTAATACGCTTGGGCAAACACCGGGCGCAATTCAGAAGTACGCGGCTCAATAATGCGCACATTGCGTAATTTCAGTCCCAAATGCGCGGCTTTTGCCAGCACTTCATCCTCAATACCCAGCAAGGTAATATCCACGACATCACGCAACGACAAAATTTCCGCCGCACGCAACACCCGCTCGTCGTTACTTTCCGGCAATACAATGTGTTTGCGCTGCGATTTTGCGCGTTGAATCAACTCGTATTCAAACATCAACGGGGTCATGCGCTGCCCGACATTGTGAATAATCAGTTGGCGTAACTGATGCATATCCACGCACGATTCCATCATCCCCAAGGCCACCGCGATTTTGCGCTCATCCGACGGCAAAATGCTGCTTTCCACCGCATTCACTTTGAGCGCGGTAGTAAACGTATCCCAAGGCGAGATTAAAATCGGCAAGCGTTGCGGCTTCATGCCTTCCAGCAATTTGCTTACTTCCGGCGCGGGTTGCTGCCCACCCGTTAACACAATGCCCGCAATCATCGGGTACGCTTTCGAGGCATCCGCCGCCAAACACCCCAACACAATGTCAGAGCGATCACCGGGGGTAATCACCAAACTGCAACTTTCCAAATGCCCTAAAAAATCCTGCACTTGCATCGCTGCCACTTTGTAACGCGAGACTTCGTGGGTCATCGACTGGCGCGTGCCGTACAAACATTCCAAATGCAAAGCGCGGGCAATTTCCCCAATCGTAGGGCGTTCCAACGAGTGATTTTCTGGCAAAACATAGGCGGGAAAACGTGAGCCTTGCAGCAATTCAGTCAATGCCGCGACTTCCTCCACGGGAACGCGATTCGCAAACGCTGCCAACACTTCGCAATGCTGCCCAGCGGCTAAATGCGCTTCCAATAAATTGACCGCATCTGCAATTTCACCCGCAGTGCGCCCGTGGCCTTTGATAACCGGCAAAAATAAACAGCCGAAATGGTTGGCTAATTCCGCATTAAAATCCAATTCCAGTGCTGAATTCGCCCCGTCAAAATCGGTTCCGGCGCACACCACGATGTCTGAGTGCTCCTGAACTGCACGATATTTCGCCAAAATCAGCTTCAGCAATTCCTCATGCTGCCCTGCGGCAACCATTTTGTGCGCAACATCTTGAGTGCAACCGTACAAATCCGTACCTGTTGCCCCCAAGTTATAGCGTTTAGACACCAAATGAATCAGCGGGTCGCGCCCATTATTTTCGGTAATGACCGGGCGGAAAAAACCCACATTGGGCGTAATCGCCCGTAACATTTCCATCATACCCAATACGATCAGCGACTTACCGCTGCGGGGTTCTGCCCCGGCTATATAAATGCTGTGAAACACTTTGAATCCCCTCAAGAACTCCGCGCTTTCCGCTCTATGGCAGAATCGACGCAACGAGCCTTAGTTAGTTTTGTGCATTGCAACATTCATCATAGAGGATTTGGGCAGAGATGCCAATGGGTCAACGGCATCTGTCAACAAACGGAAACAGAAGGGGCGTGAACAAATGTATGGATTTTGTTCACACCCAAACTCAATAATCAATTTTCCCCAAGTTATACAACGCCAGCTTCCCCGACGTGAGCGGCACGGCAATCCAGCAACCTGTCGGCGTACAACGGAAGTCGAAGTCCCAAAGCGGCGAAGGTGTAGAAAACTCTGTCGGCAAACGCAAACGGAACAGTTCGCTTTGCGTGTCCAAATCCCACAGCCGCACGGTCATGTCACTACTCACCGTTGCCAGTTGGCGGCTGTCCGGGCTGAAAATGGCTTTCAACACCGCCTGTTCATGCCCGTTCAGGCGCAGGGGTGTGCCAGTACCGCTGGTGGGGTAGACGCTGACGGTGGCATCGCGCCCCACGCTGGCAAGCTGGGAACCGTCCGGGCTGAGGCTGCCCCACTGAATAGCATCGGTTGCGGTGGCAAGCGTGGTGGCGGTCGGTGGTTGGGTGGTCAAATCCCAGCGTTTGAGCTTGAAATCATCATTTCCGACACTTGCCAAAACGTTGCCTGACGGGGCGAAACTGACGGCAGGGACCTTGCCCTCATGCGCTTCAAACAGCGTTTTCCCATCCCCCGCCAGATCAAACAGGCCGATGCGCCCGTCGTAGCTGGCGGTGGCGAGGCGGGAACCGTCGGGGGAGAAAGCCAAGCGGAAAACAGCATCCGTATGCCCTTTCAATTCTTTGAAAAGGGAAAGTTTGTCATTTTTTACGTCCCACACTTTTGCCACTGTATCAAACCCCGCTGTAGCCAAACGGGAGTCGTCAGGGCTAAAGTTCAAGGAATATATTTGGCTGCTGTGCGCTTTTGTTTCGGACAGCAATGCCATCTCCGGGATGGAATAAAGCCTGACAACACCATCCGCAAATGAAACAGCCAAACGGTTTCCGGCAGAATTAACGGCATTCCCCAATGGCTCACCCGGCAAATCCACCAGCCACTGCCCCGGCAACTCCCCACCCCAGCGTTTCACCGTGCCATCAGTGCTGGCACTGTACAGCAGCACGCTTGCTTGCTCCTGCCACAATGCCAAACCCGTCACTGCCGCCGTATGCCCTTGCAGGATGCGCCGGGTAATGCCGGTCGCCACATCCCACAGGCGGATGGTGTTGTCGCTACTGGCAGAAGCCAGCAGCCCGTCAGGCAGGAATTGCAAACCAAATACCATATTCTGGTGACCTTTGAGCCGCCGCAGTGCTTGCCCGCTGGCTGCATCCCACAGGATGATGCTCTGGTCGGCACTGGAACTTGCCAAGGTTTGCCCATCCGCGCTGAATGCCACACCCTGCACAGCATCATTATGCCCTGCCAACACCTGCAAACTGCTGCCTTTGCGCCAATCCCACAAACGCACGGTATTGTCATAAGACGCACTGGCGAGCCGTTCCCCATTCGGGCTGAAAGTCAAACTCCGTCCCTCGGCAATCATCTTGCTATGCCCTTCCAACACCTGCAACAACTTCGGCGAACCCTCTTCCTCTTGCTCCTCCCCGCTTTCCCACAACCGAATCTTGCCACCCCCATGCCCACTCGCCAGCACCTTGCCATCCGGGGTCAACGCCAGTGCCCACACCTTGCTGTCTGTCGGCCACTGCTGCAACACCTTGGCGGCTTGCCCCGCCTGCGGCAATGCCCAGCGGATAACCTGCCCATCCGCACCGCCGGAAAACAGCCACTGCCCGTTCGGGTGGAAAACAATATCATAAACAGAAGTTTCTGCTGACCTGCCTTCTGCGTTATGCCCCTCCAGCTTCTGCACCAGCTTGCCGCTGGCTCGCTCAAACAGTGCCACCGTGCCGCGCTCGCCGGAGGCTGCCAGCCAATGCCCGTCCGGGCTGATGGCAACATCGCCATTCAATGACGGCAAACGCTGGTCGCCATCCTGCAAGGTGGCTTGCGCTGCCCCGCCCATAATGGTGGTATAGCCCGCCAGCAGGTCGCGGGCATGGCGGCGCGGCGCGGGGATGTCCGCATCCAGCGGGCGGGTGTTGTCCAGCTTGGTGGCAGTCGCCGCGAAATCTTCCACCTTGGTCAGCAGTGAGGCGTGGGTCAGGGTGGAGTCAAACAGGCTTTCGGTACGCGCCTGCTCAGTCTTGCGCACCTGCACGGTCTGTTCCTCGGCACGGTTACGCTCAACCGCCCCCCACACCGCCAAGCCCGCCGCAATCAGCAAACCCACCAACGACAACCCAAACCGCCGCCGCGCCTGCGCCAATTCCGCCTTGCGCCGCGCTTCCTCTGCCTCGCGGATACGCTGCTCCTCGGTTTCACTCTCGTTGAGGAATTGCATCGCCAATCCAAACCCACCTACCTCTTTCTCCCCCTCGCCCCTTGAGGGAGAGGGGGGCGGGGGGTGAGGGGTATAACGCCCCGCCCAAGCCCCATTGGGCTGCGTCTTCTCCCGCCACTCCCGCGCCACCGCCAAATCCGTCCCGCGCCACAACTCCCCACGCCCATCCGCATGACGCTGCGCCCCCTCCAGCAGCCGCAAATACATCGCTGCCTTGTCGCCTTCCGCCACCACCCAGCCTTGCAGCCGCTGCCACTGGCGGATCAGGCTTTCATGGCTAATATCCAGCACCGTATCCGCCGTCAACGCCACTTGCGGTGGCGGCATCAGGAAATTGCGCCCCGGCTGGCGGAAAGTATCGACAATGCGCGTCAGGGTCGGCAAATCCGCCCCGGTCATGTCCAGCAACGCCTGCACCTTGAGCGGACGGCGGATGTCCTGCCCATCCTTACTGCGTTCGGTGAGGGCGCGGAACATCGCTTCGGCAACCGCCTGCCCGTCAGTATCCAGTTCCTGCCACGCCTGTTCCGCGTGGTCATTCAACGCCCCGCGCAAACCCCTCAAGCCCCGGTATTCAACGAGCGTGAGGATTTTATCCGCGTCGTTTTCCCACAACCGCATCAGCGCGTGCTGCAACAACGGCAACTGGTCGGGGTCATTGCCCGCCTCATTCAACAGATGGTTTGCCAGCGCGTCTTCCACCGACCCGCCAAACAATTGCGCAGGCAAGCTAATCGCATCACGCAACTGTTCCCGCGACAAACGCGGCGTGAGGTACAACCCGGCGTTGATCGCCTCCGGCAAGCAGTGGAATTCCGCCGCAGCCCCCAAGAAATCGGAACGCATGGTGATAACCACGTACACATCCGGGTGGGTGCAAGCCTCCAACAACAGCGCGACGAATGCCGCCGCCTGATTTTCCTCCTGCTCCCGAAAGCGAAACATTTCCTCAAACTGGTCAACCAGCACCAACAAGCGTGTGCCTGCGTGCAACGGCGCGTGATTGAGGATTTCGTGCAGGCTGCGAGAGCCACGGCGTAATTCGGCGGCAAGTGCGGCGGAATTCCCCTCCATCCCCTGCACTTCCGCAAACACCTTATCCGCCAACAACCCTTCTGCCAGCCGCACAAACGGTTGATCACCGGGGCGCATTTCAGCAATCGCCCAGCGCGAACCGACTTCGCCCATGTAGCCTTTTTCCAGCCCCGGCAATAACCCGGCTTTCACCAGCGACGATTTGCCACTGCCGGATGCGCCCAGCACCGCCAAGAAGTGGTGTTGCTTGAGCCGCGCCAGCAGGTCATCGACTTGTTGCTGCCGCCCAAAGAAAATGCGCGATTCGTAGCGTTCAAACGCCCGTAAACCGGGGTATGGCTGGAGTTTAGGGCGGCTCATGCTTCCACCTCCGCCAAAAACTGTTCAAGGCAGTGTTCATCGAACTCGCTGTTACACACCCATGTTCTCATTCCGGGCAAACGCACCGACAAGCTTTCTGCTTCAGCGTCCTGACAGATCAGAATCCTAGGCTTGCTCTCCCGTCTCACGATTGCCGCCTGCGCATCATATAAAAAGTCATCCACGACATCCGGGGATGCTTGCTGGTACAACATCAACAGCACGTCACAACGCTGGTAGCCACGTTCAATGCTTGAGCGGATACGTTCAGGTTTACCTTGGTAAACGGGTAATACAACCGAAAAGCCCTTGTCACACAAGGTATTCGCCACACAATCTGCACGTGCGTAATCCTCTTGCGCTGCGTGGACAAACACCATCTTTTCACCGTTCACTTTCGGCGTTTCTTCATCGACAGGTTTCGGTTTGGGCAACACCGCTTCGCGCACCATCCGAATGAAATCTGCCAACGGCGCAGCAATCACTGTTTTCCCTTCCAACAACCTGCGCTGTTCTTCCGGCACATGCCCGCCCGCGTAATCGAGTTTGGGGTCACGCCATTGCAGGATCGGTTTTTTCGCCACCTCAGCGGTGAAATGCTGGTTACAAGGAATCCCCATCGTGTAATGCGCATCCAGCAATTGCACGAAGTGAGAACATTGCGCCAAATTCGCGTCGATATTGAGGTCATGCGCGTTGGCAGCAGGCAAAGCGGCAATACCAAATTGCTTTAACTCGCTGATCAGGTTGGAACGATGGCTATACAAGGGGTAATCCACTGGCGCGACATACACCGTGGCTTTGGGTGGTTCGGCAGGTTGGGCAGTGCTGGTTTGCAGCGTTTTCAAGGTAGCCGCAATGTCATACGACAAATCCACCAGCCGCTCGAAATAATCGGTGTCAGTGGCTTGCGGCACGGGGAAGCCTAACTGCCGCACCCGGTCTTTATCGGTCACACGCCAAAACGGGTAATTGAGCAAATCCTGCATAATGACGGGTTTGTCAGCCATCGCTACGCGCTCCAGCTCAACCACGAAGATGCGCTTACTGAGGTCGGGGTGACTGCTTTGAAACAGCTCCAGTTCCTTTTGACACCACGGCGAAGCCATCCAGCCCGTGGAAAACAGAATCACCAACGTAAGTAATTATCCAAAAGTTATCGTGTATTTTTCGCCAAAGCCAGCCAGTATAGCTAACACCAGTTCCTTCATGTCCTTGTAGCTTTTATAGGCATCCAGCGGCAACCATTCATATTTGATTTTTCGCCAGAGTATTTCGATAGGATTGAGTTCAGGGCTGTAGGTTGGCAAAAAATGTAAGCAAATTCCCGCCAACATCCAATCTTCACGTTTACCAAGAAAGGCTTTGCTGGTTTGTATCGGGGCGTTATCCAGAATAACCAAGCAAGGTATTTTTGTTTGTGCAAATTCTTCGGCATAACGGTCAGCAAAGGCATTAAAGGCGGCGATGGCAGCTTGTGAGTCAACGCGCCCTTCCACCGTGTGGAAAAAACTATCGTTGTCTAGGCTCATAAAACCCAAGACATTCAAGCGTTTGCTCTGAGCTGTGAGTAGCCTGCGTGTTTCCCCCGTTTCTGCCACCCGTAAGGGACGCAAGGAGTTGTGGTAAAACCTGAACCATCGAAGTAGTAAATAAGCAACTTGCCAGCCGCCGCTTGCTGGTGGAGTAATGCTTGAATTTCCTGCTCACGCTTGAAAGCCACGGGGTCACGTTTATCTTTCAATGAGTTACGCATCCGCTTCCAGAGGTAGTGGAACTTTTTTTTAACAGGCGTTTCAAGGTGCTGGTACTGGCTACTTTCTGGGTTAGATCAGCCAGTTTGGTTTGAGCCGTCTTGATTTGGCGTGGCTCTTCGTCCACTAGGGTTTTCAACAACGCTACTTCAGCTTCTGTGTATATCCGGGGGCAACCAGAGCGGGGACGGTCGTAAAGTCCCAGCAGCCCTTCATGTTCCCAGCGGTCGAGCCACTCACTGATGGCATCGCGCCGTACATCCAAGATTGACCACAGTTCCGCAAGGGTAAAGCCGCGTGTACTCAACAAAATTGCTTGCGCACGTTGACGACAGCGGAATGTAGGGTGGTTCATATACATTTCCTGCAAGGTCACGCGGATTTCTTCAGGGATCGGCTGGGCAAATTTCATCGGTGCGGACATTCTTAAGTGACAAACTACCAGTTTACACCAGCAGGATCTTATACGTGGAAACTTCTAGCTAGTTACTTATTTGCTTGCGTCACCTGCTGCTCAATTTCCGGCGTGACCGCATCATTACCCTGCAAGCGGAAATCCTTCCAAAAATGGTAATTGTCTTTGCGACCCATCCGCCGGTTTAATTCATTACGCAAATGGTTGGTGAAATGCGTAATCCAGCCCTGTTGCTGATTAGCAAACGACTGATCATCGACGTGAGCAAAACTGATGAAAATATCTGGCGGCACAGTTGGGATTCCTGTTGCGAGGTTATAAGACACACCCACAGGGAATATAACGTAAACGCAGTGGGTTGTTAATCAACTTGAACTTAGGCAAACCCGAACCACTGCGGCACAACCTAGCAGGCTTTTGGTCACGCCGCATTGATGAAACTAACCTCATAGTCTACGCAGCAGACGACGAATACCTAACCATCATCGCCTGCCGCTACCACTACGACTAACCCCATCCCCTCTTACTCCCCTCGCCCGCTTCGCGGGAGAGGGGCTGGGGGTGAGGGTCTTTTCTCTTCTTACTCCCACTCAATCGTAGCCGGAGGTTTCCCCGAAATATCATAAACCACACGAGAAACCCCGCGTATCTCATTGATAATCCGCCGCGACAACAGATCCAACAACTCATACGGCAAATGCGCCCAACGCGCCGTCATGAAGTCAATCGTCTCCACCGCCCGTAACGCAATCACGTAATCATAACGCCGCCCATCGCCGGTCACGCCCACCGATTTCACCGGCAAAAACACCGCGAACGCCTGCGAAGTCTTGTCATACAAATCATGCTTGCGCAGTTCCTCAATGAAGATATGGTCAGCCAGCCGCAGCAAATCCGCGTATTCCTTCTTCACCTCACCCAGAATCCGCACCCCCAAACCGGGGCCTGGGAACGGATGACGGTAAACCATTTCCGGCGGCAAACCCAGTTCCACGCCCATCACGCGCACTTCATCCTTAAACAATTCACGCAACGGCTCGACCAGCCCCAGCTTCATGTTTTCTGGTAAACCGCCGACATTATGATGTGACTTAATCAAATGCGCCTTGCCCGTTTTCGCCCCAGCAGACTCGATCACATCGGGGTAAATCGTGCCTTGCGCCAACCATTTCGCACTGGTCAACTTGGACGATTCCTCATCGAAAATATCAATGAACAACCCGCCAATGATCTTGCGCTTCTTCTCAGGGTCAGTGACACCCGCGAGAGCTGACAGGAAACGTTCCTCCGCATCCACACGGATCACTTTCACGCCCATGTGTTCGGCGAACATCGCCATCACCTGATCGCCTTCACGGTAACGCAACAAGCCAGTGTCCACGAATACGCACGTCAATTGCGTACCAATCGCCTTGTGCAACAAAGCCGCGACCACGGACGAATCCACCCCGCCGGACAAGCCCAGAATGACTTCATCCGAACCCACTTTTTCACGCACGGTACGGATGTTTTCGTCGATAATATTCGCCGTCGTCCACAACCCTGCACAACCGCAAATGCCCTGCACAAAGCGTTGTAAAATGCGCTTGCCCTGCTTGGTATGCGTCACTTCAGGGTGGAATTGCAGCGCGTAGAAATGCCGTGCTTCATCCGCCATCCCCGCAATCGGCGCGGAATCGGTGCTTGCCATCAGCTTAAAGCCTTCCGGCATCGCGGTGACTTTATCGCCATGCGACATCCACACATCCAGCAAACCAAAACCGTCGGCAGTCACATGGTCTTCGATTTCACACAACAATTCGGTATGCCCACGCGCCCGCACTTGCGCATAACCAAACTCGCAATGGCTGGACGATTCCACCGCACCACCGAGTTGCACCGCCATCGTCTGCATTCCGTAGCAAATGCCCAGCACCGGCACACCCAGCGTAAACACATTCTCAGGTGCTTTTGGTGGTTCCGCATCCGTCACCGATTCAGGGCCACCGGACAAAATAATGCCCTTCGCACCGAATGCCGCAACCGCTTCCGCTTCCACATCCCACGGGTAAATCTCACAATAAACCCCAACCTCGCGCACACGCCGTGCAATCAACTGCGTATATTGCGAACCGAAATCAAGAATGAGTACGCGGTCAGCATGAATATTCTGTGTCATAACAACTCTCTTACTCCCCTCGCCCCTTGAGGGAGAGGGGTTGGGGGTGAGGGGTTCTTACACCCGATAATTAGGCGATTCTTTAGTAATAGTCACGTCATGAACGTGTGATTCACGCATACCCGCGCTGGAAATCCGCACAAATTGCGGCTTGGTACGCATCTCTTCCAAATCCTTGCAGCCCACATACCCCATGCTGGAACGCAAACCGCCCATCATCTGATGAATAATTGGTGCAAGCGGCCCTTTGTACGGCACACGCCCTTCGATCCCTTCCGGCACGAGCTTATCCGCCGCATTTTCCGAACCATCCTGGAAGTAACGGTCGCTAGAACCCTTCGCCATCGCCCCCAGTGAACCCATGCCACGGTAAGACTTGTACGAACGCCCTTGGAACAATTCCACCTCGCCCGGTGCTTCTTCCGTCCCCGCGAACATCCCGCCCAACATCACGGTATGCGCCCCCGCCGCCAAGGCTTTGGCAATGTCGCCGGAATAGCGGATACCACCATCAGCAATCAACGGTACGCCCGTGCCTTGCAGTGCTTTCGCCACATTCATTACCGCAGACACTTGCGGCACGCCGACACCCGCAACGATTCGAGTGGTGCAAATGGAACCGGGGCCGATACCCACTTTCACCGCATCCGCACCCGCTGCCACTAGAGCTAATGCTGCTTCACCCGTGGCAATATTGCCGCCGATGACTTGGACTTGCGGGAAGTTGTCTTTAACCCACTTCACCCGATCCAACACTCCTTGCGAATGCCCGTGCGCGGTGTCAACAATGATCACGTCCACGCCCGCCTCGACCAGCGCACGCACCCGATCTTCCGTGCCGTAACCCACGCCAACCGCTGCACCGACCAATAATTGGCCTTGATCGTCTTTACACGCATTCGGGAAATCGGTGGATTTCTGGATGTCTTTCACGGTAATCAAACCGCGTAACTGGAATTTATCGTTGATGACCAGCACTTTTTCGATACGGTGGGTGTGCAGCAATTTGCGGATTTGGCCTTTACTCGCGCCCTCTTCGACCGTTACCAACCGCTCTTTGGGGGTCATGATGGTGCTGACGGGTTGATCCAGCTTGGTTTCAAAACGCAGGTCACGTCCGGTGACGATACCGACCAAATCTTCGCCCTGTACGACAGGCACGCCGGAAATATTATTAGCACGGGTCAACGCCAACACATCGCTAATGGTAGTATCAGGAGCAACCGTAATCGGGTTTTTAATAATGCCGCTTTCGTATTTTTTCACCGTGCGCACTTGATCTGCTTGCGCCTGAATACTCATATTTTTATGAATAATGCCCATCCCGCCTTCTTGCGCCAGCGCAATCGCTAGGCGAGCTTCGGTCACTGTATCCATCGCAGCAGATAACAGCGGAATGTTTAGGGAAAGATCACGGGTCAAAGGGGTTTTCAGATTGGCATCGGCAGGCAAAACTGTGGAGTGTGCAGGCACTAACAGAACGTCGTCGAAGGTAAGGGCTTCCTGAAGGATTCGCATGAGGCTTATGTCCGTCTGTGAGAAATAAGCACGTCATTATAGAGTTTGACCTCGAAGCGGTAAACTGCTATCAATACGCCCCAGAGTAATTCAAGCAATTTGATTTATCTCATTGACGTAATTCTAGGAGAGGAGGAACTCACATGAACTTGAAAGCACTATTCGCTGCGGTGGCATTATCTGTTATGGCTTCTACTGCATGGGCTGCTGATGACAAAAAACCAGCAGACGCTAAACCGGCTGAAGCTGCTAAAGCAGAAGAAAAAGTAACACTGAAAGCTGACGCTGATGCTGACGTAAAAGCAGCAATCGACGCGGCACAAGCGGCTAACGATGCTGCTAAAAAAGCAGGCTTTGAGTGGAACTGGGGTGGCAAATCTGCCAGCAAACAGTTAGAAGACGCTATCAAAGCGGCTAACGATGGCAAGAAAGAAGACGCACTGAAAATTGCTAAAGCCGTTGAAACTGCGGGTAAGCAAGGCCAAGAGCAAGCTGAAAAAGCTAAAACGGCTGGCCCTGCGGCAGCGGGCGCGAAGAGCTAACACATCAACTCTCACGATGTTTGTTGTGGAAAAAGCCGGGACATTCCCCGGCTTTTTTTATAGAGTGACCCCATGCAAACCGAACGTATCATTTTCAGTATCACCCAACTCAACGCCGAAGTCGGGCAACACCTCGCCCAAGGCTTCCCCGCTTTATGGGTCGAAGGCGAAATTTCAAACTTTATCCGTGCGTCTTCTGGTCATCTTTACCTCAGCCTGAAAGATGCGGGTGCGCAAGTGCGCTGCGCCATGTTTAAAGGACGTGCCGCCACCCTCAAACTCGCACCCAAAAACGGCTTGAAAGTGTTGGTGCGCGGCAAAGTCGGTTTATACGAGCCGCGCGGTGAATACCAGTTCATTATCGAACACATGGAAGATGCCGGAGTTGGTGCATTGCAACGCCAGTTCGAGGAACTCAAACACACCCTGCAAGCGCAAGGTTTATTCGCCCCCGAACACAAACGCCCGTTACCCGCATTTCCGCGCTGCATTGGTGTGATTACTTCGCCCACGGGTGCGGCAGTGCGCGATATTTTGAACGTATTGAAACGCCGTTGCCCGCAAATTCCGGTAGTGGTTTATCCGGTATTGGTGCAAGGCGAAGGTTCTAAAGAGCAAATTGTGAATGCGATTCGCCAAGCCGACCGCGAACAGCGTTGCGACGTATTGATTGTGGCGCGGGGCGGCGGTTCTATTGAAGACTTGTGGTCATTTAATGAAGCCAGCGTAGCGCACGCGATTCATGCTTGCAGCTTGCCGGTTATCAGCGGCGTGGGGCATGAAATCGACTTTACCATTGCTGATTTCGTGGCGGATGTCCGCGCTCCTACGCCATCGGCGGCGGCAGAATTAGTCAGCCCGGACATGGGCGCGTTGCAAACCCACGCGCAACGCCTGTTGTGGCAATTGCAACGCCACCAGCAACGCCGCTTACAGCACGCCAACGAACATTTGCAACGTTTGCAACAACGCCTCGCCAATCAACGCCCGACACAACGCCTGCAACAACGTTTTCAGCGCGTCGATGAACTGGAATTGCGCTTACGCACCGCGCTTAACCGCCGTTTGCAAACCCATGCGCAACGCCTGACACACGCGCAAACACGCTTACACACGCAATCGCCACTGCGCCAGATTCGCCAGCAACAACAACGCCTAGAGCATTGGCAACAAGCGTTGGAGCAACGTTTACAACAGCAATTGGGAAAGGCGCAGGATCGTTTGCAGATGCAGGTAGGGAAATTACACGCACTGAGTCCGTTAGCGACGTTGGAACGCGGTTATAGCATTGTGCGCCAACATGCACACGGAGCCGTGATTAAAGAAACCGCACCGTTACGTTTGGGGCAAAGCGTTTATACCCAGCTTAAAGACGGTGGGTTTGAGAGCATTATCACGCAGATTCAAGAAGTTGCGCCCAACTAGCCAAACGCGGCTGCCAGAATTGCCAAGCGGCTGGCGGCTGGCAATGCCATTCGCACCCGTCAGCACTGCTTAGGGTGACTTGACCGTTACGCGCATACGCCAAGGCGGGTTCAAACCAAGCGGTTTGCAGCGCGTCCAACGCCGTTTGCCACACTGTCGGATTATCACCCAATGCGGGCAAGGCTAAATCTTCCAAAATGACCAAATGCTTGCCGCTGGCATAATCAGTTTGTGCCAATGCGGTAGCCGCCTGATACGGCACATTGGCTGCCAATGCCAGCGTTTGCGCGGTGACACTATTCCCTATCACCGAATCCCAGCGCGGGGTTAAACCCGGCGGTTGAGCGCAATCGCTTACTCCCCACAACCACAGCGCATTGATGCCATGCGGATTATCGTGTAACAACATCTGGATTTCATTGAGTAAGCGATGCCAGTAACGGCGGTTCTGTTGCGGCAATAACGCAAACACGCTTTGCCCCAACGCCTGCGACAACGGCACGGTACGCGGCGCGGTTTCACCCGTTAACGCCGAGCCGAGTAAATACCAACGCTGCGGGTGCTGACTCACCAAACGCAAGCCGTCTTGTGCCAAATGCGCATTGAGTAACGCTTGTAACTGGGTTGCGGCGGCGTGGTCTGGGGTGGGTAACGTGGCGTTTAAGGTAACTTGATCAATGCCGCTGCGCATCCACACCGGATCAGCACAGACCAACGGTTCCGTTGGTGACACACCAAAATCTAGGCAATAACGGTAATAAGCAATCGGCAGTTCGTCGTCGGCGCAATGCCCCAAAGCAGCAAATAAGGTATTTTCTAAACCCCGCACCGGCACAGCAACGCGACGCGCCCCCGCACACAAACGCAAGATACCCGGTGCGGCTGGCTCAAACGCGAAATCCGACCGCCACAAACGCAGCGGCTGGAACAAACCGGGAACGACAAATTCAAGCAAGGCGTGTTTACGCCGTCGCTTTCATGGCTTGCGCCTGAAGCGCGTCGTTGATCGCATAGCCGTAGGCACAGTCGACTTCAATGCGCACTTTCATTAGGCCGTCCGTGCCTTCATCCAGCATGACGGTCAACGGCGAACGTTTTTGGAAACGCCGATGCGGTTTTTGCAACCACATTACCCGCATCTGGCTGCTAAACGGAAAAGTAGTGCGCAAGGCATCCGCAATCCCCACCAAATGATCAATGCGGTGCATAATGTCTTCGGTTTGCGGGAACGCTTTATCGCCTTGGCGGTATTGCTGCATATGGCGCGGGCGCACCTCTTCGGGCAGCCCTAACACACACAACATGGCTTCCGCGCTGATTTTCCACTCATCTAAATGATGCACAACCGCTTGGGTTAACGCGCTCATTTCAGTATCGCTAAACTGTTGCATCAATCAGCCCTTTTTTTCAGCCCTTGCATGGACACGATATTGGTAGTGCGCTCTTCATCAATGAAGTGCGGGCGGTCTTGCACGTTTAAACCGGCTTGTTGCGCCAGCTCACGCTCACGCGCCGCAATCAGGTCAAAACACTTTTTCACGTCTTCAACCGTATCGTCAGACAGCGGATACTGCACCGCAGAATCTGACGGGGTGAGATCACGAATAATTTTACCGAGTGTCTTACGCATCGCCATCAAAATGCGTTTTTCCGTGGAATGTTCTGCGGACATCTGTTTTGCCTCAAACCTTCAAAGTCATCAAACTAGCTTAAGTAGGTGATTGTTACCATACCACAAAGGTAGGAGATAGCAGTAATTCACCCCTACTCACGCCAAGTAACCCAAATTCTCCAGCGCAAAGCGTTTTGGCGCAATGCCAAACGTTTGCCATGCGGCACTATCGCTACAGGTATTACCTTCCAGCAACATCACAATCTGGTCGCGGGTAATCGGAAACCACGCTTGTTTATCCAACACGCCCGCTACCACTTTGAGGATTTCAGCCGGTGCTGGCACTGCTAATTTGCCGCTACGCCCCGATGCTTGCGCTAGGGTTTGGATAATCTGTTTCCAACTCACCGCATCCGCCCCGCACAGCGCGAAGGTTTTGCCCAATGCCGCTGGATTATCCACCGCCGCTGCAAACGCTTGAGCCACATCTTCCACGTGTACTGGCTGCATCTCGAATTTGCCCGCTTGCAGGATATTCACCCCAGCAAAAAATAACGGCGCGGGGATTGGCGGTAACACCAACTCTTTTTGCAATTGCGTACAGAACTCGGCTTTGCCACGCGGATCACCGAAAATCACCGAAGGGCGGAAAATCGTCCACGCTAAACCCGACGCTTGCACGCATTGTTCCGCACGGAATTTGGTATCTTGGTATTTCGTGCCGCCCGCTTTCACGCCATTGGCACTCATTAAGATGAAATGTTGCACGCCCTGACGTTGCGCCGCTGCCACCGTGCGCTCGACCCCGTTGAACTGGCTTTCTTCGTAGGTGATGCCCTTTGCCGGAAATTCGCGCAAAATACCGATGAGGTAAATCACCGCATCCGCGCCTTGCAAACAAGCGTCCAACGCCGTCGTGTCGCGAATATCGCCGGGAACAGTTTCGCATTGCGCGGCGGCGGTCAGTTTACCCGCACTACCGGGGCGCACCAGCACTCGCGGCGTATGCCCCGCCTGTAACAAAGCGTCGATAATGTATGTGCCAACGAACCCTGTTCCACCAATAATGCTGACTTTCATACCGAAATCCTTGTATTTTCTAATGCAGGTATTGTGTTACTTCAGTATAAGTGTTGGCAAATACCCGCGAAAAACCGCTATCATGCAGCACTCATTTATTCAAGAGCTGCCTCATGCCCACTTCGTTTGCCACCTTAAATCTGCCCGAAACCCAACTGACCAATCTCGAAAATCTCGGTTATCAGCACATGACCGCGATTCAAGCCGAAGCCCTGCCCCACGCCTTACAAGGTGCGGATTTAATCGCGCAAGCCAAAACTGGCAGTGGCAAAACCGCCGTATTCGGGATTACCTTACTCGCCAAACTTGACCCGCAAAACTTCGTCTCGCAAGCCTTAGTGCTATGCCCCACCCGCGAACTCAGCACCCAAGTTGCCAATGAAATCCGCCGCTTAGCGCGCTATCAAGCCAATGTTAAAGTCGTGGTATTATGCGGTGGGCAACCACTCGCGCCGCAAGCCGCCTCGCTCGAACACGGAGCGCACGTCATTGTCGGCACACCGGGGCGGATTAACGACCACATCGGCAAACGCACCATCGACCTCAGCCACATCCACACCCTCGTGCTTGACGAAGCCGACCGCATGTTGGAAATGGGCTTTATGGAAGACATCGGCAAAATCATTAGCCTCACTCCAAAATACCGTCAAACCTTGCTGTTTTCAGCCACTTACCCCGATGACATCAAGCGTTTAAGTGCGCAATTTCAACGCACGCCGGTACAAGTCAAAGCTGACACCCTGCATCAAGCAAATGCGATTAACCAACTCTCGTTTATCTGCAATAAAAGCGAACGCCTGCAAGCCCTCGAAACCCTGTTGGCGCATTTCAAACCCAGTTCCGCCGTGATTTTCTGCAATATGAAAGTCGGGGTGCGCGAAATTACCGAACACCTCAGCCAACTCGGTTTCAGCGTCAAAGCCCTGCACGGCGAAATGGAACAGCGCGACCGCGACGAAGTATTCGTGCAATTCAAACACCACAGCTTCAACCTGTTGATTGCCACCGACGTAGCCGCACGCGGGTTGGATATTGAAGACCTGCCGTGCGTGATTAACTACGAATTGCCACACGACCCGGCGATTTACACCCACCGCGTCGGACGCACCGGACGCGCAGGCAAAGAAGGTTTAGCACTCAACCTATTGACCGATGCCGAACGCCACAAACTCGCCGACATTGGCATTGCCCAAAAAGCCGAATTGCCGTTTGAAGTGATTTCCGCTCTCAAAGGCAGCCAGCTAACCCCGCGCCAACCGCCCAATGCCACGCTCTGCATTGCCGCCGGACGCAAAGAAAAAGTGCGTGCTGGCGACATTCTCGGCGCACTCACTGGCGAAGGCGGGATCAATGGTAAAGCAGTCGGCAAAATCGACGTGCTGGATTACGCCGCTTACGTCGCGGTCGAACGCAGCGTTGCCAAGCAAGCCATTACGCGCCTGCTCAACAGCACCATCAAAGGCCGTAAATTCAAAGCCAAACTGCTTTAACGCGCCGCAATTCGCACTATTTTTGCGGCAAATTCGCCTCAAGTAACTTAATCAGCTTGTCACTTTGCGGGGTGACAAAGCTGGAAAAACTCCCAATCAATTCACCCTTGGTATTCAACACGTACTTGTGGAAATTCCAACTGGGAAATTCCCCCGCCATTTCACCCAAAGTCTGATAAATCGGTGAAGCATTCGCCTTTGCCGCATGGGTTTTCTCAAACATCGGGAACTTCACCCCGTAAGTCAACTCGCAAAAGTCCTTAATCTCTTGTTCCGAACCGGGGTCTTGCCCAGCAAAATCGTTGGATGGGAACCCTAACACCACCAACCCACGGTCTTTATAAGTGCTGTACAGCTTCTCCAAACCCTCAAACTGCGGGGTAAAACCGCACTTACTCGCGGTATTGACGATAATCACCACCTTGCCCTTGTAGGTTTCGCACAAATTCACCGGCTTATCTTCACCCAACGCACGCACGCTGAAATTCAACGCGGCGGGGCAGCCGTTATCCGTCACAGCACCTTTCACCGGCTCTGCCATCACCTGTGCCGCACTAAAAAAACTCATGGCTAATGCAAACAGTTGCTTGTACATACGAAAATTCCTGCTAATGATTTACAAGGATTGTCGCACTGTTGTATGACTTTGGATAAATAGCAGCAAACAAAAAGTGGTAAAGATGCAGGTAACACTACGCGAGTAAAACCCATGCTTGATGCGCATCAGCAATACGCATTAAGCTACTGCAAAAGCGGAGACTCATCGTGAAAATCCCATTGATTTACAAAGCTAAAATATCGAAGCGGCTGGAAGTTGCGGCTATCGCCCCTGTACACAAGAAAAAAAGTGAAGAGTGGCTGTCAGAAAATCGTGCAGCACTCAATGCATATAATGAACGTGTCTCACAACGTAAGGTATTCAGTGAAGGGTTAAGGATGTTTTGAATTCAGCCGACACTTTACGGATGCGCCTTAACCCGCTATGTTGACGCGCACTAACCGTATCGCTCAAAGGAATAGCCCTTGCCCACGCTCAATTGGATTGGCAAACAAGCCGTCGGTATAACACTAGCCGTCGAATACAAAGGCAAACACATAGCCGAACACGACAAAGAAAAACGCCAAATCGGTGAACTGTGGGCAAGGCGCAGCAACGGACGTTGCCGCTTCGTGTGGGTAGAAAACAAAAACTGGCAAGTGCTCAAGGAAGCAACCCATGGCTGATAATACCTCCCAAATCGTCTATGTGTTAACCAATCCCGCGATGCCCGGACTGGTTAAAATCGGTAAAACCACACAGTTGGAAGTCAGCGAGCGCATGAAACAACTCTACAGCACAGGCGTTCCCGTGCCGTTTGATTGTGCGTTTGCTTGCCAAGTCAAAGATGCCAGCGAGGTTGAAAAAGCACTGCACTTTGCTTTTGGACGTGACCGCACCAACCCCAATCGCGAGTTTTTCAGCATCGAAGCCGAGCGGGTTATTGCCGTTTTAAAACTGCTGAAAGTGGATGACATCACCACCCAATTCGAGCAACAAATCGAAGCCGACGTGGAAGCCGTAGACAAGCAATCAGCCCAGCATCTGAAAGAAGCCCGCCGCCCCCGCATGAATTTCCAAGAATTAAACATTCCGGCTGGCTCAATCCTCGTCTTCAAAGACGGGCAAGCACAAGTTACCGTGCTGGACGAACGTAAAGTTAACCTGAATGGCGTTATCTGCTCACTCACCGCCGCCACCCGCAAAGTGCTAGGTTTAGCGGATAACTACCCACTACAACCTTCGCCCTACTGGACATTCAACGGCAAAACGGTTAAAGAAATCTACGAGGCATACCACAGCACGGCAGAAGATGCCTAAACGTAAACAGGGATTCTCATGCACATACCTCACTTACAACGCAGTACCAAACGCCGACCCTCAACACGTATTGCAGGAAAAGGACAAATTGTCGGTAATCTTTTTGCGCCAACGACAGACATTGACGACTGGAACGCATTGTCTCTTGCTCCCTGCCCCCCTTGCGGGGGAAGGGCTGGGGATGGGGGGATAGTTCGGAGTGAGGCAACCCAAACAAACCACACTTTCGCTGGTACTCTATAAACTCGGCGTTTAATTTCACGTTAAACCTTAACAGAAACTAAGAAAACCAATGACCAACAACACTTACAACGCCTCTTCCATCGAAGTCCTCACCGGACTCGACCCCGTGCGCAAACGCCCCGGCATGTACACCGACACCACGCGCCCCAACCATCTGGCGCAAGAAGTCATCGACAATAGCGTAGACGAAGCCCTCGCCGGACACGCCAACCAAATCGACGTAACCCTGCACGCCGACGGATCAGTATCCGTCACCGACAACGGGCGCGGAATGCCGGTCGACATCCACCCCGAACAAGGCAAACCGGGGATCGAAGTCATCCTCTGCACCCTGCACGCAGGTGGCAAGTTTTCCGACCAGAATTACCAATTCTCCGGCGGCTTACACGGCGTGGGCGTATCCGTCGTCAACGCTTTGTCGCGCAAGCTCGAAGTCACCATCAAACGCAACAGCCAGCTTTACCGCATGACCTTTGCCGACGGTAACAAAGCCAGCGAACTCGAAGTCATCGGCAAAGCAGGCAAGCGCGAAACCGGCACAACCGTGCATTTCTGGCCGGATGGCAAATACTTCGACACCGTAAAATTCGGCGTTAAAGCCCTCAAGCACAATTTACGCGCAAAAGCGGTACTCTGCCCCGGCTTACGCATCCGTTTCACCGACGCTTCGACCGCCGAACCCGAAGTGACCGAATGGTATTACCAAAGCGGTTTACGCGATTACCTCAACGAAGCCATCAGCGAATTCATCACCCTGCCCGAAGATCCGTTCACCGGCTCACTCACCGCGCCGCGTGAAACGCTCGATTGGGCATTGCTGTGGTTGCCCGAAGGCGGCACAGCCATCCAAGAAAGCTACGTGAACTTGATTCCGACCGTGCAAGGCGGCACACACGTCAACGGCTTGCGCACGGGTGTCACCGATGCGTTGCGTGAATACTGCGAATTCCGCAACCTGTTGCCACGCGGCATGAAACTCACCCCCGATGACGTGTGGGAAAATATCGCCTTCGTGCTGTCGTTCAAAATGCAAGACCCGCAATTCGCCGGGCAAACCAAAGAACGCCTATCCTCCCGCGAAGCCGCGAGTTTCATCAGCGGCGCAATCAAAGACGCGTTCAGCCTCTACCTCAACAACAACACCGTGATCGGCGAACAACTCGCGCAATTAGCGATCAATAACGCTACCAAACGCCAGAAAGCCAGCAAAAAAGTCATCCGCAAGCGCGTCACCGCAGGCCCTGCCCTCCCCGGTAAACTCGCGGATTGTTCCTCGCAAGACACCACCCGCACCGAATTATTTCTGGTGGAAGGCGATTCCGCAGGCGGTTCCGCCAAGCAAGCGCGTGACCGTGAATTCCAAGCCATCATGCCGTTGCGCGGTAAAATCCTGAATACGTGGGAAGTGGATTCCGAACAAGTGCTGGGTTCGCAAGAGGTACACGACATTTCCGTAGCCATCGGCGTAGAACCGGGTAATGTCGATTTGAGCCAATTGCGCTACGGCAAAGTGTGCATTCTCGCCGACGCGGATTCGGACGGGGCGCACATTGCCACGCTGCTTTGTGCCTTATTTGTCAAACACTTCCGACCCTTAGTTCAAGCTGGTCATGTGTTTGTGGCAATGCCACCGCTGTACCGCATCGACATTGGCAAGGAAGTCTATTACGCGCTGGACGAAGCTGAAAAGCAGGCGCGGCTCGACATTATCGCCGCCGAAAAGAAACGCGGCACGGTCGCCGTCACCCGCTTTAAAGGCTTGGGCGAAATGAACCCGCTGCAATTGCGCGAAACCACCATTTCCCCCGACACCCGCCGCTTGGTGAAGCTCAGCCTCGACGACACCGACGCAGCCGATCTGATGATGGATATGTTACTGGCAAAAAAACGCGCTGGCGACCGCAAACAATGGCTCGAAACTAAAGGTAATTTGGCAAGCGTATGACACCGTTTAAAGTACTGTGGATTGGGATTTTTGCCGCCACCTTAGTGTGGTCTGGCATCAATCCGAAAGATTATTTCACTTGGTTTTTGGAAGTCGCCCCCGCGTTAATCGGGATCGTGGTGCTGGCATTAACCGCGAAATCATTCCCGCTCACACCGCTGATCTACGCGCTCATCCTATTACATTGCGTGATTTTAATGGTTGGCGGGCACTACACCTACGCCGAAGTGCCGCTGTTTGACTGGTTCAAAGAATGGTTCAGTTTTGAGCGCAACAACTACGACAAAGTGGGGCATTTTGTGCAAGGTTTCGTGCCTGCGATGATTGCCCGCGAAATCCTCATCCGTAAAGCCATCGTCAACGGGCGCGGCTGGATGAACTTTTTCATCGTCAGCTTTTGCCTCGCGTTCAGTGCGCTCTACGAACTGATTGAATGGGCAGTCGCTGAATTGTCGGGCGAATCGGCTGAAGCGTTTTTAGGCACGCAAGGTTATGTGTGGGATACGCAATCCGATATGGCACTGGCGTTGCTGGGTGCGGTGGTTGCGCTGGTGGTGTTGGGGCTGTGGCATGATCGGCAGTTGAGTAGCATCAGCTAGAAGCTTCGCCTGCCTCTTGTAACAATGAGGCAATTAACTCCTCTGACAACCACAACCCAGCCGCCTGTAATTGCCGAAATGCTGGTTCTGCCTTAGGTAGTAATCCGCGCCGCTTCGCCAACACAATCACGCCACACGTTCCCGTCATGGCAACATTGATACTACGCGCACAACGACGAGCAGCGGCATCATCCAGAATGGCACGGTCTGCTGTCAACTCACGGGCATGGTGCATAACAGCCGACTCACCCGCTCCCAAATTCCAGCGTTGGATGTCCAGCGCAACCTCGACAGGTGGCAAACGTTGCAACCAATCCAAAGTAGGGACAATACGGGCAGCCGCATCATCCTTGCCACCATTAACGACTTCCTGCCATACCGCATCTGGCACATACACCGCATCAAACAATTGCGGCAGCAGGACATGCAACTGGCTACGGCACAAGGTAATCAGCGGTGAAGCGTTGATGACGACACGTTTAGTAGAGGTCATGCAATTCCTCGCGCACCTCATCCTCTGTTAGCTGGAAAGGTGAAACCTTCGCCAACGACAATGCAGTGATGAAATCAGCACGGCTGATTCCGGCGATTTCTGCTGCCTTTTCCTGCGACACGCGCCGTAATTCATACCACTTGATGGCAGCGGCAAGGCGCATTTCCTGCACAAATCCTGCGGGGTCTAGGTGTAACACGGGTAAAACGGAATCGGGTATTTGAATAGTGATCGCAGTCATAGACGCGCTCTCTAGTAATTTAGGTACTCTGACTATAAGCGCAAGCGAGGCAGGCATCAAGCCCGCCCCGCTCCGGGTTGACATCAGCAAGTTGGGGGCTTACTCCAGAAAATGCTATCCTAATCTCATCGCCACTGAAAACAGAGCATCGCCATGTTGCAACGCCTACCCGTCGGTATCCAAACCTTTTCTGAGCTTCGCAGCCGTGATTGCCTGTATGTGGACAAAACAGAAGCTATCCACCAATTAATCACGATGGGAAAATATTTCTTCCTGTCGCGCCCACGTCGTTTCGGTAAATCCCTGCTGCTCTCCACCATCAAGGAAATTTACCAAGGCAATCGCGCCCTGTTCGACGGCTTGTGGGTTGCGGATCGGTGGGATTGGGCTAAGGTACATCCGGTCATCCACCTATCGTTTGCCAGCATGGGCTACCGCGACTTGGGATTGGATGCAGCTATCCGCTTGCAATTACAAAGCATTGCCAACAATTACGGCATCCATTCGGATAATAGCGGTGGTATTGCCCGCATCTTCGCCGAATTGCTGGAAAAGCTCGCTGCCAAACATGGTAAGGTCGTTCTGCTCATCGACGAATACGACAAGCCGTTGATTGACTACCTCGACGATATTCCGCTGGCAAAAACCAACCAACAGGTGATGAAAACCTTCTATTCGGTACTCAAAGACAGCGACCCGCATCTGGAATTTTTGCTGATTACGGGTGTGTCAAAGTTCAGCCGCGTGTCGATTTTTTCTGACCTGAATAATCTGGCGGATTTAACCATGCACCGCCGTTTTGCTACCTTGACGGGCTACACCCAGCAAGAGTTAGAGCATTATTTCGCACCGTATATGCCCGAATTGGAACAATACTGCCAACTCAGTCGTGCCGAATTACTGGAAAAAATTCGGTATTGGTACAACGGCTATACGTGGGATTTACAAACCTCGCTCTACAACCCTTTTTCGGTGCTGAACCTGTTTGCTAACGGGGATTTCCGTAATTTCTGGTTTGAATCCGGTACACCCACGTTTCTCCCTAAACTGATGCACCGCGATAAAGTTTATCGACTCGATAAATTCAAAGTCGATGAATTAATGCTTGGAAACTACGATCTGGAGACCTTGCAACTGATTCCGGTGATGTTCCAGACTGGCTATTTGACCCTGCAAAGCAAAGACAAGCGCGGCATGTATTGGTTGGATTACCCCAACCGCGAAGTGCGCAATGCCATGCTGATTTTCCTGATGGCAGAATGGGCGCATGTCGAGCCAGCCTATACCACGCCGATGGTAGTGCAACTCAGTGATGCCTTCGACGATAACGACATGCCAGCACTGATTGAGGTCATTAAAACCATGTTCAAGAAAATCCCTTACCAGATTTTCATTAAAGACCGTGAAGCGTACTACCACAGCTTGATTTACCTGACATTCTTTTATTTGGGGCAATACGCCGAGGCAGAGGTGAACGAGAATAATGGGCGAGTCGATTGTGTGGTAAAGACTGCCACGCATATCTACATTCTCGAATTCAAGCTGGATAAAACCGCGCAAGTGGCGATGGAGCAGATTAAAAGCCGCGATTATGCAGGGGCATTCCGCGACGACCAACGCCCGAAGGTGTTGGTCGGTATCAATTTCAGCAGTGAGCTGAAGAGTGTGGATGATTGGGGAGACTGTAAACTGAACTGTGTAACTGCTATATAACGTGAATCCCAAGAAGGAGCAGTAACATGGAACGCCTCGACCCGAAACTCATGGATGACTTACTCAGCGATTGCAAAACGCCTGCTGATGTCAAAAACCTTTACAGCCAGCTCTTGCAGCGGATGATCAACCGCAGCTTGGAAGCCGAATTGGATGTGCACCTAAACTACGACAAGGGTGAGCGTAGCGAAGCCGGGCAACGGCGCAGCAATACCCGTAACGGCAAAGGCAACAAGACCATCAAAGGCGAATTTGGTGAGTTGCAGGTAGAGACACCGCGTGACCGTGATGGCAGCTTTGAGCCGAAGTTGATACAAAAACGCCAAATACGGTTAGCAGGGATGGAAGAACACATCCTGACGCTGTACGCCAAAGGCATGACCACCCGCGACATCGAAGACACGATCAAACGCCTGTACGGGGTGGACATCTCGCATACGCTGATCGCGGAAGTAACCGAAGCCGTTCAGGGCGAAGCTAAAGCGTGGCAGACGCGAGCACTGGATAATATCTACCCGATTGTCTGGCTCGATGGGATTGTCGTTAAAGTTCAACAAGATAAGCAGGTCATCAATAAATCAGCCCATGTGGTATTGGCGGTCAACTTACGCGGTGAAAAGGACGTGTTGGGCATCTGGTTGGCAGAAAATGAAGGTGCCAAGTTCTGGTTATCGGTCTTGACGGAACTACGCCACCGGGGCGTACAAGACATCTACGTGGCGTGCATGGATGGCTTAAACGGCTTGCCTGAAGCCGTCAACGCGGTCTTCCCAAAACGCTGACCCAGTTGTGCATGGTACACATGGTTCGCGCCAGCTTGCGCTACGTCACCGCCAAGGATACCAAAGGTGTGGTCGCTGCCCTCAAGCGCATTTACCAGTCCAGCACTGCTGAAGAAGCCGAACACGAACTGGAAGCCCTCGACACCGAATGGGGTAACAAATACAAAGCAGTCGTGCGTCTATGGCGCGGTAACTGGGCGAATGTCATCCCGTTTTTCCAGTTCCAGCCGGAGATCCGCAAAGTGATTTACACCACCAATGCGATTGAATCCCTGAACATGAGTTTGCGCAAGTTTACCCGCAACCGGCGCATCTTTCCCAATGACAGTTCAGCCCTCAAAAGCCTGTATTTGGCGGTACGCGAAGCCTCGCAAAAGTGGTCGGTCATTCACCACTGGAAACCCGCTTTGCAGACTTTTTTACTTATGTTCGGTGAAGAGCGGGTTCCGCTCTCCGCCCTATGAAAAACGTGTTACACAGTTTATTTGACAGACTCTGATTGGGTGATGGAAGCAGGATAAAAATCCCAGTTCAGCCTCTGCGCAAATCCAACGTATACGGATAATCCGCATTCACCTTGATCCATTCTTTCCAGTCTTGCCTGTTCTGGACTAAAAGTCCGATTGTGTATGACATCTTTCTGCATTGTCGAAGTTGCAATAGCAGAATCTTTACTATGTGCGGTAAGCCGTAAAATAGGCAGTCTAAGGAAAGTTAATTCGTTTTTCGCGGATATTGCTGTGCCTTCACATTTACAGCTTCATTTTCTGACTTGAAAAGATTGATCTCATCAGCTAAAGACCATTCTTTACCAGATGGTTCTTCAATGAAGTCAATGTCATTTTCATTGAGCAGTAAATATCCTTATGGAGTAAACAGCTTTTAGTAGAATCGGGTCTTCTTACTTTTCTGCCTTACTGAAAGAAAAATGCTTCTTTAAAAATTTGAGAATCATTGCCCACTGTACCCTTTGAGATCTATTCCCTAAAGCCCAAGAGTGGAACATCAAGATATAAACATATCTAAAAAACTAATGAATAATCATCAGTTAGCCTATGAAAGGTTGAAAATAGTTCAGTTTTTTACTTTACACCATCCTAAACACCTTCATCACCTCATCCCCCAAATGGTTGATCACCTTCACCGCAATCCGCCCTGACTGCGGCTTTTTGAACGGGCGGGAAACGTCGCTGTTGAGTGTTGCCCATGCTTCTTCGTTGATTTCGGCTTTGAGGGTGGTTTTGAGTGCCTTGTACGGGTCATTTGCGCCGAGGAAGTAGGCGTGGCGCACGAAGAAACTTTCTTCGTTGTAGTCGGTGTCGATGAACCAGCAGGCGATGCCGTCGGCGTTGTCGCTGATGACTTCGCCGGTTTGGGGTTTGAATACGTCCACGCCGTTGACTTTGACTTGGATACGGTTGCTGCCTGCGTCGAGGATGTCGATGTCGGGTTCGCCGAAGATGACGAACAGGTTGCCTTTGCCGGTGTTTTTGAGGTCTTCCGCCATGTGCAGGTCGGCGTTCATGCGGGCTTTGAGTACCGGGATGCGCCCCAGTTTGTGGAATTCGGCGGAATGCGCGTCGTAGTTGAAGGCACAGGCAATCAGCACGTCGAATCCGGCGTCACCGGCTTCGCGGGCAGCTTGTACCAGATCGGGGCGCGAGACTGTGCCAAATTCGGGGCCGATGAAAATGGCGGCACGGCGTTCTTCACTGCTGTCAGTGCCGCTTTCAAGGTAGCGGCCTTCGGCGCAGATCAGGTCGCCCGGCCAAGGGTGCAAGCTGATGAAGTTGATTTTGTCTTCCTTGTGCGCTTGCTGGACTCCGGCGGTTTTGAGGTTTTCGAGGATAATCTGGGCGAAATCGCGGGCATCCGTGTAGCCACTGGCGGATTCTTTGACGCCATCCATCAGCTCGTCGTTTTCGTCCACGCCGAGGACGCGGTGGGGGGAAAGGCTTTCGACGGTGAATGGCCCGGCAACGCGCACTTTGCTTTTGTCGTCATAGGGTTTGTCGTAGAGGTATTCGTAGTCAGCTTTGGCTGCGATGGAGGCGTCGATCTCCTGCTGACGGGCGATGCGGTGTTGCCACCAGTCGGCGTGCAGTTGTTTGGCGGCTTTTGACCATTTCTCATCGGCTTCGCGGGGGATTTCCCATTCCTGCCAGTCTTGCTTTAGGGTGGTGTTGAGTTGTTGGCGCAGGGGTTCGAGTTTGGCTTGGTGGTTTTCCCAGATTACGTCGATTTCGGCGTTGTTGGCAATGGCTTTGAGGGTGATGTGGGGGACGCGCTCGTAGACGAAGCCTTGGCGGATGTTGCCGTAAGTGGGTTTGGTGGCGGGGATGGTGCGGGTGATGTCGGCTTCTTTTTGCTGGCCTTCAACGCTGTCGGCGAGCAAGTAATAGGGGTAGCGTGCGCCCATGATGCGGGCGCGTGCCAAGGCCAGTGCTACCCGTGAGGTGTCCACCGTGATCCAGCGGCGACCCCATTGCTCCGCCACGTATGCGGTTGTGCCGCTGCCGCACGTCGGGTCAAGCACCAAATCCCCCGGATCAGTAGCCATCAACATGCACCGCTGCACTGCCTTAATCCCGCTCTGTACTACATATACCTTTTCTTCAGTAAAACTGCCGGTGCTCGTGTCGTTCCAATCATTGTTGATTGGCGATACAGGGAAGTCTACAAGCCGTCGAACATATCGAAGAGCTGAACCGCCAATGGCAATACGTGATGCACATCGTAGACGTTCCAAGCCCACAGCATTTGTTTTCCATCCACCTTTAGCTGGTTTGAATTCACGTCCATGAAATGCAACAGAAATCTGGGTACTTTCCACACCAGTTTGAGAGGTGAGATTATCAGATGAGACAAGTTGCCAGCCGGAAGAGCGGTAATCACGTTCATAGTTTTCTGAAGTACGTAAGGCTCGAACTTCAAAGCCATCAGGACTTTGAATCCTATTGTAAGACGCAGCACCTACACCACCAGCCTCTTTTTCAAGATATAGCTGCCGATATTTGACAGCTTCCTTATTTTTCGCGAACCAAACGATATAGTCTTTTACCGAAGCAATTACGTCTGTTCCAATAGCTGGGCTACCCGCTCCTGTTGTTTTTTTGTAGCCAATAAGTCCGCAAAAATTTTCATCGCCGAAAACTTCGTCGAGGACGGCGCGGACACGGTGGACGTTTTCGTCGCCGATTTGGACGAAGATAGAGCCGGAGTCGGTGAGCAAGTCGCGGGCGACGGTGAGCCGGTCACGCAAGTAGGTGAGGTAGGAGTGGATGCCATCACGCCACGTATCGCGGAAGGCTTTGACCTGTTCGGGTTCGCGGGTGATGTGTTCCTTGTTGCCATCCTTCACGTCGCGGCTGGTGGTTGACCACTGGAAGTTGGAGTTGAATTTAATCCCATACGGCGGATCAAGGTAAATGCACTGCACCTTGCCGCGCAAGCCCTCACGTTCCGCCAGTGACGCCATCACCTGCAAGCTGTCACCCAGAATCATGCGGTTCGTCCAGTTGGCATCATGCTGGTAGAACTCGGTGCGGGCTTCCTCACTCGGCACGCCATTGAAATCGGCAAACAGCTCAAACTGGTTTTCCGCTGCCTTGTCATCCTGCCCGCTACGCCGTAGCAAATCATCAATCAACACCTTGGGATGCACCTTGTCCTGAATGTACAACGGCGGCGCATTCACCACCAGATCAGACCAATCCTGCTCATCCTTGCCCCGCCACACCAATTGCGGATCAAGGTCACGGTTTCGCCGCTCATACGCCACCCGTACCGGATTGGCCTCGTCCTGACGCATCACCGACTGGTATTCAGCGGTGGGGATATTCTTGCGCGTGGCCTCGGTGTGCTTGAGGGCAGAAACGGTTTTTTTGTCTGAAGGTTGTTGTGCCATGTGAATGTATATCCAATCAGGAATCTGATGCAGCAGATGTTTTGTCATTAGGTCTGGGCAGGCCAGACTGCAATCCGTCTATATGCTCGAACAAGTCGTCATTGATCTGCTGCCACATAGGATCAAGGATGAACTCCAGTCCCTCCCGACGGGCAAGTTTGGAAGCAGGCACGAAATCGCTATCGCCTGCCACCAGCACGATGGTATCTGCCTGCCTTTTCAGGGTAATGCTCGCAATGTCCACCCCGATACGCATATCAACGCCCTTTTGCCGCAATCCCAGAGTGACAGACTTGCTATCCATTGCTTGCCAGAAGTCGTATAACTTGACCAGATTCTCCGCATCACTGGGACTTAGGTGCAGAGTTATGCTGCCATCGCCGTTGGCATTTTCCTGTCTGGCTTGTTCGATGCTTTGTAAGACATCCAGATGTTGCCGTGTACGCAGCAATTTCTTGGTCAATGCAGGATTAATGATCCAGTCATGATCCCGTGACACTTTGCCAAGCCGTAAAGCCAGTTTGCGTTCTTTGCGCAATAACTCAAACAGTGTTGTCCTGAAGCGGGCAACCTCTGATTTGCCGAAGTCAATCTGGCGGTTGTCCAGCGGATGGTGTGCCTTGCCATCATAGGGATGGGCATCATAGAAAAAGATACGGTACACGTGTTGTATCCAGTTTTTCTGATCACCTTTGTGCCCATTTGTATTTTTGGGATCGCCCGTGCCGGTCAGGCGCTGGATATGGTTGCGGCACATATTGCGGATGCAGGCCACGACTTTTTCCGGTGTATCCCGCTTTTGTTCAGGAACCAGATGGGCAAGGCGTTTCAAGAAAAAACCGCCGTCGATGAGGATTGCGATACGGCTTTTATTCATCTTTCCACCATTGCAGTGGAAATATCACCAGACATAAAAAAGCCCCAGGGGTTCGGTACTCGCTCGGAATAGGTGAGCGGACTTACTGCCAAGGGGCGGATGTGCTTCACATTATGGTAAAGTTTTCTTTTACTAGCAAGGCTATTATTGCCTAACGGCATAGAAAAATTTGTCATCAAACAGTTCCTTGAATGGCTGCTTTAGCCAGTATTTTGTCGAATTCCGTTGCTATCTTCTGCGCGAAATCTTCTTCCATTCCCCACACGTCGCCAAATTCGGCAAACGCCCAGCGCCCGTAACGCTTGAGGTTGTTGACTCCCGGAACCCAGTAGTTTTCCATCGTCGCCTTCTTTTCCTTGGCATCTTCGCGCCGGTAGCCCTTGATCTCGACGATCAGGTGCAGCGGGTCGGCTTGCCCGTCATCCACCAGTACGATGAAATCGGGGATGTAGGTGCGCCGCGTGGAGCCATATTGGTAGGGCGCTTCCAGTCCCAGATTGTGGTTCTTCACATAGGCTTTGACACGCGGGTGCGCTTCCACCACCCGGCAGAATTCGCCCTCCCAATCGCTGTCGAGGATTGCCCAGTTGACGTGGCAATGCTGCGGGCTGGTTTCCCAGCGGTCGGTTTTGGCGGTGTGAAAACTGACGTGCGCGGTGGAGCCGGTCGGGTTGTAAGCATCCAGCATGGCCTTGACCGGGCGTTCCCCGACCATTGCCCGCGTGATCCCGGCAGTGATGCGCTCGCAAGCCATGTCCGCCAGTTCCTGATACATCAGTTGCGCCGGGTACGTGCCGCCCTTGCACACCAGATAGCCATCCAGCCATTGCTTGGCGATGCGCTTGAGTTGCCCGAACAAATGCAGTTTCGGTTCTTCGCCGGGGTCGCGCCACTTGGTGTACAGCAGCCGTTTGGTCAGGTTCATCAACAGGGTGGAATGGCGCATGTCGCCCAGATGTTTGAGGTTCAAATCCACCGCTTCGCCAATAATGCCGGAATTGCGGGTAATGGATGGCCCCACCAGTGCTGGGGTCAGTTCCAGCAGCGAATCTGCGTTGAAGGTGGCGCTGAGGCGTTCTTCCGGCAATTCGACCCGGTAGCCTTCCACCCGTGGGAAGGTGATAGCCAGTGGGTTGCGTGCCGGGCTGATCGCCTTGACGTGGATGATTTGGCGCGGCGGTTGCGGTTTCACCACCACCGGCTTGGCAGTGAAATCAAACGGAATGCCCAGCACGTCGGCATATTCCACGTTGAACAGGCCATCCGCATTCAGCTCATACGACTGGCGGCGCAAGGCACGGCCTATCACCTGTTCGCACAACAATTGCGTGCCGAAAGCACGAACCCCCAGCACATGCGTGACGGTGTTGGCATCCCAACCCTCGGTGAGCATCGAAACCGACACCACGCAGCGGATGGATTCACCCAGCCGCCCTTGCTTGCCCACCGTGTTCATGACCTCGCGCAGCAAATCCTGATCGGTGATGTTTTCCGCGCCCTTGTGGTCGCCACGCTCGCGCATGTCGTAGCGGAAACGTTCGATTTCATCGCCTGCCATGCTGCGGAAATTAGTATCCAGTGCATCACCAGATTCGAGTTGCTCGCTGTCGATCAGCAGGGTATTGGGACGTGGCAGCGGGTTGCCATGTGCGTCGTAGTTCCTGAACAGTGCCAGCCGCCCGTTTTCCAGACTGCTGGAACCGTCATCATTGTCACGCTGGAAACCGGAAATAAAGTCATACACCAGCTTGGAAGTGGAGGTGTTATTGCACACCACAATGAAACAGGGCGGGACGGTGATGCCACTCTCTTGCCACAAATGGAAGGTTTTTTCGTAATGCCCGTACAGGGCTTCGAGTGCGGTTTGCAATTCCACTGGCAGGCTGAGCGGGTCAAGGGTATTGGCTTTGCCCCTGCCTTTTTTCGGCATCCGGGTGCGGATATGCGTCCACAAATCGCGGAACTTGGGCATTTCGCCGCCGGGGATATTGTCCGACACCGGCACGCGCGGCAGTTTGACAATGCCGCATTCAATCGCATCCATCAGCGAAAAGTCGCTCATTGTCCACGGGAACAGCGTGCCTTCGGCATAACCAGAACCGCGCAGGAAAAACGGTGTGGCGGACAAGTCCATCACCCGCAGCACACCCAGCTTGCGCTTGACCGCTTCCAGCCCGGAAATCCACAGGCGGGCAGCTTCGTTGTTTTTCTGTGCCTCGGTTTTATCCTCACCCTTCAAGGCACTGAGGTCATCTTCGCCCGGTTTTTCGCGGTAGCAATGGTGCGCTTCGTCATTCAGCACCATGATGTTTTTCATGCCCATCAGTTCCGGCATGACCCGCTGCAACATCTGGCCTTCGGTTTCCTGTGTGTTGAGCGGCTCGCCCTTGCGCCCCTGAAGCAGCAAGCGCCCGCCTTTGGAAAGCTCCATGCGTTCGCGCAGCTTGAAGGCGTGATAGTTGGTAATGACAATTTTGGCGCGTTCCAGATCGGGCAACATGTCGCCGGGAACCAGTTCACGGCTCTAGTAATAGCTGTACGGGTCATTGGGTTGCAACACTTGCAAGCGGTCACGGATGGTCAAACCCGGTGCGACAATCAGGAAACCACGGGTGAAACGTTTGCTGTTGGGGTAACGTACCGCATTGATGGTTTGCCACGCGATCAGCATCGCCATCACGGTCGTTTTGCCTGCCCCGGTCGCCAGTTTCAGCGCCAGCCGCAGCAGTTCGGGGTTGGCTTCCTGATTCGCACCTTCCAGATGATCCAGAAAATAGCGGCCTTTGTTGCCAGAAGACGGGGCGACTTCCAGCAGCCAGATAGCGGTTTCGACAGCTTCCACCTGACAGAAAAACGGGCGGATGCTATTGAATTCGTGGGAACGCCAATGTTGCAGCAAGCGAGCGGTTTCCGGTGTCACCTTCCAGTCTTTGGGCGGAAGTTTGCGCCAGTCATCTACATACTTGCGCAATTCATTGATTAGCGACGTGGGGTCGTATTTTTGCCCCTGACTTGCTAGCTCTGGTATATCAAACAGTAAATCTTGCTGGAGCGCGGCATCCTTGCGCTTTTTGGGCTTGGGGATCGGGGTAATGAAGTCGGCACGACGACGGTGTGTGAGGATTTGTTGGGTGGGCTGCCCCTGGTCATCCAGTTCCCAGTGGCGGGAAGGGTAGGCATAGGGTGAATTCAGAATGGGGTGTTCAAAGAAGAGGTTTTGCATCCGTAAGATTCCTGCCCGACCCTAGAGTTATGGGGCAGGGATTCTACGTTGGAATGTATGTAAATGCACGTTTAGTAAAGATTGATTAACTCGATTATCGGGCATATGGAATGACCATATGCCCGTTTGGCAAGAATATTTCCTTCTTATGATCGCCGCAAATCCAACGTATACGGATAATCCGCATTCACCTCTTCCACCGGCGGACTCATCGGTTGCGGCTTCGCCCCGTGCTCATAGAACGCCCGCGTCGCTTCCGACAAGAACTTCGGCTCAATTACACCCGGCGTGTGTTCTTCACGGAAACGCGAGAAGCGGCGGCTTTCGGCTTCATAGGCATTCACTGGGAACACTTCGGGGTTACGCCCGCCCGGATGCGACACATGGTAACTACAACCGCCTACCGAACGCCCGTTCCAAGTATCAATAATGTCGAACACCAGCGGCGCGTGAATCCCAATGGTCGGATGCAACGCGGAAGGCGGCTGCCAAGCACGGAACCGCACTCCAGCGACATACTCACCCTTTACGCCGGTTGCTTTCATCGGCACGCGCCGCCCATTACAGGACACCACGTAACGCGAATCGGTCAGGCCGTTGATTTTCACCTGTACCCGCTCCAGCGACGAATCCACGAACCGCGCTGTGCCTGCACTGCTTAACTCTTCGCCCAATACATTCCAAGGCTCCAGCGCAGCACGAATTTCCAGCTCAATACCGCAGTATTGCACCCGCCCATACACCGGAAAACGGAACTCATGGAACGGCGCGAGCCACTCCAACTGGAACGGATACCCCGCCGCCTGCAAATCGCTACACACATCCTTCATGTCTTCCCACACGTAATGCGGCAACATGAAACGGTCGTGCAACGCCGTGCCCCAACGCACCAAACGATGCGCATACGGCGTGTTCCAGAAACGCACCATCAGGGTACGGATCAGCAACATCTGTACCAGCGACATCCGCGCATGAGGCGGCATTTCAAAGCCACGGAATTCCAGCAAGCCTTGGCGACCGCTGAAAGAATCCGGCGAATACAGCTTGTCGATACAGAACTCGGCACGATGCGTATTACCGGTAATATCAATCAGCAAGTTACGCAGCAAACGGTCAACCAACCAAGGCTGATCATTGTGCCCCTGCGGCATTTGCTGGAACGCGATTTCCAGCTCATACAAACTCTCATCCCGCGCCTCATCCACCCGTGGGGCTTGGCTGGTCGGGCCAATAAACATGCCAGAAAACAGGTAAGAAAGTCCGGGATGATGCTGCCAAAACGTCAACAAACTGCGCAATACATCCGGCTGGCGTAAGAACGGGCTGTCGCTTGGCGTAGCCGCGCCCAAGGTAACGTGATTGCCGCCACCTGTGCCGGTATGCCGCCCATCCAGCATGAATTTTTCCGCGCCCAAGCGTGACAAACGCGCTTCTTCATACAGCACTTCGGTATTGTGAACCAATTCTTCCCACGTCTTCGCCGGGTGAATATTCACCTCAATAACGCCCGGATCAGGTGTGACCTTGAACGACTTCATGCGCGGATCAGACGGCGGCTCGTAACCTTCCAGCAAAATCGGCATCTTCAATTCAGCAGAGGTCTTTTCCAGCGTCGCGATCAAATCCAGATAATGCTCAAGGAAATGCAACGGCGGTAAGAACACATGCAAGCGTCCTTCACGCGCCTGCACGCACAAGGTAGTACGCGGTACTTCACGCCATTCCTTCACCATCGTCTTAGTCGCATCGGCGTGCTGCAAAGTTGGTTCAGGCGGGGCAACATACGCGCTATAACGCTGTTCGACTTCACCGTGGAAATCCGACAACGGTGGGCGGTCTTCAAACGGGCAAGGCTGCGCCTCGACTTCGCGCTCATCTTCCGCAGTCCAAGGCAAGCTATCCAGCGGTAAACGGTAGCCCATCGGTGAATTACCGGGAATCAAATACATCGCCTCGCGACGGAATTCCCACTTAGCACTTGACCAAGCCAATGCCACGCTGTCCCAACGCAACGGCAGCGCGTAACCCGTAGCGACATCCAGCCCTTGCTGCAACGCCAGCACCAAGTCATTGCGGTGGCGGCTATCACGCAAATTCAACGTCAACCAATCCACATTGGCTGGCTGGCTGGCCTCCTTCCACAAGTAATACAAGCGGTCTTCGTAACCCGGCGTAATGTATTTGTGATCTAACCCCAAATGCGCACACGCGGTTTCCATAAAGCGTTTCGCATCGGCATCGGTAAAGCCGTAATCCTTTTGGTCATCCGCCACGAGGCTAGGGTCTTTCCAAATTGGCAAGCCATCCGGTCGCCAGAAACAGCCCAACGCCCAACGCGGGAACGGTTCACCCGGATACCATTTACCCTGCCCGAATTGCAGCACGCTACCCGGCGCAAACACTTTTTGCATCCGCCGGAACAACACACCCGCGCGTTCGCGTTTGTGTTCACCCAAGGCAGCAGTGTTCCACTCCGCTCCATCCATATCGTCGATGGAAACAAACGTCGGTTCGCCACCCATCGTCAAGCGCACATCGCCACGCACCAAGTCGGCTTCGACCTGATTACCCAACGCCAGCACATCCGCCCATTGCTCATCCGAATACGGCTTGGTCACACGCGGGTCTTCAAGAATCCGGCGCACATTATTGTGGAAATCGAACTCGACTTCGCACTTATCGGTGAAACCATCAATCGGCGCGGCACTACCCGGCGAAGGCGTACACGCCAACGGAATATGTCCTTCCCCAGCAAATAAACCGGAAGTCGGGTCAAGCCCTACCCAGCCTGCACCCGGCAGATAAACTTCCGTCCAAGCGTGCAAGTCGGTGAAATCCGCCTCAGGGCCACTGGGGCCATCAAGGGCTTTTTCATCAGCGGTCAATTGCACCAAATAACCCGACACGAACCGCGCCGCCAAACCCAAATGCCGCAAAATCTGCACCAGCAACCACGCCGAATCGCGGCACGACCCGGTTTTCTTGGTCAGGGTTTCCTGACAGGTTTGTACCCCCGGCTCAAGGCGGATGTTGTAACCAATATCCCCCTGCAAACGGCTATTAATCGCCACGAGGAACATCACGGTATTAGGCTGTTTGAAATCTACGCCTTTCAACCATTCCTGAAGCAACTCGCCGTCTTCCATCACTTCCAGATACGGAACCAGCTCTTTTTGCAGGGTTTCATCGTATTTGAACGGGAATTTCTGCGCGTACTCTTCCAAAAAGAAATCGAACGGGTTGATGCGCACCATATCGGCGACCACATCAACTTCCACGCTGAATTCCGTCGTTTTTTCCGGGAATACCAAGCGTCCCAACCAGTTACCAAACGGGTCTTGCTGCCAGTTGATGTAATGCTGTTCCGGCTTGATTTTCAAGGAATACGCCAAAATTGGCGTGCGCGAATGCACCGCCGGACGCAACCGCACCACATGCGGCGACAAACTTACCGGACGGTCAAATTTATACCCGGTGTAATGGTTTAAAGCGACGTGAATACTCATTTAAAGCCCTTGTGATTGCTGTTGTCCGGCGTGATCCGGGTAAAACCATGTCTTGGCAATCTCGGTATGCAACATACCCAGCTCGCTCTGCAAATAGTCCATCAAGGTGTGAACCTTTTCTGCCGGAATCGCGCCAACATCTTGCGCTTGTGAATGTTCCAGCACCCGATACGCCATCGTCATCGGCATTTCAGGATCGGGCAAGTAGCGCATCCGGCGACTCATGGCAGCCAGTGAATAGCTAACCGAGCCGGGGAACACCGTATCATTCATTAAAAAGCGCATCACGCTCGCGCCTTCAACCCGTGAATGGATATGCTGCAAATACATCTGCCGCGCACTCAAGGCTTGCAACAAGTTTGTCCACAATATGCCGTCGTACTTGCGTAGCGTATCGCTACGATCATCCGACAACAGCAAGGATGTCATTTCCAGAATCCGGCTGGTCATGTCGGTGCGTTCCAGATGCTTGCCGATTTGCATGAAATCGAAGCTGTGGTCGCGGCTCATGTGACTATCCAATGCACCACGGATGCACTGGCAATGTTTCATCACTTCACGCAAGAAAATCTGGCGGGAATAACGATCAGAAATACGCGGCAAACTATTGGCCATCAGCAAATGAATCTGGTTGGCTTGTTCCCAGATTTCTTCCGGCAACACATCCAGCGAGGTACGCACGTTTTCACGCACGTTCGCCAAGGACGTTGCCAGCGACGACGAATTGTTAGTATCCGCAATCAGGAATTGCATGATATTGGCTTCATTGCCTGATTGATAATGCTCGCTGAAGACCTTTTCGGCATTGAACAAGCGAATCAGGGTAAACCAGTTGATTTCCATGCGCCCCGGCAAATCCATCAACAATGAGGTATGCACGTTGATTAGGCGGGCGGTTTTTTCGGCACGCTCCAAATAACGCGCCATCCAGTAAACACGTTCAGCTACACGGGATAACATCAGACTTCCTCCCCTTCCTGCACATCGCCCACAATCCAAGTGTCTTTACTGCCGCCACCTTGCGACGAATTCACCACCAACGAACCTTCCACTAATGCCACACGGGTCAAACCGCCCGGTGTTACAAAAATATCCTTACCGCTGAGGATGAACGGGCGTAAATCCACATGACGCGGGGCAATCTTGATACGTTCTTGATTCGGGGTTTCGCACGAAGTCGGCGTGACCGACAAGCTCAAGGTCGGCTGGGCAATGTAATTGTTAGGGTCTTCCTGAATCAGCTTGCGGAATTCCTCGACTTTTTCGGGCGTGGAATGCGGCCCCACCAACATGCCGTAACCACCGGATTCATTGGCGGGTTTCACCACCAATTCTGCTAGGTGTTCCAGCACGTAAGCACGGTCTTCGTCACGACGGCACACGTAGGTCGGCACATTCGGCAAGCTCGGCTCTTCGCCAAGATAGTAGCGAATCATGTCCGGTACGTAGGCATAGATGACTTTATCATCTGCCACGCCACATCCCGGTGCATTGGCGATGGCAACCTTGCCCTCTTTCCATGCACGCATAATACCGGGAACACCAAGCATCGAATCTTCACGGAACACTTCTGGGTCGATGAAATCATCATCAATGCGGCGGTAAATCACGTCAACGCGCTCTAAGCCCTTGATGGTTTTCATGTAGACATAATTGTCGTTGCCCACCACCAAATCCGCGCCTTCCAGCAACACCAAACCCGCTTGTTGCGCGAGGAAAGCGTGTTCAAAGTAAGCCGAGTTGTAGATACCGGGGGTCATTAGCGCGATGGTCGGGTCGTCCAGATCAGGGCGTAATGAGGCGAGCATTTCGTACAATTGCGCAGGGTAATTACTCACCGGGCGAATCGGCAGAGTGTTAAAAATTTCCGGTAAGACGCGCTTGGTAATATTGCGGTTTTCGAGCATGTAAGCCACACCTGAAGGTACGCGCAAATTGTCTTCCAACACGTACAACACGCCATCGCTGTGACGCACCAAATCGGAACCGCAAATATTTGCCCAAACACCGTGCGGCGGAGTCATGCCAATGCACGCTTGGCGATAACCTTTCGATTGCAGCACGATGTCAGCGGGCATTACGCCGTCTTTAAGGATTTTTCCGCCGTTGTAGATGTCCTGAATGAACATATTTAGTGCGCGGATGCGTTGCTTCAGCCCTATTTCGGTGCGATCCCATTCCGTCGCGGGGATAATGCGCGGAATAATGTCGAACGGCCAAGCTCGGTCAATGTTGCCCGCATCGCTATAAACCGTGAAGGTTATACCCATTTCACGGATAACAGCCTCGGATTCCTGCACACATTGGCGAAAACGTTCGGGGGTAAGGTGACGTAGGTACTCGACCAGCTTGTAACTGGCCTCACGCGGCTGATGCAGCGCAGCAATCAGTTCGTCATACAACGAACCGGGATCATATTGATTCCATTCTTTTTTCATAGACTTGTTCCGGTCATGAGTCGATGTTGTAAATAGCGGCTGTCAACAGCCTGCAAACCTTATTGTTAGTATTCACCTAGCAAGATTCATGCCCAATACTTTCAACTAACAGACGCTGCGGAGTGTAGTACAAGCGGACTATTCGCGTTTCCGGTAAAAACAAACGCAATAGAACATTGACCTAGCACGCAGACTCTAATAAGTTTAGTTAACTTTAAATCACCCTGAGTTGATATGACATACTGTATAGGCATTTCCCTAGACGCGGGGCTTGTATTGACCTCTGACTCCCGTACTAATGCGGGCATTGATCATGTAAGCACCTACAGCAAAATGCATCGCTGTGAGACAAATCCAGATCGCTGTTTGGTCATTATGAGTGCGGGCAACCTTGCGACGACGCAAGCGGTTATCCAGCAAGTCCGACGCGACGTACAAGAAGGAATGCCACGCAATGTTAATACCCTGCACTACCTCGCCGATATAGCGGAATATCTGGGCGATGTGCTGGTTGCTAAAATTCGCAAGCATACCGAGCAAACGGGTTTTATTCATGATGCCACCCTCATTCTTGGTGGGCAAGTACTGGGGCGCAATCCCAATATTTACATGATATACCCACAAGGCAATTACATTACCTCGTCTGACGATACCCCGTATTTACAGATTGGTGAAAGCAAGTACGGCAAACCGGTCATGGATCGCTTTATTACCCGCGATACCTCACTGGAAGATGCCGCCATTTGCTCATTAATTTCTATGGATTCCACCATGAAAAGTAATGCCAGTGTGGGGCCGCCGATTGAAATGCTGATTTACCCACGGGATCAATTCCGTGCGCCACGTCATTACCGTCTTGATGCTGATAACCCGTATTTATTGTCAGTACGTCACGAATGGGCTAACCAGTTGAATAATGCGTTTCGTTCGATGCCACGTTTAGAGAATCATGGCTTAGTCATCTGATTTCACGCTTTAATATCAAGATTCCAGCACCATTGAGCTGGAATCCACCCTCAAATAGCTTATTTTGTCATCATGCCAATCGCCCAATACTACCCGTTGCGCGATGCGGCTGTCGTCGTGAATTCGCAAATCGTGAATCGCCGGACGGTGCGTATGACCATGAATCATCCGTATAACGCCGTGTGTCTGCAAGGTTTCCACGACGAACTGCGGATTTACGTCCAAAATCTCGGTTTTTTTATGTTGCATCGCTTGGCGACTTTGTTCGCGCATGGCTTCCGCCTGACGGATACGCTCTGCTAAAGGTAATGCTAAAAACTGCGCCTGCCACTGCGGGTTACGAAATAACTGACGTACTTTTTGATAATCCACATCATCTGTACACAACGTATCGCCGTGCAACAACAACGTTGGCGTACCGTACAAATCAATCACGCAGTACTCAGGTAACAACCTACAACCCGTTGCCTGAGCAAACCCCTCGCTCACCAAAAAGTCACGATTGCCGTGTAAAAAATACAGCGCGACACCCGACTCATTGAGACGTTGCAAGGCATCAATAACCGACTGGAAAACAGCGGTAGATGGCGTGTTTAACGCATCGTCACCCACCCAGTATTCAAAAAAATCACCGAGGATGTACAACGCTTCAGCATCATCAGCAATACTTGCCAGAAAATCCACGAACAACTGCACAATCGCAGGCGTATTTGCGTCTAAATGCAGATCTGAAACAAACCAAGTTGCCAATGCGAATTCCGCTTAAACGTTAAACAGGAAGTTCAACACATCGCCGTCTTTCACGATGTATTCCTTGCCTTCCGCACGCATTTTCCCGGCTTCTTTCGCGCCCTGCTCACCTTTGTAAGCAATGAAATCTTCATACGCAATGGTTTGCGCACGGATAAAGCCGCGCTCGAAATCGGTATGAATCACACCCGCCGCTTGTGGCGCAGTCGCATTTTTCGGAATCGTCCATGCCCGCACTTCCTTCACCCCTGCGGTGAAATAAGTCTGCAAACCCAGCAAGTCATAACCAGCGCGAATCACCCGGTTCAAACCCGGTTCTTCCAGCCCCATACCTGCCAAAAATTCATCGCGTTCCGCATCATCTAGTTGCGAAAGCTCTGATTCCATTTCAGCACATACCGGCACAACCACAGCATTTTCGCGCTTGGCAATCTCACGCACCTGATCCAAATACGGGTTGTTTTCAAAACCGTCTTCGTTGACGTTAGCGATAAACATCAACGGCTTAATACTAATCAAGTGGAATTCACGGATGGCTAAAGCACGTTCTTCGGGAGTCATATCCATCGAGCGTGCCGAATGCCCTTCGGACAAGTGCGCGAATAAGCGTTCTGCCAAGACTTTTTGCGCAACCAAATCTTTACTACCGGATTTAGCCGAACGGGTCAGGCGATTCACCGCTTTTTCAGCCGTATCCAAATCTGCTAACGCCAGTTCGGTATTGATAGTGTCAATGTCGGAAGCGGGGTCAATCTTGCCAGCAACGTGGATAATGTCGTCGTTATCAAAGCAACGTACCACTTGCGCAATCGCATCCGTTTCGCGGATATGCGCCAGAAACTTGTTGCCCAAGCCTTCACCTTGCGATGCGCCTGCTACCAAGCCTGCGATGTCCACGAACTCCATCGTGGTCGGTAAAATTTTGATCGGCTTAACGATCGCTGCCAACGCATCCAAACGTGGATCAGGCATTGGTACAATGCCCACGTTCGGCTCAATCGTACAAAACGGGTAGTTAGCGGCTTGAATGCCAGCCTTGGTCAACGCATTGAATAATGTGGATTTACCCACGTTTGGTAAACCAACAATGCCGCACTTGAATCCCATGAGTTGTACCTGCTTATGTTTACTTAGTGTGCAGCGCGTTCATCGCCTTCTGCATCTCACCTGCTAAAATCAATTCAATCTGGTCGGCTGCCTTGTCAATCGCACGTAAAATGACGATTTCATCGTCCTGCGAAGGGCGTGACAGCACATAATCGACCACTTTATTACGGTCGCCGGGGTGTCCGATACCCAGCCGCAACCGCCAATAATCTGCACTCAAATGCGCATGGCAATCACGCAAACCGTTGTGCCCACCGTGACCACCGGCTTGTTTCAAACGCACGTCACCGGGTGCAATATCCAGCTCGTCGTGCGCTACTAAAATTTGTTCCACCGGAATTTGGTAGAAACTGGCTAACTGCTTGACGGCTAAGCCACTACGGTTCATGAACATCATCGGCTTAATCAGCCATACCGTAGTGCTACCAACTTGCAGTTTACAGACTTCACCGGAAAAACGCTTCTCGACAGCAAACTTGCCGGAGTAACGCCTTGCCAGTTCGTCAACAAACCAAAACCCGGCATTGTGCCGGGTTTTGTCGTACTGGCTACCGGGGTTGCCCAAGCCTGCGATAAGGCGGATCGGGGTTCCCATCGGTACTGACCTTAGTGAATCGCCGCGATGGCGTTATCGTGGTCTTCGCCCAGTGCCAATTGTGGCAGGCTTACGCCGTCTGGCAATTTCAGGTCAGACAAGTGCAGAATCTGGCCTTTTTCGACGTTGATCATGTCAACTTCGATAAATTCAGGCAGGTTCTTAGGCAAGCAAGACACTTCAACTTCAGACATAGAGTGGTTAACTGCACCACCCTGCTCTTTCACGCCTTTTGATGCTTCTTCGTTGAGGAAGTGCAGTGCAACGTGAACGCGAATTTCTTGGTCATCACTGATGCGCTGTAAGTCAGCGTGCATAATGATTGGCTTGGCTGGATGGCGTTGCAGGTCACGCAGAATCACTTGCTCTTTACGATCACCGAAATCAACGGTAATGATCTGTGAGTAAAATGCTTCTTCTTGCAGGTTACGAATCATTTCATTGTGGCGTAATGAAATGGATTGTGCTTCACCACCTGCACCGTAAATAACGGCAGGAACCATACCAGTATGACGCAGGCGGCGGCTCGCACCCTTACCCTGCAATTCACGTGTTTGCGCTTGCAAAACGTATTTCTTAGACATGTTGAACTCCAAACAAATGGCTACTGAACGCGACCGGACAGCAACCGAAAAAACCCGCGAACGGGGACTAAAACTTATAACCCTTCAAACAGCGAGCTAACTGACTCGTCCTGATTGATGCGTAAAATGGTCTTCGCTAACACACCGGCTACCGAAAGCTGGCGGATCTTAGCACAATCTTTAATGGTTTGGCTCAATGGAATGGTGTCCGTCACCACGACTTCATCCAATTGAGACTCGGAAATATTGCGTGCCGCATTACCAGAGAACACCGCATGGGTTGCATACGCCACCACGCTCAAGGCTCCGTGTTGCTTCAAAGCAGCAGCGGCATTGCACAATGTACCGCCGGTATCAATCAAGTCGTCAATCAGCACGCAATGGCGACCGTCGACGTTACCGATGATATTCATGATTTCGGATTTGTTCGGCTCAGGACGGCGTTTATCAATAATCGCCAATTCTGCTTCGCCCAAGCCTTTGGCTAAAGCTCGCGCCCGCACCACACCACCTACGTCGGGTGAAACCACCATCGTATTCGGTAAGTTTTTCGCTTTAATATCCGCTAATAACACGCCGGAGGCATAGATATTATCCACGGGCAAATCGAAGAAACCCTGAACCTGGTCAGAGTGCAAGTCAATCGTCAATACCCGGTCAACATGCCCGGTCGAGATCATATCTGCCACCAGCTTGGCAGAAATCGGCACGCGCCGTGAGCGCACCCGGCGGTCTTGACGTGCATAACCGTAATAAGGAATGACAGCAGTAATGCGTCCGGCAGAAGCACGGTAAAGTGCGTCAGCCATGATCAGCAATTCCATCAAGTTATCATTGGTTGGTGCGCAAGTGGACTGCACAATAAAAACGTCACGACCACGTACATTTTCCAAAATCTCAACGTGCGCTTCACCATCGCTGAAACGCTCTGCTTTGACTTTACCGAGGGGAATGCCGAGATGGTCGACGACTTTGTGGGCCAGCTCCGGGTTTGCATTACCCGTAAACACCATCATTCTATCGTCAGACATGATATACCCATACTTGAGTTTTTGAAGCGGATGGCAGGGCTGCCAGGATTCGAACCTGGGAATGCTGGAATCAAAATCCAGTGCCTTACCGCTTGGCGACAGCCCTGTTGAAAACCGATTGATGGTCACGTGACCAATTGTATTTAGACCCAAAGGAATGGCAGGGCTGCCAGGATTCGAACCTGGGAATGCTGGAATCAAAATCCAGTGCCTTACCGCTTGGCGACAGCCCTGTTGAATCTAAAACGTAAACCCTAGCTAATTACTTAGCAATCGTTGCTGTAAAGGTGAAACAACCTGACCTTTTGCAACAAAGCCAAACCACTTTTCCGGCAATCTTTGAAGAATGCTTGTTCCTTCAATTTCACTGGAAACTTCGGCAAACAAGCAACTTCCTGAGCCTGTTAATACCGCTTTGGCGTGTCGCGCTAACCAGCTCGAAGCTTCTGCTACTTCTGGATAACGCTTTTCTACTACTGACTGGAACACGTTCACGCCCAGTCCATTATGGAAGGCGGCTAATTTAATGGGAGGGCAGTTGCGTGTCAAGTCTTCCGCCGAAAATAGTTCGGCTGTAGGCACATGCACACGTGGATGAATCACCACATACCACACTTCTGGCACAACAACGGGGGTTAATTGCTCACCGATACCTTCAGCCCATGCCGCATGACCGCGCACAAACACCGGAACATCCGCACCTAACTGCAATCCCAAGGCTGCCAACTGATCATCATCTAAACCACATTGCCACAAACGGTTTAAACCTTGTAACACCGTCGCCGCATCGGAACTCCCCCCCCCTAAACCGCCCCCCATAGGAATACGCTTCAACACCCCGATGTCTGCACCCAAACGGCAACCGGTTGCCTGTTGAAGTAAACGCGCCGCACGCACGCTCAAATCAGCCGCTTCCGCGACACTGGTCGATGCAGTGGTGCGCCGGATCACGCCGTCAGCACGTACTGCCAAGCTGATTTCATCGCAAAAATCGAGAAACACAAACAAGGTTTGCAACAAATGATAGCCGTCAGCACGCCTGCCGGTAATGTGCAAAAACAAGTTGAGTTTAGCGGGTGCGGGTAGCGTCAACATCATGCTTAGTAGCGCGTCTGCCACTCTTTGGCGATGACTTTCACTTTGGTATTTTCTACCGCACGGCTCAGGTTGATTTTTTCAGGAAGTGCATTCCAGCCGTTGCCTTGCCAGCCGGTGTATTCCACGTGCCAACCGGCTTGTTGCAACATTTCCGGGCGACCTTGAGCGTCCAGTTTCACCTGTTCTACCGCAGAATCAGGCGATGGTATGCCACGTACCCAATATTTCATGCCTTCCAGCGGTAATGACACGCCCATTTGCGATTGCAGCAAACGTTCAGCATTTGCATCACGGTAAGTTTTACCATTAGCCTGCAAAGTGACATCGCTGGACGTGCCCTGTAAATACGCCATAACAGAACCCGTCAACGGATTTTTAATGTTCATTTCGTATTGGTCTTTGCCTTGCTGTAACCAAGACAAGGTGAACGCCGCACTTTGATCACGGAACTGCATCCCGACGCGCCCTTGCAAACGCCATGAAGTCATCCGTGCAAATTCAGTTTGACGCTGCTGCCATGCGGCTTGCGCACTCGCGGGTGTAGCCGTGGTGGTTGGCGTAGCGGCTTTGTCTTGCGTTGCGCACCCGCCTAATAAAGCGGTGCAAAGTGCAAAAACCACGATTCCTTGTTTCATGTTATCCATCCTGAACCTTAAGTGTGACGATTGACCCGATATTATAAACCAACCAGCTTGTCTTTCAGCTTAGTCAGTAGCGGATCATCGGGAAATTTCGCCAGTGTGTCTTTTAATAAACGTTTAGCATCGTCGGCTTTGCCACGCGCCAACAGCACCTCCACCAAGTGACCGGCGATTTCCGGGTCGGGCAAATGTTCGTAAGCTTTACGCAACCACGCTTCAGCCTCTTCTGCTTTGCCGGTGCGGAATAAAATCCACCCCATGCTATCCATCACTGGCGCATCATCGGGAGCTAACACGATGGCTTTACGGATTAAACTTTCCGCTTCGGTGTAACGTTCAGTATTGGTCATTAACATATAACCCAGCGCGTTTAAAACACTGGCGTTATCAGGTTGCAAGCTCATCACGTCGCGTAAATCTTTTTCGGCATCAGCAAAACGCCCCAAACGTTCGGTGCTAAGTGCGCGGTTATACAGCGCGTCGGCATCCAGCGGATTCACCGTCAATGCCTGCGCAAACACTTTTTCCGCCTCAGCGTATTGCTTTTGCTCGTGCAAGAGCTTGCCTTCCATGACTAATAAGCGGGCTTTGTGTACCTCATTGCTCACCGTCGGCAAATACTCGTGTATCCACGCCCGCGCCGGAGCCAAGCCCTCGGTAGCGAACAATAACGCCGTTAAACGCCGCGCTGATTCCATCGCAAATGTGCCTCGCGCGGCTTGTTTGTAAGCAGTAATCGCGTCTTTGGTACGTTTTTGTCCTTCGTGAATTTGCCCAAGGAAATAACTGGCATCGTTGGCTCGTTCCGGCACTTCCTGCAATTTTTTGATGAGTGGTTCCGCCACATTGAATTGTTTTTGCTCTAAATGCAGCAAACCCAGCGTGTATAAAATATCGACGTTTTCGGGTTGTTTCGCGTAAAGCTGTTGGTATAGCGGGGTAGCTTCCGAGCGACGATCTGTAAGAATCAGCATTCGCCCGTAACTGAGTTTTAAATCCCAGTCTTTACTGGCATGAGCAACCGGGCCAAACTCATCCAACGCTTTATTCGGTTGTTTTAAGCCCATTAACGCCTCGGCAATTAAACGCGACGCTTGTTCTTTTTGCGGTTTCGTGCCGCTTTTTTTAGCGACTTGTGCCGCACTTATCGCTTCGTCAAAATGGTCCGAACCATTCGCCATTTCTGCCAAAGCCAGTTGCGCAGGCGCGGATTGATCCACCGTATCCACGTAATGCTTTAATGTGCCATAAGCGTGCTGAGCATCGCGTTGAATTTCCAGCAAGGAAACCATTAACTCAAAACCACCACCGTCTTTCTTCTTCATTTGGTCGCGGATCACTACAAAATCTTTGACTGCGGCTTCGTATCGCCCCGCCTGAACGTGGCTTAAGGCGCGGTATTGACGTGCTTCCAATGAATTGGGGTCAATTTCCGCCCACAACTCCAAAGCGCGACTGACTAATTGCGCATCATCTGCCATTGTCGCTAATTCGGCGGCACGCTGCGCTAATGACGCATCTTTGGCTTGTTGCGCTACCGCAATATAATGTAATGCCGCTTGTCCGGGATTTGCTTGGCGCACATAAATTTCTGCCGCCAAAATATTGTACACTTGATAACTGATCGGGCTGCTAAAAGTAGCAACTGCCGTGGATGCGGGTGTGGATTCTGCGCAAACAACCGTGCCAAATAACATACTTGACACCATGAAAACCCATTTAAGCGTCTGATGAGTCCAAGAAAAACGTTGCATGTCTATCTCCTGAAGGTGCGAGCGCGGGTAGCTATTCATAGTTCGGGGAGATTTTCAGGGTATATTCCCCGAATCACCTTGTAATCGTGCATAACGTAGCAGAAAATTCGCGGTTCTGAAAATTATATCGTTGGTATAAGTGACTGAATGCCTATTCTGATCGTCGGAGTTAACCATAAAACTGCACCTGTCGCCATTCGGGAGAAAGTGTCCTTTTCGCCCGATGCCATGACGCGGGCGTTACACTCTGCCCGTCAGGTTGTGCAGGAAAGCGTGATCCTATCCACTTGTAACCGCACGGAAATTTACGTCGTATGCCCGCCACAGCAATCTGTACAAAGCGTGGTGGAGTGGCTGGCACAATGGCACAGCCTGCCAGTGAGTCAACTGCAACCTTACCTTTACTTGCATCAAGACGAAGCAGCGGTGCGCCATACCTTGCGTGTTGCCTGCGGCTTAGATTCCCTCGTATTAGGCGAACCGCAAATTTTGGGGCAACTCAAATCCGCCCTGCAAGTCGCTACCGAACAAGCCGTCACCGGCAATCACCTCAATCGCTTAATGCAACACGCCTTTTCCACCGCGAAAAAAGTACGCACTCAAACCAGCATTGGCGCGAACCCCATTTCAGTGGCATTTGCCGCCGTTAGCTTGGCGAAACAAATTTTCAGCCAGTTGGAAAAACAAACCGCATTATTAATCGGTGCGGGGGAAACCATTGAGTTGGTCGGCAAACACCTCGCCACCAACAAAATTGGCCATGTATTAGTCGCCAATCGCAGTGTCGATAAAGCGCAAAAACTGGCGGCGGAATACGGCGGCAAAGGCATTAGCCTGCAAGAGTTAGCCGACCATTTACCCAAGGCTGACATTGTAATTTCCTCCACCGCCTCGCCTGTGCCTATTTTGGGCAAAGGCACTGTCGAACGCGCCCTCAAAATCCGCAAACACCGTCCGATGTTTATGGTCGACATTGCCGTACCGCGTGACATTGAGCAGGAAGTCGCCGAACTCGACGACGTTTATTTATACACCGTCGATGATTTGCAATCGGTTATCGAAGAAAATCTGCAATCGCGCCGAGCGGCTGCGGAACAAGCTGAAGGCATGGTTGGTACCGAAACCAGCAATTTCATGGCTTGGTTACGCGCCCAAGATCACATGGATACCATCCGTGAATACCGCGCCCGCACCGAACAGACCCGCCAAGAAACGCTCGATAAAGCCCTGGCGTTATTACATCACGGCAAAACACCCGAAGAAGCCCTGCAATTTTTAGCCCACACCTTGAGCAACAAATTATCGCATGATGCCACGCAAGCCATGCACCACGCCGCCCGCAATGGCGACCACGCGCTGCTGGCTCATGCTCGCGCCCTTTTTAACCTGTCCACCACGGACACTAATGACTGATTGACCGTGAAAGCATCCATCCTCCAAAAATTAGAAAACCTCAACGAACGTTACACCGAAATCGCCGCGCTGCTGGGCGAATCGGATGTCATCGGCGATCAACAGCAATTTCGTAAACTGTCGATTGAATACAGTCAACTCGAACCGCTTGCACAAGGTTTTCGCGCCTATCAACAAACCAGCGATGACATTGAAGCCGCGCAAGAAATGCTCGCTGATCCTGAAATGCGCGACATGGCGCAAGAGGAAATCGAAACCAGCAAAGCGCGACGACTGGAACTCGCCACCGAATTACAAAAGCTGCTATTGCCGAAAGACCCACACGATAACAGCAACGTGTTCCTCGAAATCCGTGCAGGCACGGGCGGTGATGAGGCAGCGATTTTCGCGGGGGATTTATTTCGGATGTACTCACGTTATGCGGAAATCCGTCGCTGGCAAATTGAAGTCATTAGCCAAAACGAAGGCGAACACGGCGGTTACAAAGAAATCATTTCGCGCATTATCGGTCACGGGGCTTATTCGCGCTTGAAGTTTGAATCCGGGGCGCATCGGGTACAGCGCGTGCCTGCTACCGAATCCCAAGGGCGCATCCACACTTCCGCCGCCACCATAGCGGTGATGCCGGAACTCGACGAGGTGGAAGCCACCGACATTAATCCTGCTGATTTGAAAGTGGATACTTATCGCGCATCCGGTGCGGGTGGGCAGCACATTAACAAAACCGAATCAGCGATTCGCATTACCCACTTACCGACCGGGATTGTGGTGGAATGCCAAGATGAACGTTCCCAACACAAAAACCGCGCACGGGCGATGGGCTTGTTACAAGCCCGCATTTTTGAGGGGGAACGCCAGAAACAGGCAGCCGAACAAGCTGAAACCCGCAAAAATCTGGTCGGTTCGGGAGATCGCTCGGAACGCATCCGCACCTACAATTTCCCGCAAGGGCGTGTAACTGATCACCGCATTAATTTGACGCTTTACAAGCTCGAAGAAATCATGACTGGTAGTGTGGATCAGGTGATTGAGCCGTTAATCAATGAATACCAAGCCGACCAGTTAGCGGCATTGGCTGATGAGTAACCCCCAATCCCCCCCATCCCCAACCCTTCCCGGACGCTTAGTCGCGTCGCTTCGCCCCCCGCAAGGGGGGCAGGGAGTAAGAGTACGGGAATTATTGCTTGATGCGGCGCAACAACTAGAAAGTATGTCGGAATCAGCGCGGGCGGATGCGGAAATTTTACTGGCGCATTGTTTGCAAAAATCGCGAACTTGGTTGTTTACTTGGCCTGAACAGAGTGTGTCAACGGCGGGTGAAGCTCACTTTCAGCAATTACTGACGCAACGTTTACGCGGCGTGCCGGTAGCGCACCTTACAGGGCAACGTGAGTTTTGGACGCTGAATCTTAAAGTGACTCCCGATACCCTGATTCCACGCCCGGATACCGAGTTATTGGTAGAAACAGCACTCTCTTTACTCCCTCCAGCCTCAGTGGGAGAACCACCTCACATCCTCGATCTTGGCACGGGAACGGGGGCAATTGCTTTAGCTATTGCCAGTGAACGCCCGGATGCAACCCTTACCGCTTGCGACTTTTCGGCGACGGCATTAGCGGTTGCGCGAGAAAATGCACAGTCGCACGGACTGCATCATGTCACCCTGATTCAATCCAACTGGTTTGAGGCGTTACCCACGCAACGCTTTACGATGATTGTCACTAACCCGCCGTATATTGAAACTAACGACCCGCATTTGGCGCAAGGTGATGTGCGCTTTGAACCGTTAAGTGCATTAACCGCAGGTAATGATGGTTTAGATGATATTCGTCATATCGTGCAGCACGCGCCTGCATGGTTAATTCAAGGCGGCTGGTTGCTGTTGGAACACGGTTACAATCAAGGGGTTGCCGTTACCGCGTTACTGCGTGATGCAGGGTTTACTGAGGTGCGTTGCCTGCCGGATTTAGCAGGCAACGACCGGGTTAGTTTAGGCCAGTGGCTTAACGGAGAATAAACGGCAATCATTAATTAACTTTTGATAATTGATAGGTTAAATATCCTGTGATAACGTTACCAAACAATACATAAAACATGGGGCACAACAATATGACCTACTCGCGTCAACAGTCGCAAGCAAGCAAGCAAGCAAGCAAGCAAGCAAGCAAGCAAGCAAGCAAGCAAGCAAGCAAGCAAGCAATTTAGTTTATTCTTCCTTCTAGCACTTACATCCAGTTACGCAGCCGCTGATGTGTCAGGCATCGTATTTCGTGACTACAATAGCAACGGTATCCGTGAAGATACCTCTGTAGCTGGTGCAAATAACACAACAGGTTCTGACGCTTTTGTTGAACCCTATGTCGCTGGTGTAACAGTTGAGCTATTTAACAACTCAGGGTCACTTGGAATACAACAAACAGATACCAATGGTAGTTATAATTTTACTGGGATACCTGCTGGACCTTATCGAGTTGAATTCAAAAGCTTGCGTCAAGGTGACTTCTCATCTGTTACAGGAACGGGAAATAATACTTCAATTCAGTTCCTTCCATCGGCTGGTGGAACAGCCAATTTTTCAATCAACTATCCAGCAGATTATTATCAACAAACGCCAATTCTAGTGACCCCCCAACAAATTGCTAGAGCTTACAATGGATCGTTCACTGATGAACCAGCCTTAGTTGGCATTCCCTTTTCTTATGGCTCTCCGGGGGGTGGTGATCCTGATACCGTTTTCTTGCCAGAACAACCGGGCGGCTCTCCATTCACCCTAGCAACACACGGACAAATTGGTTCAACGTATGGCACTGCATGGGACAGAAAAAATAACACGCTTTTTGTATCTGCTTTTCAGAAAAAACATACAGGATTTGGCCCTGAAGGTGCGGGGGCTATCTACAAACTTAACGTTGACCCAACAACTGGTGTTGCCGGAACACCCAGCCTGTTTGTTGACGTAGCAGATTTTCCTGGAGTTGTGGTACATAGCTATCATGGAGCAGACTTGAATCTGCAATACGATGCAACAGCAGCAAGTTATGCCGGTAAAGCCAGCCTTGGTGATATGGATATTTCAGATGATCACCGTTTTCTTTATGTATGGGTTTTGAGCGGAATCAATGCTCCCTTTGATAATAAACTACTTGAAATAGAGACTAACACGGGTAACTTGACCAATACGTGGACTCTCCCTAAATCGTTACCGGGTAGTACTGACCCCGGCGATATAAGACCAATGGCGGTAAAATATTATCGCGGACAAGTTTACGTCGGTATTATGAACACCGCTGAAACTACACAAAATGATACAGACATCCACGCTTATATTTATAAACTTGACCCGGCACAAGGGGCAAGCGCGACGTTTGCAAAGGTAGTGCAGTTTGAACCAAATGGCTCCGTCTTGAATAAAGCGATTCCTTGGATAACCCAAAATGTTAGCAATGCAAAAAGACAGTATATGTTTGCTGATATTGAATTCTACGGTGATGACATTATTGCTGGTATGCGTGACCGTATCGGAGATCAAGGAGGGAACGATATTCCGGGAGCTAATTATAACTCTATTACTGAAGGTGATGTGGTAACTTTGTGGTGGGATAGTAGTAGCAATAATTATGTTTTAGAAAACAATGGCAGTGCAGGCTCAAATCGTCCCGGCTCAAATCCCGCTTGGGGCTACCCTGATGGCGAGTTTTACTGGGGGGATGGTTTGAATGACTCTCCTCTGGAAGGATTTTTACATCGTGAGATCAGTATCGGAGGTTTAGCTCAAATTCCAGGCAGGCATTTAGCATTAACATCAATGAATCCTTTTAATCCTTGGAATAGAAAAACAGAGTCTGCGGGTATTCTGTGGCTCAACAATAATTCAGGAAGCCCTGAAAAAGCTTATAGACTTTATGATGGTGGATTAAACAATGATAGTACGTTCGGAAAGGCCAACGGCTTGGGTGATCTTGAAGCACTAGGTACATTAGCTCCTATTGAAATCGGCAACCGTGTGTGGCTCGACACCAACGGTAACGGTATACAAGATGCTGGGGAAAACGGTATTCCGGGCGTATCGGTGGAACTGCGTTCCGGGGCTAGTGTCATCGCTACTGCCACCACCGCAGCGGACGGCACGTATTATTTCAGCAGTGCAACTGGCACTGATACCACCAGCATTAAATACGGACTGACGCAATTGCAACCGACCACAGCTTACACCATTAAGTTCCCAGCCAGCGTAGATGTATCCGGCACAACCTATAATCTGACAACGGCGAACGCGGGCGGTAATACATTGATTGACTCGAATGCTCCCGCTTCCGGTGAAGTGGCTGTGGCAGCCGTAGACATTCCTGTTGCTGGGGCAAATAATCACTCGTTTGACGTGGGGTATAGCTCCATGCCACCGCCAACAGGCTGTACCACCATCACCAACAATGTCAGCATCACTCAATCAGGGGTAAGCGATCCAGTTGCTGGTAACAATAGCGCATCTGCCGCTATACAAGCCAACTGCGCCACTCCAAAAACCGATCTCAAGCTAGTGAAAACAGCTAGTAAGACCACGGTGCGCAAGGGTGATACACTAACCTATACCCTAGTGCTGGAAAACGAAAGTGACGTGGATGCCACGGGTGTTGTCGTCAATGACAAACTACCCAGTGCCCTGACATACGTTGACCACGCGCCAGCGACGGCAAACTACAACAGTACATCTGGTGACTGGACGGTTGGCACAGTCCCCGCCAGACAAACGATGACATTGAACATTAATACCAAAGTCAATTAACCCCCTTCGCATCCGTTCAATCCTGAACGGATGTATTAAGTTAAATTCAAGTGGATCTCAAAACAATTTAGCTGATTCTTACAAAACCAAAACATTAACTCACCTTGGAGCGGCAGATATTCACCCCTTGCCGCTCCACTTTATACCCAACTTATGCAACCACAACATAACTGGCAAATACTGCATCCTGATTCATTTCTCTCCTGCTATTTCATTGCACACTCAACACTCTCGCCACCGAATTGTTAGCGAGGGGTGTTAAATTAAACACTGCTTAGTGATCACGCCAGAAAGCACGTGGCAAGATTTTACCCAAATCCATATCATTACCATCCACTACACCCGGAACCAAACTGTTATTGCTATCAACCAACGGACGGCTCATCCTGCCCACACGCACTTCGACAAATTGCTGAGTACAATCGGTTTTATCCGTGCAATCTTTAGCCTCAGCGGTGCTGGGTTTGTGGAACACCAATTGCGCACCATCCAATAGTTCGTTTTTAGCTGCAACCAGCGCACGCTCTTTACCGCCTTTGCGATCCAAGTCAGCAACCGCCGCCCCGGTAAACAAATCAACCACGTAAGCACGTGCTTTTGCCTGACGGTTTTCGCACGAATCCCCCACCGTTACTGAACCGGGTGTGAAGGTAGTGAATACCACTTTATTCAGGACGGTATTTGAGCTGGCTAATACTTTTTCACCGCTATTCGGCAAGGCATAATACCAGCCTTTCAGTGTCGTATTCGCTGCCAAACCTGTGCCTAACTTGCTGGCATCGTCAATACTTGCCAAGGTACTGTCTTCTTTAATCGGGAATACGCTGCTATCCGGCTTGTTGCTATATGGCGCACGATCAACCATCACGTAAAAACGATCCTGCACACTGGTATCAAGCGCGAACGCACGATTACCGCTACCAATCGACAAGAATAATAGCGTTTTGCCTTGGTATTCCATCAAAGCGACATCCGGTTCAAAGAAGAATTGCCGTTTGGCTGAACCCGTTCCGCCCAATTCAGCAAATTTGCTTAAACGCGCCTTGCTGTAATCGTAAAAAGTGTCCGCACTCGTTGGTTTCAGGTCGTGTAAATCCACATCCATATCAACGCGCCATACAGTCCCGCCAGTATCCGCAAAGTAAAGGCGGTCAAGCGCACCATTACGATCCATATCTAACACCCGAATATCACCGGGGATGCTATGGGTTAACTCGCTGGATGGGGTTAAACCGTCACTCGCGCCGCTAATATCACGTAGCGACCACAACCGATCACCCGTTTCTGCATCGACGATATACACGTTACGGCCTTTGCTCATACCGTAACCACCACCGAATACCAGCACATCAATCAACTCACTGTCATGAGTCGCATTTTCTGTTTTAGGTTTAGCCACACGCATTTTCGCTAAGGCGGGTTTTGACCATGTTTCCCCTAATTCGCTGAAACCACTGGTCTTGTCATTAATGTACCAAACCAATGCGGGTTTACTGGCGTTACTAATATCCAGCATGTAATACGCCGTGCCACCGGTACGTAACCCAAAATACAGGTAAGTTTTAAATGCATCACTGGCATCAACTTTACCATCATTATTGCTATCGTATTGGAAACGCCAAACGTTTAATGCGCCATCAATGCCCGCAACATGTGTATCCGGCAAGGCATTTTCATAAAACATTTTCACATTTTTCAGTAAGGCATTCGGCATAAATGCCCATTTTTCCACACCTGTTGCCGCATCAATAGCATGTAGATAACCCTCGTTAGTCGCCATAAATACTAACGTTGTCGTAGCATCGTAAGACACCAGTTCTGGTTTACCTGTCAACATATCACCCATGTGATAACGCGGCGTGCCATCAGCTTTTTTACCACGGATAAAATCGAGCCATTGATTACGCTCTGGTGCGCCCTGTGCTTCCATCATTGCAGGCGTGACACCCGGTGCTTTCAATTCAATTAACGTTCTGTTGTTTTTATCGGTATACAACTTACGGGCATCCGGCAACGGTAACTTATTGGCAGCACCACCTTTGGTAATATCCTTACCGTCTTTGGTGGTGCTCCAAAAGTCCTGTACCCCATCGTTCATTTCACCAAAAGCATTGGTAACTTCCTTGCCATTCTTATCCACAACACGCCCATCTTTGCGGGCAAACTTTTTCAGATTACCCGACCATAACGGTGTATCGCTGCGTTTAATCAACGGCATGTAAACGTATTCGTTATTTGCCAATAAACTAGCGTTGTCCACACCGTAAGCTGGAGTACTGCCATTGAGGATATTATCTTCCTGCACGATACACAGTTGCTCCAGTTTATTGGTAACCGTCACATCCACTGTTTGATTAGCCAAGATGCTTACCGCGCCCGCTGGGGTAATAACCGGTGTCACATAAGTGTGATCGGTTGGAGCCGTCGGCAACGTGGGTTCACTAACAGTACAAGTGGTATTTTCAGGGATACTGCCAATCAGTTTGCTTGCCCCGTCTTTGAGCAACACGATTTGGTCAAAACTGTTATCGCTACAATCCACCACAATAGCGTAATCCGGGCTGGTAAAACCGGCGGGTTTATCGGTCACCTGCTTGGTCACTCTTAACGAACCTGTTTTCCAGCTCAGGGTATTGGTGACACTAATGGCACTGGGGTTGCTATTGCTCAAGGTGACAGATGCCGGACTAATGATCGGAGCGGCATACGCATATCCCACTGGAGGGACTGGCAAGGTTTCCGTTAATGAACAGGTAATGCCCGCCGGAATATCAGTAATCACTGTATTCGCACCATCTTTCAGCTTCACCGTGCGGTTATAGGTCGCGTTAGAGCACGTAAGATTCAAGTTGTAATCGGGGCTGACAAAACCCAAAGGCTTATCACCTGTTACGGTTTTACTGATAGTCAGCGATGCGCCGGGAGTTACGCATTCATTTACGCCCAATTGGGTAAGACCAAAGTCGTCTCCAGAGTAACTCTTTGCTGCTGAAGTAAACTTGAACTTCATACTATTGGTACTTGCAGTAAAAACATGCTCTATGCGTTTCCAGCCATTTAAAGGCTTACTATTTGCCGTTTCCGCTGCTGTAACTTCGTAAGCACCAAATACAATGTTACCATCTGGTTTTCCAGTTACCCCGCCTGTTCTCAAACGAACAATCGGATTATCTGAAGTGAGGGACTCGTGTACATCAGTAACATAAGCTGAAAATGTATAAGTCTTGCCTACGACTAGTCCACTAACATGCTGTTCCCATACTAAATATTCTGCGGAAGGTGGTCCACTAGGATCACCTGTACCTAAAGCGTTACCATTGGAATAAAACCATGTGTTACTTGATGAAACATTGTTAGCTGGATCACCGGGAAATGGCTTCTGATCAAGAATCCAGCTTCCTTTCTCCAAATAGAAATCACCCTCTATAATAGAAAACTTATTGACTGTACCACCATCACCACCAGTCGCAGGCCAATCCGTCGGGTAGGTGTTATAACCACGATACTGGACTTGAGAATAAAAGTTAGCAGCCGAATAAAAATAACCGGGCGTTGTGTTGTTTTTTCCCGGATGTTGATTAATATCTGTAGACGATGGTGATGTGGTAAATCCACCATTGACTACTAAATTAACAGGTGACGGCACTGTACCTGCCGGACAACTTCCCCCAATCACAGGTGGAGGTGTTGACGGTTGTAACGGATTAGTGACCGTTACTGTTTGCGTCGTGTTATCACCGATAGTAACAGGCTGTGCCATGCTGTATTGCGGCGCACCGTAAGTATAACCGGATGGTGCACCACTAGGCGGCGTTTCTGTGACCGTGCATGTGGTATTTATGGGGATCGAAACCGAGGTAAAAGTTTCGTTATGCTTCAACTGAAAGTTCTTGTCGTAAAGCGTCGTACCATCGCACTTCAACGTGAAGTCAAACAGACGGGTTGAATCCGTAGTACTCCCTGTCACCACTTTTTTAACTGAAATCTTTCCAGACTTCTTCGGCACACCTGCCCAAACACGATAACCCACACTCGGTGACTTTTCATTTGCAGCCAAACTACTTGGACAGTGACTTGGCGCATTAGTACGATGCGAACAATCAATCTGGGTAAAAGCAGAAGCACCTATCACGACCGTAGTATTTAAATTACTTTGCAACGTTGTTTCATGGCGATTCCCCCCCATATCACGCAGTCCCCAAGCATTGCCAGTGCCCTGTCCAACTTGCGCCCACCAAGGCCCATTCGGGTCGTAGAACAAAACTCCCGATGATGCCCCTGTATACATCCCGGTTGAAAAGCTGATACTTGCCTTCGATGGCTGTGAATTACCGGTAGGATAAGTATTCAAGCTCTGAGTTGCCTTATTCCAATACATCGCTTTCATCAGCTCACTTTGAAGCGGAAGCCTTGGTCTAGGGTCATTCGCGTTAAATGATGAAATATTGCTATTGCCACTTGTACCGCTAAAAGTAAATGCGCCTGAATTGACATCTCCGGTTGCTAACCAATTCATATAATGAGCCACTTGATTGAGCGACAAACCATCAATTGGTAAATTCCCAGCATTACTGCTAGAAGTAATATTGACTGCTCCCCCCGTATCAAATGGAGACCTCACCCTCCATTTCCCACCAGAAAATTCGTAAGGCTTCCACATTGATCTTCCCGCACCATGATCACCAACCAGCCCATTGCCACTCGCATTAGGGGCTACTGCATTCAGGAAATTAACCCAGTCCTGAACCGTAATCTGAGTTTGACTTACCATGAACTCATAGTTGACCCCTCCTTTACCTACATCATCAATAACAATCATTTTGTTCGCAAATGAAGGAGGAACATTATTCAACTTACTGAGAGCGTCAGGATGAATTGTTAATGAAGCTGCATTAACATTCACCATTGCCGCCAAATAAATGACGGCAATAGCAATGAAGGTTTTCAACAGTGATCGGTGCGGTGTTAAGGAATTCATTATTCAGTTCCTTTCAATTCATCGCGCCAGAACACCCGTGGCAAAATATCACCCATATTAGTACCAAGAGGAATATTGGTATTATCAATCAAAGGTAAATTCATTTTACCAATGCGCACTTCAGCCACCTGTGTTCCGCAATCACCCGCCTTGCAAGCAGTACCATCCGCTGCTGTAGGCTTGCTGAAAACAACTTGCGCGGCATCTAAGATTTCATTAACGCCTGCAATAACAGAACGCTCGGCATCACCATCCTTACGGTCGAGGTTTACCGCTGCCCCGCCATTAAATAAATCCAGCACATAAGCCCTCGCACTGTTTGGTGGTGCGGAACAAGGGTCAATACCTTCTTCACTGGCAGGTGCAGAAGCGAAGGTTGTAAATATGACTTTATTCATAAAGGTTACAGCCGGAGCTAAGACTTTTTCACCGGTGTTAGGCAAATCGTAATACCAGCCATGCAAAGTAGTTTCCGTTAACAGACTTTTGCTCGCACCAATTGCAGACGTATTATCTGTGCCATCAGCATTAGTCAAACTAACCAGCTTCGCATTTTCTTGAATCGGGAAAATGCTGCTATCAGGCGGACTAAATGGGTTACGGTCAATGAACACGTAAAACCGGTCATCACTTTCACTCAACGGGCGGGTACGATAACCGCTGCCAATGGCCAGTGTTAAGATGGTTTTACCCTGATGCTGCATTAATGCAATATCTGGCTCATAAAAGAACATGCGTTTATTAACGGCGGTTCCGCCTACGTTAGCAAACTCACTCAAACGTGCCTTGCTGTAGTCGTAAAACGTATCTGCACCAGCGGGTAATAAATCGCCGACATCCACATCCATATCCACACGCCATACGTGTCCTCCGGTATCAGCGAAATACAAACGATCTAATGCACCGTTGCGATCCATATCCATTACCCGAATATCGCCCGGAATACTGTCTGTTAATTTCGCTGCTGCACCTGTTACATTATCACGCAATGACCAAACTAACGCGCCAGTATCCGCCCGCACGATATAGACATTGCGCCCTTTACTATCTGCTGCACGAGTAACGCTTGCAGTATTTTCCGTATTTTTTACCGGATCATAACCACCACCAAATACCAATACATCGACCAACTCACTATCATGAGTTGCATTTTCCGGGCTATTTTTAGCTAGACGCATTTTAGCAAACGCTGGTTTTGACCATGCCTGCCCTAACTCACTAAAGCCGGAAGTTTGATCCGTAATATACCAAACGATTTTTGGAGAGGCAATGGTGCTAATATCCAGCATGTAATATTCATTACCACCTTGACGCAATCCAAAATACACATAAGTTTTATAAGGATCTGCGGCATCTAAAACATTATCACCATCGTCGTCATATTGAAAACGCCATACATTCAATGCACCATCAATACCGGAAATATGCTTTTTCGGCTGGGCATTTTGATAGAAAGTATCGACATTTTTCAGTAAAGATTTTGGCATAAATGCCCATTTTTCAACGCCCGTATCAGCATCAATCGCGTGCAAATAGCCTTCATTACTACCAACTATAATGTACGGTTTAGAATCATCTGCGGTAATCAGTTGTGGTTTACCGTTGAGCATATCGCCCATGTGATAACGGGGTGTGCCATCAGCTTTTTTACCACGGATGAAGTCTACCAAATTATCGCGCATCGCATTATCGGATGCTGCCAACCCTAACATCACAGGTGTAACATTGGTTTTATCTAAATTCAGCACTGGCACATTGAGTTTAACATCTGAGGTATGCGTCAATAACTTTCGAGCATCTGGTAACGGGAGTTTATTGGCAGCACCACCTTTAGTGACATCTTTACCATCTTGTGTCGCACTCCATAAATCTTGAGCATTATCTTTAAATACCCCTTGAGCATCGACGGCTTCATTACCATTCTTATCAATTAATTTACCCGTACTATCACGTTTAAACTTCTTGAGATTTCCCGGCCATAAAGGCAATACATTACGGTCAAAAACTGGTATGTACACAAACTCGCTATGGCTTAACAATGAGCCTTGATCCACCTGATAACTTGGTGAACTGAATGAAGAAGCCGAAGCCGTTACCTTATTGATAATACTATTAAAAGCATCCAATAACGTCGCAGTATCCGATGCTTCAAAGAAACCACCTGCCGCTAAAGTGCGCATATAGCTCATTGGATTAAACAACGAAGTCATTACTTGCTGTTCATAATCGGTTAACTCTGCCAATGTCGGTGCGGCTGGCAATGCAGGTTGCAATCCGTCACCCGTACTTTGAAAGATTGGCGTACCAGATAATTGTAATTTAGGCGAAGTTTCATCCTGCACGCGCTTAATCACGTTTTCAAATGCCAGTTTCAAACTATCCGCATCATCTGCTTGTGCATAACCCGCAGGTACACTCGCTAACGCTTTCAAATAATTCGTAGCATTGACATCATTCAAACCAAAACCGATAGCAAAGGTTTGAATAAACTGATCACCATCCAAAGTCGTTGATTGGTCTTCATTTAATAAGAACTTGGTTAACTCAGGCCCGCATGTGCCACTTTTATAACCGTTAGGGCTATCAACGCAGGTTTCAGTGGTCAACGTTGCAATATCAGTTGCAGCCGTAGGTAAAGCATTAATACCGCCGCGTGAGGCACTGTATTCAGGGCGACCATCAGACATCAGTACAATGTAATTTGACTGACATTCTTGTTCTATAGGGGTCTTGTATTTAGCAACGCCCGTAGGTTCACCATCACAAAGCTGTTGGTCACACACTTCAACATTGGTGGGTTTGGGGGTGTCAGTACAATCGTAACGAGGACAAGTGTAACTGGTGCAAGAACCACCCGAAGCATTACCTGCTTCATCAACACTATCAGGAACCCAGCAACAGGCATCATTCGCGACCACACCCCACGTACAAGCATCACGTTGTTCAGTACGACAACTACCCGGCACAATGGTCTGCCAGCATTCCCACCAATCTTTAACGCAACTGGTTATCTCGCCACACGCGCTGCCCGGATCTAAAGTGCCAGTATAACTAGACGGATGTGCAGCTCGTATATGATCAGGAAGCTTGCGCCCGAACAGCACGTCCTCACCCCGGTAATAGCGCGTCGCTTCATACAGTGCGTCCACAATGGGCGTGTAACCATATGCACCCCAATCGCTGGCTACGTCTTTGAGAAACTCACGTACCGGTTGATTCATGCCCTGAGGATTAGGTAAGTTATCCAGCCCCTCTGGAGTACTTGCCTGAATAATCGACATCGCACTACCGTTACCATCCTTATCCAAATCAATCGGCTTCACCGGAAAGCTCACCCCGTTCGCCGCATCCTCCCCATGACCGCCGTAACGCATTAGACCAATGTTCAAATTGGTTGGTGCAGTCGTCAACACTTGGGAAAATACATCCTTCATTACTTCCTGACGACTTTTCCCCGCGCTTAAACATGAAGCGATCACCGTACCTGTTGCCGGATCAGTACAGTTCATACTCCCGGAGTTATCCAACACAAACAAAATGTTAGGATTTGCGGAAGTATTTTGCGCGTAATAAATATCCGTTTCATCCGCCATCAAGGTGGAAGCAAACAACAATGGAGCCAGCCATAACAGCCAACGTAATTTCCGGGGTGTATTTTTCATGGTTGTATTCCCTTATTCCAAGTTACCAACAAACAGTAGAAGCGTTATTACTACTGTCTTTTGCCGACTTCGCGCCGCGCTGATCTAAAATAATACTGTTGCATTTGCTATCACTGGCCTGCGTTTTTCCCGTTACGGGTGTCGCTGTGACCGTAAAGGTGGTTTGCGTAACACCGCTCAGTGCCAAGGTGTATTCACCTTCAGGGGTCGTGGGGCTATTCGAGTCGTAACCCAACCCCGTCAATGTGGTGGAGTAAGTGCGATTCAGCAGAAAGCTGCGTTCCTGACGCTGGAAAACCTCATTCAAACCAACATGTGCATCCGAACGTTTGGCTTTTTGCACGTGCTGCACATAACTGGGGTAAGCAAACGCTGCTAAAATGCCAATAATCGCTACCACGATCATCATTTCAACTAAGGTGAAGCCGCGTTGGGTAGGTTTTATCATTGTTATCATTGTGTTATTCCTAATGAGTAGAGCGTTATGGGGTGGGCGGAACGGGTTTCACAACCCCCTCAACGTGCCTGCTACGTGCGCCAGTTCCGGTTAACATCGCGTTGGCCTCGGTAATAAACACCCGACACGCCAAACCGCCGGTATCCGGGGTCATTTCTGTGGTCATGGCAACACCGCGTAATGGCGGGCAACCTTGCGCACTGCCCATTGTGGCAAAACCGGCGGCGGTCACTCCGCTGGCGGCATCACTATAGCCATCAGCACCGGAAAGCGTGCGTAAGCGCACCACCCCAGCATCCGCACTCGCGGGCAACGCCGTGGTTGATTCCGCTGTGCGTAACACTTCAAACAAACTGGCTGATTTACGCAACATCGAGTCCGCACCCTGAAACGTCAGCATGTACATCATCTGATTACCGGCAATGCGACTGTCCGTACCCGCCATGCGCGAAGCCGCCACCCCAATTACCGTCATCACCAATAAAATCACCAAACCCCACAACAAAGCTGAACCCTGTTCGCGTTTGGCATAACGTGTTTGCTTCATGCTCATTCCTCTAGTTATCCACGACATTGCGCAATTGAATGGTAGTGGTATAAACCGCACGCTGATAACGGTCAGCGGGTGTCGTCACCGTGGCATCCAATAAGTTATAAGTGCGCACCGAATTCGCCTCTAGGACATTACCTAATGAGCGCACCAATAAAGCCACCTTAATACTCACCACCTGTTCCCAGTTTGCCGCACCTACATTCGTTGCATTAGCGAAACGGTCGGCTGTACCGTTACCATCCCCATCAATGCCGTACTGAAATTGGATATTTTCAACCCCATTCACAATCGGCTGACGATTATCCCAATTGGAACCAACCGCGTATAAGATAGGTACAAACACATTGTTGCTATCACGGGTTGTGCCATCATTATCAACATGAAAAGCGTTATAAATCAGACTGGCATTCATATTTGCCGCTTTCCCCACCCGGCACTCATCAGGTAATGAAGCACCCGCAGCATCGGTAAAGAGATTATTGTCACCTAAAAAACGCACACTGATTGCATCGCCGTTAGCATTAAAGGCATCACGAGTACCACGCCCAGTAAAGTCGGTCGCATCTTGAAGATTATTTTTACCGCCACCGCACTCTTGCGACACGGGATTAGGATCGCCATTGACAAAGAAATATGCACCTAACGGTAATTTACTGGGTGTGGCATAACCCGCGTGCTCTAAGTGCTTACGCAACGTTTCCAATGCAGAACGCGCGGACTCATTCATTTGTGAAAGCTCATCGCGCGTTTGGTAATTGCGTTTGCTACTGAAATAAACAGTTCCCACCCCGGCAACCAGCACCAAGCTGACTACCATTGCGATCATCATTTCAATCAGGGTGACACCGTGTTGATATTTATGATTAGACATACCGTGTGTTCCCTACAAAACCGCGTTCAGATTGATATTGGATTGTTCGGTATTGTTACCTACCTTGCTGGAGGAATTACGCTCACTCCATACGACGTTAATGTTGACTCCATTACGACACACCCCGCCCACGCAAGTGACCGTTAATGACGCGCCCATCAAGTCATTACGCACCCCACCGACCGTACCCGTGCCACAACGCACCTGAAACAAGTCAATATTGGCAGTTTCCGCACTGGTACACGCCGTCGCTACCGCGCAAGTGGGTACAGTGCCACACGCCGTCGCGCCATCCAATGTGCCGTTGTAATTACCTGCGTAAGCTCCCGCACGATTAACGCGCATTCGCTCCAGCAAATCGTGAACGAGCCAAGTTGCCTGCTGCATTTGGTAGGAGTTGTGGGTTGTTTTCATACCGGCAATTTGTAAACCGGCGAGACCTAGCAAACCCGCAGAAAGAACTAGGGTTGCGATTAACACTTCCAGCAGGCTAAAGCCCGCTTGCCGTCGGGTAGGGCGAGAATGCGTACTCGTGCGCATCATAAGTCCACCTATTAGTATTATTCATTGGGGAGACACTGTATTTATGGATGCTAGTATACCGATAAATGCACCGGTAATGATAAGAAACTCAAATCTTGCCGATAAGCTGTATGTTTCGTCCTCTCAGCGGTCAATCTGCATAAATCCGCTTTGCGCTAGGCAAAAAAAAGCCCCGGACTCAACTCCAGGGCTTAATAATCAACTTAACTTGACTCACGGCTTAACGAAAAGTTAGACGCATGAGCTACACAAAAGGTTCAAGACGATTTAGGACGAAATGCCTTAATTACCTGAGGATCGCACTCAAGGTACGGCCCTTCAATCAAATCAATGCAATAAGGTATCGCCGGAAACACCGCATCCAGGCACTGCCGAATCGAAGCAGGCTTACCCGGTAAATTTAAAATCAAAGACTTACCACGAATACCCGCTGTTTGGCGTGATAAAATCGCGGTTGGCACGTACTGCAAACTCACTTGACGCATTAACTCGCCAAACCCCGGCAACATTTTTTCACAAACATTTTCGGTAGCTTCGGGTGTTACATCACGCAATGCAGGCCCCGTGCCGCCGGTAGTCACGATTAAACAACAGCCTTCGTGATCCGCCAGTTCCATTAGCACTTGCTCAATGCCTTGCTGATCATCCGGGATGCAACGGTAAACGGGTTCAAATGCCGACACCAAATACGCTTTCAAGGTATCTAAAATAGCCTGCCCTGAAATATCCGCATAAACCCCCGCACTCGCGCGGTCGGATGCCGTTACAATCCCGATTTTAATCTGTGACATTAGCCTGTCATCCTTAACGCATGTTTTCCAGCGCGGCAATACGCTCTTCCAACGGCGGGTGCGTCATAAAGATTTTACGCAAACCGGTTCCCAAGCCACCCGCAATACCAAACGCTGCCATTTCACCCGGCAAATCTTCAGTCGCATGAGCACCTTGCAACCGCTTAAGGGCGTTAATCATCTTTTGACGACCTGCCAAATCAGCACCGGCAATATCCGCCTTAAATTCACGGTAGCGTGAGAACCACATCACAATCGCGGTTGCTACAAAGCTCAACAGGATTTCCGCAATCATGGAGCCAATAAAATAACCCCAACCCGGACTGCTGCTTTCCTCATCACTGCTACCACTGAAGAAACGATCAATCGCTAAACCGATCAAACGCGCAAAAATCATTACAAACGTATTCAATACGCCTTGCAACAAGGTTTGCGTCACCATGTCACCGTTAGCAACGTGCCCAATTTCATGGCCTAATACCGCTTCCACTTCATCCGCCGTCATGGTGTCCAGCAAGCCTTGGCTCACCGCTACCAAGGCATTATTGCGGTTAGCTCCGGTTGCAAACGCATTGGGGTCTGGCGAATAGAAAATACCCACTTCCGGCATACCAATACCGGAACGTTCCGCTTGGCGACGCACGGTTTCCACCAACCAACGTTCTTGTGCGGTTTGTGGATTTTCAATAATTTGCACGCCCATGCTGCGCTTTGCCATCCACTTAGACATCAGCAAACTGATGAAGGAACCGCCAAAACCCACCACGATAGCTACCGTCAAAATAGCTCCGGTGCTGCCCGCGCTCATATCAATGCCAAAAACTGCACCGATAATATTCATGGTAAGGAACAACACCGCCATTACAGCCACGTTGGTCAACACCAACAAAAGTACTCGCATCATTTCTCAAAACCTCTTGTGTTTGATTTTCCTAGCAGCAATATAAGGTTTGGGTAGCGGGATTCAAGTTTTCCCTACTAATTGACGCTTATCTCCAGACCAGTGACGTTTTGGTAGCCTTTCGGAAGTAATTTGCCACGTTTCGCGCGTTCACTGCGGTATTCTTCCAATTCCGCACCCTTGATAGTTTTAAACTGCTTACCCGCACGAATCAGCAACGCCGCATTCGCAGGCAAAATCGCCGCAAACTGCACCGTTTCATCGGCAATACCCAACCCGCCTTTTTTCAGGCTGATCAACTTATTGCCCTTGCCTTTGGACAATTGCGGCACATCTTGCAAGCCTATCACCAACACATAACCCGATGATGACACCAACACCAGCGAATCGGTGGCAATGCTCGTCACCAACAACGGCTGTAAAATCGCTACGCCCTCGCCCACCGTCAGAGTCACTTTGCCCGCTTTCACCCGACTTTGCATCTCGCCAAAGGCACACAAGAAACCGTAACCTTCCGCCGAATGCAGCAAATACTGATCGCTGTCTTTGCTCATCAGCGCGTATTGAAACTTCGCGCCTGCCGGTGGTGCCAGCTTGCCGGTCAACGGTTCACCCTGTCCGCGTGCCGATGGTAAGGCATTCGCAGGCAATGCATAGGTGCGCCCGGTGCTGTCCAGCAACACCACTTGCTGGCTGGAACGCCCGCGTACCGAAGTCAGGAATTCATCACCCTGCTTGTAGCTCAATGAAGCCGGGTCAATATCATGCCCTTTTGCCGACCGAATCCAGCCCATTTTCGACACCACTACCGTCACCGGCTCAGAAGGCGTTAACGCGGTTTCATCCAACACTTGTGCTGCCGCCCGTTCTTGCAAGGGCGAACGCCGTGCATCACCGTACAACTTCGCGTCTTCTTTCAGCTCTTTGCGGATCAAACTGGTGAGTTTGGTATCGGAACCCAGCAACGCCAGCAGGGTTTCTTTTTCCTTTTCCAATTCGTCCAATTCGCCGCGAATCTTCATTTCTTCCAATCGTGCCAATTGGCGCAATTTGGTATCGAGAATGTAATCCGCCTGAATCTCGGTTAACTCGAAGCGGCGCATCAACACCGCTTTCGGCTCGTCTTCGGTGCGGATAATGTGGATCACTTCATCAATATTGAGGAATGCCACCAGCAAACCCGCCAATAAATGCAGGCGTTTTTCGACTTTATCCAACCGCCATTGCAAGCGGCGCGTCACCGTTTGCCGCCGGAAGGTCAGCCATTCGGTCAAAATATGCAGCAAGTTTTTGACTTGCGGACGACCATTCAGCCCGATCATATTCATATTGACGCGGTAACTGCGTTCTAAATCGGTGCTGGCGAATAAATGCGACATCAGCATGTCCACATCCACGCGGTTGGAACGCGGCACGATGACCAAGCGCACCGGCTGTTCGTGGTCGGATTCATCGCGTAAATCTTCCACCAACGGCAGTTTCTTCGCCTGCATTTGCGCGGCGATTTGCTCCAGAATCTTGCTGCCCGACACCTGATACGGCAAAGCAGTAATAATAATGTCGCCGTCTTCAATTTCGTAACGCGCCCGCATTCGGAACGTGCCGTTGCCCTTTTCGTAGAGCGCGAGGAAATCCGCCGCCGGCGTAATGATTTCGGCTTCGGTAGGAAAATCCGGCGCGGGAATGTGCTGATGCAAATCCTGCAAGGTCGCATTGGGGTGATCCAGCAAATGCAGGCAAGCATTTACCACTTCACGCAAGTTGTGCGGCGGAATATCGGTCGCCATCCCCACCGCAATGCCGCTGCCACCGTTGAGCAAAATATTCGGTAAACGTGCGGGCAAAATGGTTGGCTCTTCCAATGACCCATCAAAATTCGGCTGCCATTGCGCCGTGCCCTGCCCCAATTCTTGCAGCAATACTTTGGCGTAAGCGGTCAAACGCGATTCGGTGTAACGCATTGCCGCAAACGATTTCGGGTCATCTTGCGAACCCCAGTTGCCCTGCCCATCCACCAGCGTGTAGCGGTAGGAAAACGGTTGCGCCATTAACACCATTGCTTCGTAACACGCCGAGTCGCCGTGCGGGTGGAATTTACCCAATACGTCACCGACAGTACGCGCTGATTTTTTGTGTTTGGAAGCTGCCGTCAGCCCTAATTCGGACATGGCGTAAACAATGCGGCGTTGTACGGGCTTTAAGCCGTCGCCAAGATGAGGTAATGCGCGATCAAGAATGACGTACATGGAATAGTCGAGATAGGCTTTCTCGGTGTATTCCTGTAGCGGGAGGGTTTCGATGCCTTCGTAGTTCATGGGTGTCTCTTTATTTTTGCTGTAGGGCAAGCAATATAGATACTATAACTATTTGATTTAATAAGGAAATAAGAATTTGGAGGCTGAACTCAGAATCGAACTGAGGTACTCGGATTTGCAATCCGGTGCATTACCCCTATGCTATTCAGCCTGGGTCGGTGGGTACAACCACCGTAGAAAAATTGGAGCGGGAAACGAGATTCGAACTCGCGACCCCAACCTTGGCAAGGTTGTGCTCTACCACTGAGCTATTCCCGCTTATATGAAGGCTTGAAACTGAAAATTCTGTGGTTAAAGAATCTTCAAAAATTTGGAGCGGGAAACGAGATTCGAACTCGCGACCCCAACCTTGGCAAGGTTGTGCTCTACCACTGAGCTATTCCCGCTGAACAGGCTGCGAATAATAATGACCGATGGTAATACTGTCAACCTTCCGCGCTGCTTTTTTTACAGACCTGTTACGATTGGCACAAAAGAACGGATAAAGTGTCTTCTCCCAAGATTTCCACACCCAACTCTTGCGCTTTAGTTAACTTTGAACCGGCATTCTCACCCGCAATCAATGCCGTGGTTTTCTTGGAAACGCTACCAGACACTTTCGCCCCTAACGCTTCCAGATCGGCTTTAATGTCTTCCCGTGCCCGACTGAGTGTACCGGTAATCACGTAAGTCTTGCCCGCTAATGGCAAAGCTTCGGCAGGTTTGGCTTCGTAGTTCGGCCAATGTACACCCAAATCGCGCAAGTGCTGGATGGTATCGCGGTTGTGTGCTTCTGCGAAAAACTGGGCAACATTCGCCGCCACAATCACACCAATGTCCGGCACTAGTTTCAGCGTTTCTTCATTCGCAGCTTGAATCGCTTCCAATGAGCCGAAATAGCGTGCCAAACCTTTTGCAGTGCCTTCGCCTGCATTGCGGATGCCTAGCGCGTAAATAAAGCGTTCCAGCGTGGTAGATTTGCTGCTTTCGAGGGCGGCAATGAGGTTTTCGGCGGATTTCTTGCCCATGCGCTCCAACGCGGCGACGGCTTCCACATCCAGACTGTAGAGGTCATCAACGTGGCGGATCAAACCGGCATCAAACAGTTGTTCCACCATTTTGTCGCCTAAACCGTCGATATTCAGGGCTTTGCGCGAGGCGAAATGTTTGATGGCTTCTTTAACTTGCGCGGGGCAATACAAACCGCCGCTACAGCGGGCCACGGCTTCACCTTCGGGACGTTGCACCTCTGAGCCGCACACGGGGCAATGCGTGGGCATGACTATCGGTGCAGCACCTGCGGGACGGCGTTCGAGGATCACGCTGGCAACTTCGGGAATCACGTCCCCTGCCCTGCGCACGATCACGAAATCGCCGATACGCACGTCTTTGCGCTCGATTTCATCCATATTGTGCAGGGTCGCATTGCTGACGGTCACGCCGCCGACGAATACGGGTTTGAGACGGGCAACGGGGGTGAGTGCGCCAGTACGCCCGACTTGGAAATCAACACCTTCGAGTTCGGTGATTTCTTCTTGCGCGGGAAATTTATGCGCGATTGCCCAACGCGGCGCACGGCTGATAAAACCGAGTTCTTGTTGGGTGGCAATGCTGTTGACTTTGTACACTACGCCGTCGATGTCGTAGGGCAAGCTGTTACGCCGTGCACCAATCTCGCGGAAATAGTCCAGACAGCCTTCTGCACCTTGCACGATGCGAATATCAGGGCACACCCGCAAACCCCACGCACGGAATTGTTGCAGGATGGCGTAATGAGTATCCGGCACTGTGCCGTCTTCCACCAAGCCTACCGCGTAGCAAAAAATATCCAACGGACGTTGCGCAGTCAGGCGCGGATCGAGTTGGCGCAAACTGCCTGCTGCGGCATTACGCGGGTTAACGAAGGTTTTTTCACCCAATGCCCGCATTTTGGCGTTGAAGGCTTCAAACCCGGCTTTGGGCATGTAGATTTCGCCGCGCACTTCCAACACCGACGGGTAGCCTTCACCCAACAAGCGCAAGGGCACAGAGGCAATGGTACGCACATTGTGGGTCACATCTTCGCCGGTTTCGCCATCGCCACGGGTGGCAGCGCGGGTGAATACACCGTTTTCGTAGAGGATGCTGATCGCCAAACCGTCGAGCTTGGGTTCGGCAACGAATTCGGTTTCCGTGTCGGATTTGAGGCGGTCGTGAATGCGTTTGTCGAATGCCAGCAATTCTTCATCGCTGAACACGTTGCCCAAAGACAGCATCGGAATGGCGTGTTTGATTTCGCCAAATTCGGTGAGTGGTGCTGCCCCGACGCGCTGCGTGGGCGAATCGGGGGTGATCAGTTCTGGGTGTGCAGTTTCGAGTGCTTGTAACTCGCGGAACAAGCGGTCGTATTCCACATCGGGGATTTGTGGGTCATCCAGTACGTAGTACAAATGATTGTGATAACGCAGTTGTTGACGTAGTTTTTCGAGTTGCGTTTGCATGTCTGACATCATTATTTTGTCCTTATTAGTCAGTGATTGATTTTGGTGTAATAAGTACTGCGGGCACTACCGCGTTTTTCAAGCAGGTGCTTTTCGGACAATTGTTTCAAAATTTCCCGCGCCCGCCGCTCTTTTACCGAGAGCAAATGCATCACTTGGGCAGCAGTAATTATACCATTCTGGTCAAGCTGCTTGAGGATTACGGATTCTTGCTGGTTAGTATTCGGCGGTATCCGGCGGTATCCGGCACTTCGGAAATGCCGGATACTCGCGGACGCTGAAATTCTATATCAATGGAATCGCTAATTTCACGGATGCGTGGCTCTTGCAAACCATGATCAAGACAGGTTTTTTTGATCCGTTGCAGGCCAGTCCCCCATTGTTCGATATAGCCTAATTCTTTGAAAACACGAGCAATGACGCGATTGCGGATTTCGGAACGGCCTTCACGCAAACCATCTGCCGTCAGCGTACGAGGAAACCCACCGGGGGAAACAATATTGACAATATCGTCGTATATACCCACTTTAATGTCACGTCCCTGATTGGTGTAATCACGATGGATAAGAGCGTTAGTCAATGCTTCACGTAAAGCAGCCTCAGGGAGTTCATAAGTATCGGTACGTTGCAATCCCTTGATTTCACCACGCAGATTGATGTGGTTTTTGATAAAGGCTTCTGCTTGCTCCAATTGACTGAACAGATCACCCGTATATTCCTTACGATCAAGGAACAGGCTCATGTCCGTACCTTTGAAACGGGCACATTTGGTCGTGACATGAGGCAATTTCCCAAGCAAGATGAGTAAACCTTGCGTGGGGAATAAATGCCCCTGGTCTTGGCGGACAAGCTTCAAATTTTTGAGCTTTTCATCATCCAGCGGTTTACCTTTGGCAGCAAAGCGGATTTGCAATGGGGTTAAATCCAGTTCTTGTAGCCGAAACTCAGGGCAAATCTCTTCATCAAAACTTTGATTGATACGTTGACGTTCTAATTCAACCAATTGCAACAATTCAGCCTTACGGTTGCAAGCACCGATACGTAGGTATGTACCGTTATTTTTACCTTCGGCTTTAAGGTAGTAAGGCATTAAATTGCCACGAAAAATCTCAACAACCAACACCAATTTACCATTGATATTACTAGTGTAAATCTCCGGCAATAAAGGCGGATAACAACGGTCAAGAATAATACTGGTAATCTGGTCTTGCAGGGTAAAAATATCCGTTTCAGCAACACCCGCAATTTTACGATGATCATCCACGCCGATTATCAGCTTGCCACCACTCGTGTTCGCAAACGCTACCGCCGTCTGAGCAATTTGCTCATGACGTGGAAGCTGGCGTTTTAACTCCAGCGTTTTGCTTTCACCTTGATGAATTTGATGGATGAGATTCATACTATCCTCTTGCCTATTTCTCAAACACCGCAATAGATTCAACGTGCGATGTATGCGGAAACATATCCATCACCCCTGCACTCACTAAGCGATAGCCGTGCGTATTCACCAATTCACCCGCGTCACGCGCTAAAGTTGCCGGATCGCAGGAAATATACACAATGCGTCCCGCTTTGAGCTTGCCGATATGCTCAATGATTTCTTTCGCGCCCGCACGCGGTGGATCAAGTAAAATCTTGTCGTAACGGTGTTTTTTCAGCCAAGGTTCGCGGTGTAAATCCTCGCCCATCAGGTTGCAAGCGTAGTAATCGGTGTTGTGAATGCCGTTGGCGTGCGCCGCCGCACGAGCGCGTTCCACCATCGCCATATCGCCTTCCACACCAATCACTTGCGCGGCATGACGCGCCAATGGCAAAGTAAAATTGCCCAAGCCACAGAATAAATCTAGTACCGTATCGGTGGGTTCAGGTGCAAGCAATTCCAAGGCACGCGCTACCATTTTACGGTTGAGCGGTTGATTAACTTGGAAAAAGTCGAGCGGGACAAAACCTACTTTGGTATTGAACTGCGGATGTTCGTAATACAACGTCGGGTTTTCAGGATAAATGCAGTGAACCGTTTCAGGGCCTTTAGGCTGCAAATAAAGCTGATAATCCCCTTCACGGGCAAAGTCGATTAATTTTTGCGTGTCTGTGTCAGACAAGGGTTCCATGTGACGCACCACCAGCGCAGTGGCATTATCACCCACTGCCACTTCGATCTGCGGAATGGTTTCACGCGCCTCCATGCCACCCACTAAAGCTTGAAAATCAGTGAGATGTTCGCCGATGCTAGGGTGTAAAATTTCGCAACGGTTGAGTTCTGCGAGGAAACCACCTTCTTTTTCGCGGAACCCCACCAACGCTTTCTCTTTCTTACGCACCCAACGCGCACCCAAACGGGCTTTACGACGGTATGCCCACCCTTCAGCGGTCAAAGGTTCAAGCACTGTTTCAGGTTCGACTTTGCCGATGTATTTAAGATTATTGAGCATGGCTTGCTGTTTGTGGCGAATCTGCCCTTCCAGCGAAATGTGTTGCCAGCTACACGCACCGCATACGCCGAAATGTTCGCAGCGCGGCTCTACCCGTTCTGGTGATGGCGTAAGGACGGTTTCGACCTTACCTTCGTCGTGTTTAGCTTTGTAAGAGGTGTAGCGAAAAGCGACGGTTTCACCCGGCAACGCACCGTCAATGAATACGGTTTTGCCGTCAATGTGGGCGACACCCTGACCGTCAAGCGTGAGGGATTCGATAGTGGTTTCGACAAGTGGGCTGTTTTTTACGCCACGGGGTTTTCTGCTGCGACTCATGCTGATATTTAGACTCCGACACCTCTGACAGGCAATGGTGTCGGATTCTACCAGCTTTAAAAGAACACATCCTGCGTAAAGTTGTTGTACCAACTGTAAGCGTATTGCACGTCGATTAAACGTTCTTCTTCTGCCGCTGCTAAGGGTGATGTGCCGCCTGCATTCGGTACACTTTCAATCGTTGTGCCGTTAGCAGATAGCCGATAAATGCCAACCACGGAAATCGCGTAATCATCGCCCACTAAACTGTAACAACCGTTGGAAAACGAGGTTCTGCCCGGTTCGCGCCCGTTCAATAACGCTGCTACGGCTAAGGCGCAGGCTTTGGCTTCCGAATTCGCGGCGAAACCTGATTTGGGCAACGGATTAGCAATACACGCATCACCAATGACGTGAATATTGTCATGCAAGGTGGATTCAAAGCTAGCAACGGCAACCGGACACCAGCCACTGCTATCGGTTAATCCAGCACTGAACGCCAACGCACCCGCTTTTTGTGCCGGGATAATGTTCAACACGCTGGCTGCAATTCGTTCGCCACCTGCGGTTGTAACGGTTTTCGTGGCAACATCCAAACTCACGACGGCATTGGTTCCGCCCGATGCCCATTCAATCATGTCACCGTCATTGCCGTAACCGTACAACTGCATCCAGCCCTCTTCAAACAAAGCTTGCTTGGTAAAGCTGGTTTTCGGATCAAGAATCAACACTTTGCTGTTGGGCTTGTGCTTTTTGAAATAACTGGCAACTTGGCTGGCACGTTCATACGGCGCGGGCGGGCAACGGTAAGGATTGGGTGGTGCAACCATTACGAATGTGCCGCCGTTAGGCATGGCTTCAAGCTGGGAACGCAGCAAGGTGGTTTGCTCACCTGCTTTCCATGCGTGCGGAATCTGTTGCGCCACATCCGCGCTGTAATTTTCAATGGTTTCGTAACGGTAGTCGATCCCCGGTGCGACAATGCAGCGATCATAGGGGAAGTTACCAGCAGTGGTTTGCACGAATTTAGCCACAGCATCAATGGCGGTGACTTCGGCTTGCACCACGGTAATACCGCGTCTTTCCAAGCCCGCGTAACCGAATTTCAGCGAGTCTAAAGTGCGCCCGCCACCCAACACTTCGTTACTCATGTAACAGGTGTAGTAGTGTGCATTTTTTTCGATCAGGGTAACGTTGATGCTAGGGTCGGCGAGTTTCAGGTACTTGGCAGCCGTTGCACCAGCCGTACCGCCACCGATAATCACCACATTAGCATTTGCACCCCAGCTACGAGTCGAAATGCCGGATAGCAAAACCAAACCACCCGCACTCAGGGCTTTCAAAAACTGTCGACGGTTTACGTTTGTCATGGTGTGTACTCCTAAACCGTGATGCCGCTGGATACTGCGGGGTTGAATAATGCCATGCTTTCGGCTTTCAGGTCGTAGCGTTGCGCAAGTGCGTGGGTGTCGATGCCGAGGAGTTTGCGCAACTCTGCCTGCACGTGACGCGGTTGCAATTGCACCCCGGATTCACTCAATTGCAGAGTATTCGGGTTAATCGCCCGTTTTTCATGAGTCGCGCCGCTGATGCCAACGATGCGATTTGCCCAAAGTGCGTTTTTCGCCATGATAATGTCACTGCCCAATGACCAGTGGTCTTTACCGTTACCAGCATTGTAACTAGGAGTGCGCCCCACATCAGAAGTGACATGCACTACCAAACGATCCGCTAGACCCATGCCTTCAGCCTTTGTCCACAAATAATCCAGCAAGCGCGTGGTATTGATCAACGCATTCGCATGGTTAGTGTCGTGGTTGCCGTGCGTATCAAACCCCCCTGTGCTGAAACACCCGGTTGCAGTCATGCCTGCCGCTGCCAAGGTCAAAAACAGGTGCATGTTTTGAATGCCATTACGCGCCTGCCCTTGTAAATCGTTGCGGTCAAGCGTGCCGGACAAAACCGTTCCCAACAAATTCATATCGCCCGTACCAGCGCGAGCGCGTTGCAGTTCATCGAGCTTTTCCTGCCAACGTGGGAGGTTATTGGGCTGGCTTACTTGCGCTTGCAAACGTTCGTCGCGAAAACGCTGTAGGGTACTGACGTGCGAATTCGCGTAATAACTGCGCGTCGCATCGTAGTAATTAGGATTTGCCAAGGTACGCAGCAAGGTTTCATCCGGCAATACCGTGAATGGCATGATCCCGGCGGTTTCCGAAAAACCGCCATCACGCACAAACGGCATAGGTACGGTCGGTGCTGCCACCGCAGCGTACAACTCGTTCAAGGACGGATAACCTTGCATCAAATTGCCGGTATTGCGATTGCGTTCCGCCGCTTCATGTCCGTTAGTTTGAATGTCAATGCCATTCACCACCAACATGTAACGCTGGTATTTATCAAAAAATGCCGCGTTTTCCGCCATGGGTGCATAGCGTAAATTACCCGCTTCACCTGCCACCTGCGTGCTTGCCCAGCGATTAACCAGCGGGTTATTACGCGGGTCGGAAAACGAGCTGTGATCCCATCCCCCACCAAGATTCAGGGTTAACAGGATTTTCCCGGTATGCAAATTCGCCGCCTGTACACTGTTGCTCACCCACGGCAGTGAGGTAGCAAACCCGACAGCACCCAGCGTCTTTAAAAAGTTGCGTCTGTTCATGCCTGACTCTCCTCACTCACCTTATTCGTACAAGAAACGTGCATCGGTCAACAGGTACATCATTACGATGCTCCACGCGCGTTTCGTGCGCTGCGGGTCTTCCCCATCGTTGTAAAGGCGGCAAGCACTCGTGCCAACACCGCTGGCATCGGCTTGAACCTCACTAAACAGACGATAAGTACGGTCGATTTCCGCATCATCCAAAGGCAAATCTTCATTCAGCAAATGTTTATGCAGGAATTGGATATTGCTGCGGATGCGTTTTTCTCCAGCCGCCATGTAATCGCTGCCATTAGCCACGACGCGCAGATAAGTGTCGTCCACAAAAGCGTCGGTGTTGCTATTGGCTGCACCCAAATTCCGCCCTTGCATCACGAAGCGGATCAGGCGGGTATTAGCTGGCACATTGGTCGAGGTGGAGAAGTTTTCCCACCGGTCACGCGCACTGCTCAAGACAGCGGATGTGCCAATTTCAACGCCACTGGCATCACGGAAGCTGAGGGAAATGCTGGCTTCATCGTTATTAGTCGACCAGCCCCGTAAAGCTGCACCGAAGACAGCACGCCCCTGACCCGCATCAATCGTCGTCGCCCATGCGGTAACGTCGACATCCTGATACATCCGCCCCAATGGTGTCGGGGTTTTGCATATGCTGCCGGGGTTGAAAATCGCCTGCCCGTTACGGATTGACGGCCCGCCATCACAACCCGACTTGCCTGAGAGAATACGTGCCGTACCTTGCTCAATCACCCAGCTTGCCATGCCTTGTTCCGCACCCGGATTCAACAACATATTGGCCTGACTATCGCCCAACTCTTCCAGAGTTGGTGTGTCGGTAGCTTCGACGAAACGGAACAATTTACGCTCAGTCGCCTTGTTAAGGAAATCGTTGTAAACCGTATTGCAACTAAGCTCAATCGCCATGCGTTCAGGAATTTTACTCATGAGCGTGTTCATTTCGGTGTTAGGCGTTGGCTTCAAACTACCCCCGTCAAAACCACCGTAGAACAAGCCCATGCGATCACTCCACGCACGTTCAGGGCGGAACGACGACCATTCAGCACCCACCAACGATTTGAGTTTGCCATTAATTTCCTCTGGGGTAAGTAAACGTGCAATCCCCAAATCAGGTATCGCCTGTTTACCCGTCGCGTCCAAGTAGCCAGATTCCGCACGGAACAATGGACTAGCCACCATATTGATTAGCAAGTCTTTAACGTTCCAGACACCGTGACCACTATCTTGGCGGAATTGTTCAGCCAAAGTAGTGAGCTGCGCATCTTGCTCGTTAAACGCCGCCATTTGCTGTGCGTAACCTTCCGCTGCCGGATTTACTGGCGCAGTCAACGGTTCACGTTTGAACAGTGTGCGATACCAGAAATGCACCGCGCCTTTGGCAAAGCGTTGATCCGCAACCAAATGCTTACCCAACCATTGCAGGCTGTCTTGCAAACCTTCCGCCGCTGCCACGTTACTGGCAGGTGTTTTCAGCGTCAGGAAGACATCATCCGCATACACATCAAGGAATTTATCCGCCCAGGTATTCGGTGAACGCACTCCACGCAGATTAAAGCGCAAGTGGCGGGTTCCCACCGGCACAGCCTGCTCAGCCTTTTGATTACCCCATGTCCAACCAATCGTTTCTAACAAGATACGGCTTTCACCCAACACCTTGTCATCCGTGCCAACAAACGTTACCCAAACGGAAGGAATATCACCGCTACCTTTGGTACTCATGTAAGCACCGTAGTTGACTGCGGCTTTACCTGCATCGACTACACTGGCATGGCTAGTAATGTCTATGGTTTGTTGCAACAAGGTTTCAGCCGTCACTTGATTACACACACCAAGGTGGAACAATGCCTGCCCAGACTTAGGGTCACGGGTAATGCGTGAACACCCGGCTTTATTACTGGCTTCTGCTTTACCTGTTACGGTTGTCCAGCCCGATACCCCGGACTCTGCTGATGGGTTAACCAACAAGTTAACGCTGTCCACCCACGTTTCACTACCGAAACCTGTGAAACCTCCCGGCATGGCTTTGCCATCTAATCCCGGCATCAACATATCGCGATACCACAAATCACCTTTTTGATACCACGCCTGCCCCAAATGGCTCAGCGGATAAGAAGAAGATTTGTAAGCACCCGCCAAGGAATCTTTATCACCTTGCGTACCGTTAAAGTTTTGCAGGTAACGGGCATTATTACCCCATTCCTTAAATGCACCCGCCACCGGATCCATTACTGTATGGCAAACCATGCAGTTCGGATTTTCCATGGTTGGTACTCGGAAATTACCATTGCCGCTGTCATTCAACGGGCGTTGCGCCAAAGCTTCAATGTTCAGACCTAAGAATTGCTTGTAAACCTTAGAGGCACGGTGACGGTTACGGTTAGTATCGGTGGTTGGGAAGCGCGATAACCACGCATTCGTCGTCAACACCCCAGCGTGCGGGAATGGTTTATTCGCAAAACGCGCCGATACTTGCGGAATACGTGCGGGGCGCAATTCGCTTTGATCGCTCACATTCGTAAACGCTTCCAAGGGTTGCGCACCCAAGGCTTTCGACAACATGGGGTTCAAAACGGTGTAATCTGCTGTCAGTACTTCTGTCCAAGGACGGTCACTGCCCACAATGTACTGCATCAGGAACACCGGCTCTTTACGAATCGTATCGCTGACAATGTTCATTTCGGCGGTAGTGAGCGTCGCTAATGCAGGGAAGTCCATCGTTTGGATGCCGCCATTACCGCTATTAACCCGTGCCGCACCATTGCTCAAGAACACTTCATGCCCTGCGCGGTACACAAACGGATTCAATGCCCCAGCCGCATCCAGCATGGTACGCAGCGTACTGCGGAAGGTTTCCTCAGAAGTCACTGCCGCCAATTCTGCTGCTGTCGGGGTACGATTCAGCAATAGCACCGCTGCTTTACGCAAGGTTTCTGGGTAATCCAGCAATTGCACCCCATTCGGTGTCGCGGTTTCGCTGGAAACACTCGCCACCACTTCATTACTCACCACCGAACGGTTGCCAGAGGCATCCACAGCCACGATGGTGTAACGGTAACTGCCTTGCGCTAAGCCGGTATCCGTAAAGCTGTTGTAACGGCTGCGCCCAATCAATACGCCATCGCGGTAAATTTCGTAGTAAGACACACCCCATTCATCGGAAGCATCCATCCAAGTTAAGGTCACACCCGTTGGCGTGTATGCAGCCACCTCCACATACTCAGGGGCATCAGGAGCTTGGCTATCCGCTGAGGAACTCGCATAAAATGCTGCTAATGCATTCAACGCTTCCCCATCTTCACGCGCCAGCAACGCGCTTAGCTGATTTGCCATGCCGGTTGGTGCGTGGCTGCGTTTGGCGGCGTAATCTTGCAGAGTACGTTCCAAATAAGGCTGCCACTGCCCAGCTAAACGCACGCCCGTCAAACTGTCATCACGCCCATTCGCCGTGTGGCAACTCGCGCAATATTGCTGATGTAAGCCCTGCCCACGTGCCACTTGGGCTGCATCGGTGGTTTGCTCAGTCACCTTGAAGGTTTGCGCCGCAAAAAACGTTGCCAGTTGGTCAATTTCTTGCGCACTGTAGCCTTTCGCAATCCGCCCCATGACAGTAGAAGCACGATTGCCTGTTTGGTAATCACGCATCAATTTACTGAAATAGTGGCTATCCATTCCCGCCAGACCCGGTGTCGCGGGGCCATGACTGACACCGTTCGTACCGTGGCAGGACGCACAGTTTGCTGCCATTGATTCCACCAAAACAGCCACGCCGGTACTGGTATTGACGGCATCACACTGCTGTGGATCAGCTAATTTATCCAGCAAAGTAGTAAACACTTGCAATGCGTCTGACCCTACAGGCAATACCGCACCACCGCCGTGCGCAACTTGTCCGCTGGCTTTTTGCAATACCGTGGTTTTGCCTACGGTTTGGGTAATGGCATTCAACGCATTGAGATTACGTGCGCTGGCATTGTCACCCGTGCTGAAAATCAAACGACTGTTTTGCGCCATACCGCCAGCAACGTGACAACTGGCACAGTTACCAACATGGGTTTCCACTTGTTGCTGGTAATACAGTTGAGTCGATTCGCAAATGGCGGATAAGCTGGTTTCCACGGCATTGCTGGCAATGGAGGCATTTCCAGCCGCGTCTTCCGCCGTCACGCTGTAACGGTAGGTGTTGCCAAGCTGCACATCTGTATCGGTGTAAGTAGCTAATTTACTGACTGCCAATAAACGCCCGTTACGCAATACACGGTATTGAGCCACGCCCACGTTATCGTTTGCCGCATCCCAACGCAGTGCCACTTGCAAGCGTGTGGCATCCGCATTCGCGCTCATATTTGCCGGGGCACTCGGCGCGGTGGAATCACCACTGAGTAAACTAACCGCCGCACTCGACTCAGAACGATTACCTGCACTGTCGACTGCTACTACCTGATAACGGTAGGTAGTATTTTGCTGTACGCTGCTATCACCAAAACGTGCTGCGGTGCTTGTGCCAATTTCCTGTCCATCACGCAAAATCCGGTAAGCCGCAACACCCACATTATCGGTAGCCGCTTGCCAACTTAAGGTCACTTGCCCTTTATCCGCAAACGCCTGTAACGCTTGTGGCACAGAAGGCGGCGTACCATCGCTGGTATACGCGGTCAATGGATTCGACATCAGGGAAACATTGCCTGCGGCATCCAACGCCAACACGTTATACGCATAGCGGCTAAAGCTGCTCAAACCGTTATCGGTGAAACTTGGTGTAGTGGTTTCTGCCACTTGTACCCCATCACGCAATACCCGGTAACGTGCCACTGCCACATTGTCGCTGGCTGCTTGCCACACCAACTGGATCGAATCACCCGTTACCGCCTGCGCTCTCAGATTCTCGGGTTGGGTCGGTGCTTGCGTATCCGGGATGGTAACGTTCAAAGTACTTGGCAATGACTCACGCCCACTCGCCCACAACGCAGTCACACGATAGGCATAGCTGTGGGTAACAGTCACATCGGTATCGGTAAACCTGGGCGTAGTGACTGTTGCAACCAACTCACCATCACGATACACGCGGTAAGAACTGGCTAACTCCTGCGCTGTCCAATCCAAAGTAGCCGCTGTTTGCGTCACTTGACTGGCTTTTAAATTGACCGGTGCTTGCGGTTGCCCAGACAGATCAATTTGCCATGCCAATTGCGCTACCGCACCGCCGCCACTTTCGTAGTATTCGACTTTAACCTCATGCGTACCTTCTGTCAGGAAAACGCGCTTGGTATAAGTGGTCGCACCTTGTGGTTTCCACGAGTCAATTAAAGGTTTGCCACCAACCCACAGGCGGAAACCATCATCGGTACGCGCGGTAAAAGTATATTCGCCTTCTGCAAAAGTGAAATTACCGACCCAGCGTGCCGAGAAATTATCGCGCGGAACAGCAGGTGTAGGGCTTTCATATTGCCAATCAAAGTTAATGGCATTGTCTAAGCGCGTATCCAACGGTGCACCTTGCAACCCAATGCCATTAAAGAACGCCGCACAGAATTGACCATCCGGGACAGTGCTGCAATCAGGGGCTTTTTCCCACGTTACTTTTGCCTTCGCAGCCGCCCAACTATCGCGGTATTCGATTTTCAGATCGTGTAAACCGGGCGACATTTTCTTGAGCAGTTGGTATTTACCATAATTAGGCCAAACCTGACTCCACGCATTCAACGGTAACTCGTCACCATCGACCCAAATCCGCACACCATCATCCACATCCGTAGCGAAACGGTAAGTGGCATCTTCAAAGTTTACTTTACCGACCCAACGTGCGGAGAAGGCATCTCTCCACACCATTGGTTCGGGTTGCGCATCGCCCCAAGCGTAATCAATCGTAGCTGGGGTTTTCAGCACTTGTGCCGGAATCCCTGTCAATTCCTGATTATTGAAGTAAGACAGACAAAACGCATTTTCCGGGGTTGTGCCGCAACCATCGACTAACTGCCAACCCAAGTTAAGGAAAGCCGCGCCGTAACGCTCACGGTATTCAACTTTAACGGTATGATTACCCGCTTCAATAAACGGTGCGGATTGCGCTTTACCCGACCAACGCCAATCGGAACTCCACTGGTCAATCACCAGTTGATCGCCGACCCACACTTTTACCCCGTCATCCATCTCAGTATTGAAACGATAATAGCCGGAAGTAGGGAAATCGAATTTACCCAACCAGCGAGCCGAGAACATATCAGCGGGCACGCCGTGCATCACGCGCCCAGTACCCCAGTTAACATTCAATGCATTCACTTTTTGAGTGCGCAATACCTCACCCGCTAACGCATCACCGGCATAAAACGCGCCACAAAAAGCGTTGTCAGGTGCGCCTTCACAATCGGCACGTTGTTCCCACGACATCATGGCACGCGCCCAACCACCGTACTCACGCATTTCTACTTTGATGCGATGTTTTCCGGCAGGCAAAGACACATCGTGGAAATGTTCTTTTGCGTCATTGCTTTCCCACAAATTAATGATCAAGTCGTCGCCAACCCATACCCGCATCCGGTCATCAGCTTTGGCGAGAAACCGATAATCACCTGCCAGCTCAAAATCACCCTGCCAACGCACAGCAAAGTTATCGGCATTAACGCCCCGCGCCGGTACGCCATCTTGCCATTCGTAATTAATCGCGGTTTCATTTTGGATTTTTGCCGGATTACCCACGAAATCGACGTTGTTGTAGTATTCCGCACAGAATTGCCCGGTAGGAATATTGTCGCAGCTTTGGGTTTTTTCCCAATTCAACTTCGCTACTGCACCGCCACCGCGCTCGTAATATTCCATTTTGACGCGATGCTTACCCGCGCTCAGGGTTTTGCTTTTGAAGTAAGTGGCTGGTGGTTGATCTTTCCACGCATCAACTAATAACTCATCGTCAACCCATACCCGCACGCCATCATCAGCGGTCGTGGTGAAGGTGTAATTCCCGGCTGCAAACTGAAAATCACCAACCCAACGGGAGGAGAAGTTATCAGCAGCAGGCAAACTCGGCAACGGCTTACCATTACCCCAATCAAACGCAATGGTAGGCGTAGATGCAATTGCTGCTGGTGTGCCACTCAACAAACGATTTGAGAAAAACTGCCCACAAAACTTACCGCTCGGCACGGTAGAACAATCATCTGCTGCACTGCTAGCGAGGCGTTGCATCCCCAGTTCCAACACCGCTTCATCGGCTAAATCAGTGTATTCCAGCTTCAAGGTATGCAAACCGGACAAGGCCACATCAGCACTCAAGTTGCGGGCAGCGGTGGTTTCACCCACGTTACCATCCAACAACAATTGATCATCTACCCAAAGCCGCACTTGATCATCAGCCTTAATCACAAACTGATAAAGCCCCGCCGGAAGATCAAGATTTGCGTTGTATTGCACCGTAAACTGATCACGTCCGGCAGCAGCATCTGCCCCGCCCGACTTCCAGTCGCGTGCAAACAACACGGTTGCAGCACCCGCAGCATCAACGGCTGGAACTGTTTTTTCTACCAATAAAGTGGCAGGGGCAGCAAGCGCATCACCGGCGTAATACGCAACGCATTCGCGCCCAACCGCCAAAGGTTGAGGGCAACTGACCACCTGCGGATTTTCGCTTTCGGTTAACCACACACCCTGTCCTGATGCCGGATTATTCACGCTATGCACTTGCGCGGCTGGCACAGTCACTTGCAAACCAGCCACGGCAAAGACTGCGGGCTGTTGCTGAAGAATGGTATTCGTCAGTGGTGTAGAAGCATCCAACTGCGGGCTAAACCGCCATACCGTACCGTTAGCCCCGCGTGCGGAAGTCAGCACAAACGGCTGTTGCCATGCAGATAAATTATCCACCGTGGTATTCGCAGCAGTCACACCCAACACGGCATCCACTTCTTGCAGGGTTTTATTTAGACTGGTTTCTTGGTCTGCCGTCGCACTGGCGTTTTGATAAACAAACTGACGCGCTCCGGTCAATGCCGCATGAATCACCATTTCCTGATACAAATCGCTACCCGCTAGTAACGCACTCATCCCACTGGCTGCGGCTGGGTTCGGTGGGTTCAAGGTTGGAAAAACAGACTCAGGCGAGGACAACACCATGCTACGCAGGCGGTTAGTTTCATAACGGAATGCGTTAAATGGCGTAGCTGGATAAGCCGCACCGTCGATCTGCAAGCCCGCATCCGGCAAAATACCCGTCAGGTTACTCTCAAGCGATGGATACGCATTGACACTATTGAAAAACAAAAAAATGGGTAGAAAACCATTCAAAATGATACGTTGCAACAAGCAAGAAACGCGCACAGACAACGTGCCCTTATTATGTGGCGATCTCATGATTTCCTCGCAACCAGACAAAGCTGTATTATGTTTATGTATTGTATGTTGCTAACTTTACCGTGGTGAGGTGCGGGAAGCTAGCCGTTTATGCCCTATTAACCCGCCATTCATCAGAAAATTATATTAGGTTCCGCCTCTAGCCCAACCCCAAACTTTTCCTGTACCGAAGCCATAATCTTCTGTGCAAACGCCCAAACCTGCTGGCCTGTAGCATTACCGTGATTCACCAAAACCAAAGCGTGCTTGTCGTAAGTACCTGCATCGCCATCACGCTGCCCTTTCCAACCGCATTGATCAATCAGCCAACCGGCGGATAATTTCACACCCTCGCCGTGTGTCCAACCGGGAATAGCGGGGTATTGTGCTTGTAAATTCGCCCATTGCAGTGGCGATACCACGGGATTTTTGAAAAAGCTGCCCGCGTTACCGATTTCCACCGGATCAGGGAGCTTACTGCGCCGAATGTTCATAATTGCATCACTGATGACACGTGCATTCAGCGTTTTGCCTTCAAGCTGTTCGCGTACCCCGGCATAATCCATTTTCCACTGTGGCTGACGCGGCAAACGAAACACCACCGTCACAATTAACCACCGCCCCGGCTCGACTGATTTAAAATAACTATCGCGATAGCCAAACTGACATTCCGCTTGGCTGAACTCACGGATTTCCCCGGTGCGCCAATCCAACGCCTGCACTTCATAAATGCAATCTTTCGCCTCGACCCCATACGCACCAATATTTTGCATCGGAGCCGCGCCCACCGTTCCCGGAATCAGCGATAAATTCTCCAAACCTGCAAAACCCTGCTCAATCGTCCAGCGCACAAAGTCGTGCCAATTTTCACCCGCCGCACCACGCACATAAACATAATCCTGATCCTGCCCCAACACTTCACGCTGCAATAAACGCACATGAACCACCAAGCCCGGAAAATCATCCACCAACAGCAAATTACTGCCACCGCCTAAAAACATCACCGGTAAATCAGGGTGTTGCGCCGCCCACTGCATAATACTGCGCACTCCACCGAGTTTGCGTAATACACAAAAATAACGGGCTTTTGCCTCCAAACCGAAGGTATTCAAAGCTTTCAGGCTGACATTTTCACGAATTTGCATAAAAGTAGTTAGGTCATGCAGTTAAAACGGGACAGCACTATTGACCGAAAGCGTCGCGCCCGTCAACGGGTGCGGCAAACGAATCTGACTAGCGTGCAACAACAAACGCGGGGCTTGAGCACAAACCGCTGCACTCGCGTACAACTCATCCCCCAAAATCGGGTGCTGCAACGCCTGCAAATGCACCCGCAATTGATGGGTGCGCCCGGTCACTGGCTCTAATGCCACCCGCGTGGTATCACTCGGCGAATCATAATTTAGCACTTGATAACGGGTACATGAGGCTTTACCGCGCTCAAAACACACCATCTGACGCGGGCGATTTGGCCAATCGGTAATCAGCGGCAAGTTGACTTCCCCATTCAACGGCTGCAAGCAACCGCTCACCACCGCCTGATAACACTTATGCACTTGGCGTTGCTGAAACGCGATGCTTAACGCCCGCTCCATCGCCTTACCCCGCGCCAACACCATCAAACCCGACGTGCCCATGTCTAAACGATGCACGATCAACGCATCCGGGAAATCCACCTGCACTCGACTAATCAAACAATCCTGCTTATCGTCACCCCGACCGGGAACGGACAACAACCCCGCTGGTTTTTCCACCACCAGCAGCGCATCATCGGCATACAAAGGTACAATTTCCGTGGCAGGCGGCGCGTAAATCAAGCGGTAAAATCCCCTAATAATGAACCATTATCATCGTGCAATTCACCCAAAACATCAATTAGAATGCCTTTTTGCCAACGACTGATACGCACCATGCAACTGCAAAACCCTCACGCCACCACTCACTGTAACGAACTCGAACTCATCGCCAAGCACCTGCCGCTTGATCACGCCACGGTACTCGAACTCGGTTGCGGCACGGCACGCATGACGCGCTCACTGGTGGAACGCTTCCCCATTGCACGGATTATCGCCACTGAAGTTGACCGCATTCAGCACGCCAAAAACCTCGCCAGCGATTACCCCGATACCATTGAATTCCACGAAGGCGGCGCACAAGCGATTGACCTGCCCGACAACAGCGTTGACGTGGTGTTTATGTTCAAATCGCTGCATCACGTACCGCAAGAACTCATGGCGCAAGGCTTGCTGGAAATTGCCCGCGTGTTAAAACCCGGCGGCTTGGCTTGGATTTCCGAACCCGTTTACGCGGGTAAATTCAACGACATCCTGCGCTTATTTCACGATGAAAAAGTGGTGCGCGAACTGGCATTTCAAGCGGTGTGCGACGTTGTAGCCTCCGGTAAATTGCAATTAGTCGAACAAATATTCTGCAATACTGAAACCCGTTTTGCGGATTTTGCCGAGTTTGAAACACGGATTTTGAACGTGACTCACACTAACCACAAACTGGACGACACGCTGTACGCGCAAGTGCAGCAGCGGTTTGCGGCGCATATGGGTGAAGATGGGGTGAAGTTTGCTAATCCGGCGCGGTTTGATGTGTTGAGGAAACCGTAGCGCAATTGCCGATTAAGATCGGCCGGCTCATACGAGCCGACCATCTACAGCCAGCGGGTTAGTGTGAGGGAGTCAGCGACTGACTGTAGAAAAAGGTGGGTTTACGCTCAAGCGAACCCTTGAGCCGGACTCTAGCAAGAAAAGTGTAAAGAGCGGTTTACACTCACCAATTTTTTTCATAATTTTTATCAAGAAATCGTATTTCATCTCAATAGGCCGCAACAGAAGACCACATGAAAGCAGAGCATGTTAATCACCAGAGTAATAAGTTGATTATTAAATAAAAATTAACAAGGTGTATTTTCCTACCTTTCGCCTGCAATCTACCTCATCCAGAATACCGTATTGGGGAAGTGGTTAAGTGAGGAAAACCCAGCATATGTCTGCATTAGATCTGGCGCATCACCTGCGCGAACAATTAGAGGCATTAGGAATGACGATAACGGAAGCGTCCGCACGCTCCGGCATTTCACGTCAAACATGGCATAGATTGTTACAAGCTGACATCGACGAAGCTAAGCTGTCTACCTTAGTCAAAGTTGCTAATGTTTTAGAGACACATGTCCTCACTTTGTTGACCGTATATTTTCAAAGAAAACCTATTGAGCAGTACGCTACTCGACAAGAGCATCTTCATCTGCATTGATGCCTTGGCAAGGCACACCACTCATTTCACTAGGCATTGGAGGCGCGGTTAACCGCTATTGAAAGTAGCGAAACCGCCTGCAACCTGCTACCCTTTCCGGCTCATTAAGGAATGCCTAGATACCGCCATGAAGCCAAGAAAAATCCTCATCACCAGCGCACTGCCCTACGCCAATGGCCCGATTCATATTGGTCACATGGTCGAATACATCCAGACGGATATTTGGGCGCGTTTTCAACGTTTGCGCGGCAATGAATGCTATTACGTGTGCGCGGATGACACGCACGGCACACCGATCATGCTGCGGGCGCAACAAGAAGGCATTACCCCGGAACAATTGATTGCCCGCATAGGCGCGGAACATCAGCGTGATTTTGCAGGGTTTAGGGTCGGTTTCGACAATTACTACACCACGCACTCTGACGAAAACCGCCATTTCGCCGAATTCATCTACAAAGCAGCGCGTGACAATGGGCATATTGAAAAGCGCACGATTCGCCAAGCTTACGATGCGCAAGCGAACATGTTCCTGCCCGACCGCTTCATTAAAGGCGAATGCCCACGTTGTGGCGCGGCGGATCAATACGGCGATAACTGCGAAGCTTGCGGTGCGACTTACTCCCCCACTGATTTGAAAAATGCGGTGTCGGCAATTTCCGGCACGACTCCGATTGAAAAAGAAACCGACCACTATTTCTTTAAGCTGGGGCATTTTGAAAGCTTCCTGCGCGAATTCCTCGCCAGCGGTGCGGTACAAAAAGAAATAGCCAATAAGCAAATGGAATGGTTTGAGTCGGATCAAGGCTTGAGCGATTGGGATGTTTCCCGCGATGCGCCTTACTGGGGCTTTAAAATTCCCGACACTGATGACAAATATTTTTACGTGTGGCTGGATGCGCCGATTGGTTATTTAGCCAGCTTCAAAAACCTGTGTGAGCGCACCGGGCTGGATTTTGATAGTTTCTGGAAACCCGATTCCACCGCCGAGGTGTATCACTTCATCGGCAAAGACATCGCCTATTTCCACACGCTATTTTGGCCTGCCCTGTTGCATGGCGCGGGTTTCCGCACCCCTAGCGCAGTCCATTGCCACGGCTTTTTGACAGTGAATGGCGCGAAAATGTCCAAATCACGCGGCACATTTATCCAAGCCGAAAGCTATCTCAAGCATTTGAACCCTGAGTGGCTACGCTATTATTTCGCCAGCAAACTCAGCAATGGCGTGGATGACATCGACCTCAACCTCGAAGACTTCGTAGCACGGGTCAACAGCGATTTAGTCGGCAAAGTGGTTAATATTGCCTCGCGTTGCGCCGGTTTCATCAACAAGCGATTTGACAACAAACTGGCTGATATGCTGCCTGATAGCGCGTTATATCAGGAGTTTAGCGATGCCTCTGAGCGTATCGCCGAACTTTACGAAACCCGCCGCTACGGTCAGGCGATGCGCGAAATCATGGGCTTAGCTGACAAGGCCAACCAATACGTTGACGAACAAAAGCCGTGGGTACTCGCCAAAGACCCCGAACGCCTTGCCGACGTACAAAACGTTTGCACCCAAGGCATCAATATGTTCCGTGCGATTGTGAGCTACCTCAAGCCGGTTCTCCCACAATTGGCGGTGGATGCAGAAAGCTTCCTCAATGCCGGTGAACTAACTTGGGCAAGTGTTGCGACACCTCTGATTGGCAGCGAAATTGCTACGTTCAAAGCTCTGATGACTCGTGTTGAACCAGCAATGGTCGAAGCCATGCTCGAAGACAACAAACAAGCCATCCAGCCCGCAGCCGTAAACAATACTGCGCCCCCAGCCTCAAGCCAACTGACCGACGACCCTATCGGTGCCACGATTGACTACGACGATTTCGCCAAAATCGACTTACGCATCGCTAAAATCGTTAAAGCGGAACACGTCAAAGGCGCGGATAAGCTGGTGCAGTTGACGCTTGACCTCGGTGGTGAAACCCGCAACGTATTCGCGGGCATTAAATCAGCGTATGATCCCGCCGATCTGGAAGGGCGGCTGACAGTCATGGTGGCGAATTTAGCTCCCCGCAAAATGCGTTTCGGCATATCCGAAGGCATGGTATTAGCCGCAGGCCCCGGTGGTAGTGATTTATTCATTCTCACCCCAGACAGCGGTGCGCAACCCGGAATACGTGTAAAATAAACAAGGTAAAATCAGCATGTTAGGGAATTTATTTAAGCCGAAGTGGTTACACAAGGATGCCAAAGTGCGCATCCAAGCTATACAAGGTTTAGCCGGAGATAGCGTCGAACTGATCAAGCTCGCGCAAACCGACCCCGATATGGGGGTGAGAAGTGAAGCCATTACCCGTTTAAGCCATCTGCCCACGCTGATTCAACTGGGACATGGTGCAACACCACTGGCAGACCGGGCGCGGCAACGTGTCATTATCCTCGCAGCAACGGATCACCACCACGACACCCTGTTGGCGGACGTGTTTAGTTGGTTGCAAAACCCTGCACTGCTTACCAGCATCGCACGTGATAGCGAACGCGGGGTCAAGCTGCGCCGCCACGCGATTGAGCAACTCAACGACCAGAACCTGTTGTTTGAGATTGCCAGCAACGATGCATCCAAAGAAATTCAATACCTTGCGGCAACACGTTTACACGATTTAGAAAAACTCAAACTGCTCGATAAACAGCACGGTAAAACCAACAAGCGTTTGCGTCAATTACTCAAAGAACGCATCGACCAAGAACAGCACGCACAACAACTTCAGCAACGTATTGCTAATTTATGTGATGACGCAGAAAGTCTTGGCAAACGCAGCACTTGGGCGCAGGAAAAAACCCGCGCACTCACCCTGCAACAACGCTGGCAAGAAACCGTGCGGCACGCCAGCCCTGCACACCAAACGCGCTTTGATACCGCCATTCAAGCGTTTCAGCAGCAATTAAGTGCTTACGAAACCGAACAGGCGCAACGTGCCGAACAACAAGCGCAACAAGCGGCTGAACAGGCACGCATTGCTGCCGAAGCCGCTGCTTTAGCAGAGCAACAAGCTCAAGCGGCGCGCGAACAGCAAGAGCAAATGCAGCAAGCGCAAGCTCAGGCACGCCAACAACGTCAGCAGCAACAAGCCCAACAAAGCGAGGTGCAGCAACACCTGCATCAAGCGTTACAAACCTTGGAAGCGCATCTAGAAGCCGAACGCTACGGCGAAGCGATTGACCAGCACCAGAACCTGCTGCAAACCCTGAAGGAAACTGCCAACCTGCCAGCGGGCGAACGCGCATTTTTCCAACGCCGAATTCAAATGCTTACCCCTTACATCCGCGAATTGCAGGATTGGCGACGTTGGGGAACCGATCAGGCACGCAAGCAACTGATTGAAACAGCAGAAAACTTACGCACTGACGATGCGCTTGACCCACAAGAACGCGCCAAACAAGTTCAAACCTTGCGCAACGAATGGCGAAAACTCTCCCAAATGGAACCGGGGCAACAACGCGCTTTATGGAAAGCCTTTGATGCCAACGTTACCGCCGCTTATGAACCCAGCAAACAGCACTTCACTGAGCAAGCGCAGCAACGCCAAGCCCATCTGGAACAACGCAACGCGCTATGTGCCCAACTGGAAGCTTTGCACGCGGAAACCGACTGGGACAATGCCGACTGGCGCAGCCTGCAAAATCACATCAATCAGTTGCGCAAACAATGGAAAGAAGCGGGTACGGTCGGACACAAAGACTGGAAAATCATCAATGACCGTTTTAATGCCGCGATGGATTTACTCGATGTGCCTTTCAAAACCGAACGTGAACACAACTGGCAAGAACGTGAGCAACTGGTAGCCGAAGCGCAAGCCCTATTGGAACAAACCGACACCGCGCAAGCCATTGAAGACGCAAAAAATCTGCAAGCACAATGGCACATTACCCTGCCCTCACGCCCTGCGGATGAACAACGCCTATGGAAACAATTCCGCGAACCGATTGATACATTGTTTACCCGTTCCCGCGAAGAACGCCAGCAGCAACGTCATGAACGTGACGCACACCTTGCCGAAACCGCACGCCTCGAAGCCGAAAAACGCCAACGCGAACTTGAACAGCAGCAACAAAAACGTGCCGAATGGGACGCTTTGATCGCGCAAGGCATCAGCAATAAATCTGCCGCAACCGACCCTGATACCCAGCAAGCCAATCAAACAGCCGGTGAAAAGCTGTGCCTGCAACTGGAAATTCTGCTGGATTTGGAAACACCCGCTGCCTTCCAGAAAGCGCGGATGGAATACCAACTGGCGCAACTTTCTGAAAGCATGTTGACCCGCCGGGAATTGCAATCGCCTACCACACAAGCCTTGCCCTTGTTAAAGCAATGGTACGCACTGGGTGGCATGGCGGAAGAAGCGGCAAGCGTGCAAATTGAGCGGATTGAGAAGATTCAAGCCGCGATTCAAGGTTAAATCGCCGCTTCAGCCATTAGGGTGCGGGTGCTGAAAAGCACCCCATCAAATCCGCCAACAACTGCGTCACTTCCCCCGTCATCAGGGCAAATTCAATATCCAACCGTTCCGCGTGCGATTGCGGATCGGCATCTTTCAAGGTGTCTTCCAGCACATCCAAAAAGCGCACCTTACGCACCTGCAATTCATCAGTCAGCACAAAACTGATTTTATCCGCCCACACCAGACCCAGTTTCGACACGACTTTACCGGCGGTGAAATTAGCTTGCACCGCTTCGGTGGTTAGTTCGTGACGTTTGAAGACTGCGACACTTTTTTCATCACCTTGACTGCGCAATTCGCATTCTTCACCCAAACTAAATGGCGCAGGCATCCCGCCCTCTTTCAGCCATTGGGTCATTAAAAACGTCGGGGTAATATCGGTTTTCGGCACGGTAGTAGGCAATGAACCCAAACAGGTGCGCAACAATTTGGTCATGCGTTCGGCTTGTGCCGCCGCTGAAGTATTAATCACCATCCAGCCATTGACCGGATCAAGCCATGCATCCATTTTGCGGGTGCGGGTAAAGGCTTGTGGCAGTAATTCAAACTCAATTTGTTCACGTAAGTCTTTCTTTTCGCGATTGCTAACTTTGCGGTCTTCTTTGAGTTCAATGTCGGCGACGCGCTCATCCAGCTCTTCACGCACCACCGAGGCAGGCAGCATACGTTCCTGATGCGCCAAGGTGAGCAACATATAATCGCCAGCCACCAGCAACAGTTGTTCACTATTACGTCCGAAGGGTGAAACCCAACCGCTGGCTTCGCGCTGTTCTTTATTGCAACCCAAGAATGGCTTGCTTTCTAATGCATCGTGTAATGCTTCTGGGGTAACGCTGAAATCGCTGCCTAAACGGAGCAAATGAAGATTTTTAAACCACATACGGTTATGCCTTGTTATGGATTGCGGGTGCGCGGATTATGCCAAGCCTGCCGGGGTTAAACCAGCGGTAATGTCCCGAATTGCACCCAAGGGTTTTTCAGCCCCAACCACTGCTGCGCCAACGTGCCGTAGACTTTACGGAAATCCACGGTTTGCTGCGGGTTGCCATCAGCATCCAACTCGTGCAATCGCGGGGCATCGCCGTAAATACCGCCACGCACCCGACCGCCTAGCAATAATTGCACCGAAGCCGTGCCGTGATCCGTACCCTTGCCCCGATTTTCCTGCGCCCGCCGCCCGAATTCCGAATACGTCATCACTACCACATCATTCCACCGCCCGCCGCGCTGCATTGCCCGTGCAAACGAGTCCAAGCCGCCCGCGAGGTGGTGCAACAAATTGCTATGCGCCACGACTTGATTGCTGTGCGTATCAAAACCTTCCTGTGTCACTAAATACACCGGCGCATCCACCCCACTGAGAATCATCTGCGCCACTGATTCCAGATCACGCCCCAAAGCACTGGTGGCAAACGGCACACCTACCGCTACCGGTTGATGCAATTTACTGCCCAATTGCTGACCTGCTGCGTAAAGCTGATGCTGAGTGCGCGTCAAATGCGCCAACGCAGGGGTAACAGTCGCCGGGGCAATATCGTCCACTAAACTCACTTGACTGAGAAAAACCGCCGGACTTTGCATTGCCAGCGCGTGACAATCCTTACCCAATAACGGCCCCAGTTGTTCGCCCATCACGATGCCATGCAAACCGTTCCCTGCCAAGGTTTGCGCTAACCAACCCTGTTCCGGCGCACGTTGTGCAGTACTGGCGGTTTCCCAAATATCATTGGAACGAAAATGCGACAAATCCCCGTGCGGATAACCTACCCCTTGCACCCATGCCATTTGCCCCGCATCCCACCAAGGTTTGAGTGCTTTAAGGTAAGGGTTTAAGCCCATCCCCTGCCCGGTATCAATGACCTGATGACGCGGTATCGCCAGCGTTGGGCGCAGTGAATAATACAAAGGGTCAGCATGGGGAATCAGGGTATTCAAGCCATCATTGCCACCCGCCAATTTAACCAACACCAGAACGCGCCGCTGGCTGGGGCTAGCAGATGCGATGGATGGCAACCAACTCAAAAACGGTGCGGCAGCACCCCATTGTAAAAAAGCTCGGCGATTCATGCGATTCCCCCTTAAGACACTTGAAAAGCTGGGTCAAGCAACAAAGCCCGCACCAAACGCCGGTCGCCCGCAATACTCGGCAACGCTTGCAACGGCGACACTGGCAACATCCATTCCACCAGCTCTTGTTCGCTGGCTTGAGGCAGTTTCAACCCGGTTTCGACCCGCTGATTCAAGTCACCACGCGATAATTTGGTCAAATACGAGGTGCGCACCAGTAAGGTTTGGGTACTGATCCAATGTTCGCCGCCCTGCCAGCCCTTGACGTTGGGCGGGTCGAATAATTCCTGCCCCAATAAACGGCACAAATTGACCATTGCTGTGATGGATTCTCGCGGGTAAGGAATCATCCGCACCGTACCGACCAGAATTTCAATCGGTGATTTGATCAGCGTCCCTTTGTTGCGTTGCGCCCAAAAAGCTTCGCTGGTTAACACCGCACTCAGCAAGGCTTTGATTTCATAACCGGAGGTGCGTAATACCTGTGCCCAAGAGCGCACCGTTGCGGCATCCGGTGTGCCGTTATTGACGAAGTTTCGCCAGAACTTTTCACTAAGGTGTTCAGCGGTACGCGGGTGTTCCAGCAGAATGGCAATAATGTCTTCACCGCTAAATGTTCCGCTTTTGCCTAAGAAACTAACGCGGCTCGTGTCGTGCTGATCGGCACGGACCACAAACTTTCCGTTGCGGTTATCCACGCCCCAACCGGTAAAGGCTTTCGCAGCGGCTTTGACATCGGCCTCGCTGTAATGCCCGCGCCCCAGCGTGAACAGCTCCAACAATTCACGCGCGAAGTTTTCATTGGGGTTGCCTTTGATATTTTGGTAGCCATCCAAATACACCAGCATCGCGGGATCTTTAGCAATCGCGTGTAACAGTTCCGCAAAATTACCCAAAGCATGACGACGTAATAACAGGTTTTGTTGGTGCAACAGACTGGGTTGCAAAGTTTTCTGGATTGATGAGGTAAAATGATTGTGCCAAAACAAGGTCATACGCTCTATCAGCGGAGCGCGGGTTGCCAGCAACTGCGTTACCCACCAAGCTTGCAAACGCTTACCTTCGGCTTGCGCCAGCATCCAGGCTTGGGTACGGTGTTGTGCATCCATCAGGCGCATCGGTTCGAGCGTATGCCACGCGCTCATCGCAGGTGGTGCAGCTAACGGCGATGCAGGCGGGTTTAAAACCGCAGCCACGGCCTCGTCACGTGACTTGCTCTGCAAGCGTTTGATTTGATCCCATTCCGCACCCAGCCCGGTACGGGCAACCAAATGCCGCGCCTCCCCAAAGGTGAGTCCATCCATAATATCCTGCCCGTAAATCTTTGGTATTGGTATGCATTAGAATACCGGCAGTCTATAAAGTTCAAAGTGTTAGCTGGATAAGGGGCGGCGAAATCCCGCCAAAGATAGCACTGATGATATAAAAGAAATCAGCGTTAATAAGCCACTGACTAATAATTCAACCGACTTGCGCAACACCCGCACCGTCCCAATCGCGCTTTTCCCCAGAAACTTCAAAATGCCTTTGGTTTCCGTGCCGTATTTCAGACTCAGCTTTTCCAAACGCACTAAATCATCAGCATTATCAACGTACTTCAATACGTGCAACGCATCAGCAGTGGAGCTGGCTTTACGGATATTGTTTACCCGCTCCGCCGTGCCCTGCAATGCCCGCATCGCCTGTGGGTTGTAAGCTTTGACCGCAGCTTTACCCACACCATCCATACTGCGCTCAGTGCGGG